>CANEDP010000005.1 GCA_947426305.1 uncultured Clostridia bacterium | reverse complement strand
CCAAGGCTTTTAGCGTTTTTTACTGTTTTTCCGATTTCGTTTGCTTTTCTCATTTGCCTCTCCTTTTTCTCTTCTTCTAAGTTCTTATTTTGATTATACTTGATTTATCTTTTTCTGTCAATGCATTTGAACAAATGTAATGTATTTGTAATATATTAGAATGAAAAAAAGATAGCAATAGTTACTAATTTCTTTTTTATAAACTTTTTAGTTTTGCCAAAACTCCTTCAAAATACTCTGGTACTGGAGCTTCTAATTTCATATCTTTTCCCGTAGTTGGATGTTTAAATTCTAGCTTACTACTATGTAACATCTGCCCCTCCACACCAAATGGATTCTTTCCATTCGAATACACAAAATCACCCACAATCGGATAACCAATTTCCGCTAAATGCACCCTAATTTGGTGTGTTCTACCTGTTTCTATAATAACTTCTAACAAAGTAAATTTCTCGAACTTTTCCATAACCGTAATATGTGTCACAGCTCTTTTTCCACGTTTGGATACCGCCATCTTAGTTCTTTCTTTATCGCTTCTGGTAATTGGCATATCAATGGTCGCCTTGTTTTCCTTCATATGCCCTCTAACAAGTGCAATATACGTTTTTTTCACTTCGTGATTTTTAATTTGTTCACTCATATTGATATGAGCCTTGTCGTTTTTAGCAACAATCAATAAACCAGAAGTATCTTTATCAATTCGATGAACAATGCCAGGTCTGATTTCGCCACCGATTCCAGAAAGGCTATCTTTGCAATGAGCCAATACAGCATTAACAAGCGTTCCATTTGGATTACCATTTCCTGGATGTACCACCAAACCTTTTTGCTTGTTAACAACCAAAATATCATCATCTTCATAAATAATATCTAAGGGAATTTCTTGCGCCTCCAATTTTACTTCCTTTGGTTCTTCCTTCAAAATCGTGATTTCATCGCCGATTTGAGTTTTATAAGCCGATTTTGCCTTTTTCCCATTGACTAAAATCTTTTCTTCATCCAACAATCTTTGAATGGCAACTCTTGACAAATCCGTTTCCTGTATCGCAACTGCTTTATCTAACCTAATTCCTCTTAATTCGTTATTTATTTTATATTTTTTACTTTCCATTTTTGTTTCCTTTTTTATAATAGTGTCCAAAGGGAGTTCTTGCCCCTCTATACGTATACGCATTTTAGTCATTCCATTTTCCTTTTGTGCTATCTTTTGTGAAAATAACTTTTATTAAATAAATTGGTAAAACCATCATTCTGCCGATTCTGCTTGGTTGTAAAATCAATCTCCAAAGCCATTCGATACCACATTTTTGAATCCATTTTGGCGCTCTTCTTATATTGCCTGCTTCGTAGTCAAATGTGCCACCTTGCCCTGCTGCAACATCGACTTTCAATTCACGTTTATGCATAGCAATCCATTTTTCCTGCGCAGGTGCTCCAATTGCAACAAATAATACATTGGGCTCTAATCTATTAATTTCGTTTATGACTTCCTCTTCCGAATCTTTTTCAAAAAATCCTTCATGTGAACCAATAATTTGCACCTTAGGATACAATTTTTTTACATTTTGAATGGTTCTTTGAACTGTGTCTCCTTTACCACCTAAAAAATAAAACGTCCAACCTTCTTTTTCGCCAACTTCCAATACTTTTCGAAAATAGGCTTGTCCCGGAATTCTTTGTTTCAAAGGCTTTTTTTGAAGTTTGGCTCCTATTTCTATTCCGACACTATCTGGAGTTGCTAACTTAGCCGAATTTAAAATGTCAAAAAATTCTCGATCCTTTTGCGCTCTCATAACAAATTCTACATTTGGCGCAACAATTATTTGGCAGGACTTATGACTTTTTTCAATTAAATTTTTCGTGATTTCTCCTGCTTGTTCAAGTGTTATATTATCAATTTCTACTCCTAATATTTTTACTGTTTCTCGCAATTTTTTCCACCTACAATTTCTCTATTAAATTTTATTAAAAAGACAATCAGCAAAATCCAACCAAGGACAATGTAGCAATCCGCGATATTAAATATGGCAAAATTTTTGATTTTTATAAAATCTACAATTCCACCTTTTAGCACTCTGTCCATCAAGTTACTCACTCCACCGGCCAAAACAAGGCTAAGAGCAACTGCTGTTTTTGTGTCAATTCTGTCTTTCTGATTGCAAACAAAATTGATGACAATTAGTAATACAATACTTGTCAATACAATATTTTTCGTGTTTCCACTTGAGAATCCAAACGCCATTGCTGTATTTTGGATAAGTGTAATTCCGATTACTCCTTTTTCTATTGGCGTTTGGTAGTACTTTATGATGAGCATTTTACTTATTTGGTCAAGCAATATTAAACCAATCGTAATCACAATAATTAGTCGAATTATCTTATTTTTTTTCATCTTTTATAACCTTTCAAATAGAGAAAAATAATCATCTTCATAGATGCATTTATATTCGTCATTTTGTCTCATAAGCATAACCAATTTTGAATTCGAATACGAAATGACATGAGTCACGCCATATTCTCTAAATTTTTGCTGATAGTCAACAGATATAGCTGCAATATCTAAAGCATCTGAGAAAATATTTCTACCAGAAATACCGTTTTCTTTATCTTCATTAAATTCTGGAGCATATAAATCACATCTTGAATCAATAAAAACTGGGATTCCCTTGAATAGCAAGTAACTTCCATAATTATATTCATTGTAAATTTTCATATTGGCAACATTTAGATTCTCCAAAATCCATTCAGACGCTTTAACGGGATATGTTGATTCGCTAACATATTGCTCATTTCTTCTTTTTAAATCATTTAATTTATTGACCATATTAATCGAAAATATCAATACAATTATGATTGCACCTAGGACTGAACTTGCAAAATTGAATATCTTTTGGCACGTTTCTTTGTCATATTTTTCAAACATGGCAGAAATTAATCTAACCAAAATTGGTGCACAGAAGATGGCAAACATAGAAATTTGTCTTCTGGAAATGAGCGAAAGCGTTACTAGCCCCCCTAGCATAAACAAATCTGGTAATTTTATTTTAGTATCGGTAAATACAAGAATGGCTAAAAATAGGCATATTGCACATAAAAATTCTTTGCTGTCAATTAAGGTAACTGGCAAATGTTCGTTAATCGAATCAGTTGTATTTCCTTGATAAATTTTATAGGTATAAGTGTAAGCGCCATTGCCTGTTGGATTGATGAATCCAGTAAAAGCCGTGATGATTACAATTAAGATAAGCCACTTGACAAATGCATTTTTTTCCACCACAATTTTATATGGATTTTCTCTTTTACATTGTCTTTTTTCTTTCTTTTCCTCAATGACTCTTGGAATATTTTGTAGTTTTCTCTCACAATTTTCCTTAATTTTCTGCTTCACTGGAAATGTTTTAACAGCCTTTAAAATAAGTTCAATAATTTTATAATCCAAATTCCAATCAATTAACGTTATCCACAAATATTCCGCAATGTATGGTAAAAATAACACAAAATAAAATGGAAAAACAGCGCAATGCAAATTGGCAATCAAAATTGGTATGATAAAAAGTGGAATGGCATAACGCTTTTTGTGCATCGTCAGAAACATTTCTATAAAATAGACTGTCAGTGAAAATAAAATAAATGTCACAAGTTGTGCTCTTGCTGCTAAATATGGCTTTAGCATATACATCGTAAGCATGGTAATGACAAACGAAACGACTTTGTTTTTCGAAAATTTGCTACTTGACAAATAAATCGTTCCACCCAAAATAGCTGTAAAAACAATCGTTGAAATGTAGATTCCGTGCTTGTCCACCAACATAATAAATCAAATACATTCCCAAATCATATAGCCAATGTGGATAAGTGTATGGTAATTCATGCCAAGAAAAAGTATCTTGTGTTAGATCGGATATGCCATTTTGCATGATGTATTCGCCAATTTTTACAGTGTAAAATGTGTCGTTTTGTAACGATTTTGGAGAAATTGCAATGGCAAATAATGTGATGCATACAATCACTACAATATTAAAAATTCTATTTTTATTTTTTTCAGAAGTTAAAAATTCTTTCATACATAGCTCCTAAATTAATTTTTTTTATTGTATCACATAACCCGTAAAAAGTCTAGAAGTTTACGTGAAACTTTTTAGTATTGTATCAAAAAAGAAAGTAATTATTAAAATAACTACTTTCTTTTCACGCAATTTATCTTTCTATAAAATTATCCATTTCCCCATTTTCAAAATATTTCGCATCTTCCAACTTTTCTTCATCTCTCACTGGCAAAAAAATCGATAATTTTACTGCCTTATGGCCACATTCCTGGCATTCATACGCAATCAATCCACAAGCATAATTTCCAATTGGAATATCTGCTTTGCTATTTACTTGAATTAAATTCTTTTTATAATATTCAGCATCATCATGAGACGTGTAATGCCCCACCATCATTGGTAGCATATATAATCTACGATTTTTTTCTTCCATTTTACTTTGGCATTTGCTACACCAATCATCATGAAAAAATCCACGAATTTTCTTTAAAAATCCCATTTTATTTCTCCTTTATGCTTCGCGCTTCTTCTAGTACATCCACCATCATATCCGCTTTTGAAATTCCTGTTAGAATATAATCGCTATCCATACGCCAACGTTGGTTTGAGGTAAATGTATTGACTCTAACTTTTATGTCATCAATCGTAAACAAGAAACTGACTCTTGCACTTCCCGCAAAAATTCCTGCACCTGTTTTTCCATCATCAACCCAAGTTTTGGTGATACGGCTAGCAGGCAATACAAACACTTCAGAAGGATTCCAAAAAAAAGCCATTCCAATATTTCCATGAACAGCATCAACAACTACTGTACAGCTTGAGCCGTTAAAAGTATGATTACGTTCAAATCCCATTTCATCTAACTTTTTCTCTAATTTATTTTTTGTTTTTGTGTAAACTATCTTACCAGCAAAAATCCACCATACAATGGAAAGTATGCATGGTACCATGGTTAAAATTACTGCCATATTTCCCTTTGGGAAAAACATTCCTTTAATCCAAAAACATATAGCACAAATAACCATTGGTGCAAATATGTATAATAATAAATAAACTACATTAATTTTTTTTAATTTTTTCTCTTCCATTTTAAAACTCCTTTTATTTTATAATTTTTCATTTCCATTCAGGCTTTCTTTTCTCTTTTGATGCAAAAAAACGCGGAAATATTCCTATTTTTGCACCGATTGAATGAATTAATGGGAAAAGTATTATTAAAGCAATAATTCGAAATATTGCCGTTGTGGTTTCAACATAATTATCTTCACTCATTATCATCTTTTTACTTGACATATCTATGTAAAAATTTGCATAGCTTAATTTTTCTTTTTCTTCAATTTCATCCATAAACCTTTCATTGCTTGCTAAATCTTCATAAACAATTTTTCCAACTGGTAAAATTGAATCTCCTGAATTGGTATCATGATTTTCATATTGAACAGCTAAACCATTAATGCACGCTGCTACTCTTTCGCCTGACGGTAATGTAATGGCATATAAGTAACCAGTTCGGTAAAACCCTGAACTGCCATCACGATACTCCCCTTCTGTTAAAACAACAGTAAATGTATCATGAGACAACATATCTTCTACATTTTGAGCTTGAAAAGTAGATTGGTTTGCCTTTCCACCAATTTCTCCATCAGCTACTGTATTTTTTTTAACATAAGCATCATATCGTAATGGCAAAAGTCTCTCTAATCCTTTTCCCAAACCTAATGTTAGCAAAAAACTTAGCACAAAACATATCCAGATATCAAACCTAATTTTATAGTATCGCATATTTTCTCCTTTCTTCATTTATTTATGTTATTTTATCAGAAAAAAATACAGATTTCAAGATATTTTGTGCATAAATGTAAATTTCTGCTGAATGCTTTACATTTTAGGTAAATTCTAATATAATCTAATTAGAAACTATTTAGTATTACCCCTATCTTCATTTGGAGTTTGCCAAAATAAAAAGGAGGTTTTATCTATGTTTGAATTAAACACAGAACAAAACAAAATTATCTAGTATATTCCAGATATAGAATTAATCATTAAAAGAGCCAGTTCCAACTGAAACTGACTCTTTCTCATTCTAACTTCTTCTTGCTTCTCTTTCTCGATCCTTATTATTCAAAATCTTCTTTCTCAAACGAATTGACTTCGGCGTTATTTCAACCAACTCGTCATCTTGAATAAATTCAATTGCTTGCTCCAAACTCATTTGAAGCGGTGGAACTAAACGCAATGCGTCATCTGAACCAGACGCTCTTGTGTTCGTCAAATGCTTTTCTTTGCAAACATTAATCGCCAAATCTTCGCCTCTTGAATTTAGCCCAACAATCATTCCTTCATACACTTCCACACCCGGTCCAATAAACAATTCGCCTTTATCTTGCGCATTGTATAAACCATATGTGATTGATTTTCCATTTTCAAATGCCACAATCGTTCCTCTTGTACGCGCCTGAATATCTCCCTTAAATGGCTCGTAAGAGTCGAAAATATGATTCATCGTGCCTTCGCCTTTCGTATCTGTTAAAAACTCTGTTCTGTAACCAATAATTCCACGTGCTGGAATACGAAATTCGATTTTGGTGTGCCCTGCTTCTGCTGGCTCCATATTCGTCATTTCCGCTTTTCTTCGTCCCAATTTCTCAATCACATTTCCCACACAATCATCTGGAACATTGACAACCAACAATTCAATTGGCTCGCATTTAACACCATCAATTTCTTTGAAAATAACTTTTGGTCTTGAAACAATCAACTCATAGCCTTCTCTTCTCATATTTTCAATCAAAACCGATAGATGCAATTCTCCTCTTCCTGATACTTCAAAAGAATCCGCAGAATCTGTTTCTTTCACACGAAGACTAACATTTCTGTCAAGTTCCTTAAACAATCTGTCACGCAAATGCCTTGATGTGATAAACTCACCTTCACGACCAGCAAAAGGTCCATTATTAACACTAAACGTCATGGAAACCGTTGGTTCATCAATATTAACAAACGGAATTTTTTCAGGATTATTATAATCACAAATTGTATCTCCAATGTTGATATCATTCACGCCAGACAACGCAATAATATCTCCAGCTTCTGCTTTTTCCACTTCAACTCTTTTCAAGCCTTCGTAAGTATTCAATTTGGTTACACGACTATTTAACGTCTTATCCTCTTTGCAAATGGCAACTGCTTGTCCCACTTCGATGATTCCTCTTTCAACCCTTCCAATTGCAATTCTTCCAACATAATCATCATAATCAATATTGGAAACCAACATTTGCATCGTTCCGTCTAAATCGCACTTTGGTGGCTCAATTGTGCTAATAATCGTTTCAAATAGACAACTTAAATCTTGGCCAGGTTTATTCAAATCCAAAGTTGCCACTCCATTTTTAGCAGACGCATATACTACTGGAAATTCCAATTGGTCATCATCTGCGCCAAGGTCGATGAACAATTCTAATACATCATCTACTACTTTCAATGGCTGAGAACCTGGTCGATCAATTTTATTGATAACAACAATTGGTTTTAATTTTAATGCCAAAGACTTTTTCAAAACTTCTCTGGTTTGTGGCATTGCCCCTTCAAAGGCATCTACTAATAAAACAACGCCATCTACCATTTTTAGAACTCGTTCTACTTCTCCACCAAAATCAGCATGTCCTGGTGTGTCTACAATATTAATTTTGGTATCTTTGTATTCAACAGCTGTATTTTTCGAAAGAATCGTGATTCCTCTTTCTTTTTCCAAATCATTGGAATCCATCACTCTTTCTGCTACTTGTTCATTGCTTCTAAAAATTCCACTTTGTCTTAGCATTGCATCTACTAACGTTGTTTTTCCATGGTCAACGTGGGCAATAATTGCTACATTTCTAATTTTTTCATTTACTCTCATTTTCGTTTCCTTTCTTGTGAATTCAGGCACAAGAACACAGGGGGCTAGCCCCATGCCTCTATAAATTTAACTGTAATATTATATCTTATATTTGCTTATTTGTCAATGCAATTATTTGTTCTTTTAATTCTTCGCTTACTTTGTCTTCTGTTTCTTTGTCTAATTTCTCAGACGTATATTTTGAAAAATCTAATGGTTTTCCATAAATAATAGCATTTTTAGAAAAAGGTTTGGCTGGTCCTTGAATTCCAATTGGTACAATTTGGGCACCTGTCTTTAGTGCCATATAGGCTGCACCATTTTTTAGTTTTCCTTCGTTTTTTTCCATTCCATTGCGTGTTCCCTCTGGAAAAATTCCGATACAACCTCCATTTTTCAATAGTTTCATCGCGGTTTTTAAAGGACCAATATCTTTGCTGTCTCTTTTTACCCAGATGCCATCAAAAGTAAAGCATAAAAATCGCATTAAGGGACTTTCTTTTAGTTCTTCTTTCGCCATAAAACTCATTTTTCTGCCTGCTGTAACGGTAATAAGTGGTGGATCCAAATAAGTTCTGTGATTTCCGCAAAACAATAATGCACCTTCTTTTGGTACGTTCTCTTTTCCTATGATTTTTACGCGATATACAACCTTACAATACACAAAAATGCAAAATGCAACCACGACTCTACAAATTTTTTGGATGATTTTTTTCATATTTTTTCCTCTTAAAATTTATTTTCTATATTTTATAACAAATTCTCGAAAATTTCAATACAAAATAAAAAAATCCCCCCTGACACAAAATACTTGTGTCGTGGAGGATTTTGAGCTCATTTTTCAATCTTTACTTCAAGAAGTATTAGATTATCATACTTCTTGAATGAAAAGGCACAACAACTTTTGGGAAGATGACCTTCTATATGCTTTAGTTCATCTTCTGTAATTTCTAAATTTTGTCCAATTTCCCCTATTGCAATCAAAGAATTATCTTCTAAGACTTGTTTGACATCCATAATGCTATGTATTGAATCTTTCGCATTAATGAATATCGAAAAACTACCTGCTGGCAGTTCGCAAATCAGTTGAGTAAACTGCCGTATTCTGGACACTTCCCAATGTTCCTTGGTGTCAAATTTAATACTGGATTGTTGCTTTTTCATGCCTTACCTCCTCAAAAAACTTTTTTTTGCTAACTTTCCATAAGAATAGTATATCACATTTTTCCAATAATTCAACATTTTTCGTCAAAATTCTACATTTTTTCTTTTATAATTTTCTCAATCTCCTCCACAACTTCTTCAATTGTCAAATTCGTCGAATCAACTAAAACAGCATCTTCTGCTCTTCTTAATCCACCTTTGGTAAGGTCTGTTTTATCTCGATTTATCATATCTTCTAGAACTTTCTCATAAGTGCAATCAATGTGTTTTTGACAATTTTCTTTATATCGCCTTCTTGCCCTTTCTTCTGCTTCTGCATCCAAATAGATTTTCACATCAGCATTCGGAAATACGGCTGTTCCGATATCTCTTCCTTCCATAATGACATTTTTTCCTTTTGCCGCTTCTCTCATCAAATCCACCATTTTTCTTCTTATTAACTGAATCGGACCAACAATTGTCGTTTGTTTGTCAATTTCAGGAGTTCGAATAATAGAAGATACATCTTCATCGTTCAAATATACTTTGAGAATGTCATTTTCCTTTTGCAAATCAATTTTTATGTTTTCAAACATTTTTTCAATTTCTTCCGAATTCCCTAAATTTATCTGATTTCGCAAAGAATACAAAGCAACACATCGGTACATTGCTCCTGTATCAATATCTACTAATCCTAAATCTTTCGCAATGATTTTCGTAACGGTTCCTTTACCAGTCCCTGCTGGTCCATCAATTGCTACAATAAATGCCATATTTTTCTCCTTTTTTGTAAAATTTCACATAATTTTCATATTTGCTTCACATCAATTTCACATTAGTGTGTATAGCTTCATTCTTTGTTCACATGGACGCCTTTTGCCACAATTTCTGTACTTAATACATTCATTGATGTTAAATATTCTATATCCTTTACAAGCGCAGATTTTAATTTTTGAATCGCATCTGAAACATTGTAACCAAATTCCAAAATCACTTCAATATAAATATAAATCCCATCATCTGCACCTTCATGTTTTTTGATAATGGTTCTATGAACTCGATAAACACTTTCCGTTTTCTCTGCTACAACATCGACAATTTGCTTAAAAACCGTATCCGATATTTTAAAATTTCCCATATAGCTGAAGGTTGGTCGAATAATTGATTTTTCTGCAATATACGGTTTATTTCCTTTGCCTTTTGACTTAAAAATTTGAAGCGGATCTAATAAATAGCCCGAAAAGTCCTTTTTTATCGCAAAAGTTGGAACAGGAATAACGTGCTTTCCTTGGGTAACTCGTATGTTTTTCGCCATTTCCATTTCTTCAGGTGTGGCAACATCTTTGATATAGGTGGTTTCTAAAATTGGTCCAATTTCTAGACTATCTGCTATTTTGCTTACCATTTCGTCTGAAGTGCCTAAAATCAATATTTTATCTGGTTTATATTTTTTGATAGCGGCTTGCATTTCTTTTCTTTTGTCTTCGCTATAAAATACCGCATTACGCACAGTCTCTACTTTGGTTGGCGCTTTTTTAGCTGAAATTCCTGCTAAAACTTCGTTTTCATTTACTAATAAACCGTCATCAATAATGTATTTAATTCCTTGTTCACCAGCCACCATCTGCGCTCTGTAACTTTTGCCTGTGCCAGATGGACCGACGAAGGCATAAGCTTTAACTTTATGATTAAATAACATATCTTTCCTTTCTTAGAAGGGCGGACCAAGTTCACGCCCCTATTGTTCTTGATTGATTAATTTTTCCAAATCTGGATTTTCCATTTCTTCCCCAACACCACGAATTCGGACAGATTGAACATGACTTTTTAAATCTTTATCACGGCAATCCACAACATACGTTCCATATTGTGCTTTTGGAATTGCAAAGCAGATTTTGTCACTTGCAGTTACCACACTAATTAATTCTAGTGTATCTTTGTTAATAATACCATATTCAATATTTTGTGTTATATCCGTATCAATTTCAACAACATAATCAATATCACTAATCGCACGAATTCTGTCAAACTTGTAGTAGAGCGACAAATACACATTAACGCCATGTCCTGTGGAAAAATCAATAAAAAAATTGTCAATATTAATAAAATCTTCTCGATGAATTTTATCCAAAAATAGAAATCTGCTTACTACAACATCTTTTTCGCCTTTGGCTTTAGCCTCTTCTAATTGTTTCGTTACTTTGATTTTGTAAGGTAAAATATAACGAATCGCCGAATACGTATTGGGCAACATTCTGGCAAATACAATCACAGTTGCTATTAAACTGACCACAATTAGCCATTTTTTATGTTCCTTAAAATGCTCACAAATTACTTGCACATTCGTTCCCACAACTATCATAATAAGCGCCTCATATGGCACAAAACATCTTGGAGGAAAATATCCCATAATCGAAAAAGGAACCGTAGCAATGGCACATGGTACTAGAAAATACCATATTTCCTTTTTAAGCAATTCCTTTTGCCTTAAACAATAGATAGCAATCATTGAAATAGCTGTGATTAATAATTGCACTTTGATGTCTCGATAATTCCCCAAACACGCTAGTGGCGAGCCATCACTTCCGCCATCTAATGTGCTTCTTACGACATTTCCGTGCGCGGTTATCGTAAGGATACTCCCGATTCCAAATAATAAAATTGATGTAATGAAAAATAGTTTATCCGATTTACTGGATTTCCAAACTTTTTTAATATTTGTCAAAAACAATATTCCCAAAAATGCTCCGCCAATAAAAGAAGTTACTTCATGCGAAAATCCAATAATAAATCCACCTAAAGTCAAAATAATTTTTTGCCACTTCGTTAACGTTTTTCCCTCTACAAAGTAACCATAGATATGGTATAAGTAAATCATTAAAAACGCTGTGGTCCATAAATAATTCAAGCTTCCACAAATCCAAGTAAATTTTTCACCAAACATTTTCCCATATACAAAAAATCCAAATACAAAAATGATGGCTAAATATGAATTTTTTCGTGTAATAAATTTTGCTATATAAATTAATAAACTCACAAATAGTAAGCAATTGATGATTTTGAGTGGCAATAAACTGGTAGTCATAAAAATACCAACTAATAGATGTGGAAGCACTCTACCTGTCCAGCCCATGTAAATACTTTTGGCACTTTTTAGAAGTTCCGAAAAAGACGTTATTTTCAAATCTTCTCCAGCAATGGAATAAGCATAACTGTAATCATCTGGACTAATGAGAGTTGAAATATTTAAAATAAACATACAACCAGCGATGGCAAGTAATAGCAAAACCACCGGCCAGTTTTTCTTTAATTTTCCCATAATTTCTCCGCTTAAATCTTTATTTTTGAATGGCTCCCGTTAATTCATCTCTCATACGAATTGCTTCTGCGCGGGTTGCTTTTCCAAATTCTTGGTCAGAAAATTGTTCTTTCCACCTGTCTGATTTGTAGGCACACATTAAACTTCTGGACGCGTTGATAATCCCTCCCAAACCATTTTGGTCAAATCCTAATGCAATATCTTCTGCTTTTCCGCCTTGCGCTCCATAGCCAGGAATTAGGAAAAAGGTATGTGGCATTTGGGTTCGCAATTGATTTAGTTGTTCTGGATAAGTGGCACCAACTACTGCTGCTACGCTACTGTATCCATTTTCGCCAACCAATTCTGCTCCCCAATTTTCGACTAAATTTCCGACAGTTTCATAAATGGTTCTTCCATTTTCTAATTTCAAATCTTGCAATTCGCCAGAAGATGGATTGGAAGTCTTCACTAAAATGAAAATTCCTTTGTGATATTTTTTGCAATCTTCAATAAATGGCTTAACACCGTCAATTCCTAAATAGGGATTGACCGTTACAAAATCGATATTGTCATTTCCATATAAGCTGTCTTCAATTTTGGTTTTTCCAATAAATGCACTGGAATAGCCTTCTGCAGTTGAACCAATATCGCCTCTTTTGGCATCTGCCATGACAATCATGCCTTTTTGTTTGGCATATTTACAAGTTTCGTAAAATGCTTGCATTCCAGGCAAACCTAGCATTTCATAAAAAGCAATTTGCACTTTGGCTGCTGGAATGATATCGCAAATATTATCAACCAAAGTTTGGTTAAATTCCAAGATTGCTTTTGCCACACCTTCTGGCGTTTTTTCGTATTTTTCTTTGATGCAGTTTGGTAATTGGTCATATTTCGGATCTAAACCAATTACAGTTGGATTGTTTTTTTCTTTTATTTTACTAATTAATTGATCGATTGCGTTCATTTTCGTTTTCCTTTCTTATTCAAATAATAATTATTATTTTTATATCATATTCCAATTAAAATTTCAATTATTTTTCAGAAATATCTTGTAATTTTCCTAGAACCATTATATACTAACAAAAATTATTTCTTCGTTCTTATTTTGTCAAATAAGAATTTTCCAAAACAATCTTTTCTTGCATTTATGAAAGGTGGTGAGTCTCAAGAAAATTTGTCATCATGTTAAAACTATTTAATATTAAAATTTTCACCTATACACACTCAAAGACAAAGTCTTTTTTGTAAATAGAGAAAAAACAGGTAGTCGACAGCTACCTGTTTTTCAAATGTTAAAATTCTCATTTCTATTTTATAAATTTAGCGTATTATTTATTTTTCATTTTGTCAATACTTTTTATACAATTTCTGTATCATTTGCATCATATTTTACATCGCCTGATACAATTGTATATTGCACTTTGCCTTGTAATAGTTTGCCAATCCATGGTGTATTTTTAGATTTGGAAGCAATGCTTGCTTCTTCGTATGTATATTTCTCGTTTGGATTGAAGATTGTCAAGTCAGCAATTGCTCCCTCTTTTATCTCTCCTCTGTCTATTTTCAATAGTTTGGCAGGATTGTAGGACATTAATCTTACCATATCTAAATAGGAAATGTGTCCTGGCTCTACTAGATTTGTGATTGTAGCTGCCAAGGCAGTTTCAAAACCAATAATTCCATTTGGCGCAGTGGCTAAGCCTTTTGCTTTTTCTTCTTTGGCATGTGGGGCATGGTCTGTAATGATATTGTCGATTGTTCCATCTTTTAAAGCACCAATAATGGCTTGTCGATCTTCTTCTTCTCGTAAAGGAGGATTCATTTTCGCATTAACGCCTGAAGTTTTGACTTCTTCTACTGTGAAACTATAGTAATGTGGGCACGTTTCGCAAGTCACTTTTACGCCTCTTGCTTTAGCGTCTTTAACCAATGCGACAGTTCCTTTTGTGCTAATATGGCAAATATGGGCGTGGCTATTGTTTGTGCTTGCAATAACGATTTCACGTGCTGCCATAATTTCTTCGGCTTCTGGATAAACACCTTGCACACCAAGTTCGTCTGCGATTTTTCCTGCGTTAATCGCTCCTGCTCCAACAAATTTGTCCTCACAATGAGACGATACAAAAGTTCCCAATTTGTCTGCTTCGATGATTGCTTTTCGCATATTCAAAGAGTTGGTAAGCGGAATTCCGTCATCTGAAAATGCGATAGCACCTGCTTCTAATTGACTTGGAAAGTCAACTAATTCTTCGCCTTTTTCCCCTTTGGTTACACTTGAGTAAGGAAGTACATTGCATAAGTTTACTCTTTTGGCTTCATTAATGATTTTCTCTAGGACTTCTGGACAATCTGGCGTTGGATTGGTGTTTGGCATTGGGCAAATTGTTGTAAATCCTCCTTTTACCGCACTTTTAGAACCTGTTTCAATGGTTTCTTTGTGCTCCCCACCTGGCTGTCTTAAATGGCAGTGCATATCAATCATTCCTGGCATAATATACAAGTTCGTACAATCCACAATTTTATCTACTTGCGTATTGATTTCTTTTGCTATTTTCGTTATTTTTTCGTTCTCAATCAAAACATCCAATTTTTCTTGCGTTTTGCTTGCATAGTCAATTACTGTTCCATTTTTTAATAAAATATTACTCATTGTTTCCTCCCTTTGTTTAATTGAATTGATTGTATCATAAAACATTATTTTTTTCAACTGAATTTTTGAAAATCCATAAAGTTTATTTTGAATTTGCGCAACTTTTTGGAGATAGCACAAATAACGCTCCCAGCTTCTTGACTTTTTTATGTAAATATGATATAATAGTATATATTTTTTGTGTGAAAATTGCACAAATCTCCTTTGGTCAGGAGGAGATATTTTGGAACTTGTAAACCTTTGTTTTAATAAAGAAAGGAATCGTTTTTATGTTAAAAGAATTTCACGTTCTTACACCACTAGAATCTAAAAATCCATATCAGCCTATTTTGCTTAATTTAGACTACATTGTACAAGCAACATCTTCAAATGTTAGTTATTGCAAATGTGATTTCAAACCCGACTTTATGATTGGAGATCACTTAACAACACTTACAATGTTCAACGGCGAAATCATTGATGTGGCAGAGGATTATGATTGGATTCGTGACCAGTTTATGTTAAAAGAATTTCATGTTGCATTTGCACCACTAGATTCTAAGACTCCATATCAGCCTATTTTGCTTAATTTAGACTACATCGCACTAATAAGAGCTTCCAATATGGCTTTGAATAACACAACCGTAAAAAATCATATAGTTAATCTCTATCCCAACTGCACGATTGGAGATTACTTAACAGAAATTACACTGCATAACGGCGAAAAAATTTATGTAGCAGAAGATTACGATTGGATTCGTGAGCACTGCTAAATCTGACCACGGCACCTTTTGGTGCCTTTTTTTTTCATTCTTTCCTAAAAAATAACGTCTCTAGTCTCTTGACAATTTTATGTAAATATGGTATAATATATGTATTCGCACGGATTTCGTACAATATCTCCTTTGGTCAGGGGAGACTTTTGAAACTAATTAACCCTACACTTTTATTTAAGAAAGGATGAATTTATGGATACTATTGTAGTAAACAAAATTACAACTCCTGAATCTTCTAAATCGGAGTTAAAAACCCAAAAAGTAACTGTTAACTTGAAGCATATTGTTGCATTGGAAAAGTCTTCAAATGACTCTTCTATTATAACACTATCCACAGGAAAGTCATTTCCCATTGCTGATGAATATAATTTCCTTCGTCGGCAAATTGGAAAGAAAAATTGCATACGCTTTATCGAAGTAAACAAAGTTGTGACGTTTCCTTCTACAACTACCTATACAAAGTCAGTGAAAATGACCATCACTCTTGATGGAATTGTTTCCTTTGAGAAAACATACTTAAAGCACAATCCTTTTAGGGATGATCTGTCAGAGACAGGAACTATTATCTCTCTTTCAACAGGCACTGACATTACAGTGAGCGATGACTGCAAATCAGTTAACAGTTACATTGAAACATCAAAAAACAATAATTTCTGACCATTAGCACCTTCGGGTGCTTTTTATTTTTCATTCTTTCCTAAAAAATAACGTCCCCAGCCTCTTGACTTTTTTATGTAAATATGATATAATATGATATGTATTTTGTGCAAATATTGCACGTATCTCCTTCGGTCAGAGGAGACTTTTGAAACTTGTTAACCTTTGTTTTTAATTATAGTAACTAAACCTGACCAACAAAAAAACGACTCACATGAGCCGTTTTTTGTTATATTGAAAATATATTTTATTCAACAATATCCGAAACAACACCAGAACCTACCGTTCTACCACCTTCACGAATAGCGAATCTTAATCCTTTTTCGATTGCGATTGGTGTGATAAGTTCGATTGTCATAGCAATGTTTTCACCTGGCATAACCATTTCTGTTCCTGCAGGTAATTCAATAACACCTGTAACGTCTGTTGTTCTAAAATAGAATTGTGGTCTATATCCATTAAAGAATGGAGTATGTCTTCCACCTTCTTCTTTTTTCAAGATATATACTTCTGATTTGAATTTTGTATGAGGATTGATTGTTCCTGGTTTTGCAATAACTTGACCTCTTTCGATATCTTTTCTGTCGATACCTCTTAAAAGAACACCAATGTTATCACCAGCTTCTGCTTGATCTAACAATTTTCTGAACATTTCAACACCTGTAACAACTGTTTTTGTTCTTTCTTTTGATAAACCAACGATTTCAACTTCGTCTTGCATTTTAACAATTCCTCTTTCAACTCTACCAGTAGCAACTGTTCCACGACCTGTGATTGTGAATACGTCTTCAACTGGCATTAAGAATGGTTGATCAACTGGTCTTTCTGGAGTTGGGATATAACTATCAACTGCTTCCATTAATTCTTTCATTGGAGCATATTCTGGAGCATTTGGATCAGTTGATGAACTCTCTAATACTTTTAATGAAGAACCTTTGATGAATGGAATGTCATCTCCTGGGAAATCATATTCTGATAATAATTCTCTTAATTCCATTTCAACTAATTCAACTAATTCTGGATCGTCAACCATATCGCATTTATTTAAGTAAACAACGATATATTTAACGCCTACTTGTCTTGCAAGTAAGATGTGCTCTCTTGTTTGAGGCATTGCACCATCTGCTGCAGATACAACTAAGATAGCACCGTCCATTTGAGCAGCACCTGTAATCATGTTTTTAACATAATCAGCGTGTCCTGGGCAGTCAACGTGTGCATAGTGTCTGTTTTCTGTTTCGTATTCTACGTGAGCTGTGTTGATTGTAATACCTCTTGCTTGTTCTTCTGGAGCTCCGTCAATTTTGTCGTATGCTGAATATTCAGCTTTTCCTAATAAGTTTAAATATTTTGTAATCGCTGCTGTTGTCGTTGTTTTACCATGGTCAACGTGGCCGATTGTACCAATGTTAACGTGTGGTTTTGTTCTTTCAAATTTAGCTTTTGCCATTTTTGATTCCTTCCTTTCTCGAAGCATTTTTTGCTTCTTTTAAATTTTATTTTAATTTTTTAAAATTAACTTATCTATTATTTGCATTCTATACTATATTTCCATAAAATGCAAGTGTAAATTCGAAATTTTTTATAAAATTTTAAATTTATCCTTCCTTTTTAACGCGTGATGCAACTATATTATCAAATACTGATTTTGGAACTTCTTCATAATGAGATGGTTCCATTGCATAATTTCCACGTCCTTGTGTTTTGGAACGTAAGTCTGTTGCATAACCAAACATTTCTGATAATGGAATAAACGCACGAATGATTTGAGAACCATTTCTTGCTTCCATACCTTCCATTTTTCCACGTCTTGAGTTAACGTCCCCAATAACATCTCCCATGTATTCTTCTGGAACAGTAATTTCAACTCTCATAATTGGCTCCAAAATAACAGATTTAGCTTGACGACATCCTTCTTTGAACGCCATAGAACCAGCAATTTTGAACGCCATTTCTGATGAATCGACATCGTGGTAAGAACCGTCCACTAAAACTGCTTTGAAGTCGATAACTGGATATCCAGCAAGTGTACCACTTTCAGCTGCTTCACGGATTCCTTCTTCAACTGGTTTAACATATTCTTTTGGAACAACACCACCTACGATTTTGCTCTCAAATTGAATACCTGAACCTGGCTCTAATGGCTCCATTTCAATCCAAACATGACCATATTGTCCACGTCCACCAGATTGACGAATGAATTTTCCTTCCACACGAACTGGTTTTCTAATTGTTTCTTTGTAAGCTACTTGTGGCTTACCAACATTACATTCTACTTTGAATTCTCTTTTCAATCTATCAACAATAATATCCAAGTGTAACTCACCCATACCAGCAATAACTGTTTGACCTGTTTCTTGGTTGGTGTAAGTTTTGAATGTTGGATCTTCTTCTGCCAATTTTGCCAAAGCAATACCCATTTTCTCTTGAGCAGCTTTGTCTTTTGGCTCAATTGCGATATCAATAACTGGTTCTGGGAATTCCATGGATTCTAGAATAACAGGATTGTTCATATCACACAAAGTATCTCCTGTTGTAACTTCTTTAATACCAACAGCAGCAGCAATATCACCTGCAAAAACTTCGGCAATATCTTTTCTATCATTTGCATGCATTTGAAGAATTCTACCAATTCTTTCTTTTTTACCAGTTCTTGTATTTAACACAGTTGAACCTGATTCTAATGTTCCTGAGTAAACTCTGAAGAAACACAATTTTCCAACAAATGGATCTGTAGCAATTTTGAAGGCAAGAGCAGCGAAAGGTTCTGTATCGGATGTTTTTCTCTCAACTTCTTCTCCTTCTAAAGTAGTTCCTTTAATGTGAGCAATGTCAAGTGGTGATGGCATATATTCAACAATATTGTTCAATAATTCTTGAACACCTTTGTTCTTGTAAGATGAACCACAAGAAACGGTAATAATTGCATTATTGATGGTTCCTTTTCTTAAAGCCGCTTTGATTTCTGCCTCTGTTGGTTCTTCTCCTTCTAAATATTTCATCATCAATTCATCATCTTGCTCACAAGCAACTTCGATCATTTGACCTCTATATTTTTCAGCTAATTCTTTCATATCATCAGGAACGTCCGTCTCTTCGATTTCTTTTCCCAAATCATCTTTATGAATGAATGCTCTCATTTTGATTAAGTCGACAATTCCTTGGAATGTATCTTCTTTTCCAATTGGTAATTGTACTGGAACAGCATTAGCACCTAATCTTGTTTTCAATTGTTCTACACAATTGTAAAAATCAGCACCTGTGATGTCCATTTTGTTGACATACACCATACGTGGTACATTGTATTTATCAGCCTGTCTCCAAACTGTTTCTGATTGTGGTTCAACACCACCTTTTGCGCACAATACTGTAACAGAACCATCAAGTACACGAAGTGATCTTTGTACTTCAACGGTAAAATCAACGTGTCCTGGTGTATCAATGATATTGATTCTTGTATCGTTCCAGAAACAAGTTGTAGCAGCAGAAGTAATGGTAATACCTCTTTCTTGCTCTTGAGCCATCCAGTCCATCGTTGCTCCACCTTCGTGAGTTTCTCCTATTTTGTGGTTAATACCTGTGTAAAATAGAATTCTCTCGGTTGTCGTGGTTTTTCCAGCATCGATATGCGCCATAATTCCTATATTTCTTGTTTTTTCTAAAGAATAAGCTCTATCAGACATTGTTTTTTTCCTTTCTTATCTATTTTCTGTTGCTAGCAGGAGTGGACCCCTGCCCATACCTTTATTGGTATAGTTTAGAATTTGTAATGTGCAAATGCTTTGTTAGCCTCTGCCATTTTGTGTGTATCTTCTTTCTTCTTGAATGCTCCACCATTTCCAGCAATTGCATCTAAAATTTCACCAGCTAGTTTTTCAGACATTGTTTTCTCATGTCTTTTTCTAGCATAAGTTACTAACCATCTTAGACCTAAAGTTTGTCTTCTTTCTGGACGAATTTCTAATGGAACTTGATAAGTTGCTCCACCTACACGTCTTGCTTTTACTTCTAAAACTGGCATGATGTTTTCCAAAGCTGCTTCAAATACCTCTAATGGCTCTTTGCTTTCTTTCTCTTTTACGATATTGAAAGCATCATAGACAATACCTTGAGCAACTGTTTTTTTACCATCTAGCATAATATTGTTGATTAGTTTTGTTACAACTTTGCTATTATACAATGGATCTGGTAAAACTTCTCTTTTTGCGATATATCCTTTTCTTGGCACTATATTTTCCCTCCTTAAAAATATTTAGTGTTTAAACCTTTATAACACTAAAAGGTACTCTGGAAAGACTTTTTCACTTTCCCGTAATAGTACAATTTATAAAATCTATATTTAAATCAACTACAATTTTATTCTTGCACTATTTCCTTGCGACATTATGCTTTTTTAGGTTTTTTAGCGCCGTATTTTGAACGGGCTTGCATTCTGTCTTTTACACCTGCTGTATCTAATGTTCCTCTGATGATGTGGTATCTAACACCTGGTAAATCTTTTACCCTTCCACCTCTGATCAATACAACACTGTGTTCTTGCAAATTGTGTCCTTCTCCTGGGATATAAGATGTTACTTCATATCCATTAGAAAGTTTAACCCTAGCAACTTTTCTCAAAGCAGAGTTTGGTTTCTTTGGTGTTACTGTTTTTACAACAGTACAAACTCCCCTTTTTTGTGGTGCTCTGTTATCTGTTTGAACTTTTTTTCTAGAGTTATAACCTTTTTGTAGTGCAGGAGCCGTAGATTTTGTAGTTGATGACTTTCTACTTTTTCTTACTAATTGGTTAATTGTTGGCATTCTTTTTATTTCACCTCTTTTCTTTTTGATTACAAAATACGCTTAAATCTTACGGATACTTAATTTTTCAGACCTAAGCGTATAGTATTTTATCATCATTTTGAAAATAAGTCAATGATTTTTTGGAATTTTTTGCAAAAATCAAGAAAAAACCGGAATGATAAAATTTCCTCATTCCGGTTTTCTTTTTCATGACATTTCTTATTTGGATTCGGACACCTTAACGCTTACGCTGCCTATCTCCACTGTGGTCTCGCTAAGTGCTGGAGAATCTGCTGTTATTTCGATTGTTTCGTCTATATTGACGCTTATGCCCTCCTGCTCAAGTTGCTCTCTAAACTTCTGCAATATTTCTTCTTTTACATCCTGTTCTTTAGGTAATTGAAATAGATGAACTTTTTCATTTCCCAAGAATACTTCCCCATTTGCACTCTGTCGAAGAACAATTTCAAAACTCCTGCCTGTCCTATTATTCTCTTGTGTCTCCAAAAAGCAAATCGTCACTTGTTTCATCGCATAATCCACCGTAGATTTCATCCAGTCATCCCGTACTTCTTGCATACTCTCGACTAATGTCATAATTTTTCCCTTCTGTTTTGCCTTCATCCACTTATCGTGAATGCTTGAAATTGTTAATATGTTCCTTAATTATATTATACCATATTTACATAACTTTGTCAAGTATTTTTTCATAAAATGAAATATTTCCCTATTTTTTAAAAAACTTCCCACAAAAATTAAAATCTAGTTGACTTTCCTTTTTAAAAAATATATACTTATAAAAAAGAAATGATTCATCATTTCAAACAAAAAAGGAGGATTTATCATGCACGATTTAATTGAAATTAGATGGCATGGACGTGGCGGTCAAGGCGCGAAAACGGCTTCTTTGCTTCTTGCAGACGCAGCATTTAATACTGGTAAATATATCCAAGGTTTTCCAGAATATGGTCCTGAAAGAATGGGTGCCCCTATTACAGCCTACAACCGAATCAGTAGCAATCCGATTACGATTCATTCCAATATTTACGAACCTGACTATGTCGTAGTGGTTGATGACACACTTTTAGAGTCTGTCGACGTAACCGCTGGCTTAAAAGATTCTGGAGCCATCATTATTAATACAACAAAAGACAACAACTATTTAAAACAAGTTCTTAGCAATTATTCTGGCAATATTTATAAAATTGATGCTCGAAAAGTTTCCATGGAAACTTTAGGCAAATATTTTCCAAATACACCCATGCTTGCAGCCGTTGTAAAGGTCAGCGAAATTATGTCTGAACAAGAATTTTTGGACGATATGGTAGGCTCTTTCAAACATAAATTTGCTAAAAAACCAGAGGTAATTGAAGGCAATATGAAAGCCCTTGAAATGGCTTTGAAATCTGTAGAAAAGGTTTAAAGAGTATGATTGAGTTTTTCAAACATTTATTATCAAAAGTTAATTTTAAATCAGATAACGAAGATTTAAATAAACTAAATAAAATCATCTATTCCATTCTTATTTTATGTGCGATTATTTTTATTGGATTTATTGTCTATTTTGTCATACGACAATGGCCTGATTTTGTGGAAGCCGTAAAAGAAAATTGGAATAATTCAAAATCGATTTTAGAAGGTTTTAGTAAATAAAGAAAGGAGATTTTTATGTCTGAAATTAATACCAACACGCCAATTGATGAATTAACTATTGGTGGAAATATTTATACTGCTGGAAATGCCAAAGAATTCAAAACTGGCGACTGGCGTTCAACCAAGCCAATTTATCTTTCTGAAAAATGCAAACAATGCGGACTTTGCTTCCCTGTTTGCCCAGATGACGCCATTCCAGTTAATAAAGAATGCAAAAGAGAAGATTTTGATTACGATGCTTGTAAAGGCTGTGGTGTTTGCGCCAAAGTTTGCCCTTTTGGAGCAATTGAAATGGAATAAAAATTTGAAAGGAGAAAAAATATGAGAGAACGTTTAAGTGGAAATGAAGCAGCTGCTATCGCGATGAAACAAATCAATCCAGATGTAGTTGCTGCCTTTCCTATCACACCTTCAACAGAAATCCCACAATATTTCTCAACCTTCGTGAGTAACGGAACCGTTGATACCGAATTTGTGGCTGTTGAAAGTGAACATAGTGCTATGAGTGCCTGCATCGGTGCTCAAGCTGCTGGTGGAAGAGCTATGACGGCTACTTCTGCAAATGGTCTATCTTTGATGTGGGAAATGATTTATATTGCATCTAGTTTGCGTTTGCCAATTGTTATGTCTTTAGTAAACAGAGCCGTATCTGGACCATTAAATATCCACAATGACCATTCTGATGCCATGGGAGTAAGAGACGCTGGATGGATTATGACATTTTCCGAAAATAATCAAGAAGCCTATGACAATTTAATCATGGCTCACAGAATTGCAGAACATAAAGATGTATTGCTTCCATTGATGATTTGCCAAGATGGATTTATTACATCTCACTCAATTGAAAATATCGAATTAATTGAAGATGAAAAAGTCAAAGAATTTGTAGGAAAATACCAACCTGAACATTATTTATTAAATGCCAAAGAACCAATTGCAATTGGTCCATTGGATTTGCAAGGTTATTTGTTTGAACACAAAACTCAGCAAGCCATTGCTATGCGAAATGCCAAAGAAGTCATTTTGGATGTTGCAAAAGATTTTGAAAAAATGACTGGTAGAAAATATGGTTTCTTTGAAGAATACAAAATGGAAGACGCTGAAGTGGTTGTGGTTTGTATGAACTCCACAGCTGGAACAGCGAAATATACGGCTGATAGGTTGCGTGAACAAGGCATCAAAGCAGGTGTTTTGAAAGTGAGAGTTTTCCGTCCATTCCCTGCTGAAGAAATTGCAAAAGCTTTAAGCAAGGCAAAAGCAATCGCTGTTTTGGATAAAGCAGATTCTCTAAATGCAGCAGGTGGTGCATTATTTGAAGATGTAACATCTGGTATGTTTGTAAACAAAGTGCAAGTCCCAACCATTAATTATGTTTATGGAATTGGTGGGCGAGATACGACTTCAAATGAAATCGAAAGTGTTTACCAAGATTTAATGGAAATCGTAAAAACAGGAGAAATCGGTAATCCATACCGCTATTTAGGTGTTAGGGGGTGTTTAAAAAATGGCTTATAATCACAAACAAATTATGGTTGATACCAAATCCAGATTAACTTCTGGGCACAGAATGTGTGCTGGTTGTGGAGCGCCTGCTGTTGCAAGAATGATTCTTAGAGCAGTCAAACCAGAGGATCACGTTGTTGTATCCAATGCAACTGGCTGTATGGAAGTTTCTACTTTCCTATATCCTTACACCGCTTGGACTGATTCCTTTATTCACACAGCGTTTGAAAATGCTGCCGCAACTTTATCTGGTGTAGAAGCTGCTTACAAATCTATGAAAGCTACTGGAAAGTTACCTGAAGACAAAGATACCAAATTTATCGCTTTTGGTGGAGACGGCGGAACATATGACATTGGACTTCAAAGTTTATCAGGTGCCATGGAACGTGGACACGATATGGTTTATGTTTGCTATGATAACGGAGCTTACATGAACACAGGAATTCAGCGTTCTTCTGCAACACCAAAATTTGCAGACACAACCACAACCCCAGCTGGAAAAGTTGTTCCTGGAAAAATGCAGTCAAGAAAAGATTTGACCAAAATTATGGTAGGTCATCATTTGCCATATGTGGCACAAACTTTAGCATTAAATAATTTCAAGGATTTATACGAAAAAGCAGAAAAAGCAATTTATACAAAAGGCGCTTGTTTCTTAAATGTCATGGCTCCTTGCCCTCGTGGTTGGGGATATAATACAGAAGATTTGATGCGGAATTAATAAATTGGCAGTCGAGACTTGCTATTGGCCTATGTATGAAGTTGTTGATGGTGTTTATAAAATTTCTTATAAACCTGCTAACAAACTTCCTATTGAAGAATTTTTGAGACCTCAAAAAAGATTTAAACATCTGTTTAATCCAGGTAATGAGTGGATGATAAAGGAATTCCAAGAAGAAGTAGATGCTAGATGGCAAGAATTATTGGATTTGGAAAGAATCACAAATCAAGAATAAAAGAAAGTCCCGTAGTATAACCCTATGGGACTTTTTTATTAATAATATATTCCAATTACATTATTAAATAGTTCTTCACTATATTTCTTGATTTCCAACAAATTTAGCATATTATATTTTTCTTTCACTTTTGTAAAATACTCTTCTATATCCTCTTTTAAAATAATATGATTCGATTTTTCATCAATACGCAAGCCTTTTCTAGACTTTATCCAAGGAGTTTCATAATGTGTCATTTTTTCCAATGCCTTTCCATTATAGTATCCGAAACATTTTATCACAACATCAATTAGTTCTCTTTTTTCTTCATCTATGATTTCATCAACATCATCTAGCACTTCAATGTCAATATTCGATGAACCAAAATTTTTATATTTGTTATAGATATTTGTATAAACAGGTCCATGCACCCATGCTTCACAATCATCTTTAAATAAATTTTCACCAAAGAAAGTAGTATAGAATCCTTGTGCATAGTATAGAATCTTTTGCAAAGCAAGTGGTGTAATTTCTTGGCAAGTTTTTATGATATATTCAGCAATTAAATCAATATCTTTTAAAGGAATGCTCGTATCATTTTTCAACTGATAAATAGCATTTTTCACAGAATGATAAGTTCTCTGCGTTATATTATTTTTATTACTTTCCAAAATTTCTTCCATATCATTAACATTATTTAATATCTGATACAATTTATCCGAATAAATTTTAGTTGGAATATCCCCATTCATGTAACGAATAATGGTAACTTCTCCCCATCCCAAAAGTTTCGATAAAGGTTTTTTCCCAATTTTATATTTGTTCAGAATTTCATTTATTTCATCTATTTTTATAATATTTTCAGAAGTTCTGTATACATCATCCATTCTCTTTAAATTTTCATCTTCGATTTCATTTACCGTAACTTCTTCATTGCAATCCTCACAATAGGCAATTATTCTTTTGTATTGGTACATTTTTTCATGTATTTCAATATTTTCTTCTCTCTCTTCTACAAAATAGTGAACCATCTTATCACAGTTTTCACAATAACCTTTTTTCATTTTTTCTCTCCTTATATAAATAACTTCTTTATTAACTTTTTAGGTTTATGGAACGATACGATTACCGTATAATCTTCTTCCTTTATAACTATTTTAATATATACGGATATTTTTTCTAATATTCCCCAATTATCCAATTCATACTCTTTGAAAAAAATATAGAGTCTTTCTTTTGGATTTTTATCATTATCTACCGAATAGCAAAAATCGAAAACTCCAATATCGAGTAACATTTTCATTTGTTTTTTCTCATTTAAATGATACTTTTGCAAAAATTCCTTATTATCTTTTCGTTTTGCATTTTGTGGAATAACAAATTTTTTATTTCTTACCAGTTTTTTAAATTCAGTTAAGAATTCTTTTATCTCATCTCGTGTATGGTTCAGATATTTGTTTGGACTATTTGGCATGATGATTTTGTTCCTTTCTTTTTGTTTTGGTATTAATTGATACTATTTTAGTATAAAAAATAGAAATTGTCAATACATTTGCACAAAAAAACTAGGATTTCTCCTAGTTTTCAGTATGATTTTTTATTTACGCCTCTTCATTTTTCTTTGGTGCCTCAACTGGGCAAACTCCTGCACAAGTTCCGACATTCGATGCATACGTTCTCATCGATTACATATTTATCGTCTCCTTGTGAAATACAACTGACTGGACACGCTCCTGCACACGCTCCGCAACTAATACATTTATCGGTAATTTTATACGCCATTTTTTGGTACCTCCCTTACTTAATTTACTTTATTATATCAAATTTTTGACAATTGTCAATTATTTTTTAAAAAGACTTACAAGCTTTTCAAAAATTTTATGATACCATTTCTTTTCTTTATATTCTATGAGTGCTGTGTTCTGATTATTCTCTTCTTTTGAATTTTCTTCTATATTAGATACTTCTTCATTTTTAAAAATATTGTCTGGATTATATTTTTCTCTCAACTCCTGCTGATACTTTTCTTCATTTTCAAATAATTTCTTGTCAAATTCTTTTCGTTCCTCTTCAGAGCATAAATAATTTCGATAAATCATAGCTAATAAAGCTTTGGTCTTTGGTGTAAAACTAATTTTTTCAAGACCTTGCGAATAATCAAATTTTGGCTTGTAATCTTTCATTGAAACTTCTTTAAAAAATTCTAACAACTGTAATGGAATTTTGTTCGTAGCATTTAGCGACAAATGCTCAATAATATCCAATATTTCTGTTGCAGCAATTCTGTAATCATCTGATACAACATCAACCTTTACCATCTTTTTCTTCTCCCTTCTTATCTTTTTCTTCTGTTTTTAAACTTTTCATAGCTTGTTTAGTTTCATTTGTTATTGCATCAACATCGCTTAGTTTAACATCGATTATTGTTTTTGCAATTTGTTCTTTTTTATCTTCCACTATCGTTTCCTCCTTTCTCTGACTTTCTCTTATATATTTAATTAAATTACCTTAAAACAATTAATCCATATTTTGAGCCTTGTCAATTTGATATAACCATAAAAATATGATATCATAAAAGGTTAGCCTATTTTACTTTTTAGCTGTGTTCTAACAATCTTTTCGCAATCTTTTTCACTTGTCTCATAACTTCTTTTTCGCTTAAATGAATCATTTTACGATTTTGCATAATCAAATTCCCATCAATCATGACAGAATCCACATCTGCACCGTTTGCAGAATAAACAATATTGGCACATACATCATTCTCTGGACATAAATGAATTTTGTCTGTTTTTATAAATATCATATCAGCTTTTTTACCAACCTCTAGCGTTCCAATTTCATCTTCCATACCCAATACTTTGGCGCCTTCGATAGTTGCCATTTTTAGAATTTCGTAGGCTGTAATCGATGTTGGTTCTTTGGTATTTACTTTTTGCAAATAAGCGGCTGTTTTCATTTCCTCAAACATATCCAATGTCGTTGTGCTTCCGATTCCATCTGTTCCTAAGCCCACATTTAGTCCATGACTACGAAGTTTTACAACATCACAAATTCCAGAAGATAATTTGCAATTGCTGATGGGATTGTGTGAAATTCCACCCTTCATATTTTTTAAAATTTCGATGTCGCTATCTGAAATATAAATTCCATGTGCTAGCACAACTGGCACTTCGAAAACACCTAAATCATTTAAATATTCAGTTCCGCGTTTATCGTATCTTTCATAAATTGTTTTTTCTTCATCCATTGTTTCCGACAAATGAATATGTAAGCCTGTCTTTAATTCTTTGGCCAAATCGACACAGATTTTAATTGTATCTGGATTGCAAGTATATGGTGCGTGTGGAGACGTAAAAATTTTGATTCTGCTATCTGGAACATTATATTTTTTAGCATATTCTCTTGTTTTTTGAGCTTTATCATTAATCGAATCATCTGTCATACACCAGGCAACTACCGCTCTTAATCCAGTTGCTTCAATCGCCTCGATGACTTTATTCATGCCAAAATACATATCATTGCAAGTTGTTGTTCCAGATTTTATCATTTCTAGGCATGATAAATAAGAATTCCAATAAATATCATCTGGTTTCAGTTTATCTTCTACTGGGAAAATGGCGTTTTCTAGCCAATCCATTAATTTTCTATCATCCTTGTATCCTCTAAAAATACTCATAGCCAAATGAGTATGTGTATTGATTAATCCTGGCATGATAAGCATATTTTTAGCATTTATTTTTTGTTCAACTTCTTCTTCAATTTCTGGCTCAATTTTTTCAATTTTTTTATCTTTGATTAATATATCTGCTTTTCGAATATTGGCAGTTTCTCCCACCATGTCCAATATATATGCATTTTTGATTAGTTTTTTCATTGTTATAAACCCCTTGAATTATTTTTTATCTTTCGTTTTAAATATTACTATCTGAATTCTCCTGTTTATCTAACTTCTCTAATTTTTCTAGTTCTTTTAAATCTTCTTCGTTATCCATTTCGTTTTTTTCATAACTGTTTTCCACATCTTTTACAACAACAATATCTTTCGCACTATATTTTTTGAAGTAAGTTTCCCCATTTTCGTGGAATTTTACTCGTACCATTTCCTTTAAAGTCTCGACTGAAGCCACTTCTCCAATTCCATCTGCTGTTTTTACCTCTGCCCCAATTTTAGGTAAAGCTTTTAATTTGTCACAATATACTTCGTGTTCATATTTGAGACAACACATCAATCTACCACAATTTCCAGAAATTTTAGTTGGATTGAGTGACAAATTTTGTTCTTTCGCCATTTTAATCGAAACTGTATCGAAATTTCTAAGAAAAGAACAACAGCATAATTCTCTTCCACAGATTCCATTTCCACCTAGTCTACGTACTTCGTCTCTTACGCCAATCTGACGCATTTCAATTCTCGTTTTAAAAATTGCTGCTAGTGACTTGACTAATTCTCGAAAATCAATTCTTTTTTCAGATGAAAAATAAAACGTGAGTTTACTTCCATCGTATTTATATTCTGCTTCAATAAGTTTCATTGGTAAATCAAATTTTTTGATTTCTTCTTGGCATTTTTCAAATGCTTCGTTTTCTTTATCCTTAAACTCTTGGCGCATTTTATCTTCTTTTGCCGTCGCAATTCGAACCACTTGTTTTAGTGGCTCTGCCACTTTTTCGTCTGCCACATCTTTGTTGGCAATTACGACTTCACCATATTCTTCACCCATTGCGGTATCCACAATAACGTGCATTCCTTTTTCCAATTTAAAATTATTTGGATCAAAATAATATATTTTGCCCGGATTTTTAAAGTTAACCCCTACAATCTGTTTCATTTTACATCCCTTTCCTTACCGTTTCCCACATTTCAAAAAGCATGGTATCCAATGTCATGTCAAAATTGCAATTTCTTTTTAAATTTGCCATGGCATGATTAATCGTTTCAATACAATTGATAAAAACCTTATTTTCTCTTGCTTTGGAATACATACATATCATCATATATTCCAAAATACTATTCACATTTTCTTTATCATAAATTACTTTTGCTTGGTTCATCATCGTGATGATATCCTGTGTTTCCAATCCATTTATGATATTTTCAACTTGCAAAAATTGCTCTTGTTTTTCTTTTTGAAGAATTGCTTTTCCAATGCTTCCACCCAATAAATCTAATAAATTTTCGGACATTCCGTGCATAGCCTAACTTGTCCATAGCATATTTTCTCAATTCCTCTTTTGAAATCGGTCCAAATTTGATTGTCATACATCTTGATTTGATGGTATTTAAAATGGTATTTTCATTGGCTGAAATTAAAATCATAACAGCAAATTCTGGTGGTTCTTCTAGTGTTTTTAGTAAGCAATTTTGGGCTTCTACTGTCATTTTGTCGCAATCATTGATAATATATACTTTTCTATTTGAAATAATCGGTGCTTCAATCACTTTGCTAGTTATTTCTCGGATTTGCTCTATTTTAATAGTTTCTCCATTTTCATTTACTACAAAATAGTCCGGATGATTTCCCCCCAAAAAGCATCCACAAGATTTACACTGGCAATTGCTTTTTTTCTCTTGCTCCAAGCACAAAATTTTTTTGGCAAAGGCTTTAGCTATTAATAATTTGCCAATTCCTTCTGTTCCAACAAAAAGATAACTTTGTGAAATATTATTTTTCTGAATACAATTTGACAAATATCTTTTTATTTCTTCATTTCCTATGATATCCCCAAAATCCAAAATAAACTCCTACTCTATTTTTCCGAGACCGCTCCATGGCCAAAATCGAAAAACAACAATTCCTTCCACTTTATCTAGTGGTATACATCCGAAGCTCTCTACAGTCCGTACTTTTGCTTCTGTTATCGCCCATAGCAAAAATATAGCCCTTTGGAACAATAAAATCATTAAATACATTAGAAGTCGTTACGACGTCATCTTGCAAATAATCTTCCCTAATCTCCACTCCATTGACATATACTTTGTTTTCTTTGATGACAACGTGTTGTCCCTCTAGCGCAATGACTCGTTTAATATAACTTTTCTTCGTAAATTCCAAAACGTGATAAGTGAATTTACCAAAAATTCCTTTCGGCTCATTTTCATAACTTGCAATTGGGTTGTTTTGGTTTGCATCAATTGCGGTATACGCTCTTGTAGGAGCCTCGAACGTGATGATATCTCCTACCTTTGGCGCTTTTTTCGTTAAGCGCGCGGTTCGATTCAAAATTAATCGTTGATTTTCTTGCAAAGTTGGATACATTGACCTTTGTTTGACAATAGTTGGTGTGGCTATAAAATAGCGAAATAGCAAAGCAAGCACTAATGCTATGATAATGCAATATATCCATTCTAATATGTTTCGTACATTTTCACTCATTTAGTTTTCCCTTCCTAGGCAATTTTATTGTCTTGTTTGATGATTTATTCATCTTTCTTTTTTCTAGTTGTTTTCTTTGTTGTTGTTTTTGAAGCTGGTTCTTCTTTTGCTACTTTTTTCGTTACCGTTTTTCTCGCTGTTGTTTTCTTTGCTGTTGTTTCCGCTGGTTTGGTTGTCTTTTTAGTTGCTGTTTTTTTAACTGGTTCTTCTTTTGCTACTTTTCTCGTTGTTGTTTTTTTGGTTGTCGTTTTCTTTACTGGATTTTCTTCTGTTTCTTCTAATTTTGCAACTTTTCTTGTCGTTTTGGTTACTACTTTTTTAGTTGGCTCTTCTTTTGCTACTTTTTTAGCCGTTTTCTTTACTGGGTTCTCCTCCAAATCTTCTGATTTAGTCGTTTTTCTTGTCACCCTTTTAACTGGTTCTTTTTTTGCTACTTTACTATCTACTTTTGTTCTTTTTCTTGACTTTATTTCAAAGTCCTCTAAATCATCTAATTCTTCTGAGGTTGAAAAAGTTTCTGGTGCTAAATTTTTATTCATTTGCATTAAAAAGTCATCTTCTAAACTAGTATCATTGGCATCTTGACTTTCTTCTTCAATTAGGGTATTAAAATGATTAATTTCCATTTTATTTTCTTCCATTATTTCATCTTGTTCAATTTCTGGAACTTTTTCATCAAATATATCATCTAATTGAAAATCAGTTGCACTTTTCTCAGTATATGATTTTTTTCGAGTTTTTGGAATTTTATTACTTTCTTGTTTTTCCTCAAATGCAGCATACAGGCTTTGTCCTTCATTAAATTCCAATTCATTAGTAGAATCTTCTTCAATCTCTTCCTCTTCATTCGTGTTTTCTTCTTCATCTTCTTCGTCTTCTAATTGATTTTCCTTATTTTCTTGTGTTTTATCAGATTTATAGCTAATCCACAAAACCAACAAAATCAAAAGTACACCGACACCTATACAAACATATTTTAAACTACCAATTTGTTGCAAAATATTATCTACCGATGTTGTTGCATACGCCACCTTCGTCCACAACAAAATTATACTTACCAATAGTATCACTAAAATTCTTTTTACTTTTTTCATATTTTTTCCTCCTTTTATCTCTCGTAACATTTTATTTTATTTTTGTAGGTATCCTGATAATAACATCAGTTCCCTTTCCTACCTCACTTTTTATATCAATTTTGCTATCATTCTGGTCTAATATTTCTTTTGCAATAGACAGTCCTAAGCCAGTTCCACCTGTTTCTCTTGCTCTATCTTTATCAACTCGGTAAAATCTTTCAAATATTTTCTCCAAGTCTTTTTCCGGTATTCCACGTCCTGTATCTTTTATTTTGATATAAGCATCATTATAAACAAATCCAACATAGACTGTAATATTTCCGCCTTCGTCTGTGTATTTCATCGCATTTGACAAAATGTTGATAATCACTCGTTCAATCCCTGTTTTATCTGCATAAACCAATGGCACATCTGCTGTGACATAACATTCTCCTGTCAAATTCTTTTTTTGCATTTCAATCGTTTGTCCTTCAAAAATGTATTTTACTAATTCACCCAAATCAAATTCTGTTTTTTCAATTTTTATTTTATCGGTATCGTATTTCGATAGAATCAGCAAATCAGCAACCAAGCGAGACATTCTTTTTGCTTCTGAAGAAATGCGCTCCAAAAACCTTTTTTGATTAGCTTCATCAACATCTGAATCAATCAAAGTATCAGCATAACCCATAATGGAAGTAATCGGTGTTTTTAACTCGTGAGAGACATCTGCCACAAATTCTTTTCGCATATTCTCAACTCTTTCTTGTTCAGTGATATCTTGAACCATAACAATCACGCCTGCTGGTCTATCATTTTCGTTTTTAAATGGCGCAAAAAATAAGTTAATGAATTGGTCATCTAAATTCAATTTTTTTTCTGAAGAAGTCCAATCATCCAAATAAATGATTTTTTCCAAATTGATATCGACATCGAATTTATCAAAAATAGCTGAAAAGTTTTCTTCTTCTGTAATCGAAAGCATTTTTTTGGCAGCCAAATTCATGTGAATAATCTTGCCATCCATATCAAAAGCCACAATTCCGTCTGTCATATGTAGAAGAATGGTTTCAATTTGCTTTTTTTGTCTAGTTACTTCGTTTAAGTTTTCTTTTAATCCAGTATTCATAATACTGAAGGCTCGCACAAGTTCATCAATTTCTGTCTTGTTTTTGCTTCCTGCTAAATATTCAATTTCAATATCTTCGCCATTAGCTATCATTTCGGCACTTTTCACAAGTCTAGAAATGGGGTTAATGACTACTTTTGCTAAAACTACACCTAATAGTACAATTAACCCTGTAAAAATGATTAAAGAGCCATAGATGATTTCTTGAATTTGTTTGATTTGCTCTGTCAATAATTGATGAATTTCTGCACTTGTCATATTAATTTCGGTCAATTCTACATTAATATAATTTAATTTATAAATAAAAATTGAACCTAAGCCTGTAATTACTATTATTCCAAGAATCATAAAAACCATAACAAGTTTTATTTGTATGCTTTTTACCATGATTTTTTACCTTTCATACAATTGTCCCCTTTATTATATACTTATCGTTTGAGAAATTCAAGTGATTTTTTATTAAATTTGTGTTACAAAATAAAATAAAAACCACTAGATTCTAAAATTTCAAAATCTAGTAGTTTTTTAGGAAGTTTAGTTCGTTATTAACGCCGTTTCTGGAGAAATCTCCAAAACTTTAGTCACAAAACTTTTGGCAGTCTGAGTGATTTCTGTATCAAAATTCATCTCCTGAGCCTCTGTAATTAACTTGTTAAATTTCCGCCAATATTCCTCAATTTCCTTGCCTTTTGTTAACTTTTTTTCTAAGTACGTTATTGCTATTGAATAACTGTATCCGCTTAATCCCATAAAGTTCCTCCTTCTCCCATTAAGTAATGGGTTTTTCTCAAACGTTAATTGCTATTATCATTATAGCATATCTTTATGTAAATTGCAACTTTTTTTGTATAAAAAAAACAAATAGTTTACTTAACTATCTGTTTTTTCTTTTTCTACTTCCGTATCTTCTAGCAATCTTTGCTTAAAAAATTCTTTATATCCCATCGCAATAATCACAATAATAATCAGCGCAAAAGACAATGCCTTCCAAATTCCACTTTCCATTAAAATAATCGCAAACATTCCCAAGGTCGCAGTTAACCCATACATAATCAAAACAGCTTGCTTTTGCGTAAAGCCTTTTTGTAGCATTTTGTGGTGTAAATGTCCCGCATCAGGTTCGATAATTGCCTTTAGGGACTTTCCATGAATCAGCCTTCGGAAAATCGCAAATATCGTATCAAACAATGGCAAAGCAAGTACAATCAATGGTGCTACAATGACGATGGCTGTATACGTTTTAGCAATTCCTAAAATAGAAATAATGGATAAACAATAACCCAAAAAATTAGAACCAGTATCGCCAATAAAGGTTTTAGCGGGATTAAAATTGTAAGGCAAAAATCCAACCAAAGAGCCACAAAGTGCTGTTATCAATATAATCGAAACAATCGGTGAACCATTTAGCGAAAAAATCAGTAGCAACGAAACACACGAAATAATCGATATTCCTGTTGACAACCCATCTAATCCATCAATCAAATTCATCGCATTCGTAATTCCAATAATCCAGCAAACTGTAAAAATCTGATAAAAAAGTTCATTTTCACTACTAATTTTAATAAACGGAATATCAATCGAATCGATAATCAAACCAGATTTGACAACCACAATCGCTGCCAAAATCTGAGCAATTAATTTGACAATTGCTTTTGTTCCTTTGACATCATCAAAAAAGCACACAGAGCAAATAATCAAACCACCGAGCCGCAAATCCTAATAATTTGGTATGATAATTGTCTTGCAATAAATTAATATTTCCCTCAATCGTCATTACAATCAACAAATATGCGATAGATATGATAAAACCTGCAATTACTGCTAAACCACCCAAACGTGGCATCGTAATTTTATTGATACGTCTTTCATCTTGTGGTGTGTCAACGGCTCCCACTTTTCGCGCTAGTTTGATGGTTTGCGGTGTCATCATAAAAGACGTCATAAATGCTATCATAAATGCTATTGCTATGTCCCCCCACATTTTAACAACCTTTCTATTTCATGTTCTCATTCTCAATTTCTTCTATCATTTGTAATCTTTCTTGATATCTACCACCTTTAAATTCTGTCCCTAACCAATTCCTTATTATGCAAATTGCTTGGTTTGCCGTAATAAAATCTCCCCCCAAAATAGCTATATTTATTTTGTCATCTGCTGTAGATTGTCTTGTTTCTTCTTCATTGGTGAAATTGGCTGCCCTTATACCTTTAAACTTATTAGCAACAATTGTCATTCCAGCTCCACTTCTACATGCCAATATTCCTAAATCACATTCTTTTCTTTGAATAGCTTCCGCTACTTTTTTTGCATATATTGGATAATCCGTTCTTTCTTCGCTATATGTTCCAAAATCTTTATATTCTATTCCTTTTTCAGCAAAATATTTTTTAATTTCTTCTTTTAATTGGTATCCACCATGATCACAACCAATTGCTATCATTTTTTCTCTCCTTTTTCTTATATTGTTTTTACTATATCACAAAATCATTTCTGTTTTATTGTTTTTTTGTGAATTTTGTGTGAACAAATAATGCGTTATTAATATAAAATGCAAAACTGGACTCACTTATAGATGGAGTCCAGTTTCTTGAAAGACTTAATAATTAACACTTTTTTAATATCCGCCTTCATATATCGGAGATCTTAAATATTTTTTTGCTGCAAATTCCGTCTTTTTAGCCTGTTCTTCATCTATGTCATCAATATTGATGACATAGGCTTTGAAACTGCCATCTTCCATGAAGAAAAGCGGTGCATTTAAGTTTTCTTCATCGTAGTCATAATTAGAAACAATTACCTCACGTACATCATGTGCAATCAAAATTGTTTCTTTCAAAAATACCCTTGAGAATCTTGACATATGTGTATAAGTATATACATCTGTACCTGAGCGAAACAGAAAACCTACATTTCTTGAAAAGCCACAATATTCAGCATTTTGAGGAACAGTATAAGTGAAATGCAAATGATTATATCTCCATGCTTCTATTTTGCCTTCTGCCTTTATGTACTTATATGCTGCAATCTCATTGCTATTAATCAGTTCTTCCCCTTCATTAGTCATACAGTGCGGCGTTTCATAAGCCATTTTTGCATCGGTAAAATACTCTCCGATTGGCAAATACATCAGTCTGCCTTCCCCATTGATAAATACTAATGTTGGTCTTTTTTCATATAAGATGATAGCAGGCGCATTTACCTTTTCCCAATCCAAGATTGATTTCGGTTTCACATATAATTCTTCATTCAATTTTTCATATTGATAGGTATATTCACCACCTAAATACCGCCTAAGATCTGCTTCTGTTGCGTGCTCCATTTCTGCATATGTTTCAGGAGTTATTTCGTCATATTCTTTTAGTTCAGTGCCTTCTTTCTCCTTTGCATACACCGAACTCATGCTGAACATCATTGCAACCACCATAATCATTACGATCATTCCCAATACTTTTTTCTTCATGTTTATTCTCCTTTTTTTATAGTTGGTGAAATCTTTCAATTGACTCTCCTTTCTATTAGTCAATACCTCGGAGAGATTTTACCAAATTAATATTAACAGAATAAGTATATATTATTTTACATAATTTGTCAACCCCTTATAAAAAAAAGAGTCTATACGACCCTTTCCTTTATTTCAAATTCTCCAGCGCTGCCACCCTTTCTTCCACCGAAGGATGTGTCGAAAGCAAACTGCTCGCCTCCTTCACTCTTTTCTTTGGAAACGGATTGGCAATGTACATATACGCATTACTTTGGCTTGCGACATCTAATTTTGAATCATCTGCTGATATTTTTTTCAAGGCAGAAATTAATCCGTCTGGATTACGCGTAAATCCAATAGCTGTGGCGTCCGCCAAATATTCCCTTCTACGAGATACCGCTAACTGAATTAAATTGGAAATAATCGGCGATAAAATCAAAAATACTAAACCAATTATCATCAAAATGCCATTTCCTTTGTTATCCTCATCTCGATCTCTTTTCGATGAATGAAACATCGTTCTCGTAAAAATATCTGACAACATAATCACAAATCCAACCATAACACTAATCACCGCAGAAAGCAAAATATCATAATTTTTGATGTGTGATAATTCATGTGCCACAACGCCTTCTAATTCATAATAATCCAATTTTTGCAAAAGCCCAGTGGTTACACAAATAATAGCATTTTCTGGATTTCTTCCTGTTGCAAAAGCATTGGGCTGACTCGATTCTATCACATACAAACGTGGTTTATGCTCCAAACCAGAAGCCACCATTAGCGCATCCAAAATATTCGTCAATTGCAAATCTTCTTCACGCGTCGCCTCTCTTGCCTTTACACTCGCCAAAACGATTTTATCACAATTATAATAAGTTGCAATGGTCGAAACAATCGAAAATGTAAGTGCAATCGTGATTGCCACACCGCTACTGATGTCAAACATATAACATATGTAATACAAAATCAATGTAATCATTAGCAAAAACGAAAACACAATCATACCTGTTTTTCTTTTATTTTTCTTGATATCTTCGTACATGATTTCTCCTTTCTAAAACATAAGGGCGCAAACTTTGCACCCCTTCTGCTTTCTCATTTAATTATTGAAATCAACTCTGACATTTTTTCTAGCTTCGTCTGACTCTGCTTTGAATAATTCTTCTGCTTTAAAGTTGAACATCCCAGCAATAATGTTGGTTGGAAATAATTCCAACTTTGTGTTATACATAGTAACACTATCATTATAAAATTGTCTTGAGTATGAAATCTTATTTTCTGTATTTCTTAATTCTTCTTGTAATTCACTGAAATTTTGATTAGCTTTTAAGTCTGGATAATTTTCTGAAACTGCCATAATCGTTTTTAATGCGCCAGATAATTGGTTATCTAATTCCGCTTTTTCGCCAATTGTTGTAGCATTTGCCCAAGATGTTCTAAGTTCTGTGACTTTGGCTAAAACACCTTCTTCGTGTTTCATGTAACCTTTCACAGAATCTACTAAATTCGGAATTAAATCAAATCTCCTTTGCAATTGTACATCAATTTGGCTCCATGCATTTTTCACTTTATTTCTAGATGTTACCAATCCATTATACATTCCTACAATAACAATCAATAAAATAACAATAATTGCAACTATTATCAATCCCATAAATTTTACCTCCTTTTATAAAATCATTTTATTCTATTCTACCAAAAATAGAAATAATTTGACATTTTCTATTTACCATTTAAGCATATTTTTTTTTACTTGTCAAGTGATATTTGATACACTTTTTCTGCATTTTCAAATGTAATTTTCGCAATTTCTTCTATACTTCTATTTTTAATTTCCGCAATTTTTTTCGCAACTAATTTTACATTTCTCGAGTCATTTCTCGAACCTCTAAATGGTTCTGGTGTTAGATAGGGGCTGTCAGTTTCAATTAGAAGTTTGCCGAAGTGGCACTTCGTTTACTGCCTCATTTGGTTTGGCAGTTTTGAAGGTTATATTTCCGCTAAAAGAAATGTAAAAACCTAGTTTTACGGCTTCTTTAATCAGTTCTTTGTTCAGCATACAGCAATGAAAAATGCCTCTCCTTTTGGGATTGATTTTATGTTTTAGAATATCCAAAGTGTCCATCACAGCATCTCTACAATGAATAACAATTGGCAAATCAAGTCTATCTGCAAGTTGAATTTGCTGGACAAAAAACATTTTTTGCTTTTCTTTATTTTCTTGATTCCAATAATAATCCAAACCGATTTCGCCAATAGCAACGATTTTGTCGTTTTGGGCAATTTGACAAATTTTTTCAATATCTTCTATTTTTGCATCTTCAATATCATTTGGTGATATTCCTGCTGTGGCATATACAAAATCATATTGGTTGCTTAAATTTCGTGCAAACTCACTTGACTGAACATTGTAGCCTGCACAAGTAATTTTAGTTATATTGTCATGATATATTTGGGAAATAATATTTTCTCTATCTTCTTGAAATCTTTCGTCATTATAATGAGCGTGGGAATCAAAAAATTGCATGATTTTTCTCCTTTTATTTGAATATGGCAACGACATTGGCTGTGGCGTATTGTTTGCAATGGGAAATGCTGATGTCAATACTTTCTAAATCGTCTATTTTCTCATATATTTTTAATTCTGGCTTTCCTGTTTCGCACTTGACAACTTCAAAATTTTGCCAATCCATTCCGTTTTTTCATGATATCGCCCAACGCTTTGAAAGCCGCTTCTTTGGCCGCAAATCTTGCTGCATAATGTTGATATTTTTGTGTTTTTCTTGCTTCGCAATAGGTAATTTCGTTTCCAGTAAAAACGGTTTGTAAAAATTTATCACCTATATTTTCGATTGCTTTTTGAATTCTTTCGATTTCGATTACATCTGTTCCGCAACTGATTTTCATTTTAGTTCTCCTTTGAAAAAGGGCAGGTCAAGACCAGCCCTTACAGTATTTTATTTGGTATACACATTTAGGTTTAAATCTTTGGTTAGATGCCAATTTCCGATAAAATCAACATATAAAAATTCGTCTAAATTGATACTTGGTTCTACAACGACACTTCCATCTGATTTTAAGTCTCCCCAAACACCATCTTTTTTGACAGCACAATAACCAAATCGGTTTTGCTCTTTGGCATCGTCATAGATACAATCTACAATTCGATCACCATTTTTGTTTTCGTAACCATATTTTCCAAATTCTTTTACTAAAAATAACGTATTAGTTGTTAATATTTCTTTACTTGTTTTCCTTTCAAATTTGAAATTATAATAATTGTATTCATCACCTTCTCTAATTCTTACATAACCATTTTCTAAATTTAATTCAGATACAATTATGTTTTCCAAAACAACCTTAAAGTCACGATTCATTAAATCTGTTTTATAATTTTCTTTTTCCGCCTGGATGAAATCCGCTGTTTTTATGTATTCCATAGAGGCATAATGAAAATCAACCATAGTTTCTCCTGTTGTTGAAATAACACCATACTTACCTGCTTTTTTAGCGATATAATATGTACCATATATATATTTCAAGTCTTCATATTCGCTTGTCAGAACCGTGTTTCCTGTTACATCAATAACACCATACGAACCATTTAATCGTATAGTCAAATTTTCTCCATTAATTTCTTCGATGTCATCAAATGCACTTGCTAAGATTGTTTCGCCTTTGTTATTAATTAAATTGATTTTTCCGTTCTGTGTAACGACATAATTTCCGTTTGCCGTAACATTTTTGATTTTTTCATAAATTGGCTCAAATATTACTTTAGCATCTGCACTAATCAATCCATATTTTCCATTTTTGCTGACAATATAACCATTTTCATAAGTTTGCGTCAAGGTATAAATCTCGTTATATTCTGGTTTAACAATCACTTCTCCCATGCTCGTATTAACCAAGCCTTTTAATCCATCTTTTTCAATAATTAGATTTTTCTGAATGCCTTCTAAGGCATAAATCTTATCATATTCTGCATTCAAAATCAATTTTCCCTTAAAATCAATCAATCCATATTTTGCATTTTGCTCAAATCTTAAAACGTTGTTTTCATACCAAATATCGGTTCCATCTGAGTTTTCAATTGCTTGTACATGGCTATAATTCGTTAAAATCTCTTTTCCTTCTTTGTCCACAACTTTTGTATCAAATGTCTCATTTTCATAATCTGCATTGGATAGACAAATAAACAAATCTGTGTTTTTATCGGGAACAATTACCATTTCATCTTGTGTGCATGGAAGTATCTCATTTCCATGATTGTCAATCACGCCCCATTTTCCATTCGTGTACGCAGGAAAATAAGTATCCACTGTACTTACGTTTTTTGTAATAAACGTACGAGATAACAAATTTTTAATGGAAATGACAAACATAATCAGCACAATAATCGCTACAATTGTTGCAATTACTTTTTTTACGTTCAATTTCGGTGTATCATCATATCTTCTTCCTCTACTCATAGGCACCTCCTACCTTATTTGTTGATAAAAATTTAAGCAAAAACTTTTATCAATAAAATGCAAGTAAATTTTTGTTTCCAAAAATTTCCACGCCTTTTATTTTTGTTTGACCACTTTTGCAATAATCACAGTAATATCATCTCTTGCCATGCCAAAACTGTTATCAATCGCTTCTGCGACTATTAAATCAGCCACTTTTTGAACATTCGTTGTATTAATATTTTTTAAATATTCTGCAATCCAATCTTCTTTGATTTCGTTTTGCGTTTCTAATAATCCATCACTACACATGACAATGATGTCGCCATCTTCTACTTGAATATTTTGCACATCTAATTCCGTTTTTTCTAACATTCCCACAGGCATTGTCTGTGAGCCAATGACTTTGATATTTTTCTTATTTTTGATATACGTATTGCACGCACCACTTTTCGCAGTCTTTACGTTTCCTGTGTACAAATCTAGAATCGCAAAATCTAATGTAGCATACATTTCTGAATCTGTATTAAAATTTACCTTATCATTGATAAGACTAATCAATTCTTCTTTGTCAAATCCATTAAGTAGCATTTCTTCTAGCATTTTTATAGTCAATTTACTGCTTTCTCGAGCACTTTTTCCACTTCCCATACCATCACTAATGGCTAGTAAATATTTGCCATCTTTTAGTTTCATTTGCAAATTGCAATCTCCAGAAACAGTGCTTCCTTCTTTTGTGACTTTACTGCTTCCAATTTTTAAAGTATATAAATCCTCGCTTGTATAAGTCTGTACATAATTTCCTTGTTTGGCATCTTGCATAAAAGTCATTTTAGAAGTAAGACTTTTGCTTAAAATGCTTGCAATATTGGCAATGTATTGTTTGTCTTTAACTTTGCTATCGGAAAATGCAATATCCGCCATATATTTGCCGTTTTGAGCTTGTCTAATTTGACAAGAAATTGTGCTTGGATATTTGCTTTGTAATAAAACCGTTAATTCCTTTTCTTTGCTTGCAAATTTGCTTTTAGCACCACTTTTCGTAGTTTTGACACTATTTTTAATGACATTTGAAATATCTTCCAAACCTTTTTTCATGGTTTTCAAATTTCTATTTTTTTCTTGTTTTTTCATGGTTTCCATTTGCAACATTTTATAAGAACGATTAATCATTTTGATGACTTCTTGCAAATCATTTTTAATCGTAGTATCTTGCATAATAATGTAATTATTATGATTTTTTAGTATTTCAATAAAATCATTTTCTAGCAAAATATCATTTGCTTGCAAAGCTCTGTAAATATCGTCTGCAATATGATTTTCTTCATGAATGATATCTTCATAAAACATATTGTTTGGTATTTCTTCTAAATTTCCCAATAAAATATCTTTAAAATCTTCTTCTAAATTCGCAATTGGTTCTTGTTTGTCAAGTACCATCTCTGAAATGGTATTTGAGATAATGTTCAATTTATCAAGCATTTCCTCGTTTTCATTCAAACGATTTTCGCCTAAATCACTCAATAATTTATTTCTTCCCACCAAATCTTCGATTTCGATTTTGATATTGCTAGGCACAAAAAGTAGTCCAAGTGCCGCAATAAATATTTCGCGAAAATAAATGATTTTTATAGTATCTCCATTTGACAAATAAATCAGCAAACTATTTCCTAAAATGAAACCGACCATCACTCCGATTTTTCCAAATCGGTTTAATACTCCTGCCAAAATCCCAGAAACGGCAAACACAGCAATTTGCAAGCCATTTTGAAGTTCAATCATAGAAACCACAAGCCCTATTCCCAAGCCTGCTATACCACCAACTAACATCCCATTTTTCCAGCCAAGCAACATAATGAAAAAGATAATGACAATATTACTCAAATGCAAATCAAATACATTGATTCCATTTAAAACAATACTTGCTATAGAAACAATGATAGTGGCTCCAATCAATTCTTCCAAAGTAAATGCTTTTTTGGTTCTGATTTCCTTTATCACAACAAGTCCATTTACAAATATTTTGTAAAAAACATACGTTAATGCACCTACAACAATTGCCATAAATACATCATAAGTAAGAACAATTCCTTTCACATTTTGAAAAAACGTAACAATAAAACACGCTATAAATAAGCGTTTTCCTGTTTTTAACCACTCATTTCTTTCGTCAACTGCAACTTTTGGCTTAAAAATAAGTACCAAAGCAAAGTAAATAATACTACTTAATACAAAATTTAAAAATGCACTTACTCCGTTTCCCATCAATGTTCCAATTGCACCAGCGATTAATACGCCAAAAACAGGCACTCCACTACTTAGAGTTGCTGCAACCATAGCTAGTCCAAATGGTGTAATTTCTTCTTCAATTGATAAAGTTGACATACAAAATGTCAAAACAAATAAAATAAGATTTTGTACTTTTAAAAATTCTTTTAAAATGAAACTAATTTTGCTAACTTGATTCTCTCTTTCGCTAGCACTTTCTGTTATATTTTGAAACATCCTTAACCACCTCTACTTTTCCAATATTTCTCTTTCTATAAGTAATTAAACCATTAAACTTTTAAATTTTTTGTCGTTTTATAGCCTGAATATCAGAAAAGTCTTCTACAATTTGTGATAATTTTTTTCTATTTTATTACATTTATGCTAAAAAAACAAGCCTTAATTACAAAAATAACAAAAAAGTTGTCGAGATATGAAAAATTATCTTGAAATTAACTGAAAATTTCTTTTGTATTTGCCTACCCTATAAGTATTGACATAATCTGGAAAATGTGGTATAATAAAATTATAGAAAATTTAATATAGAAGGGAGTGAAATCTCATGGACATTATCACATTAGAAACACAACTTTGGGACGAAGACTTCGTCATCGATAGTTGTGCTTTTCGGAACAAGGGCGAGATTGCTTTTCCTTTTTCTGAAGAAACAAAAGATTTTTTAATAAAATTTTTTGTCTTGGAAACAACGTCAGGAATCAACTATGAAGATGAGGAGATGCTAACTGCTTATAAAGAGATTGTACATTTAGTCAGCTCAAAAAAAGTTTTCTCATCAAACGAGTTGCCCTACCACCGGAAAAAGGCAAAACCTGTCAAAGAAAAAATCTATATACTTGACGGTTGCCAATGTTTCTGGCGTTGAAAAAATACCAGCATCTTCTGCTGGTATTTTTATTTTACCCTATTTCTCTATCATCTTCCAGTATCTTTTTTTCTCCCACCTCGTTTCTTTCTTGATATTCCTTTAGTTCTCTTAAAAAAACTGGTGAGGGATTTCCATTATTTTTTCTTCTATATGATTTTTCTAATGCTTCTCGATACTTATTATGTTCTTCAATTTTATTTAAATAATCTTCCATCAAACCAACCGTTTGTTTTGTCAATTCTGGATCACCTTTATACTTATTTAATGCTCTTTCAAATATCATCATTTTATACTCTTGTGGCTCTTCTTTTTCTACCAATAAATCTCGTTCTCTATCGATTTCTCTTTCTTTTGTATGAATAACTCCAAAACTCTCTAAATCAGTTTTGGCTTCCCCAATTCCTATTTCCAATACGCCAGCGGTAATAAAAATGATTTCATCCATATCTTGGTAAGCACGCTGATATAGACTTTTGGTAGTTTCCTCATCAAATATCCTTTTTCTAGCCTCAGCATTTTGTAACATTTCTTCTGTAATCCCATTTTTTTGAATAGCATCTTTTCGATCTTTTCCATATTGGATATCAGACATTGCACTATACAGTCCATATCCTTCTATAACAGCCACAAAATCCAAATCTGTAGCACATATTTCTTTTCCTTTTTGGGTCTTATTTATAATATCACTGATTACTTTTCGATGACTGCTAGATGTTACATCTCTTAAATCACCCAAATCCGGATTTTCTGATCTCACATGGTCAACAACTCGCTTAAAATCTCGATATTGGTCAATATCTTTACTAGGATCCAAGCCTTCCATTTTGAAAAAATTTTCCAAACTTTTACTAGGATCATTAATTTTTAAAAGATTCTTCAAGTTCGCTACATTTTTCTGTCTAGTATACACATTCATCATGCTTTTATATTTTTTAAATTGTTGATAAACTTTTAATTTCTCAAGTCGAATTTTTTTGTCATTTTCTTCATTTGGTTCTTCACTAATGATTTTCATATTTAGTATTTTAGTTTCTGGATCTTTTATCGTTTTCATTTTCCTCACATCCTTTATTCTTTCGTAATTCTATTTTTGTTACTATTATTATACCATATTTTTTGTAAAATGTCAACTCTTTACGCTAACTAGCAACATTCAATCCATCTCCCACACTAGCAATGATTGCCACCAAATTCGATGCCGCAAATAACAATACACATCCAACAATAATTGGTGTTGCCATTTTTTTAATATCTGCTTTTTCAGAAGAGCTTGCTAGCATATATTTGATGCCAAGTACTGTTACAATAACAACTGATACACCCGTTCCAGCAATTTGAATTAGTTTTATAATGGCATTAATAACACTTCCAATTTGACCACCTGTACTTCCTGCTTCTACCTTTGGTACATCTTGCATCTGGTTTATAAGTGTATCAATATCATCTGCTGATACTTTTGCAGGCATCATGCAAGCAAAACAAGCGCATATCATCAAAAAAATCACTATTTTCTTTATTTTCATACTTTTATTTCTCCTTTTCTTTAGATTTCTGTTATTTTATCCACAGCATTTTTTATCATAGTCAATATTGACGTTGTTCCAATCACTACAACTGCACCAATTGTGAATGCTATTAATTGATTTTTAATGTTAGCTTTTTCACTTGGTGCTGCTGCCATATATTTCATTCCTAAAAGAGTTATCATAATTACAGCAATACCAATGGCAACAATTCTTACAACTGATAGTACAACATCTACAACATCTTGCACTAATTTTTCTCCTTCATTCGTATTTATTGTAGTTTGTCCATTAAATTCCTTTGTCAAATCCGAACCAGATATAGCAAATACTATATGATTCATGCACAATATTACACAAACGACTAACATACATACATGAAACAATTTCTTTTTTCTATTCATTTTTTATGCCTCCTCAATAATCTTTTTCTTCTTACTATAATTATAACTAAACTTTTTAGTTTTTTCAACACTTTTCTTAAAAATTTGTAGATTTAAAGGCACAGTTTCCTGTGCCCTTTTTTATTTTGTTATTTTACTATAACACATATTTCTTAATTGCAATAACTCCTGTACCAATAATCACTAAAACCACTGTTGTTAATATCATATAAACTGGCGCTCTACCTGTTGCAATACTTAAGATGACTGGTGCGTCGTCGATATCATCTTCACCTTCTTTTTTGTTGTCTGGTGTTGAATCAATATCGTCAACATCACCTGCTTCGTTGTAGTCTTTGCTAATTTCAGCAACATTGATTTTGGTGCCTAAATTATTTTCATTGTTAATCCATCTTAATGTCACTTGAACACTTGCTGTTTGACCTGGTTGAAGCAAAGTATTTGCTAATGCCTCTGTCGTAATTGTTCCATTCGAACCTACTTTCCAATTTTTGTCATCTGCTTCCACAAATTGCAAACCTTCAGGAATATAATCTTTGATTTCTTTGGCATAACCTGGTATTGTTCCTTCGTTTTTAATCGTAATGGTATAAACAAATTTGACAATCGTTGAGTTAATCTTCTTTCGATTAATTTCAACTTTCATTAATTCACCATTCTTGGCAGAGATTTCTTTGGTAGAACTTCCTTCTGTTATGATTGCTTTAGTCAAATCTTTTTGAAGTGCTAAGTCGAAATAGCCAACATGAATTCTCTCTTGGTCGATATCATCTTCACCTTCTTTTTTGTTGTTTGGTGTTGAATCAATATCGTCAATTTCATTTCCTTCTGAATCGGTGTCTTTTGTGATTTCTGCTGTATTAATAATGGTATTGTTGGAAGCTTTGCTGTTTACTTTAAAGGCCACTTTTACGTCTAAGTAGAATAGATTGCCTTTTTCGCTATCAAATGCTGTTAATAAAGCATTTTCTTTTCTGGCTTCTGCTTTTTGTTTTGATAAATAATCTGTTCTTATTTCTGCCGCCTTAGATGTATCTTTGGTTACATTTCCATTGGCATCATACATTACCCAACCATATTTTTTATTGATTTCATTGTTACTATCTAATTCTAAGCCATTTGGAATATCATCATTAATTTCAGCAGCATAACCATCTACTTCACCTTCATTGTAAACTCTAATGGTATATGTCACAATATCTCCATGATTAACTTCTAGGGCTGTTTGTGGGTGTTCATATTTTATTTTTTTATTTTCATCTAAACTAACTTTTGGAACTCTATCTTTGATTTCTTTGTCATTTACAGCTGTTATAAATTTTTGTAAAGCTAAATCAAATTTTTTCATAACTAAAATTTCATAGTCGTGATCATCTTGGTTTTGGTCATTTCCAGGATAGTTATTTGGGTCAACCGTATCTGGTGTTGAGTCTCGATCCGTTACTTCATTTTTGTTCGCATCAGAATCATTTGTAATTTCTGCAATATTTCTTAAATTGCTGTCTTCTAACACAATACAAGTAACTTGTATATCCTTATAAGATAATTTATCTGAGCCATCAAAAGCTTTAATTAAGTTATCTGACTTGCTTGAATTTAAGGCAGTTGATGTTAGTTTTACGCTACCCTTTACAACATCTACATTATTTAAGTCAGTTACTCCTGTGAAATCGGTTACTTTTAAGTTTTTCGTTCCATTTGGAATTTGATTTAATTTCACAGTATTTACTTGTGAATCTGTTGGAATCGCCCAATAATTGTTGATATTTTCATTATAATTTACTAAATAGCCAAGTCCATCTGGCAAATAATCTGCAATGCTTTCTGCATAACCGTCTTCTTCCCCTTCATTGTAAACACGAATTGTGTAAGTTACAATATCACCTTTTTGGACAAATACTGGCGTTTTCACAGTTGTATATTCTGCATTGGTTGAACCGTTTTTCAATGGATTTGTATTCACTTTTGGTTCTCTACTCTCTGTAACTGTTTTTCCATTTACTTTTGTGATAAATTTTTGTAACTTTAAGTCAAATGCTTTTCCTGCAACAACTAATTTTTCGAAATCGTCATCATCTTCTGAGCCTTTATAGAAATAGTTTGAGTCGGATAAATCTGCTTTGTTATCGTTTCCTATGTAAGTTGATTTGTCGATTGAACTAATTTTACTTGCTAATGAATCTGGTGTTGAATCTCTATCATTTATATTATCTGCTTTAATTTCTGCAATGTTTGTTAAAATTGCACCTGAACTTGCTTTGTCAGTTACTTTGCATACAACATCTACATAGGTACCTTGTAATTCCGTTCCAAATGCTGGTATGCTTGTATTTTCCGTTGCCTTCGTTGTAATGCTACCATTTTCTGAGACTGTCCAACCAAAATCACTATTGGTTTGATTATTTTCTGCTAGTTCTAACCCTTCTGGTAAGTAGTCTACGATTTCTGAAACTTTTGCTTCTACATTTCCTTCATTATAAACTACAATTCGGTAAGTTACCGTATCTCCCACTTTTACTTCTACAGCATCTTTTCTATGTTTATAAACAGCTGTTGTGCTCGATCCATCGCGTAAACCTGAGATATCTACTTGCGGAGTTCTGTTCGTTATTTGTGTGTCATTTACTGCAATAATGTATTTTCTCAAAGCTAAGTCTGGATTTACTTTTAATGAAATATTTTCTTCTTCTAATTCTCTTGTAATTAAGATAACTGGTTGATGTGTTTCATCGTATTCCATATCATTGTTATCAAGAACTTTTTTCCAGACAGAAGCTTTTGTATCATAGTAGTTTAATTTTAATTGAATATTACTAACATCGGTTTGAGCCACTGGCAAATAAATATAATAATTCGTATTTAAAACAGAAGCAATATTTTGTGATAAAGTATTTCCTTGCTCATCTTTTATTGTGTAATTTGTTATTTCATTATTTCCTGACATCAATTTTACAGAATAAGAACTTGTCTTCACATCGGAAGAAGCAGAAATTTTAAAAGGTCCTATTTTGTAGTCTGAGCCATCTACCACACTCGTTGGACTTGTTTGAACAATCGATGGATAAGATTCATTTGTTGCTAATGTAGAATTTTCTTCCGCTGTTTTAATGAAGTAACAATATAAATAATTTAGTATTTTATATTTTTCAGGATTCATATTGTCATACTCTGTCGATAATCTTGTTACATCTAACATTGGTAAAGTAATATTTCCATTTGAATCTCTTTGTACAATATCAATGTCTTGCAATGTTGCTTCCCCATTGTTGGTAAAATACCAAATAGCCCATTGTTGAACGATTTCAATATCATCCTCATTGATTAATGCTTTTATATCCTCAACTGAGCCAATTTCCTCAAATCCTGCATTTAATAGGTCTGCGCAAGCATTTGATAGCAATGAATTCAATTGTTCTGTTCTTGCCTCTTCTGACATTTGTTTTCTTAAATACATATTTTTCAATAACCAGCATAGAGAATTATATTCTTCATCTGTTGGATGAAAATATGTATGATTTCCTTCATTTGCTGGAAATTGGTTCGATGGATTTCCTGCAAAGAAATCTTCAATTGCTCTTTTATAGTTATATGAGTAACCATCTAGCATTGGGAAAGAGTTGTTTACGTCAATACAATAAAATTCGTTTGCATAATCATAATTAATCCCATCTTTTTGCAATATTTTTAAAATTTCAGTTCCTAAATCTTTTCCAGCTTGCTTTGCTTGATAAGCATATCCACTTTCATGATATGGAATTGCTTTTAATTCTACTGTGTCAACTCTTCCTGAAACATCAGAACTATTCGTTAAAACACTTGCTAACACAACACTTGTGTGTGGCATTATTAGTGTTGCAATACACGCTCCTGCTGTTACGATTTTTAAAATTTTCTCTTTAATCATATTTTTACCATCCTTTTTATAAAAATATTTACGTTTATGTAAATATAAACATTTTTAAAGTTATACTTATAATAATTATACAACATTTTGTCAAAAAAAGCAAGAGTTATTATCATTTTTTCCTATTTTTAGCTGTTTTTTTATAAAAATCACCCTAAACTTTCATAATACGCATTATAAAGCTTCGAATAATATCCACCTGTTTGTAGTAACTTCTCATGATTTCCTTCTTCCACGATCTCACCATCACTTAGCACAATAATCTTATCCACATTAACAATCGTTGATAATCGATGTGCAATAAAAATAGAAGTTTTGTTGGCAGATAATCTATCAATTGATTTTTGAATAAGGCTTTCTGTGTAAGTGTCAATGTTGGCTGTTGCTTCGTCCAACACGAAAATATTAGGATTATTTGCAAACACTCGTGCAAATGCAATTAATTGTTTTTGTCCTTCGGAATACGAATTTCCTCTTTCGTTGGCAATTGCCTCCATTCCTTCTGGTAAAGAATTGATGAATTCTTCTGCTGAGGCAAGTTCAACTGCCTCTTGAACATCTTCGTCTGACAAATTTTTGTATAATTTAATATTCTCCTTAATGCTTTTGGCAAAAATAAATGGATCTTGCAAAATAATTCCAATATTGCTTCTTAAACTTCGCAAATTAATATCTTTAATATTCACACCATCTAGCAAAATTTCACCTTGCTGAATATCATAAAATCGATTGATTAAATTTGTAATGGTCGTTTTTCCAGAACCAGTTTTTCCGACCAAAGCAATACTTTCACCCGGCTGAATGGTAAAGCTAACATCCTTTAAAATCCACTTCTTACCATCATCATAAGAAAACCACACATGCTTAAATTCGATTTTACCTTTGACATCTTCCAATTCTATTCCTGATTCAAAATCTTCCAAATATTCTTTTTGGTCTAAAATATCGTATATTTTGTCAATTGAAACAAAGGCTTCTTGTACGGTTTCCATATTTTCTATGATTCGATTAATCGGTTCAAATATTTGTTTGATATACGAAATAAAGGCATAAATGAATCCAACTTCTAGCGTAATTCCCCAAATATGGTTTGTACACACAACCACAATAATAGCAATTCCCATATTTTCCAAAACAGTCATTAACGCTGGAAGCAACGCTTCTATAAAACCTGTTTTTACTCTTGCCTTACAAAAATCTCTAGTATACGTTTCACATTGTTTTTGTTTTTCTCTTTGAATGTTAAATACTTTTATAATCTTAGCACCATAAATAGATTCTGCTAAAAACGTATTCAAATTCGTTCGAATCACTTTGGAAACATCATATTGCTTATGCAAGATTGTTGTCAAAGTCATTGAAAATAGAATAATAAATGGAACAACGATAAAAGATAGTAATCCCAATTTGCTATTAAAATACAGCATAATGACTGCAATGGCAAGAATCAAGATAACGTCTTTTACAATCGTTGCTACAACATCCTTAAATAAAGTAGAAATATCTTCTACATCATTTGTGATTCTGACAAACAATTTTCCTGCCGAAGTTTTATCGTGAAATGTGATATTCGTATTTTGGGTAAATTTAAATAACTTATTTCTTAATGTATAGATAACTTCCTCACCCATCATATTCACCGTAGTTGTTGTGATAAAATCAATAAAATTCCCCAACAGCACAATTGCAATATAAAACGCACCAATCATTCCAACCGTGATGCTCCCCTTTTGAAAAATCCCTTGGCTAATATATTCATCAATCGCAATTTCTAACAAATATGGCTTGACAATTTCACCAATTCCAATAATAAGCGACAAAATAGAAGTAATCACAATTGTTTTTTTATGCGGTCTGGCCAGTTCTCTGACTCTGGATAAAGTTTTACTTTTCATTTGTTTTCTCCTAACCTAACATTTCTTCTTTTGAAGATTGTTGCCTATAAAGTTTGCTATATAAACCTCTTCGATTAATCAAAGTTTCGTGATTTCCTGCTTCTATCATATTTCCTTCGTCTAACACAATAATTTTATCAGCATCTTTGATGTCTGAAATTCTGTTAGATATAATGATACAAGTTTTTCCTTTAGTTAATTCTTTTATATTTTTTAGCAATGCTTCTTCGGTTCGATTATCTAATGCGCAAAAAGTATCGTCAAAAATCACAAAATTACTTTTTTGCAAAAAGGCTCTTGAAATAACAATTCTCTGTTTTTGCCCACCAGATAAATCGACTCCCTGTTCGCCAAGTCTGGTATAAATTCCTTCATTCATTTTGTCGATGTCATCATGAATCATAGCATTCCTTGTACTTTCAATGATTTCATCATCTTTAAAATCTTCTCTAAATAGACTAATATTGTCCTTTAACGTACTTGAAAACAAGAACGAATCTTGCGTAATATAGCAAATACTTCTTCTTAAGACATTTAGTGGAATATCATTAATATCCACTCCGTCAATGCTAATTTTTCCATTAGGAACTGGATATAATTTTAATAGCAAATTCATCAAAGTCGTTTTTCCACTACCAATCGTTCCAATAATTCCCAGAGTTTCTCCTTCTTTGATTTCAAGATTAATGTGATTTAACGCAACTTCTATGTTTTGTGTATAGTTATAAGTTAAATCAGTAATTACAATATCGCCTGATATCGTATTAGAATTTCTTTCCTCTCTAATCGATATTTTTTCTCTTTCTAAACTAAATACTTTTTCCAATCGGCGATATGAAATCTGTGCTCTTTTAAATCTTGATATAATTCCCGGAATCCAAGATACTGGCCCAACAAACAAGCCAATATATCCATTAAAAGCAATAAATTCTCCAATTGTAACGTTTCCTTCCAAAACTAATTTTGAGCCATAAATCAAAGAAATTCCATAACACAATCCAAAGCAAATATTCACGCAAGTAGTCAATAACGTAGAATGTACATCAACAGCGTTATTGGCTTCTTTTAGTAATTTATTTCTTCGAATAAATTCTTTTAATTGGCTCACTTCGCCAGAATAAGCTTTCGTAGTTTTAATGCTATCCGTGCTTTCCTGCACAAATTCCGATAATTCTGTATAATATTTTCGTGACTTTTTGAAGCTTTTCTCAACGTATTTTTTAATCATAACTACCAAAAAGCTGGTAACAATAATGGGACACATCGTCACCAAAGTTAATTTTAGATTAACACCTGAAATCATTTTATAGGTTACGATTGTAAAAGTTATCAAAATTCTTGAACCAAGCGAAGTTAGACGATATAGAAAAACTCGCAATTCTCCAACATCTTTCGTAAAATATGACATCAGTTCACCATTTTTGATATTTTGCAAACTCGTCATTTTAATTTTCATAAATTGGTCAAATAATTTATTTTTGAAGTCCTTCTCAAATCCACGCGCAATAATTCCCACACCATATCGCCAAGGCAATCTAATAAACAGCAAACCAACTGCAGTTGCAATTAGCCAGATAACTTGCGTCATAATTAAATTTCTATTTTCTTCTATATTATATAGTAAGTCCACAATTTTACCAATAATTTGTGGTGGAACAGTAATTAAATACATATTAATTGCAATAAATCCCCACACGATGGCAAATTGTAGTTTATATTTTTTTAATATTTTTACAATAATGTTTCTCATTTGTTTCTCCTAGACATAATTACTCGTTTATATTATATCAGTATAAAATTTCTATTGCAAGAATGTTACACAATTGAAATATTTCTTTTTTGTAACAATTCTCTTACCATAATGTATTTTTAATTTGCTTGATATAAAATTCATTTTCTTTAACATAAATTTCAATCACATCAAAACGAACTAATTCATTTTCCAATCGATGTTTATACATATAATATGTCGCTGCTTTTTTTATATGCTTCTTTTTATATTCATTGACCGCCTCACGAGCTTCACCATATTTTCTGGAAGACCTTGTTTTTACTTCAACAAAAACAAGGTCTTTTTTATCTTTCGCAATAATGTCAATTTCTCCATATGAACATTTATAATTTCTAGAAACTATGGTATATCCCAATTTTTCTAAATATTTAGTTGCTACTTTTTCGCCTTTTTGACCTAACTGCGTGTTTGTCATTTTATTTATCCTTTCTGAATTTTATATCCCACCCCAATTTCTTGCGTAATGATTCCTTCTAATTCCATATTTATCAGCAAATTTAAGGTTTCCCTCAAATTCTTTTGTTTCGTTTTTTGCACAATTTCCTCAATTGACAACGCCTGCTTTTGCAAAATTTTCATAATTTCCTGGTACTCTTCTTTTTCGTCCCAAAAAGTCATCTGTTTTTCTTGGCTCGTCTTCCCAAAATGATACATAAACTGTGGAAAATGTTGCATCACATCTTCGATATTTGTAACCAGTTTAGCTCCTTCCTGAATCAATTTATTGACTCCCACTCCATATGGGTCATCCAACCTTCCTGGTAGCGCCATTACTACTTTCCCTTGTTTATACGCAAGTTTTGCTGTAACACTCGTTCCACTTCGATACGCTGCCTCAATAATCAAAACCCCTTCCGACAAGCCACTTACAATTCGATTTCTTTCCAAAAATTGCTCACTTTTCGCGGAAACTTGAGGTGGATACTCCGTCACCACCAGTCCATTTCTTTCAATAATATTTTCAAATAATCCCAAATTCTCTTTTGGAAAAATACGCTCAAATCCACCACCCAAAACCGCAATTGTCTCTCCACCATATTGCAAAACGGTTCGATGCGCCACACTATCCGTCCCAATCGCCATACCACTCACAACTGGAATATTTTCTTCAACCATTTTTTGCGCAAAATTTTCACAGTTTTTGATACCATATTCTGTGATATGGCGTGTTCCAACAATTGCTAAACTTGGCTTATCCAACAACTCTACATTTCCAATTGCGTATAATTTCGTTGGCGGATTCTTGATTTTTCGCAATTTCTCCGGAAAGACCTCATCATTTATGCTTATCTCCTGAATTTCTCTCATATTCTATCTAAACTCCTATACTGAATTGCCTCAATTAAATGAATTTTTTTAATTTTCTCGCAGTAATCTAAATCAGCAATGGTTCGTGCTACTTTTAAAATTTTGGAATAGGCGCGTGCACTCAAATTTAATTTTTCAAACGATTGACTCAAAATTTCGTTGCACTCTTGATCTAACTCACAATATTTTTCAACCAATTTAGGTGTTAATTCTGCATTTGAAAAAATCTCTAAATCTTCATAACGTTGAATTTGCACATTTCTTGCTTCATTAACTCTTTTTCGAATCTCTTCCGAACCTTCTTGACTTTTCGTTTCCAACTTTTTATAGTCCACACTTGGCACTTGAATATGAATGTCAAATCGATCCAATAAAGGTCCACTCAACTTAGCTCTATAGTTTTCTTTTTGCTTTTGCGTGCAATTACACTTTCGTTCCTTACTACCCAAATATCCACAAGGGCAAGGGTTCATACTAGCAATTAACATAAAATTGCACGGATATGTCAAACTCGCACCAACTCGGCTAATTGTAACCATTCTATCTTCAAGTGGCCCACGTAAAACCTCCAACGTATTTCGATTAAATTCCAATAACTCATCCAAAAATAAAACACCATAATGTGATAAGCTTATTTCACCGGGTTTGGGAATTTTCCCACCGCCAATCAATCCATTGGCCGAAATAGTGTGATGTGGACTTCGAAATGGTCTCTGCGTTACCAACGTATTTTCTCCAAGTTTTCCAGCAATACTATGAATTTTACTAATTTCTAGTGATTCTTCAAACGTCAGATCTGGCAAAATAGTGGGCAGACGCCTTGCCATCATGGTTTTACCGGAGCCCGGTGTTCCAATCATTAAACAATTGTGTCCACCAGCTGCTGCTATTTCTAGCGCTCTTTTGATGCTTTCTTGTCCTTTTACTTCTGAAAAATCTAGTTTTGTACTTTTGTTATTTTGCAAAATTTCTTCTAAATTTACTTTTTCGCTTTTGATTTCAATTTCACCATTTAAAAACTGGATTACTTCTTTCAAATTAGATACACCAATAACCTCCAATTCACTTACGATTGCAGCCTCCTTTGCATTTTCTTTAGGAACTATTACTCTTTTTATTCCATATTTTAAAGATTCCACACAAATTGGTAAAATTCCATTAATTTTATTAATTTTTCCATTTAACGATAATTCCCCAACAATTACTGTATTTTCCAAATTACATTCCTCAATGGCATCCATGGAACGCAAAATTCCTACTGCAATCGCCAAATCTAGCATTGAACCCTCTTTCCTAATATTGGCTGGCGATAAATTAATAATATATTTTCTACTTAGCACTTCATATCCACAATTTTTAATCGAAGTCCTTACTCTTTCCTTTGATTCACGAATGGAAGCATCTGGCAAACCTGTTATTTCCCAACTTGGCATCCCAGCAGAAATATCCACCTCAACATTAATTAGAACTCCATCTAAACCTTGCAGAGACATACTTTTTACAATTGATAACGACAAATTATCACTCCTTTTTTATTAAATTTTCTTTTTGATTTTTTTATTTCGAATTGAAATAAGAATAAATATTTTTGAAATAATTGAACGAATTGTATCATGTTATTTTACACTTGTCAATATTTTTTTCATATTTTTCACAATCTTCTTGTATTTTTATCATAAATATAATATAGTATATCTAACAAACTAAAAATGAGGTATTATTATGTACGATTTTTACCAAGAACCACGCCATTTGAATAAGAAAAAAGTCGCTATAGCATCGGCTATTCTTGTACTAATACTGTTTTTGATTATTTTTCTAATCATTCACAAAGTTTCTACTCCAAAAGAACCTGAAAAAACAAAAACAAATCCATCTACAACTGTTTTCGAAAGCTCCGATCATTCCATTAGCATTGAGCTTTCAAACGCACTTAATCTAAAAAATTGTGAATCAGATTTAGGATATGTTATGGAACTTCGCTCCGAAAATAATTTAAATATTTTTATCACAAAAGAAAATGCTATCCAAAATCAAGCCTTAGCTGAAATTTTGGAAGCAGACAAAAATACATTTTTAGGCAATTTTGAAAGTCATTCGAACTTATCTGAAACAAAGGAACTATCTGTCAATGGGAATTTAGCTTATACTTATAGTTTTCATTACTTAGACAAAATACTAAATAAAGCCTTTTATTTGCAAGTTACTTGGCTACAAATTGGCGACTCCCTTTATATTTTCGATATTGAATTTCCTTTAGATGATTTACCGTTTAATACTAATATTAGTTCTTCTGTTTTATCTTCTTTTAAAATTAAGACATAACTGTAAAAAGTACTGCTAGTCTCTTTCTAGCAGTACTTTTCTTTATTAGTTTATATGATCCGCCATTTTATTGATTTCTGCAATAAGTTGTTTTACCTCTGTTTCTGTCAGTCCACCATTTTCGCAATACTGAATTACAAATTCACTAATTGAACCATGATACAATTTCTTCAAAATCTTTCTTGTTAAATCTACTTTATATTCATCTTCTCCAATTACTGCTTTATATGTGTATGTTTTTCCTTCTTTTTTGACGATTTCAATTGCACCTTTTACAAGTAACCTTTTTATCAAAGTTCTAATTGTATTATAATTCCAAGTAACATCTTTTAAATCCTCTATAATTTCAACAGAAGTCGCTCTCTTTCTATTCCACACAACCTTCATTACCTCTAATTCCGCATCAGATATCTTTACCATACAAATCCCCCCTTATATTTATTTTTAAAAAATGAACAGTCTCCCTGTTTATCGTAGCATAAATCTTATTATAAAATCAACACAACTATAAAACCATTTTACATTTATATACCACATTTCTAAAATGATTTCAATAGCTTCGCTATTTTTAGACAAAATTTGACAAAAATCGACATATGGTATTTATATAAATTAAGTTTATCGTACCTAATAAACAAGGAGGCATATTTTGAAAAAATTTAACAATAAGCCAAATATTATAGGTAATCTTATCAAAACCGCTAGGGAAAAGAAAAAATTCACCAAAGTTGACTTATGTAGAGAGCTAGAGCTTCTTGGTATAGAAATGTCACGCAATGAAATTTATAGAATTGAGCATAACCAAATGATTGTTAAAGATTTTGAATTAGTTGCCTTTTGTCTTGTATTAGATATTAATTTCGATGACTTAAAGAAATTTTTTGATTTTTAATTAAACAATCTTACCTATTACAGTTGCCAAAACATAACCAATCAAACCTGAAACTGGAAAATTCCAAAACCATGCTTTACAAATACTAAATACTTTTTTTCGATCAATTTTAGATTTTTCGCTATTTCCAACTGCTATAATAGAAACTGTTTTAGCATGAGTCGTGCTAACTGGAATTCCAGTCATACTTGCAATAAATAACGTAAAAACTGTAGTGATATCACTCATTAGGGCTTGTTTATTATCCAATTTTGCCATTTGGCTTCCTATATTATCCACAATTTTCTTCCCACCAATGGAAACTCCCATCGCCATGATAAATGCTGTATAGATAATAATTCCTGCATAATTTAGCGGATTAATTTGACTAGGAATATAACTATTTCTTACTAAACTAAAAAATATAATTAAAATTCCAATAAATTTTTGTCCATCCTGTGCTCCATGCATAAAAGACATTCCACAGCATCCAATCATTTGCCATTTTTCAATATTCTCATTCTTTAAGTTTATTATTTTTTTAAATATTTTAGTCACAAGGTATCCAATCACAAATGTTCCTACAATCGACCAACCCAATCCAATTAGCACGTTTCTCCATTCATACAAACTAACCGAATTCCAGCCATAAATTGCAACAGCCGCACCTGTCAAACCTGCAATTAAGCCATGAGTTTCACTAGTTGGTATTCCAAATTTCATAGCCACTAACGCAAACAAAATAACCGAAATAATGCCAGACAACAGTACAATCATCCCATTTTCGCTATCTTTTAAATCTACCATCGAACTAATACAATTAGCAACTGAAATATTGATAAAGCTCATCACAATAATTCCAATAAAATTAAAAATGGCACTCAAATTTGCTGCTTTTCGAAATGGCATCACCTTTGTCCCCACCAAAGTTGCAATCGCATTCGGCGCGTCAGTTATGGCATTGGTAAATATTAAAATAATTATCATAATAAATGTTAAAATATAAATGATCAATTTTTTATTTCCTCTTTATTTTAGTTCTATTTAAGTATATAATGTATATGTTTTATTATTACCAAAAGAGGAGATTTTTAATGATTTTTTACAAAAAAATTTTTATTCTACTATTTTTATTAGTTTTCGCTAATTTTTTTATAAGCAATTCCGTTTTTGCTGACGAACCAATGATTTACTCACCGTCCGCTATTTTAATAGACTATCATACTGGCAATGTTTTATATGAAAAAAATGCCAATACCTTAATGTATCCAGCAAGTACCACTAAAATTTTAACCGCTATTCTTGCAATCGAACATTGTGACCTTTCCGAAAAAATCACAGCAAGTGAATCTGCCATAACTTGCATCAAAAGTGGCTACACCAACGCGAAAATTCAAGTTGGTGAACAACTTTCTATGGAAGATTTATTATATGCGCTTTTACTAAAATCAGCAAACGAAGCAGCCAACGTCATTGCAGAACGAGTAGGTGGTTCCATTGAAAACTTTGCTAACATGATGAACGCCAAAGCCATTGAACTTCGGTTGTACAGGCACACACTTTGTCAATGCCAACGGAATTCATGATGACAATCATATAACAACAGCTCACGATTTAGCAATTATGGCAAAATATTGTATGCAAAATGAAACTTTTCGCAAAATTATCTGTAGCAAGCAATACATACTGCCTGCTACAGATCAATATCCGTCAGAAGACCGTGTCTTAGTCAATACCAATAGTTTAATGGCAGAAAGCAGTCAATTCTATTATCCTTATGCAATTGCTGGAAAAACAGGTTTTACCACACAAGCAAAAAATTGCTTAATTTGTATGAGTCAAAAAGATGGTTTGGAATTGATTTCAGTCGTTTTACACGCCGAAACCACTGAAGACGGACGAAGTGCAAGATATTTGGACACCATTAATTTATTGGAATATGGAAATAACAATTTTGCTTCCTACGCTGTGACTGAAAAAAACGAAGAAATTGCCCCAAATAATTCCACCGAAGAATCAAAAGCCGATGTTGTTGGAACTGAAAATTCATCTGATCCCTCTTCGTTTCGTTTTACCGTATTTATTTACATTTTAATGGGACTAGTTGGCATTCGATTATTGATTGCTTTTTTGAACAGGCATATTGTTGTTTATCGTGCCAAAAAGTTGAAAAAAAGGGCTAGGAAGTATTTGAATCCATAAAAAACCTACTTCTCATCGAAGTAGGTTTTTCGTTAATCTGTTCCTTCTTTTTCTATTTCATTCCAAGAATCCTTTTCCCATTTATTTTGCTCAATCTCTTGAAGTGTTTTCTTAATTCTTTCATAAATTTCAAATTTCTCTATCATATCTTCATATAATTCAATACTCATCACAGCCAAATCACCTGTTCCATTTTTCGTAATATATACGGCATCTTTGGTTTCATGGCATATTTTCGATATTTCATTATAGTTATTTCTTAAATCTGAGCTTGGTCTAATCATTGGCATCGTTTTTTCCTCCTATCAATATTATACAGATAGCATATCAAAATTTGCATATAATAGCAAGACTATTATATAAAATAATTGCAAAATCTTTGCTAATTTTCACTATTTAAAAAATTCAAAAATAATGTCGCTCCAATTCGTTTATTTCCATCTACAAAAACATGATTTTTAACAACTAAATACAATAAATTTGCACCTTTTTCTTCAATACTTTTATAAACATCTTGTCCTGCAAAACTTTGATACAAATTACCAATAATAGCTTCCAACCCTTTGTCCCTTTCTATAGCAAACAACAAACTCTGTTCATACAACCTTAATTGATTGATAAGTTCTATACATTTTCCATATTCAATTCTTCTTTCATCTTTCTTTCCCTGTATTTTCCTTAATGTTCTATGATCATAATCATCTAACAAATCCAATGCTTTCGAGTAATCTCCTATCACTTTTAAAATTTCTCTTGCATCATTACCTTCTAGCCTCTCATCAATTCTATTGGCTATATTAATCAGTTTAATTGTTTTCTCCAAATATTCTAATCTTCTTTGGTTTACGGCATATCCTTTTACTAGGTAATCTTTCAGGATTTTGTTTGCCCATTTTCTGAATAAAATGCCATTTTTTGACTTTACACGATATCCTACTGATATAACCACATCAAGATTATATAACGCTATAGGTCTATCTGAATTAGCAAAGTGCATTTTTTGCACATTACTTTTTTCTTCTAATTCTTTTTCTCTTCCATTTTTATAATCCCTTCGTTTTTATATCAATATTCTATCAAAATATCTTTATAATATTGATATATCTATTTTACTGCAATAAAATCCTTCATACTCTCAAACTTGCTATCCCCAATACCTGACACCTTTTTCACATCTTCAATTGTTTGAAATTTCCCATTTTCTTCACGATACGTTATAATTTTCTGCGCTGTTGATGCTCCAATTCCAGGAACACTCGTTAATTCTGTAGCAGTTGCTTTGTTAATGTTCACTTTACCTTTTGCATTAGTGCTCGAATTTGAAGTATTTGGCTCTAGCACATTTTCGTCTTCACTTTCTTCTGAAAGATTCGGAATATAAATTTTCTCACCATCTGACACTTCATACGCTAAATTAATATTTTTCAAATTTGCTTCTGCCTTCACTCCTCCTGCCCCTTGGATTGCATCTTCAATTCTCGAACCCTCCTCTAATTCAATTACGCCAGGGCTATTTACTTCCCCAGCCACATATACTTTGATAAAACTACTTTCCTTCTCTGACTCTTGTTTTTCCTCTTCTACTTTATTTTCAATCACGACATTATTTACTAAAATGTCATCATAGGAATTTTCTTCTTTGGTAGAAAAATAGTATACAATCGCTAGAATTACGATAACAACTGCGATTGCTATTTTAATTATTTTTTGTTTATCCATCATTTACATCACCCTTTCTGATTTTATTTTTATTTTTTGTTGAATTTTGTCAACTTTTAAGATATGATTAAGGAAAAGATTTAAAGGAGTTTTTTATGAAGTTCAAAAGAAAAATTGGTATGATTTTGATTCTATTTTGTTTATTATTTTCTCATATTAGTTTGGCTGTAGAACCGCCTGTTGCCTCTAGTGCTGCAATTTTGGTGGAATCTAGTACGGGAAAAATATTGTTTGAAAAAAATTCTCACGAAAAAATGTACCCAGCAAGCACCACAAAAGTGATGACTGCGATTCTCGTGTTAGAAAATTGTGATTTAGAAGAAATGGCAACCGTTAGTCGTAATGCTGTTTTCTCGATTCCGTCTGGTTATGTGAATTGTAATTTGAGGGAAAATGAGCAGATTTGTGTGAAAGATTTGATGTATGCTTTAATGGTGAAATCGGCAAATGATGCGGCTGTTGTTTTGGCAGAGCATATTAGTGGTTCTGTGGAAAGTTTTGCAGATAAAATGAATGAAAAAGCAAAAGAACTTGGGTGTCAAAATACACATTTTGTCAACCCAAATGGAATTCATCATGAAAATCATTATTCTACAGCTTACGATTTGTATTTAATGGCACATTATGCTATGAAGAATGAAACATTTCGAAATTATGTATCAACCACTTCTTATACGTTGCCTGCAACCAATCAATATCCTGCACAAGACAGAATTTGCCTTACGACAAATGATATGATTCGTCCGAATAGTCGTTATTATCAAGAAAATGTGATTGGTATTAAAACAGGATATACAACAGAGGCAAAAAATTGTTTAATTTCTGCAGCACGAAAAAATAATGTGGAATTAATTGGAGTTGTATTGCACGCAGGAACAAACGCGGAAGGTTTAAGCGAGCGATATATTGACACAAAGGCTTTGTTTGATTATGGATTCCACGATTTCGGATTTCGTGATATTGTAAAGGCAAATGATGTTGTGAAAAATATCGAAATTGAGAATGGAAATAAGGATACACGAAGTCTAAATTTACTTGCAAAAGACGATTTGTCTGCCTATCTTAATACAGAAATTGATTTAAACAGTTTGACACCTGATATTACGCTAAATGAAAATTTGGAAGCACCAATTGAGGCAGGTAGTGTTTTGGGAAAAATGACTTACAGGATTGATGATGTGGAATATTCAACCAATCTTGTTGCTGAAACAGAAGTTATAGCCAAAATAAATGTAAATCTTTTTGTTTTGTTTGGAGCGATTCTTTTGCTGATTTTGGGAGTTGGAATTCTTCTGAGACAACAGAAAAAGACACAAAGAAATAAGAAAAAGCATAGGAAATAAATTCCTATGCTTTCTATTATAAAGGCTTGTTAAGGAAAATGCAAGCTTTTTTTGTTTATTTTTTATTCTTTTTCGTTGTGTTCGTTGTTTTGCTTGTATTGGTTTCTTTCGTACTATTCTCCGAATCGGTAACATTTTCTGTTTCGCCTTCTGGATCTTGTACTTCTTCGATTCCTTCTACATAATTGGTCATTTCTTTTACGATTTCTGCTGTTTTTTCTTCGTCATGGGAGAAGAAACTTAGTTTGTTGTATTCTTGTGGCGTTCCTACAACTTGGTTGCTACTGATGTTAGCTGTGTCGAAACTTACCGCCCATGGTACGTACGGGAAGATATCGTCTAGGGTTAGATTAGTTTCTACGTTTTCGAAAATAGTCGTCATAATCGTTTTGATGTGGGTTATATTTTTTAGGCTTAATGTTTGCTTAGCAACTGCCATCATGAATTCTCTTTGGGTTTTCATTCTACCAAAATCGTTGTCTCCATATTCTGCTGAATAGGAACTTCCGTTATTGTTGTGGCGAAATCTTAATAATTGTTCTGCATGATCGCCGTCTAGTTTTTGGTATCCTTTTTCTAAGTGAATGTGTAAATTTTGCGTTTTGTCGTCATAATTCATTTTGATTGGCACGTCGAAATAGACTCCGCCAATATCGTTTACTAAATCAATGACGACTTGATTGTTGATGACTGCATAATAAGGAATCGTCATTCCTGTTATTTCTTCCACTACTTTGACCGTTCCTTCTGGCCCTTTGCTAGCATATACAGCATTTATTTTGTCATAGCCTGAGGCTTTATTTTTGTTTTTTCCAATAAAAGTATCTCTTGGAATCGATAACATAGATGTTCTTTGCGTTTTGGGATTATACGAACATACCATAATGGTGTCTGTTAGTCTCGAATCAAGGTCTTCGCTAATTCCTAGAACGAGAATGTGAATGGTATCTAAATTTTGTAAATCTTCCATATCTTGCCCCAAAACAGTTGCTAAAACACCTTGCAGACCACCACCGTTTTTAGAAATGGAGTATCCCAAATATCCACCTAAACACATCATAACAATCACTACAACAATTAATAAAACTTTTCCCAATTTTTTCTTCTTCTTTTTTTCTTTACTTTTTTTATCTCTTCTCAAATTACCATCTCCATATTTCATTTAATTTTATAAAAACTTAAATATTAAGTTTAAGATAATATTGTTATTAAACATTTTACTACCAATTGGCGCACTTTGAATCGCAGTCATGAGACCTGTATTTTCCATAATTGGTAAGATAAGTGATATTATAGCAAATAAAACGTAAATTAGCAAGAATCCTTTGATAATTCCATAAATCATTCCGCCCTGACCCGTTGAATACGCGGATAATTGGTAAATCACCAATTAATTCAACATAGTTTCTTAAAACATATAAGGCTAATCTTATGATCGTAAATAATGCAAAAAATACCACTACACTAATGATTTTATGAGATATTTGAATAGATACATATTTGACAACGCTATCAGTTGTATCTTGTATTAAATTTCCCATTTCATCGCCAATAAATACATTTAAAGCATTCATAAGATTTTTATTTTCTTGCAATTCTTGAGGTGTTTCGTTTCCATTGGTTTCAAATATATATTGCAAATTTTCTTGGAAAGCAGTTTCCATTTTTTCAGATAATTTGGTATTGTTAATCACAAAATTCGTTGTTGGTTGATACAAAACAAATACCAAAATGATTGCAACAATTGTTGAACAAATATTAAAAACCACACGCGCTAGTCCTCTTCGGTAGCCAATTGTCGCATTTCCTGCTACGATAAAGAAAAGTATAATATCTACTACAATTCCTGCCATATGACTCCTCCTAAATTACAGATTGATTACTTCGATTTTATTATTATATACAATTCCCATAATACTATCACCTAGTACAATATCTTGTATTTCAGTATTAGTCTTATATTTTTTGATTAACCAACCATTAGAGCTAATCACTCTTACTTCGCCAACCAGTTTTGTGCAAATTAAATTTTTGTTGAGTTGCAAGCTTTTTGGCGCGTCGTTTTCTAAAATGTATAATTTATCACTTTTTCCAGTTGTGCTTTTGATATTCATTTGATATTGATAAGAAAATAGTCCAGAATTCTCCTTTTCAATTACAACGAAATGATCTCCTAAATTTATATCCACAAAAGTGTCTTCATTTTTAACATCGTATAGTCTTTCGTCTGACAAACTTGTTACTTTTTGGACATACGAAGCAAATCTGCAAATGGCTTCGTGTTTACTATTGAATTTTATGTTGTTTAAAATTTTACCTGATTCTGATTCATAAGTATATAGTATATAACGCTTTGAATTCTGAATTGCGGAATCAATGGAAATTAATTCTACTATGGATTTTACAACTGTGCCTGAATAATCAATTTTTCCTATGGCTAAATATTTATCGTTTTCTGAAACTTCCGCACAAATCGCATGAGTTTCTTTAAAATAATACTTAAACAATTCTTTTCCATTTGTATCATAAAGAGCAATAATTGATGTATGGGTTGTATTTTTGAAAAGTACAGAAACATATCCATTTTTATTGACATTCACTCTATAAATTTCGCCCGATATATCTTTTTCCCATTTGACACCAAGATCTGAAATTAAATAAACTTTTTCTCCACCGTTTTCAGCAATTGTAAGATATTTTCCGTTTGAGGCCATATATGGTATCGTAATATTCACATCAATTTGGGCTACATTGGTCGCTTCTTGATTATAGAAGTTTAGGACATTTTTACTTAATACAACAATATATTTATCAAAGGAATCAACATGAGGATTGCTGTCTGAATTGATTTCAATCATGTTAGCAGAATTTTCTGTAATTTCTTTCTTTAAAATCTTCATATCAATTTTATTTCTAAATTCGTCATTAATTAAATAGCTCGCGCAAAGAAATACCACACAAATAATAACAAAAATCCATATACACATTTTGATGATATTTTCCTTTGAATGTATCATAGGTTTTTCTTCCATTTTTATCCACCTATTCAAATTTTTTATTTACTTGGAAATATCAACCATAAGGGAGAAAATTTTCGTAGTAAATAATGATGCGAAATTTAGATTTTCTTAAATAATATAAGGAATTGGAGAAAATCTTAGTTCCGCTTTTTATTATCATATCAATTATGCAATTTTTTTTCAAGAGTTATAGCATAAAAATTGTAAGATTTTTCACAAATAATCTTGTCCTATTTTTTATTTTGTGATATGATATTTTATATTAATACAAAGGAGAAATTTATGGAAACAAATGAAACAAATTATAAAAGTATTTTAAAATCAAATATTACGTTATTTTTGTCTTATGGAATTTTAATTGGATTTATCTTCTTAGTGCTTGTTCTTGCCATAAAATACGCACTAGAAGATATTTCAAGCACACCATTATCCATTACACTTTCACTCATTACTGGAATTTTTCTATTTTATTTCTTGCGATTTATTTGTAAAACTAGTACAATCGAAAGTTTAAAAAGAGCAAAATTATCCGAAGAAAACAAAGTTCGTTTCTTGCAAAAAATGAATTTACTATTTACCTTGTGCATTGTACTTTCTATCATAATTTGCATTGGCTACTTATTCATTAATAATTTACTTTTTTCCCATGCAATTGCACAAGCCTATCAAAAATACGAATTCATTTCCTCTGAATTCACCAATCAAGTGATTCATAGAATTAATGAAGAATACCAAAATTCTTTAGCAGGACGTGTATTTTCTACAATTATTATCGAACTTTCACTTGCTGTAAGTTTCTTTTCTTTAATTCCATATCAGAGAAAAATGTTGGAAAAATATAATAAAAGTACAGATTAAATCTGTACTTTTTATTTATCATTTTAATTTTGCATTACACCATAAATAAATTCTTCCCCAGAACTTACTAGCTTTATTACTCAGTCTCTGCAAAATACTCATTGATTCGAATTATTAATTCTTTTTTGGCTTCTTCTAGTGTTAAGCCTTCCATTTGTGCTCCTGCAAGAGTAATGTGCCCTCCACCGCCTAGTTTTTCAAGGATGATTTGAACATTAATATCGCCAATGGAACGTCCACTAATAAATACTGTTTCTCCCATTTTTCCAATGACAAAAGAAGCAGTGATATCACTAATCGTCAATAATTCGTCTGCTGCTTTAGCACAAATTAAGTTAGCATTTTCATCTTCTTCGTTGTCGTAAATCGCAATCGCAATCGTGTCATTGGTTATTTCCACACTTTTTATGATTTCAGCAATTGCGTTATAACTTTCCAAATCGGCTTGAAACCATTTTTTCACACGAATAATATCCACTCCAAACTTTCTCAAATACGCCGCTGCCTCAAATGTTCTAACACCTGTTTTGAACGTAAAATTCTTGGTATCCACCATAATTCCACCATACAAACTTTCTGCTTCCAATAACGTAAGTTTGACATCATCTGCGGCATATTGGATAATTTCTGTTACAAGTTCAGAAGCAGATGAAGCATATACTTCATGGAAAGATACCAAAACATCCGTAATTGCATCTGGCGCTTTTCTGTGATGGTCAATAACAATCTTCTTGTCAATCTTTTGCAATAATTCTGGAAATTCTACATAATTTGCTTTATGCGTATCTACAATGATTAACAACGTATCTTGATTAATCTTGTTTTCTGCTTCCTCATCTGTTATGATAACTTCTTCATATTCTTCATTTTCGCTCAGAGCCTCCAAAAATTTGCCAAGTGATTTTCCTTTTGGTTCTGATACAATATAAGCATCTTTTCCTAATGTCTTCGATAATCGATACATTCCAAGTCCAGAACCAACTGCATCAATGTCAATATTGCTATGTCCCATAATCATCACATTCGAACTTTCTTGAATCACTTTGGCAATCGAACCTGCAACCGTTCTTGCTTTTACTTTGGTTCTTTTTTCTTGCTCTAGCGTATTTCCGCCATAGAATTTATATTTTCCATCTCTTCGAACAACAGCTTGATCGCCACCACGTCCTAGAACAATATCCATACCAGCCAAAGCAGATTTGTATTTTTCAAAATTGCTTTCGCCTTCATTGGAAATCGCAATACTTAATGTTACTTTAATATTAGAGTTTTCACTTAATTTTTTTGCTTTATCCAAAATATTAACTTTTTCTTTTTCAATATTGGATAAATATTGTTGTTCAAAAATATAAATAAATCTATCTCTTTCCGTTTTTACAATCAATCCGCCTGTTTCTTTTGCCCAGTCTAATATAATTTTTTCGACATTAGCAACTAATTCCGTTCGTTCTTCTGGAATGGCTCTTTGCATGACATCTTCGTAATTGTCAATCATAGCAATTCCGATGCAAGTCTTGGAATTATTGTATTGGTCAAACAGGTCATTGTATTTTGTGTCATCGATAAAATAAAGTGTTAATTGATATTCTTTTTGCTTTCTCTTGTCCTTTTTCTTGCTTCTAGAAATTCCACCATAAATTTTGTAGAATTTCCCTTCAATATTGAACTGTTTCGTAATATATTTATTTTTATCAAAATCGTTTCCATCTTCTTGCTCATTCTCAATATTAAGTTTAATTTCCTTAACAATTGGATTTAAGTATGTGCTTACATCAACATCTTTAAAAGCATCAATAAAACTTTTACTTTTCCAGATAATCGTTCCATCTGTTTCAATTAATAAAAGTGGTATTGGGGAATTTATTAAATTATTTCTTGTTGCAACATTAACATCTGTCGTCACTTCTTCAATGTGATTGACAATCTCTATTTTTCTTTTATCGCTCATCCAAAGTGTGTAATAAATTAAAAAAGCGCACAACAATATCGCAGGTATGATAAATCTTATATCATAAATGCAAATTAATACACAAAGCATGATAATAACAAAAATATATAAATTAAATTTTAAATTTAGTTTATCCAATTTTTCATTACTTTTTTTCGGCATATTTTCTCCTCAAAAATAAATTAATACATTATATTATACCACATTTTTGCTAATTTGTCAAGTTTTATAGAATTTTCTTGTATACTTTACAAAATCTTTTAATTGTTATATAATCAATCCAAGCAAAAAAGAAAGGACGAATTTACGATGAAACTAAGCAAACTTATCTCCTCTATCGAAATTAAACATAAAATAGGCGATTTCGACTTAGAGATTACCAATGTTCATTCCGATTCTAGAAAAATAAAAGAAGGTGGACTTTTTATTGCCATTAATGGTTTTGCCAAAAACGGTATCGAATTTATTCCATCTGCCATTGAGCATGGTGCAAAAGCAATCATTGTCGAACCTGATGTCGATATCTTCTCTTTGAATATTAGCAAAGAAATTCCTGTCATCTCTGTTAAAAATACGCGTGAGGCACTTGCTAAAACTGCTTGCGAATTCTATGAAAATCCTTCTCAAAAATTAAAATTAATTGGCGTTACTGGAACAAAAGGCAAAACAACAACCACATTTATGATTAAATCCATTTTAGAAAAACATGGCTTAAAAGTTGGATTAATCGGAAGTATTGCTGTTTATATCAATGGCGAAAAAATTGAAGATACGGATCGAACCACACCTGAGAGCATTGAAATTCAAAAACATTTGGCAACAATGGTCAAACGAAATACTGATGTTGCTATTATTGAAGTTTCTTCTCAAGCTACCAAACTTAATCGTGTAACTGGCTGTGATTTTGACGTCGGCGTTTTTACAAACCTAAGCGAAGACCACATTAGTCCCAAAGAGCATTCTGATATGGAAGATTATTTTAATTGTAAATTGCAACTTTTAAAAATGGCGAAATGCGGTGTTATTAATAACGATGACGAAAAAGTCAAAACAATCAAAGAATTATTGCCAAACAAAACCATCAAAACATTCGGAATCAACAATTTATCTGACATTCAAGCTGATTCAAACGATGTCGTCATTACCGATTCTTATATTGATTTTACCATTGACTACAACCACAAAAAAGAAAGAATCGAAGCAGCAATTCCAGGAAAATTCAGTGTATACAACGCTTTAGGCGCCATTACTGCCGCTTCTTATTTTGACGTAACTGCTGATGAAATTCGAGAAAGTCTGAAAGATTTGAAAGTTCTTGGTAGAAGCGAACTTGTTCCTAATAAATTAGGACTTACCATTATGATTGATTATGCGCATACACCTTCTAGTTTGGAAAGTATTTTAACAGCAGTCAATACTTATGCCAAAGGGCGCGTTATCTGTGCTTGGGGCGTAGGTCGGAGACCGAGATGCTACCAAAAGACCCATTATGGGCGAAATTTCTGGACGCTTAGCCGATTTTACGGTATTGATGTCTGACCAAGTTCGTAGCGAAGATCCTCTAAAAATCTTAAAAGAAATCGAAGTGGGAATCATTCCAACAGGAAAACCTTACAAAATCATTGTTGACAGAACAGAAGGAATTCGTTATGCCATTTCAATTGCAAAACCAGGCGATATTATTGTCATTCCAGGTTTGGGACATGATTTGTATTTGGAAAAAAATGGTGTAAAATATCCATATGATGAACGTAAAGTGATTGCAAAATTGATTGATGAGATGATTGAATCTGGAGAGAAAAAAATATCATAAATGATAAGGGCGATTTTATCAATCGCCCTTATCATTTATCTCTCAAATTCATCTAATGATTTAAATTCATATCCCATTTCTTTTGCTTCTTTTATCATGCTGTCTAGCATGGTTAAATTATCTTGAGAAGTGCTGTGTAGCAAAATTATGGCACCATTGTGAAGATTATCTAGCACTTTCTTTTTACCATAATCACTTCTGCCTTGTTTAGATTGATCCCAGTCATCATAGGCATTGGACCAAAGTACACTTGTGTAACCAAGAGATTCTACGATGCTAGCAGTTCTCTCGCTAAATTCTCCCCTTGGTGGTCTAAAATAATTCATTTCGTAGCCAGTTACTTCATAAACACTATTATGCATTTTCATGATTTCTTCTTTGATTTCATCATCAGAAAGCCCTGGCAAACAAGCATGATTTACGGTATGATTTCCCACAATATTTCCATTTTGAATCATTTGTTTGACTAAATCGGTTGCGGTATTGACATAGTGAGCCGTTATGAAAAATGCTGCTGTTACATCATTTTCTTTTAGAACCTTTAAAAGTTCTTCCGTATATCCTGCTTCAAAACCTGCATCAAACGTCAAATAAATATACTTTTTCTCTGGATTTCCCATCGCAAATCCATTGAATTTTTCTAGCACTTTTAGACTTTCACTATCCAAAACTGCTTGCTCGTGATTTTCTCCACGTCGAAATCCCCAAGCCAAAACTTCATTACTAAGTTCTTCATTTGCCTGTGAAGCGAGCGAAAACTGTACGATACTGATTACTAATATCAAACAAATAAAACTATATCGTATGATTCTATCTTTCATATTTTCCTCCTTTTGTTACAAGATATTCTGGTTTGGTAAAAATATGAAAAAATATTCCATTTAAGAAAACAAAAAAGCAGGAAAATACCTACTTTTTTAATTTCTCATTATAAAATTTCGCAATCAACTCATCTAATTGGACACTCAAATTATAGATTACGCTATAATCGTCCCCATTTTCGATACTTTTATTCAATTTCTCTCTTAATTCACAAATTTCATCATTTATCATAATACATCGCTCCTTTTCCTTCCTAAGTTACAATGTTTCCGTTTTTGTTCTCTCTATTTCCAAAATACCACATTTATTCGTCAATGTCAATAAAAAATCAACATTTAAGGTAGTTTTTCGTAGACTTTTTCTACAGTTTTTCGTAGATTTTTTCCTTCTATCTATATTTTCTGAAATTTTTCAACAGCATTATACCAGAAACGACAAAAATCACGCTTGACAAAATTTGCGAAATTCTAAAATTTCCCAACCACAAACTATCCACTCTCATTCCTTCAATGATGCCTCTGGCTCCCGCATAAAGTAACAAATAAACGTAAGTTATTTCACCTTTAAATTTTCTATTTTTCTGCAAAATTCTTAAGAATACAAAAATCAAAAACGTTGAAATAGATTCATACAAAAAGGTTGGGTGAACTTCTTTATAGCCTTCAAGTGTCTGAATTCCCATACGAAAAATATTAGTTGTTTGGGTTCCATAGGCTTCTGTGTTAAAGAAATTTCCCCATCTACCAATCGATTGTGCAATGGCAACAAAAGGAACTATTGTATCAAAAAAATCGAATGAATTGATTTTCTTTTTCTTGCACTTTTCAAAAATCACAACTGCACCTGCAATTAATCCTCCATAAATCGCTAAACCGCCGTCTCGCAGTTCAAAAATCTTGATGGGAGATATCGCATATTTCTCCCAATTAAATGCCACATAATAAAATCTTGCGCCAATGACGCCTGCTAAAATAGCAATCATCAGCGTTTCTAGCAAAAATTCAAATCCGAATTCCAAATTTTTCTTTTGACAAATAACACAATCCAATTGCAACAATAATCGCTAAAACAATGCAAATGGCATAAAAATAAATTTTGACACCAAATAATTCGAATGCAATCGAATGAATATCGAAGGATAAATTTAAACCCGGAAAATAAATCATTTTTCCCCCTCATTTTATTCATATTTTATTTTGATTTTACAACAGAAATAACCTTTTTATCCTTTGCAAATGCTTGATTTAGAATTTGCATGATATATTCTTTATCCAATCCTTTGAATTCTTCAAAATAATCCAATGGATTGATATTTCTAAAATAATTTTGGATAAAAGTAGTTGCAATGCCTCCAACATCGTTGTAACTTTTTACATATTCGCCATATAATTTTTTCTTGATTCTTTCAAAGACTTCATTCTCTATACCATTTTGCTTTAGCTCTTCGATTTTGTCTTCAATTTTTTGAATGACTTCATCATATTTTTCGCTTTGCCCTTGAATTAAAATATGGGAATAAGTCTCGCTGTTTTCATAAATGAAGGTTGGCTCAGTCTGCAATAATCCTTGCTCATACAGCGATTGATATAATTCGGAACTATCACCAATTAAAATATTGAAAATAATATCTAGTGCCAAATCCTTTTTGATTTGATTTTCACAAGCAATTTCGTCTTTATACCCTAACGTAAAAATTGGCATACTGATGTTCATTTCCGCTTCTGATCTGTCTTTAACGATTTCTTTTGGTTCCTCTTCATAGATTCTTTTGACGTTTTGGTTAGCATTTTGCAAGCTCATTCTTTTTTCAATTTCAGAGATGATTTCTTGTGGCTGAAAATCTCCGCAAACAACAATTGCCATATTATCTGGCCTATAAAATGCATGGTAAGCATCATATAATTTGTCTTTTGTAATTTGGGCAATAGTTTCTTTCGTTCCTGCCACATCAATATTGATTGGATTGTTGTGATACATGGCTTTGATGGCATTCATATATACTTTCCAATCTGGGTAGTCATCATACATCATAATTTCCTGCTCGATGATTCCACGCTCTTTTTCGACATTTTCGTCTGTGAAATAAGGATTTTGAACATAATTCATGAATTCATCAAGCGCCTCGGAAAATTTGCCATTGTTATCTTCGAAAAGATAAGCTGTGTGATTGTTGGTTGTGTAAGCATTAGCATCAACTCCCATGCTAGATAAGACATCTAGGCTGTTGGTTCCATTTTCTTGTTCAAATAGTTTGTGTTCCATGTAATGAGCAATTCCATCTGGGACTGTAATTTCGCGGTCATCTACCATGAATTTGTGGTCAATGGAGCCATATTTGATGCCCCAAATAATGTATTTTTTCTGCGTTTTTTTGGGAATGATGATAACTTTTAAACCGTTTTCTAATTTTTCGGTATAAATTTTTTCTTGGATTTTGCTATTTTCTATGACTTGCATTTTGAATCCTCCTTGGTTTTAATCAATTATGTTTCATTTTTTAAAAAATAAATAGTGTTAATTTGAATGCTGTTGGCAATTTCTATGATATCTTCACGGGTAATTTCTTCCATGATTTTGCGGTATTCGTCTACGCTTACATTAGTTTTGGAAATTTCTTGACCAATATAATAGATAATTCCCGTATCCTGCTCGGTTTCAATCGCTGCAATTCCTGATTTTACAAATTCTTTGCTTGATGCCAAATCTTCGTCCGAAAATTCACCTTTTTTCATAATTTCCAATTGCTCTTTGATTAAATTTACTGCCTTTTCAAAATTCGGAATTTCGATTCCTGCACGGATAAAAATATTGGCTTTTTGCTTGATATATAAACTTTTTATCGAATATGCCAAACTTTCTTTTTCACGCACATTTTGGAAAAGTAGGGAATTGGCTCCACTTCCTAAAATAATGTTATAAAGTAATGTCTTGAATTGGACCTTGTCCACATTGGCATTGACATTCATACCAATTACCAATTTTCCTTGTGTCACATCTGTTTCTTCGATGATTTCGTTTATGTTTTCCACATTTGGTTTGCATTCTGTGTATTCATTGTTTAGAATATAATTTTCGATTCTTGGACGTAATTTCTGAATATTTTCGTCATTTTTAATAGCTTGTTTCACTTTTTCTTCGTCAAAATCACCAGAAACGAAAATATCGATTTTGGAATTTTGGATTAAATTTTGATAATGTTCTGTTAAATTATCCACATTAATCGTTTCTAAATCTTCTAAATAGCCATATTTATAAAGTCCGAATCCACTTTCTCCATACATTTTAGAAATGCAAGTTTCATAAGCATATAAGTCTTTATCATCTTTTTTGCTTTTGATGATTTTGGATAAATTTTCTTTTTCGACTCTTAGATATTCTTCTTTGAATTTTCCATTTTCAAGAAGTGGATTGCAGACAATATCTAGTAAAATTCGAATGGTATTTTTTAGGATTTCTTCACCAGTTAGGGCAAATTTATCATCGATTGAGTCAGCATAAAATCTTAGAATTTGGTTATCTCCATATTTGTCGATACCACATTCAAAAGCAGCACCATACAACTCTTCTAATTCCCTACTTAAATCTAATTGGGTTTTGAAGTTGGCAGTACCACGTCTTAACATACTGACAATTAAGGCGTTTTTCGTTACATTTTCGCGCGTTAATGGAACAGTTATTAAGCAAGATATCATGTTGGTTTTGAATAAATCTGTTTTTATCAAATGCGCTTTAATTCCTTGTTTTATCTCAAAATCTTTTTTTTCCATTTTATTTAAAATCTCCTTAGATTTAGTATTTTGTTTTTTGTGGAATTTATACATAAATTATATTATAAAATCTCAGTTTTTTAGGCTGAGATTTTCATTTTTTCAACTTATTTTCAATTTTTTTCTCAACTTTCTTAAGTTTCATATTCACATCTGCAATTTCTCGATTTAAGCTATCTTTTTTTCTTCTGCATAAATTCTCGTCTTCTAAAATCACTTTCTGATTATAAGGAAAACTATTTTTTATTTTACGTACATCTCTTTGTAAGTTATGAAGAATCTGTGTATACTTCTTTCCTAACCTTTTTAAAATGGCAACTTCGTCTTGAAAAACGTCATTTTCATCATACTTTTCTGCTAATTTATTTAATTTTTTATAATTTCTTTTTTTATAATAATTTTCAATCTTTTTATACATTTTTTCTTTTTCATCTGATCCATTAAGTTCAAAAATTGGATTATATAGCTTTTGCAATTTAAGATAAGCAACATTCATTTCATCTAAAATATCGTAATCAAAATAATCCATAGAAGTCATTTCTATTGCAAAGTCAATGTCTTCAGACATACTTACTTCAAATTCATTTTTATCTTTAAATTCAGTCTTTATTTTTCTATCAATCGCAGTTATGTTTATTGGCAATTTTTTCGAGATTCTTTCGCTTATCATTTCTAGTTTTCTTACTGCTTTTTCATAATTATTCCCAACAACAATTAATTTGTACTCCAATGCCCCAATCTTAAGCATATATTTGATTTCGATGTCTCGGCACACATAATACTTTAGCATATCTCTTTCTACAATTAAATTCGCAATTTGCTCTTTTAAATCATTCACTTCTAAAATTAACATTGCATATTCTGGATGAACAATTACCATACTTTTCTCCTTTACATTTTTAATATCATATCACAACTTTATCATTTTGTGAAGAGATAATGCAAAAAAATGCAATCTATGATTGCATTTTATATATATTAATAAAATTTTAAATAGTCATTTAGATTCTCTTTTCAAAATTTCGTACCTTTAGGTTATCACTTTTGCCAAAATCCCAAGTGCAATTCCGAAAATATTTCCAAACGAAGAAAATCTACCTTTATACATTTTATTAGATTCTGGAATTAATTCACATGAAACAATATATAACATCGCACCTGCTGCAAATGCTAATGAAAAACCAATCAATTCTTTTGAAATATTTCCAATAATTGCTCCGCAAAATGCTCCCATTCCAGTTGTTACACCCGATAGTGCTGTTAGAATAATGGCTTTAAATTTTCCATAACCACTGTTATTGATAGGAAGTGCTATAGAAATTCCTTCTGGTACATCATGTATCGCAATTGCAATCGCAAGCGACAATCCCAAACTTGTCGAAGCATCAAAACCAGATCCAATGGCAAGACCTTCTGGGAAATTATGAACCGCTAAGCCTACACAAATAATCATTCCTGTTTTGAACAAACTATTATTACCAATATTTTTTTTCGCAAAATTGATTCGATTAATGATTTCATCACACAAAATCATAACCAGCACACCAAACAAAATCCCAATCATGCAACCTGTAATATTTGAAAATTCCAATGCTTCTGGAATTAAATCAAAACAAATAATTGCTGTCATTAAGCCTGCGGCAAACTCCAAAACAAAACTCAGTATTTTGTTCGATTTGACATTCAAAAATGCGCCTATAAATCCACCCAAAGTCGTTCCCATCATACCAAATAGTAAACCATAAATTGTTATTGTACCAATACTTTCCATTTCTATTCTCCTTATTTTTATTCTATAAATAGTATTAGCAAAATTTCAAATTTATGATAAAAAAACACAAGTTAGTTACTTTCTAACTTGTGCTTAACCTTCTAATGATACAAATAATTTTGAGGATTTACCGCTTTTCCATCAATTCTAATTTCCAAATGCAAATGTGGTCCTGTTGAGTTTCCTGTCGAACCTACCAGCGCAATGATGGTATTTTCATTCACAGCATCTCCAACATTCACATTTAATTTACTACAATGTGCATAATATGTTTCAATTTTTTGTCCATTTGCATTTTTTCCATGGTTGATAATAACCATATTTCCATACGAACCTTTACGTCCAGCATATGTAACTGTTCCTGAAGTAATCGGAACAATTGGTGTTCCTGTTGAATTGGCAATATCCAATCCTGTGTGAGCAGAAGAACGAATTCTACTACGAGCACCAAATCTTGAAGTGATTGAACCAACAACTGGTTGCTGAATGGCTGCTAGTCCTAAAGACGAATTGTTATAAACAACTGTATTTCTTCCACTTGAAGTTTTGGCTGGTGTTTTAACATTGACTTTTGGTTCTGCATAAAGAGAAGCAACTGCTGTTTCGATATTGGCAAACTCTGATAATTGTGTGTCATATTTAACAGTATAAGACACTGCATCTTTATTACTACTGTTTTTTTCTTTTAACTGATTAATAATTCCTTCTGATTCCTCATAAGTTGATACATAACACTTTTCCACGCCATTTTCCAAAATTGCGTAATATTTATAATAAGGCGTTCCTGTACTAATGATGGTGGATAAAATCTCATCATCATTGGCAGTAAGACCTTTTTTTAATAAACACATTTTATATTGTGGTAAAGTATCTATCTCAACAAAAGCAACTGTTTGACTGTCTCCACTCGTTCTATATTCATTTACTTTCCTTTGTAATTCGCTTTTATCTGACGTATAACCAAGAAATTCATCATTTAAAGTTACACTATACATTGGCTTGTACACAACAAATATCAAAAATGATATAATAGCGCCTCCAATCAGTAACAATAATAAGAATTTAAAACTGGTTCTTAAGTGAATTACTGTATTTTTTAATATACCTTTTATCTTCAAACACTCCTTTTATTCTTATGTGATAATTATATTTTATAAAACTTTTTTTATTTTTGCAAGAGCAAATTATACTTTTTTTAAATTATTTATTTTCAATTTTCTTCCAAAATCTCTTTCTACGTTTCCTATTCTTATTTTTTGAATTTCCCTAATCTTTTTTGAAAAAATTTAATATTTTGTTATCAATTTGTCATACTTTTTCTTGCCTTTTTAGAGATTTTTTAATATAATATTTTTAGTAAAATTTTTAACTAATTAAGGAGGATTTTTATGAAAATATCTCAATTTAGAGCCAAAGCACGTGAAAAACTTGAGTATAAATGGATAAAATCTGTATTGCTAACTTTAACTTTTTTACTCATTACCTATATAATTGCATTTATCCTAAACTTGGTGCCAATTTTCGGTGCTATCACATCGGTATTACTTATTGCTCCGCTGTCTTATGGTTTTTTGGTATCATTATTTAAAATAAATAATGATACTGAAGTCTCCTTTTTTGATTTTCTAAATAGTGGTTTGATAAATTTCGGAAAAGTTTGGAATATCCTATTCCACATCATTTTAAAATTGATTTTACCGTTTTTTTTAATTGCTATTTGTGTTATGACTTTTTCTTATGGCATTATGAATCAAAATACATCGATTATTTTTTTGGGATTAGTGCTTTACATTATTGCTCTCATCTATGCAATTATAAAACAATATTCTTACAAACTGGCTTTCTATGTTTTCTACGATAATCCTGAAATGAGCGGAAAAGAAGCAGTCGAAAAAAGTGCAGAATTAATGCAAGGAAATATTGGGGCACTTTTTTGTTTGGATTTAAGTTTTGTTGGTTGGGCTTTTCTTTCGATTTTTACTTTGGGAATCGGACTTCTTTGGTTAATTCCTTATCAGCAAATTTCACAAATTAGTTTTTATCGAGATTTAACAGGAGAATAGCAAAAAAAATAGAGATTTCACATCTCTATTTTTAGTTTGACAATTCATTTTTGACTTTTTGAATTTCTTCTGGTTTCGCATTTTCTGCAGGAACGTAATATCCTTTCGATTCTGCTAGTTTGAATAATTCATATTGAAAACTTTCTGCCGAATTTCTTAAATTCTGAAATGTTTGCCTAAGTTCCATATTGGCTGTTTCAATAATCGCACCTTGATAATCTTTCAAACTTGATTTCGTACTTTCCAAAATATCATTTACCATATACTTTTCTTCCATATTTCCTCCTAATTAAAAAACGACATTAATTTTTGTTTCGTATTTAACGAATCTTGTGCCGCCTTGTTTAAAACTTGCTTGATTTGTGGATCAACTGCGTTATCCGCATAATTTGTTAATTTCTCATAACTTGTCTCTTGTGCACCAATCAAATGTCTTAAATTCTGTAATTCCGCTTGATTCAAAGTTCCCATTTTCATCATCCTTTCTTAAAATTCTAATGGTAGTATTCGCAAGTTTTTTCTTTTTATACGAAAAAACGGAAATAAATTGAATTTATTTCCGAAAATATGCCCTATCTTTTATTATATCATATTTATGTAAATTTGTCAACTTGACAAAACATAAAAACTATGATCTCCAGCCATTATAGCCAGTTCTACTATGCTGACTAACAGTTTATTTCCAAATTTCTCCATTAATAAATTTAATAACTGCCATAATAAATGCTTGTCTTGTCAAATCTACTCTTGAAATTTCACCATATGTCAAATTTCCAATTCCGCCATTGGCTTTGTTTAGCCCATTGGCATTAAAAATTCGGTCCATCACTTTGCCAAGTTCTGTTTCTAAGATTTCTTGTACATATTTTTCTGGAATTGGGAAACCAGCACTTGAGCCAACACTTTGCTCGCCTTCTGCGTTTTCAATTACAGCAATATTATAATCCATCCATTCGCCCAAAAGATTGGTAATTCCAGCTTCGCTTGCAATATAAAAATCCGCTTTTATTTGATTTTCTTGTGCATATTGTTTCAAATTATGAACGCGATTTTTGGCACCTTGCATAATTTCTCCATTTACTGGCTGGTTTCCCACATTCGAATCAGTAGCAATTCCTTCTATTTCAACATTCTCAAAATATTTTGAAAATGCTTGTCTTGCGCCTTCCATCTTTCCCGGATTTTCGGTTCCCATTAATATTTTCATGTTTTATCTCCTATTCAATCGATTTTTGTCTAATTTATACAAATCGTTATTTTTCACAAATTCTGCTATTTCTAAAAACTCTTCACTAAAAATCAGCTTATCTGTTTCTATAAAGAAATCTGCTACTGTTTTGTTCCCATCACACACCATTTTTTGGATTCTTTCATCTTTTAGCAATTCATTATTATTAAGATGTGCAATATCGGCTCTATTTTCTTCACAATATATTTTCACTTGTAAATCTGCTTCCAATTTATCAATCATCTTGCAAAATTGGGCTTCTTTGCTCTGCATTTCTTCAAATTCCTCAATCAAATCAACATATTCTTGACCTTTTGTCAAATCTTTTAAAATTTCGCATACTGCTTCTTTTCCGATTTTTCTTTTTTCTTCTTTTGTTACTTTATCAAATGGTGTCAAATCGCCTATTTTGATTTCTTCTAATTCATGAATTACCAACATTAAAATCGCTTTTTTCAAATCAATCTTCATTTCAAATTCGGAATCAATAGCAATAGCCAAAATACAAGCACCATAAATATGTTCTGCAACACTTTCAAGTCTTTCTCGATTGATTTCCCAGACTTTCCAACCACTTCTAAGCATATCTTTTAGTTCTGTTGCAAGTAAATAAAATTGTATGGCATTTACCATTTTATTCTTTTCCATTTTTTGTTTCCTTCACAATTTCTCTATTTTCAATCACCAATCTCGGATTTTTTTCACTTAAAACTTCAAAATATTCCTCATCAATCACTTTTAGCAACTTTTTCTTTATCTCAGGAAAATAATCGTAAAAACATCTGCTCAAATGATGTACATCGGAAGATAGATAATCAATCGCCTTATTTTTCAAGAAAAATTTGATTGTTTTTTGTGCCTCTTTTCCATACACTCCGAGAATACTCGCATAATTCCCTTGAAAAATGATATCTTTATCCAAATAATCAAACAATTTCTCTGGATTTTCCTGTAAATAAGTATATCTTTCTGGGTGAGCAATTACAACACGAAAGCCTTTCTGCTTTACACTATGTAACATTTTTTGAACAATTTCTTGTGGCAATTCTTGAAACATTGGCAACTCAATGAGTGCATATTGGCTATCTGCTAAAGTTGAAATTTGGCTGTTTTCTAATAAATTTTCAATATTTTGCCCAATAAAAATTTCATTTCCCAACAATAATTTCGTTAAAATATTCTCTTGCTCTACAATTTTTTTCAAATTTTCTAAAATTTCTTTATTTTGACTTTTCGTATTAATATACGCAGGTTCTGCATAATGTGGCGTCAAACAAATTGTATCAAAACCTGCTTTTTGCGCCTTTTTTAAAATGGCTATACTTTCTTCTATGCTTTTTGAGCCATCATCAACCTCTGGCAAAATATGACAATGTAAATCTACCATAAATTTCTCCCATCAAAAATAGAATTTTATATTGACAAATTAACATCCATGTTTTATAATAAATAAGTAAATGCGCTATTAGCTCAGTTGGTAGAGCAGTTGACTCTTAATCAAATGGTCGGAGGTTCGAATCCTCTATGGCGCACCACTAAAAATAACAGATTTTATCTGTTATTTTTTTATGTTGTCTGTTGAATCTGCAATTCTCCAACCTTTTCAGAATCGCCTTTTTCATCATACCAAACAATCATATATTTCTCTTCCATTTTCTCTAACTGAAATTTCCCCACTTGCTGAAGCTTTTCACCGTCTTCTTGCAATTTTTCAAGATTAATCAAATAAATTCCTTCCTGCCAATTTCCTTGCTTATCTTTTGTTTCTTCAATAATCAGATTTTGTTTCAAAAACTCAATCACAACATCTGAATTATACACTTCCGAAATCTTTCGATTACTTGCTTTTGCTTCGTTATTCATTTCAATAAACTTTCCGTGTTACTTTGTGATTAATTTTTTCTAAAACATCTTCTTTCGTAAACTCGGTTTCTACCTCGGTAGCCTTCTCAATGACACCATTTTTACCAATTATCTTATTAATGATTACACCCGCCATCGCAATTACAATAATAATGATTAATACTAAAATCTGATACGCAAGTCCGTTTTCTTCCTTCATTTGCTATAATCCCTCTCATTTTTTCAACATAATTCTTTTTTATTTTACTATTTTTTATCAGAAAAAGCAAGACTATTTTCAATTTTGTGTTTGACAATTTTTCCTATTATATACAATCATTACATCAAAAATATCTTTGAATATTTTAAAAATATTGACAAACAATAAAACTTGTAGTATAATAATATTACAAGTTGATAATTGTAGCCAGACATAATCAACACCAGAATATATGGAGTAAGGAACATATATTCTGTTTTTTTATTTTAAAACAAAAAACAGAGGCGTAAGGAAACCTCTGAACTGAATTAAATCAGTTTTTTTCAGTGTCTTGGTATTTTCTCAATTCTTCATTCAATCTTGCGATTTCTTGAAGTAAGATATACACCAACATGTAGCCTGACATAAACACCCCCCCCTTTCGTTAGTATTGCCTAATTACTCAGGTTTTCGCATTGTATCACACATTTTTTACAATAGCAATAATATTATTGAATTACATTAAAATAATTGATATTTTATTTCATTTTTATATTTTCCTTCCCCACAATCCACTCAAACTGCTTCAAAATCTCATCTGTCATATAAATTCCGCCACATGGCTTCGTTTGCCCATCTTGCACAATTTCTAGTTTTACATTTGCTCTATCTCCTGTAAAATATTTGATTGCTCCACGAAGTCTATCTTTCGCATCTTCTGGCAAATTCGTAATTTCTATTGATAAACCATTAATTTTTCCTTGCTTTTCTTCCAATTTTACCGCATTTTCATTTAAATCTTTTATTTCACTTGCCACAATTTTGACTGGCTCATCTTCACGAATCGAAAGCCTTCCTTCCACCAACACAACATTTTCCTCAATCAAAGAATTCTGTGATTTGTGATAAACACTATCAAATACAATCAATTCCACCGCTCCATACAAATCTTCAATTGTTACAAATGCCATAATCGTATTATTTTTGGTAAATTTCTTTTTAATTTTCGTAATAATTCCTGCATATTTCACATTTTGGTTATCACGAAATATTTTTTCTCCATCTCGATATTCTTTCGCTTCGCCAAATTCTGCCATATCTTCATTAATTTTAAGAATGTTTAAAGTGCTTATATTCGTTGCTTTTTCAATCACTTCACGATATTTTTCCAAAGGATGGCCTGAAATATACACACCAATCATTTCTTTTTCTTGGCTAAGTAACTCCTTTTTCTCAAACTCTGATTCCTCTTGAAAAACATATTTTTTTGTCTCAGCAACCTCCTCGGTTTCCGCCATTAAATCAAACATTGAAACTTGATTTTCCATGACTTTTTTATCTGAATTATTAATCGTATCAATAATTCCTTCAAAAGACGCCAAAAGTGTCGCTCTGGTTTTTCCGAAATCTTCAAAAACACCTGCTTTAATCAAGCTTTCCACACATTTTTTATTAACGCCTTTATCCTTAATTCTCTCACAAAATGATGCAAAATTTTCATATTCGCCATGTTCTATTCTTTCTCGAACAATATTATCAACCGCAGCAATTCCAACATTTTTTATACTTCCGAAGTCCAAAGCGAATTTTGTTCTCATCAACCGTAAATTTCGTTTCACTTTTGTTGATATTCGGCGCTAAAATTTCAATATTCATTTTCTTGCAATCATTAATATAAATTGGAATTTTGTCCAAATTTCCCAAAAAACTATTGAGAGTCGCCGCCATTAATTCCTCTTTATAATATGCTTTTAAATATGCTGTTCTGTAAGACACAACAGCATATGCAGCAGCGTGTGATTTGTTAAAAGCATATTTGGCAAATTCAATCATCTCATCAAATATTTGATTGGCAGAATCGCTATCTATTCCATTCCTCACACAACCTGGGACAATAATTTCCCCATTTTCATCAGTTTGACCATGAATGAAAACTTCTCGTTCCTTTGCCATTACATCTAATTTTTTCTTTCCCATCGCACGACGAACCAAATCTGCACGACTCAAAGAATAACCTGCCAAATCACGCACAATCTGCATAACTTGCTCTTGATAAACCATACAACCATACGTTACATTCAAGATTGGTTCCAATGCTGGGTGCGTATATTCATTATGCCCTGGATTTAATTTTCCCTTAATATAACGTGGAATTTGGTCCATCGGACCTGGTCGATATAGTGAAACACCCGCAATAATATCTTCCAAGCAATCGGGTTTTAGTTCCTTCATAAATGACGTCATTCCGCCACTTTCAAATTGAAAAATTCCAAAAGTATTTCCCTCTTGCCAAAGTTTGTAGACTTTGGGATCGTTCATTTTTTCGTCAAAAACAACCTCAATTCCTCTGTTTTTCTTGACTAAATGTTTACAATCTTCAATAACTGTCAATGTTCTAAGCCCCAAAAAGTCCATTTTTAATAAGCCCAATTCTTCTAGTAATGTCATCGTATATTGAGCAACTGGTGTTCCATCATTAACATACAATGGCACATAGGTATCCACTGGATTTTTGGTGATAACAACACCACAAGCATGTGTCGAAGCATTTCTTGGCATTCCTTCTAAACCTTGCGCAATGTCAATAATTTTTTTAACTGTTTCATCACTTTCATACAAATTCTTCAATTCTCGGTTTTCTTCCAATGCTTTAGCAATGGTAATATGTATCTCAAATGGTATCATTTTGGCTAACTTGTCAACTTCGTTATAGGGAACGTCTAAAACACGCCCTACATCACGAATAACGCTTCTAGCAGACATCGTACCGAATGTAATAATTTGTGAAACATGGTCAGCACCATATTTTCTGGCAACATATTCAATAACTTCTCCGACGTCTTTCGTAGCAAAAATCCACGTCAAAATCTGGCATACTAATTCTATCTGGATTTAAAAAACGCTCAAACAGCAAATTATATTGGATTGGGTCAATATCTGTAATTCCAATGGCATACGCAATAATGGAACCTGCTCCAGAACCACGTCCTGGACCCACAGCAATTCCTACACTTTTGGCATAATGAATAAAATCCCACACAATCAAATAATAATCAACATATCCCATTTTTGAGATGACACCAATTTCATATTCGGCTCGTTCCACAATTTCCTGAGACGGATTTTCACCATAACGCTCTTTTAAGCCATCACTACACAATTTTCTAAAATAGGCTTCATGGGTTTCAAATTCTTCTGGCACATCGTAATTTGGAAGTTTTGTCACACCAAATTCGAAATCAAAATTGCATTTTTCGGCAATTTTTACTGTATTTTCAATGGCTTCTGGAACGCTAGAAAAATAATCTGCCATTTCTTCTGGAGATTTAATGTAAAATTCGTCTGTTTCAAAACGCATTCTGTCTTCGTCTGTCATTTTTTTTCCAGTTTGAATGCAGAGTAAAATTTCGTGATTGTAGCTATCTTCTTTTTTTAAGTAATGTGCATCATTTGTAGCAACTAGCGGAATATCTAATTCATGCGACAATTCAATCAATTTTTGATTGACCATAACTTGCTTGGCTAAACCATTATTTTGAATTTCCAAATAGTAATCTTCGCCAAAAACGCGTTTATGCCATAAAGCAATCTCTTTGGCTTTTTCCATATTATCTTGCAAAATGGCTTGGCTTAAACTTCCTGCCAGACACGCACTTAAGCAAACCAAGCCTTCGCTGTATTGTTCCAAAATTTCTGTATCGATACGTGGTTTATAATAATATCCTTCTGTGAAGGATATTGAAACTAATTTAATTAAATTTTCATAGCCTTTTTGGTTTTTGGCAAGGAGAATTAAATGCGCATAATGGTCGTCAATTCCAGATTGTTTGTCACATCTACTACGTGGCGCAACATACACTTCGCAACCAATAATCGGTTTTACACCTTGCGCTTTACATTCTTTGTAGAAATTGACTGCTCCAAACATGACACCATGATCTGTGATGGCGATGGCATCCATTCCAAGTTCTTTGGCTCTTTTGGGCAAATCTTTAATTCGGCACATTCCATCTAATAAACTATATTCGCTGTGGACATGCAAATGGACAAATTTAGGCATACATTTCTCCTCCTCATTTTTAGATTACTATATCATATTTAAAGCGTGATAGCAAGATTTTATTTAAGAATTAATAGTTTGATTAAATATCACCAACCTCCAGAACCACAAAAACGCACTTTTAACAAATTTTGACCGTCCTTAATGATTTAGTCTACTTTTCTTTTAAAACCGTCTTCTTGAGCATTCTAATGTGTTATTTAAAATTCCATTTTTCCGATACTTCGCTTTTTTAGGCTTGTAGAGTATTCTATTTACCTCTTTAGTTGGTTTTTATGTAAATTAGATTGATTTTTCATTATTTTTTTAAAACAGGTGCTTAAAATCGATTTTTTTTAATTTTAGAAAATTTTGGGGACGGGGACACTCTTGCAAAAAGCTCTTTAAAAATGCAAAAAAATTTCCTTCATTTTCTGATAATTTCTCCACTATTTTCAATCATTTCAAGTTTTTTTATTTTTTTAAGAGTGTCCCCAAGAGAATAAGTTTCAAAAACTCTTCTATCTTGCTATTTTCAAGCAATATCCGCCTAAAATTTGCTTTCAAGACTGTCCCCGTCCCCCAAAAAAAAACTCCCAAAAACTCCCAAAAAATCCTCCTCCGAAAAATCCCCCCAAAAAAAATCCAAAAATCATAAAAAAATGACCTTTGAGAAATCTCAAAAGTCATTTACTAAATTTATTCTATTTTTAATCTTTTCCGTTTACCTTCAAAGCCTTAAATATTTCAACAACCAATAATGGCGAGAAAATCAAGCAAATCGTCTCAACCAATTTATCCATTGGCAAAACTGCCAAATCAAAGATTTCTCTTAATGCTGGCATAAACAACACAACTAACATCAAAGTTGCTGACACAGCAATTGCCAAAATCAATTTTCCATTATTGAATGGATTTGTTTTGAAAATAGATTCTTGATTATTTCTAACATTAAATACATGCACCAACTCAGAAAGTGCCAATACGCTAAACGCCATTGTCTGCCCCACCATAATTTTGTATTCCGAACTTCCTTCTGTACTAAGTCCTAACACAAATGCAATTAGTGTAATCAATCCAATCCATACACCTTGGTATAAAATTCTCCAAGTCATTCCTTTGCTGAAAATTCCTTTACTATTTTTAATTGGTTTTCTCTTCATGATACTCTTATCCGCTGGGTCAACTGCTAAAGCAAGCGCTGGAAGCGAATCTGTTACAAGATTAATCCATAAAATGTGCATTGGAAGTAATGGTTCTAGCCCACTAATGTTTGTAATATGGAATAATTTTGCTAAAATCGGTGTTAGCATAATAGCCAAAAATAATACCACAATTTCGCCAATATTACTTGACAACAAAAACGCAATTGCTTTTAAAATATTATCATAAATACGTCTTCCTTCCTCAACTGCAGCAACAATCGTTGAAAAATTATCGTCTGTCAAAATTACATCTGCCGCTTCTTTTGAAACGTCTGTACCAACAATTCCCATGGCGCAACCAATATCTGCATTTTTTAGTGCTGGTGCATCATTTACGCCATCACCTGTCATAGAAACAACTTCTCCATTTGCTTGCCACGCCTTGACAATTCTTACTTTATGCTCTGGAGAAACACGTGCATAAACCGAAATATTTCTGACTTTGCTTTTCAATTCTTCGTCCGACATTTTCTCTAAATCACTACCAGAAATCGCTTCACTTTCCTCTTTCAAAATGCCCAATTCCTTCGCAATTGCTGTTGCTGTAATTTTATGATCTCCCGTAATCATTACTGTTTTAATCCCTGCCGAAATACATTTTTGGACCGCATCTTTAACTTCTTCACGCGGTGGGTCAATCATACCACACATACCTACAAAAATTAAATCGCTTTCCAAATGATCCATATCGTCTTTGGTCAAAGAATGATTGATAATCTTATAGCCAAAAGCAAGAACTCTTAGCGCTTTTTCTGCCATTGATTTATTGGTTGATAAAATCAAAGACTTGTAATCTTCTAAATCGCTTTTGATTTCGCCATTTTCCGAATAGCGATTACAACATTTCAGTAGCTCATCAACACCACCTTTTGTGTACACGATATATTGCCCATCTTCTGTTTTGTGAACTGTTGACATTAACTTTCTATCTGAATCAAATGGAATTTCAAATTCACGTGGATAATTTTCTATCGTGTATCCTTCGTAGCCTAAAGTAAATCCCATATCAACTAATGCAGTTTCCGTTGGATCACCTGTTAATTTGCCATCTTCGGCAATTTTAGTATCATTGCAAAGCATTCCAGATTTGACTAAATACCCAAGTTCCTCACTTTTATCTTTGATTTCATCAATATTTTGTGTTCTACTGTTGACAAATATTTTTTTGACTGTCATCTTATTTTGTGTTAAAGTTCCTGTTTTATCCGAACAAATAACAGATGCACAACCTAGCGTTTCAACTGCTGGCAACTTTTTAACAATCGCATTTCTTTTTACCATACGTTGTACACCAATCGCCAAAACAATCGTAGAAACCGCTGCAAGCCCCTCTGGAATTGCTGCAACAGCAAGTGATACCGCCGTCATAAACATATGAACTGGCTCTTTTCCATACAATGTTCCTACCACAAAAATAATCGCACAAAGCACTAATGCTACAATTCCCAATGTTTTTCCTAAATTATTCAATTTGATTTGAAGTGGTGTTTGCGACTCATCTGTTTCATCAATCATTTTCGCAATTTTACCAACTTCTGTATTCATTCCCGTTCCGACTACAATACCTTTTCCTCTACCGTATGTAATCAAACTCGATGAAAATAACATATTTTTGCGGTCACCTAATTCGACCTCTCCACTGATAACATCTGACGATTTCTCAACCGGAACCGATTCCCCCGTCATTGCTGATTCTTGTGATTTTAAATTGACTGCTTCCACAATTCTCAAATCGGCTGGTATATAATCACCTGTTTCCAAAATAACCACATCACCAGGCACCAAATCTTTTGACGGAATAACTATCAATTTTCCATCACGCATTACTTTTGCCGCATGACTGCTCATTTTCTGCAAAGCTTCCAACGATTTTTCCGCTTTGTTTTCCTGTGCGACACCAATAATCGCATTCAAAACAACCACAATTAAAATAATTATCGTATCAGTAATTCCTTCTCCCTCTTGAATTCCAACAATTCCTGATACAATCGCTGCAATAATTAAAATGATAATCATAAAATCTTTAAACTGCTCTAAAAATTTTACCAAAATACTTTTCTTCTGTTTTGCCTTTAATTCATTGTGTCCATACTTTTCATAACGTGCAACTAACTCACTACTCTTTAATCCAGCATTTACATCGGTTTCTAATTGTTTTTCCGTCTCTTGGACACTTTTATTAAACCACTTTTCTTCCATATTTCCTCCTTAATCTGTGATTTTCCAAATATTATTTTCTAGTTTATAATTTAAATTATTTTCTAAATAGATAACTGGTCTAATTCCCATTCTAAAATCTATCTCATATTGTATTCCCTTGTTAGACAAATAACACATTTTATTATTATCGCCTATTGTAGCTAACCAATAATAAAAAGTTTGTGAATATTTCAAATCAAATAATTCATAGCTATCTTCTATTGTACTAATATCATCTAGTTTTCTATTGGTGTTATAAAGAGCATTGTAAGCTTTGTTCAAATCGCTTAATGATAATGTTGTTACTTTATTAGCAATTTTATGGACTTTAAAATAATCACCCTTTATCTCTTCTCCATCTGCTGACTCGTTTATTAAAATATTATCTTCAAAATGATTAATCAAAGAGTCAACTGCTTCTTGACCATTTAGATATTTTGTTTTATCATAATACCATTTTACCGGTATTCCTGTACTAATAATTTTTACAAATCCTGACGTACCTTCCATCACACCATCATCAATCACTCTCCAACCATTTGTAGAAGTATATTCTGTTCCAGAATATAAATCAACATATTCCACAGGATATTCTATATAATCACCGATTTTTACTTTTCCAATTAAAGAATTTATAAGATTAATCTCTCCATTTGCCAAAATTTCAAAATGGTACTTCTGATTATGATACATCAGACTAATTTCTATGCTCTTATCAAGACTTCCTGACGTTTCAACTTCTCTTATATCTTTCACATTTTCCAATGACTTTCCTAATTCTTGCACAAAATATTCTGATTCACTCATTGAAGTTATTTCTTTGTCATCTAAATAAGATGCTTTAATTGCCATAAAAGTCATTTCAATATTTTCTTTTAAGAAAGCCTCGTCTGTTTTTGTCGATACTGTTTCAATTTTATCAGTTAAAAATCCATTGAACATTGCTAAAGTTACACCTGCTAATATTAATAATATGATAACAGTAACCACTACAAATATTATCGTACTGCCTTTTTCTTTATTTACAACATTCATATTTATTCTCCTTTATCTTATTCTATCCATTTTCTGACAAATAATCAATATCTTATGTACATTTTTTTAATTTTATCATATAATAAATAAAATAAAATTCAAGGAGGGAGAATGTTTATTTTATGAAAAATTATAAATTAGCCATCATTGGCGCTACAGGTGTCGTTGGTAGAACTGCTTTAGAGGTTCTAAAAGAATTTAATTTGCCCATTGGAGAATATACCTTATTTGCTTCCGCGCGTTCAGCTGGACAAAAGCTTGAATTTAACGGAAAAGGATATATCATTCAAGAATTAACAGATCATTCATTTGATGGTGGTTTTGATTATGCCATCTTTTCTGCCGGTGGAGATACTGCAAAACATTTTGCTCCTATTGCTGCTTCAAAAGGTTGCATTGTTATTGATAATAGTAGTGCCTTTCGAATGGCGGAAAACGTTCCATTAGTTGTACCAGAAGTCAATCCAGAAGACGCTTTCAAAAATCATGGAATTATTGCGAATCCAAATTGTTCGACCATTCAAGCCGTTGTTCCACTAAAAGTTATGAACGATACTTGCAAAATCAAAAGAATTGTTTATTCTACCTACCAAGCCGTGTCTGGTGCTGGCAAAAAAGGGATTGACGATTTAACCAATAACACAACAACCAAATTTCCATATCCAATTCAAAACAACTGTCTACCACATATCGATGTATTTTTAGAAAACGGATACACCAAAGAAGAAATGAAAATGATCAATGAAACCAGGAAAATCTTAGGACGTCCTGATTTGAAAATCACTGCAACTACAGTTCGAGTACCTATTTTGAATTCACATAGCGAATCAATTAATGTAGAATTCGAAAACGATTTTGACATGGAGCAAATGCTACATAACTTAAAATCTGCCAAAGGAATTATCGTCCAAGACGATATCAAAAACAATTTTTATCCATTGGCAACCAATGCCAATGGTCATAATGAAGTATTTATTGGAAGAATTCGACGTGATGACAGCGTACCTTACGGACTAAACTTCTGGTGCGTTGCAGATAATATTCGCAAAGGCGCTGCTAGCAATGCGGTTCAAATTTTAGAATTATTAATTAAAAACGAAACATAAAACATAAGGGCACGATGTTGAAGTGAACCCCATTTTGTTCACAAGAAAAAAAGGAACGAATAAGCGAAAGTT
>CANEDP010000004.1 GCA_947426305.1 uncultured Clostridia bacterium | reverse complement strand
AATAGAAAATTTATTGTTTATTTATTGAGTTTATGATATAGTTCTAATTAGATTTTAGATGAAAAAGTGGAGGTGAAAAAAATGTTAAATGATAATATAAATATTTTAAGAAAAAGAACACATCAAAAAGCATCAGAAACTTACTTAGATGTAAAGTGTAAATATAAAGAAGTAGAATGGAATGGTTCGATTCCAATTGAATATAGGAGAACAGGATTATTCCTTTCAGAAGATAAAGATATAGTGGATTATCTTAATTCAATATATGAAAAACTAAATCCTAAGAATTATGAAAAATGGAAAGAGTGTCAAAAAGAATTTTGGCTTACTAAAAAGAGGGCAAATGTTACTAAAACTTTTTATGATTGTTTGGAAGGAAAATTAGCCAAATGGGTATGTGTGAATTGCGAATTACCTAAAAATCTCAATTGGGCTAGAAGAATACAAGATTTAAAAGAATTTGGATATACAATTTCAACAGATACTAAAAGATTTTGCAAAAATTGTGAAGCCCATATTTCGCATTTAATGTTACTTCCTTTGGAAAGGAAAGTTGGTAATGGAAATGGATATGAGACATGGACGCCCCAATTAAGAAAGAGAATTATAAAGATTTTAAAAGAAATTGATGTATATGAAAATGTAAAAACACCACACTGTATTCCAGATCATAAATTCTCAGAAATAAGGTGGGATGAGAATACAAAAGCAGAAAACCCAGATGATATGTCAGACGAGGAGATTCAACAGAAATTTCAATTATTGACGAATCAAAGAAATCAACAAAAAAGAGAAATGTGTAGAAAATGCTATCAAACAGGAAAGAGAGGAGTTATTTTTGGAATACCATTTTATTATTGGGGAGATGAGAATTGGGATGCTAAAATTCCAAAGAGAGGTAAAGAGGCTGAGAAGGGATGTATTGGTTGTCCATGGTATGATATAAAAAGATGGAGAGACGAATTAATAAAAAAATTGGAGGAAAAAATTTAGGAGGAATTTATGAAAGTACGAACAGTTGGAAGTGTATGCTCAGGGATAGAAGCAGCATCAGTTGCATGGAAAGACAATAATTATAAATTTAACTGGTTTTCCGAAATTGCTGATTTTCCATCACAAGTGTTAAAAATTAAATATCCAGAAATTCCCAATCTAGGTGATATGACTAAAATTCCTAAACTTATAAAAAGTCGAAAAGTAGAAGATTGTGATTTGATATGTGGAGGTACTCCTTGTCAAGCTTTTTCGGTAGCTGGCTGGAAAAAAGGCTTGAAAGATGATAGAGGAAATTTAACGCTTAAATTTGTGGATATTATTGAAATGAATGATTTAATTAGAGAAAAAAAGAATAAAAATAGAACCATTATTTTTTGGGAAAATGTTGAAGGTGTTTTAATAGATAAGACTAATGCATTTGGATGTTTAGTTTCATCATTAGCTGGATTTGAAGATGTCATTCAACAAAAAAAGTGGTCTAATGCAGGAGTTATAAAAGGACCTAAAAGAAATGTTGCATGGAGAGTTTTAGATGCGAAGTATTTTGGAGTTCCACAACAAAGAAGGAGACTCTATCTATTGGCTGGTGGAAAAGACTTTTGTCCAGAAAATGTTTTATTTGAGAAAAGTCTAAAAAATAAGGTTTACCATAAAATGACTAAACCATTAAAATTTGAAAAAGATGAGCATAAATTTGAAGTTTTTCGAGAGTACACAGACTGTTTATATGCGGCATATGGAACAAAATGGAATGGTAATGCTGCAGCGTATAATGGATCTTTATATGTTGTACAGGATAGTAAGATTAGAAGATTATCTCCAATAGAATGTGAAAGACTTATGGGATTTCCTGATGACTATACTAATATTAATGGAGCATCATTTACAAAAAGATATCAAGCAATTGGAAATTCTTGGGCTGTACCAGTTATAAAATGGATTGGAGAAAGACTAGAAAAGGTAGATACAAATAAATCTATTTTTCAAAATGGAAATAGGATATTAGAAGATTGTACGAATAAGTATAAAGATGGAGAATTTATTTGTTTAGATAATCAAATTGATGATGGCTTAAATATCAATTGGTCTGAGATTCCTGACAATATTCAAGAATCTAATTTAGAGAACATTATATCAACAGATGCTCCTCAAAATATTTATATTTCTCCAGTTGGATGTAATGGTATTTTGCGAAGAAAGAATGAAAAAAATGTAAATATGAACCAAAGATTAGAAATAGTAATGAAGAATATTTCTGCACAAATGTCGTTTGAAGAGATTGAAAAAATATCGCGAAGGCAGAAAAGGGCTACCTCAAATCTATGAAATTTTGATTGAGAATTAAATATTGTTACAAAATAACGGTACTAGACAACAAATAACGCTTGTGGATACTCAACAAAATAATTTTTGCAAGATACAATATACTTGAAGGAGGAAAAGTATATGTATCAAATAAATTATAAAGAAATGGGAAAAAGAATTTGTGAGAGAAGAAAAGAGTTGGGGATTACACAAGAAAAATTAGCAGAAAAAATTGATATCAGTCCTTCACATTATGGACAAATTGAAAGAGGAGATAATAAATGTAGTTTAGTGGTTATAGTAAATATTGCAACAGTATTGGGATTAAATTTGGATACCTTAATTCGTGGAATTGATGACAAGAATACAGATACAGCACTTTTAGAGATATTGGATACAATTCCAAATGATGATAAAAAGATGTTTGTAGAAATATGCGATAATGTAGCAAATACATTTCGAAAGAATATGAAAAAAGGAGCATAAATTAATTTATGCTTCTTTTTTGTAAGATTGCATTTCTAATAGTTTTTTACAAATATCGATATTATAAGAAATTTTGCTTGGCTCATGTTTATCTTTGGTATAGTATATTATTTTTTCAATAATATAAATGTACAAAGCCTCTAAAATTAACTTTTTGTCTTCTTGAAAATATTCTGAAACAAGTGTTATAATTTTTTCAATTGTATTTATTTCAGAATCTGAAATTTCTATTTCTGATCTTATGAAATTGCAACATTCAAAAACTCTTTCTCCAACAATTCCATGTGGGTCAATGGCTTTCCAGCTAGTTCGTGCTTTTAAAATATTTTTATGATGCAAATCATTATGCAAAATATATTTTGGTAAATTCATTTTTTGCAGGTTATCATAAAGATTATTTGAGATGTTTATCATCCATAGAATGTCAGAAAAAATTGATTTGTTATTGTAGGCATAATTTATTTTTTCATTATGAATTTCTTCAAAAGTTCTAAATTTTTCTGTATCATTTGCTAAAATTGAAAGATGATTTGCCAAATCAGAAAAAGTTTGAATTCTTTGTTCGATATTTTCAACATTTTTTAAAAAATAACCAGGAGATACTCTTTCTAATAATTGAAATCTGTCTTCTATAGAGGAATAGTAAGTTTTTGGCACATACTGGGAAGAATAGTGTTTCATTACATTTATTTCACTAATTGATGTTGGACCAGGTGCACCAAATTTCATCACCACATTGCCATACAAATTGCTTTTTGCAAAGAGTACAGCATTTATACTTAATTTTTCGATTAATGTTATATCTTCTAATGCAAATTGATTTTTGTATTTGTCGATAAGTTTATCTAAATTTTCTAACCATTTTTCCCCAGCTCCGACCGTATCGATTGATAATTTTAATTTTGAAATTATTTGGTAAATCTAACATTCCATAAACCCTTTCATTTGAATTAAGTTAATTATAGTATATTTGAATTTCAAATGCAATAGAAACTTGACGATGAATTTAATTAGGAGTATAATAAAACATAGAAAATTCTATAGGAGAAATCAATCATGCAAGATTTAGAATTGATGGAACAAATGCGAGAACCAATTATAAAATGGTATCAGGAAAATAAAAGAGATTTGCCTTGGAGAAAGGAGAAAAATCCGTATTTTATTTGGATTTCTGAGATTATGCTTCAGCAGACCAGAATTGAAGCGGTTATGGGATATTATGAGCGATTTTTGAAAACGTTGCCAACGATTCAAGATTTGGCTGAAGTGGACGAAGAGAAATTACTAAAATTATGGGAAGGTCTTGGTTATTATAATCGAGCAAGAAATTTGAAAAAGGCAGCACAAATGGTGCAGGAAAAATACGCTGGCAAAATGCCAAAACATTATGAAGAGTTGGTGGAGTTGCCCGGAATTGGTGAATATACGGCAGGAGCAATTAGTTCAATTGCATATGACGAAAAAGTTCCAGCGGTTGATGGAAATGTGCTTCGTGTGGTTAGCCGAGTGGTATTAAGTGAAAAAGATGTTTTGGAGGCGAAAACGAAAAAGGAATTTACCCAAAAATTACAATCGATTATGCCAGAAAAAGCGGGCGATTTTAATGAAGGATTAATGGAACTTCGGAGAACGAATTTGTCTGCCAAATGGAGAGTCGATTTGTGACAAATGTCCTTTGCAGGAAATTTGTCTTGCGAAAAAGGAAAATTTGACTGATTCAATTCCAGTGCGAAATAGCAAAATCAAAAGAAGGAAAGAGCAGAAAACGGTATTTTTATTAGAATGTCAAGGAAAAGTTGCAATTCGAAAACGTAAAAAAACAGGTTTGCTTGCTGGTTTATATGAATTTCCTAATGTTGATGGAATCTTGAATGAGAACGAAATTGACATTGTTTTGAAGGATTGGAAGTTGGTAGGGAAAAAAGTTTCGAAGGCAGGGGGGCATCGTCATATTTTTTCTCATGTGGAATGGGATATGGTTGGATTTAAGGTTTTGGTGGAGAAGATAAATGAAGAGTTTGTTTGGGTGGACAAAGGAAAAATGTTGGAAATATATGCAATACCAATAGCGTTTGTGCCTTTTCGTGAGAAATTATGAGAAAATAAAAAACTGTAACAAACAAGTTTTAACAGTCTTAGCATATTGATAAATCTACATAAATATGATATACTATATAAATCAAATTTTAGGAGGTAAAAATCATGTCAAAAAAGAAACGGGCAATAGCAAAACAAAAAAAGCAAAATTCTGAAGCAGCGAGGCGGAAACGTGCTAGAAAGGCTTATTATGTATCACCTGCTGCTAAAGATAAATGGGATGAAAAACAGGCTCGAAAGCAGCAGAGTAAAAATGACATGGCAGATTAAAAACTGAATATTTAAGAAAAAAGCACTTATTGATGAAGTTATCGATAGGTGCTTTTTGTATATTTTTACTTACATAAATTGAAATGTTCGCTTGTATATTTAAAATAAATGGTATATAATGCTAAACATAAAGGAGTAAAATAGTGATTGAATATAAAGAACTTTTTGAAGAAGAGAAAAATCAATGGATTGTGTTAATGAACGCAGTATTAGATGGTTTGGAAAGAAAAGAATTTTTTATGCCTTTTACGCAACAAGAAATTGAAGAATTGTTTGGTGAAAATCAAGCAATACATATGGGCGCATATGATGGAGAAACATTAGTTGGTGTTGCGCAATTGTATTTGAATGAATCTTATGTGAAAGAAATAAAAGAAATAATTGGGTTGCAAGATAAAAAAGTGATTGAATTAGGAGGATATCTAGTTTTAGAAGAATATAGAAATCAGGGAATTATGAAAAAGTTAGAAAGTCTTTTGATTGAAAAAGCGAAAAAATTAGATTATGAATATATTGTTATTACTGTTCATCCAGAAAATATCGCCTCAAATAAAGCAGTGGAATTTACAGGAGCAAATCTTGCAAAAACTGCTGTTTTGGGGGAATATTTGAGAAATATTTATGTGCTTGAGTTGAAAAAGTAAAGGAGGAAAAGCATGAATTTATATATAAACGGAAGCAATCGAAAACAAAATTGTTATCAAATTTTAAGCGATTTGAAACAAGAAGAGGATATCTTGTTTTCTTTAGCAGATAAAAGCATCAATTATTGTCTTGGGTGTAGTAGTTGTATTAACGGTTTGGAAAAATTTTGTGTGATAGAAGATGATATGCAGGAATTGTATCACTACATGATTGAAGCAGAGAAAATTATTATTGCAACCCCAATTTATATGAATCATATCACAGGAATTTTGAAAAATGTGATTGACAGATGGAATCCATATTCTTCTCATGAAGAAATTTTGAAGGGAAAAACGATTTATTTCATCACAGTTGGGCAAATGAGCGAAGAAGAAAATCAAGAAATTGCAGCGGATATTCAGAGATATTTTGAAAGTATTGGTGAATTTATGGGGTTTCGTACGGTATTTTTGAGGAATTTTTCAAGTGGAGATGTGGAAACGGTTGATGATGTAATAAAAGAGACACCAAATTATAGAGAAATTGTAGATGAGTTAAAGGAGAAAATTTATGAAGAAATTGTTTAAGGATTGGAAACCTTTTGAAATAGGTTTGTTGGTGTCTGGCGTGTTATCAATTTCAGTATCAGCAATTATTTTTAAAAGTGAAATTTTGACTTTATTTACTTCACTAGTTGGAATATTTTGTGCTATTTTGCAAGCAAAAGGAAAAGTTTTAAGTCAATTTGTTGGAATAGCAGAAGTGATATTATATTCTATCCTATCCTATCAAAACCATTACTATGGAGAGATTATCATTTATGCGTTAATTGTATTTCCAATGTATATGTATGGCGTTTTTTCTTGGGTGACACATAAAAACGAAAAAACTGACACTGTTGAGCCAAATCGAATTTCAAAAAAAGAATGGATAATACTAGGTTTAGTAAATGCTATTGGTTTTGTAGCACTTTATTATTTGCTAAAATATTTTAACACAAGTCAATTAATCATTTCTAGTTTATCGATGATTACAAGCTTAATGGCCACGTATTTGATTGTAAGAAGAAGCAAATACAGTTTTCTATTTTATATGGCAAATGATGTGATTTTAATACTATTATGGGGAATGCCAGTAATACAAGGAAGTCTTTTGTTATTACCAATGTTAATAGATCCAGTTATCCTATTGATAAATGATAGTTATGGATTGAAAAATTGGAATGAGAATATTTGAAGGAGAAAAATGATGAACAACGAATACCTAAATTTTGCCAAAGAGATGGCGCTTGAGGCAGAGAAAATCATGTTGAAATATTTTAAGCAGAATAATGGAGAAAGTTATAAATGTGACAGAACGATTGTTACGTTGGCAGACAAAGAAATAAATGATTATTTAATTAAAAAAGTCAAAGAAAAATTTCCTGAACATAGTGTTGACGGTGAAGAAGAATCTTTTGGAAAAAGCAAATATGTCTGGGTTTGTGACCCAGTCGATGGTACTACGATGTATGCAAGACATATTCCAGTAGCCACTTTTTCGCTTGCACTAGTTATTGACGGAAATCCAGAAGTTGGCGTGATTTACGATCCATTTTTAAAACATTTATATTCTGCTGAAAAAGGGAAAGGAGCGTACAAAAACGACGAAAAAATTTCGGTGAACGATATTGCATTGGAAGACCAAAGAGCCGTAAGTCATTATGATATGTGGCCAAGACGAGGTTATAATATCTATGATGTGATAAAAGAATTAGGAGAAAAGACGTATTTTGTGAGCATAGGAAGTATCATAAGAGCGTGCACATGTGTGGCAAATGGGGAGTTTACGGTAGCAATATTCCCTGGAACCAAGCATAAAAATTGTGATATTGCGGCTGTAAAAGTAATTGTGGAAGAGGCTGGCGGGAAAGTCACTGATTTGTTCGGAAATGAACAACGATACGACCAAGATATTAATGGGGCGATTATTAGTAATGGAAAAGTACATGAGGAAATTGTTGAGATAGTAAATAAATATTTAAAGGAGAAAAAACATGATTGATTTAAATGACCTACAAAAACAAGTTTATCAAAACAAATTAGACAAACATTTTAATGTAACCGATGTGAGTATGGAATTTGCGCTAACGTATGGGGAACTTCGGAGAGGCATATGATGCGTATTTTAAGAAGAAAGGTAATATTGGCGAAGAAATTGCTGATGTTATGATTTATTTGTTGGGACTTTCTGAAATATTGGGAATTGATTTGGAGAAAGAACTTTTGAATAAAATTGAAATCAATAGGAAAAGAGTTTACAAGAAAATTGATGGTGTGGTAACCAAAATAGAAAATCGAGAGGAAAATAAATGAATGATATTGTAACGTCCTATGTGGACCCAGATTTAGATGGAACGGCTTGTATGTATGCTTATAGCGAGTTTTTGAGAAAAACTGGAAGAAATAGCAACTTTATTATATTACGGAATTGTTTCGAATACAATTAATTTTAAGGCAAAAGTAACAACCCAAAGGGATTTGGAAATGGCTAAAGGAAAAGTGTAGCGAGATTAGTGATGAAAAGGTAAAAGATATTTTTATCCGAAAATCTCAGATACGAGATAGCTTGAGGGCAGAAATGGAAGCAGAAATTGTATGGAATTTTAAGGAAAGAGATTTTTAAGATGTTGGATACAGAAGTATAAAAATATTCCAATTTTTAATTGATTTTTTTTTCTATTTGGCATATAATAAAACAGAAAATATGTTAATTAACATTTTCCATACCTTCAATATGAGGTGATTTTATGAAAAAAATAATTTTTAAAGGCTGTGGAACAGCGATTGTTACACCATTTACGGAAGATGGGGTGAATTTTAAGGAATTTGAAAAGATGCTAGAAGACCAAATTGCAAATAAAGTAGATGCTATTATCGTTTGTGGAACTACAGGCGAATCGTCTACAATGACTTTGGAGGAACGAAAAGAAACAATAAAATTTGCAGTAGATGTTGTACATAAAAGGGTGCCAGTAATTAGCGGAACTGGCGGAAATTGCACCAAATCAGCGATTGAAATGACGAGATTTGCAGAAAGTGCTGGCGTAGATGGTGCGCTAATTGTAACGCCTTACTATAATAAAACGACACAAGAAGGCTTAGTTGCGCATTATCAAGCAATTGCTAGCCAAACGAATTTGCCAATTATTTTGTATAGTGTGCCAAGTAGAACAGGTGTTAATATTTTGCCAAAAACGTGTCAAGAATTGGCTAAAATTGAAAATATTGTAGCGATAAAAGAAGCTAGCGGAAATTTATCACAAGTGGCTGAAATTGCTAATCTTTGCGGAGAGAGCTTAAACATTTATTCTGGCAATGATGACCAAATTTTGCCAGTTTTGTCACTTGGTGGAATTGGAGTTATTTCGGTTCTTTCTAATATTATGCCAGAATTTACGCATACTATGGTAGAAGACTTTTTCGAAGGGAATATTGAAAAAGCAAAAAATGCTCAAATTAAAGCGATTCCGCTGATTAAAGCACTATTTTGCGAAGTTAATCCTATTCCTGTGAAAGCAGGTTTGAATATGATTGGATATAATGCAGGAATGCCAAGACTTCCATTAGTTGAGATGACAAAAGCAAATCAAGAGATATTAAAAAATGAAATAGAAAAAATTAAGTAGCCGTAAGGAGTTTTACAAATGAGTTCAGAAGAACAAAAACCGAATTTAGTAAAAGTAGATATTAATGTACAGGAGTTTAAAGAGATTATAAAAGATATAACCGAAAATTCGAGTGTTGTGTCCCTAAAGGAACACGTTCAGCATATGAAAGGTTCACGTTATAAACATTGTTATGAAGTTGCTTATTATACCTATGCGATTACCAAAAAACTAGGGTTAGACTATATTTCAGCAACCAGAGGTGCGATGTTACACGATTTTTATTTTTATGATTGGAGAAATAAAGGTGTCGAAGGGCAGAAACATTTTCATGCTTATCGACACCCAAGAATTGCCTTAAATAATGCCACAGAGAATTTTGAGTTAAACGATTTGGAAAAAGACATTATTTTAAAGCATATGTGGCCTTTGACTATCAGACTACCAAGATTTTCAGAAAGTTATATTGTAACTTTTGTGGATAAATATTGTGCGATGAGGGAATTTTTTAAATTTTTGAAATATAAAAAACGTCTTAAAAAATTTAATAAGTTAAGAAATCAAATCGAAAAATAGAAGGGAGTTTGAAGCAAATGAAAGTTTTAGTAAATGGATGCAATGGTAAGATGGGACAAGAAGTGGCAAAACAAGTGAAAATTGCACAAGATATGGATGTGGTTTGCGGAGTTGACAGAATTGATACAGGAGACAATAATTTCCCAGTATTTACGAAAATATCAGAAATTGACATTTTGCCAGATGTTATTATTGATTTTTCTGTGCCACAGGCAAGTTTTGAGATTTTAGAATTTGCCAAAAAAAATCAGATTCCAACCGTGATTGCAACGACTGGATTTTCAGACCAAGAAATAAAGAAAATTGAGAAATATGCAGAAAGTTTGCCTATTTTTAAATCAGCGAATATGTCTTATGAAATTAATTTGATGGCAAAAATCGTGAGTGAACTTGCTGTAAAATTGGAAAATTCGGATATTGAAATTGTGGAAACTCATCATAATCGTAAAATTGATAGCCCAAGTGGAACAGCGCTCATTTTGGCAGATAGCATAAATGCTGCCTTAAATCATGAAATGAATTATGAATATAATAGGCATAGCAAACGAGAAAAACGTACGAAAAAAGAGATTGGAATTCATTCGATTCGTGGTGGAACAGAAGTGGGAAAACATTCTGTGATTTTCTTTGGAAACAATGAAAGTTTTGAGGTTACGCATAATTGTACATCACGCGATGTGTTTGCAAGAGGTGCTATCAAAGCAGCTGAATATATCTTACATAAAGAAAATGGACTTTATTCCATGAACGACATGATGTAGAGGCGTGGTCTTGAACCGCCTTCACGAAAATAAAATGAATCAAGAGAAAGGACAAGAAAGATGGAAAAACAAGAAAAAAACAAAAAACCAGTTGACAAAATGAAATTAGCAGGAAGAATTATTGCGATTATTATGATTATTTTAATGCTATTTTCTGTTTGTGGAACATTAATGTTTTACTTAATGCAAGGTTAGGAAGTGATGGAATGTTAGAAAGTATAAAAGAAATTTATCAAGATGTGATTGTTGCCTACATAGAAAAGTTGTGGAATACACCATTATTGCTTATCATGTCGATTTTAGATGTGATTGTAGTTGTGTTTTTATTGTATAAAATATTTCAGATTTTGAAAGGAACGCGTGCTTGGCAGTTGCTAAAAGGAATTTTGATTTTGATTTTAGCCACTTTCATTAGTGAGGTTTTAAAACTGAAGATTTTAAATTATATTTTATCATCTGTTATGACGTATAGTGTATTTATGCTGATTGTGATTTTCCAACCAGAGTTGAGAAGAGCTTTGGAACAATTGGGAACTAACAAATTTAGCAAATATTTCGGAATTGATGATGATATAAATAGCAAAACAAAAGAAAATATCTATAAAATTGCTATTGCTGCAATGGAATTATCGAAAACAGGCACTGGTGCACTGATTGTAATTGAAAGAGATATTAAAATTGAGGACATCACGAATACTGGAATTATTATGAATTCAGAAATTTCGCCACAATTGTTGGTTAATATTTTTGAGCCTAAAACGCCACTTCATGATGGAGCAGTTGTGATTAGTAATAATAAAATTGCTGCGGCTTCTTGTATGTTGCCTTTAGCGGATGATAAAGACATTGCAAGGGAACTTCGGAACGCGTCATAGAGCTGCGATTGGAATATCGAAAGAGTCGGATAGCGTTGTTGTTGTGGTTTCAGAAGAAACGGGAAAGGTTTCGATTGCCAAAGATGGTACTTTAATTGCGGATGTAAGAGAAGATGTTTTGAAGAAGATTTTGATTAAGAATTTGATTATTGAACCCAAAGCTGGTTTTAAGAAAAAGGCAAAAACAAAAAAGAAAGAGAATGTTGTTGTGAAAGAGGAAAGTAAATAGGAATAATAAAGTTTTAAAAAATTGGATTTTAATTTTTTAAAACTTTAATTTTTGCACTTGTTTTGCAATTTTTTCATAATCAAATATATATTTTTCCATAAGTTCGTGAAAGGCTTTTGTGTGATTTTTGTATTTTAAATGGCAAAATTCATGAAGAATAATAAATTGAATGATTTCACGTGAATATTGCATAATCGAAGGATTAATCGTAATAATTTGGTTCGAACATTTTGCTAATTCATCTCCAATGGATTTTATTTTAAAATCTTCTGGAGCAAATCCAAGCATATGTCTTGTATCTTCCATCATATTTTCGAGTTCATCTTTGGCAAGAGAGGTATACATTTTCGCAATGGTAACATCAATGATTTGCGATTTGTCTACATCGATATATTTTGCGGGCAAAATGATTTCGACGTATTTTTTAAGTAAATTTAAAGTAGGATTTTTGGTATTTTCATATTTTACGATAATATCGTACTGATTTCCTAAAATGGAAATTGGTTCTGTATTGATTTTTTGCTTGCGAATGGATTCATTTTCAATGTATTCTGTCAAGTGCTTTAAAATCCAGTTTTTCTTTTCTTCAATCACGCTTTGAATCTGTTTTTGCGTGTAGTACCAAGGTGCTTTGACAATGACTTCGCCATTTTGAATGGAGATATATAAACTTGAATTTGAGGTTTTATCAACCGTATATGCAATTACATCATTTTTTGTTTTCAAAAAACTCACTTTCATTTCCTCCAGAAATTTGAAACTTTTGTTTGTAGTATTTTATCGAAATTGGAGAAAAAAGTCAAGTGGTTTTGGAAAAAATGTTCGGTAAAATTTATAAATTTTTTTGTAAATCATGAAAATCTGTTTTTGTCGATTAATGTCAAAAAAGGTTGAATAAAATAAAAAATTTTTATTGCAATTTAAGATTTGGTGTGGTAAAATAAGCTCAAATTAAAAAGAAAGGAGAGAAAATCATGGAAGAACAAATCATGAAAATATTGCAAAAGTTGGACAAGTTAGATAATAAAATCGATGCAATGCAAATAAAAACCGACACTAGATTTAATCAAATGCAAGACCAAATCAATGGATTACAAGGACAAATCAATGAACTTCAAAATCGAACAGAAGAAATTTCGGATAGACAATTGGTATTTGAAAACGAATATGGAACGAAAATTGATGCCATTTTTGATGCTGTTACAATGGAGTTAGACAAAAATCTAGAAAAATCTGAAAAAATACGCACCTTAGAGAAGAGACTAGATAGACACGATAGAACAATGTTTGGTTACGAAAAAAGGATTTCAAAACTTGAATTAAATCGATAAGATGTTATCCAGAAAAAAGAGAGCATACACATTATTTTTTTAAGAAAAGATAATCTGTATGCTCTCTTTTAGCTTTTTTAAGTTGTCAAGAGTTTCAAAATTTCTGGATAAATCTCAGAAGCCTGTTTATTCCAATGATTGACGATATTTCCAGCTTGCTCTTTTGAGCCAACATACGTTTCTAGTTTGAAAATATCAGCATGATTTTCAATGATTTTACAAGTTACGATAAATTCCTTTTCAGAAATAGGAGCATATTCTGCAGAAATAGAGAATTTATCTTGAATTGAATCAAAGTTTTCTTTAAATTGACTATCAATTTTTAATTTATGAATTCCCGGAATTAAGTCCAAAGTAAGTGCTAAACTGCTCGAACCTTCTTTGGTCAATTCATATAATTCAGGATTTTCATTGCATTTTGCAATATAATGGTCTTCTAATAAGTCACTTAAAAATTGCTGAAAATAAAAGTAGTTGATATCGGCAACAGCAAGAATCAATTCTAGTAATTCTTTGTGTGATAACGGTTTTCCAGCTTTTTTTAGAATGTATAAAATTAATATTTTATCTTCGGCGAGGTTGGTTTGATTTTCAGAATCTTGTTTCAAATTTCTACACCTCCTAAAACTTTTCTTTATTATATCACAAAAAATCATAAATGTAAAATTTTTACAAAAAATATCACAAAAATATTGAAATTCGATTAAACTATAGATATAATAGAAGAGATTAAAGAAAATAAAGGGGGCCAATTGTGAGAAAATATTTTGGAACAGACGGAATTAGAAGAATTGCTAATTTGGAATTAACACCAGATTTAGTTTTTCGTGTAGCAAAAGCAGGAGCGTATGTACTTACTAAGCACTCAAACCATGTGCCAACCATTTTAATTGGAAGAGATACCAGAATTTCTGGAACGCTAATTGAAAGTGCCATGACAGCAGGTTTTTTAAGTTATGGAGCCAATGTAAAATTATTGGGAGTTATGCCAACACCAGCAGTTGCGTATTTAACAAAAAAATTAAATGCTGATGCAAGTGTGGTTATTTCAGCATCTCATAATACTTTTGAATTTAATGGGGTAAAATATTTTAGTAATCAAGGAATGAAAATTCCAGACGAAATCGAAGAGGAAATTGAGGAAATTATTGATTCTGAAAAATTATCAACATTGATGGCAGTTGGAGATAAAATTGGTATTTCACAAGATGCTAGCGGTTATATTCAGGAATATGTGCAGTTTTTCAAAGAGATTTTTGGCGATGAATTGAGAAATCAAGATTTCAAAGTGGCAATTGATACAGCAAATGGCGCCACTTATGAGGTGGCTGAGAAGATATTTACAGAATTGGGAATTCATTTTGAAATCATTAACAATTGCCCAGATGGTGTGAATATTAATGAAAAGTGTGGTTCGACTTGTTTGGAAACCATTTCTGCTTATGTGAAGAAAAATGGATTTGACTTGGGAATTGCTTATGATGGGGATGGAGATCGTTGCCTAGCTGTAGATGAAAATGGCGAAACAATGGATGGAGATATCATTATGGCGATTTTGGCGGAATATTTAAAATCGCAAAATAAGTTAAAACAAGATTCGCTAGTTGTAACGGTTATGAGCAATTTAGGAATTAAGAAATATGGAGAAAATAACGGAATCAATATTGTTTCTACAAAAGTTGGTGACCGTTATGTTTTAGAAGAAATGCTAAAAAGTAAATATAATTTAGGTGGAGAGCAATCAGGACACGTGATTATGCTAGATTATAATCCAACAGGAGATGGAATTTTAACATCTCTTATGCTGATTCGAGCCATTTTGCATAAAAAGAAGAAAGCATCTGAAATGAGAAAAATTGTTAAAATTTATCCACAAGTTTTGATTAATGCAAAAGTTGCAAGTGATAAAAAATATGATTATGAAACAGATAGTCAAATCAGACAAAAAATTGAAGAATTAGAAAAAGAATTTTCAGGTAATGGCAGAGTTTTAATTCGTCCTTCTGGAACAGAACCCAAAGTGCGTGTCATGATTGAAGGCGAAGACCAAGACTACATAACCAAAAGAGCCCAAGAATTAGCAAATCTAATCGAGCAAAAATTAAAATAAAGGAGAATTCCTATGCCTAAAAATTATGAAAGAAATCCAGAACAAGCAGGTTACATTAAACGAGAATTAATGAAAAAATATCCAGAAATTTTTCAAAAATATGAAATGACTGAAACTCCTCGGGATTCAAGTATGCAATTTAGCAGATTTTCTCATCAAAGAACATCCGGAAAAATATGATAAAACAGACGGAACTAGAATGGATTATGAAAATGATGAAAACTTAAAAAGAATTTTTGCTATTATTGACAATCAAAAAAATAGTGCTATTATGATAAATACCAATCAAGAAGGACAAATCGAGGAAGGCGAATTTGGGACTTATGATTTGCAAAAGCATCAATTTAAACTTACCAATGAGCAAATTAAACAGCGAATTCAAAAACAATTGAAAACAAGCATTGAAAAATACGCAAAAGATGTATATTCTTCAAAAGAAATCAAAGAAATGATGGAAGATATGATGCCAAAAACGTTAGACGATATGGAAAAATTAGCGACCAAAGGTGATCGAGAAATCAGCGAAAAAGCGGAGCGATTGGTTAAAGTTGAAAAGCCAGACGAAATTAATAAGAAAAATGGAAAATCCAAAGCTGAAAGAGCCGAATTAGAAAATGCAGATAAGGTTACAATCGGTCAAGAAAAAGATGGACAAGCAGATAAAAACGAAGTGCCAGACGATGTTCAAAAGGCTTGCAGAAAATTAAATATTACCCACATAAAAAGTTATTTTTATGTCGAGGCAGCCCAATTAGAAGAAAAAATCGATGGAACTAGAGTTGACAAAAACGGAAGCAAAGTTTTAATGTTAGAAGTTGAAGATTCTGCCAATGTGGGCGGTCCAAACAAATATTACGGAATGCAAGATGACAGAATGGCTTTATATGGAACAGCAAATAGTGAAGTAAGAGATGTAACAGGAAATGTAACCCAGATGGGAAAAGTTGTGAAACCTTTGAAATTAGAGTCGCCAGAATATATTGAATATGAAGATAGTGAAGGATTGGTTATTAGAGAGCAAATTGATGAAAAAAGTGATTTATCGGTTCAAGAGATTAATTATTATCGTGAGGAAATGGAAGATATTTTGGAGAAATATTCGCAAAATATTTATATGATCAAAAGTAGCAATTTGTCCTCAGAGAAAAAGGTAGAAGAAATTCAAAAAATTGACGATTGGTGCGATAAAGAAACAACGGATTCAGCTATAAAATACAACATTAGTAGAACTGACGATAAAAATATTGACCAAGTAACAGATAAACATACTGAAGAGATGCAAGATGAAATAATAGAAGAAAGAGAATAAATAAAAATACCAAGGAGGAATGAAAATGGGAAATATATTTCTATCATCAGCCCCAATTATGACATTGTTGTTGACAATGATTACGGTTATTTTAATCGTATTAGGACGAAAATTGGAACTGCCACAATTCCCAATTATTATTGTTGTGTATAGCTTAGGATTGCTAGTTTATCACACAGTTTGGATTAATAATAAGGCAATTGTTGATACATCACCACTGTATTTGTCAGTTGCAGTTGATTTAGTTATGTTATTTTTGGGATTTATTACGTATTTATGGATTGATGATATTGTTGCGAAAAACAAACATATCAAAAGTTATAGTGATGCTTTATCCTGGTTTTGGGATAAATTGTAGACAGAAAGGTAAAGAAAAATGGAAAATAAGAAATTTTATATTACAACACCAATTTATTATCCAAGTGGTAAATTTCATATTGGAACTGCGTATGCGACTACGCTTGCGGATTGTATCAAACGATACAAAGCCTTAAAAGGTTATGATACTTACTTTTTGACAGGGTTAGATGAACATGGTCAAAAAATTCAAACAGTTGCTGAAAAAAGAGGTTTAGCGCCTCAAGACCATGTTGACGAAATGGCAGAAGCATGCCAGAAATTGTGGAAACAAATGGATATTTCATATGACGATTTTATTCGTACCACAGAAGAACGTCATGAAAAGGCAGTTGACAAAATCGTTGAGAAATTTTTGGCGAATAACGATATTTACAAAGGTGAGTACGAAGGTTGGTATTGTATGCCTTGTGAAAATTATTTTACGGAGACCCAATTGATGGACGGCAAATGCCCAGATTGTGGAAGAGAAGTTAAATTAATGAAAGAAGAATCGTATTTTTTCAATATGAAAAAATATCAAGATTGGTTATTGCAGTTTTACGAAGAAAATCCAGATTTTATTGTGCCAGAATCGAGAAAAAATGAAATTTTTAACAACTTTTTAAAACCTGGTTTGGAAGATTTGTGCATTAGTCGAACGACATTTGATTGGGGAATTAAGATGAAAAATGACCCAAAACACGTTTTATATGTGTGGGTAGATGCTTTGACTAATTATATCACAGCGCTTGGTTACGCTTCAAATGATGATGCTTTATTCCAAAAATATTGGCCAGCAGACCTTCATATTGTTGGAAAAGAAATCATTCGTTTTCACGGAATTTATTGGCCAATTTTCTTGAAAGCGTTAGGGCTGGAAATGCCGAAAAAAATTTATGCGCATAGTTGGCTTGTTATGAAAGACGGTAAAATGTCAAAATCGAAAGGAAATGTGATTTATCCGGAAACTTTAATTGAAAGATATGGTTTGGATAGTTTGAAATATTATTTATTGCGTACCATGCAGTTTGCGACAGATAGTATTTTTACGCCAGAAGATTTTGTAGACCGCTACAATTTTGATTTGTGCAATGATTTGGGAAATCTTTTAAATCGAACCATTGGCATGATTAATAAATATTTTGCAGGAAGTGTACCAACAGAAATTTCGCAAAAAAATGCAGTAGATGATGAATTAGAAGAGTTTACCATACAGGAAATGAATGAGTTTGAGAAAAATATGGAGCAATTTTTTATTTCAAATGCTTTGTCAAATGTTTGGAAAATCATTTCTAGAACGAATAAATACATTGATGAAACCGCACCTTGGGTGCTTGCAAAAGAAGAAAATAAGGCAAAATTGGAGTCTTGTATGTTTCATTTGGTAGAAACTTTAAGAAAAATTGCAATTTTATTAAAACCATTTATGCCAGAAACAGCAGAAAAAATGTTTTTACAATTAGGCATAAAGTCAGAAAATTTGAAAACATGGGATTCTTTAAAATCTTACGATAATCTTCCAAAAGATATCCAAGTAGCTGAAAAAGGCGAAGCCTTATTTATGCGAAAAGATAGACAAGAAGAAATTGAGTATATTCAAGATATTATGAAAAAATAAAAATCAGACCAAAAATCGGAGGAAAATATGGGAAAATTATTTGTTATCGATGGAACAGATGGAAGCGGAAAGCAAACGCAATTTGAGCGTTTACAAAAGCATTTAAACGAAGATAAAATAGAATACAAAACAGTTTCTTTCCCCAATTATGAAAGTCCATCTTCTAGTTTAGTAAAGATGTATTTATCAGGTGAATTTGGAGATGATCCTAAAACAATTAGTCCTTATATTGCCTCCACATTTTATGCGGCCGATCGTTATGCAACGTATAAAAAAGAGTTTGAAGCCTATTACAAAAGCGGTGGAATCATTTTAGCTGATCGCTATACAACGGCCAATATGGTGCATCAAGCTGGAAAAATTGAAAAGGAAGCCGAAAGAGAAAAATTTATTAATTGGTTATTTGACTTGGAATTTAATTTGTATGGAATTCCGAAACCAACTGAAGTATTTTTCCTAAATATGCCTACTCAAATGGCTGAAAAATTAATGAAAAATCGAGAAAATAAATTTTCGCATACCCAAGAAAAAGATATCCATGAAAGAAATTCCCAGCATTTAGAAGAAAGTTATAAGGCAGCTTGTAGTGTTTCTCAAAAATATGGTTGGTACGAAATTAAATGTGTAAAAAATGAAGAATTAAGGACGATTGATGAAATACATGAAGAAATTTACAAGGAAGTGAAGAGGAAAATTTCGAATGAGAAATAGAATTGGTTTTTTTGGTGGCTGTTTTAATCCTGTTACGAATGCACATTTGCAGTTAATTGAAAAAGTGCTTGAGAAGGAAAAGTTGGAGAGAGTTTATTTTGTTCCAATGGGAGATTTGTATGCGAAAAAAGAGCTGATTTCCTTAAGTCATCGCATAAAAATGCTAGAATTGGCTTTTGGAAATCAGGACAAAATGCAAATTTTAAATATTTCAAATACGAATCAAAAAACATCTGCCATAGATACCTTTCAAATCATTGACGAAAAATTTTCAGAAGCAGAGCGATTTTTTATTATGGGGAGCGACAATTTTGAGAAAATAAAGACTTGGAAAAATGCGGAAGAATTAACCCAAAAATATCAGTACATTGTACTTGACAGGGAAAAGGGAGATATGAAACACATTAGTTCTACTTTAGTAAGAGAGAAAATCAAACAAGGTAAAAATGTGGAAGATTTAATTCCAAAGCAAGTTTTGGAGTATATTGAACAGATGAAATTGTATAAATAGAGGGTAATAGATGAGAGGAAAAGTTGTTAATTTATGTATTGGAGGTATGAATATTGTATTGGGATTTCTTTTGTTGGTTTATACGATTTATATGCCAAAAGAAATCACAGAATTTACGGTGCAAGAATTAACAGTAAAAGGCAATCTGCTGAATGCAATTTATGTGTTATTGATTCTTGTGTTTTTGATTAACTTATTGCAATACCGAAATAACCGCGATAATGGGCGAATGAAAACAGGTTATTTATTTGGCTTTTTTACACTTATTTTCTTCTTAATAAAAGAACCTGCGATTAGCCTTTTTCCAATTATCTCAGGAATTATTGTGTTTTTAGGGACGTTAAAGGATACGATTGTTGAAAGAGATAGTACAACAGGAATTTCCATTGTTGCATTAATGATTGCTGCAATAATGATTACGATGGGCGCTACTTTTTTTTATAAAAATATTGCGCAATCGATAAAAAATAGAGCCAATAAAGATAGTCAAGCTTATAAAAGTGATTATTTTCGCTATATTACAGAATTGGATATTCAAGATGCGTATATTAATGTGAAAAAGGACGGAAAATATGGATATATCAATCCAAATGGAGATGTTGTGATTGATTTTAAATACGATTATGCCAGTCCTTTTGTTAATATTATGATGTATAACAAAAATTTTCAGGTTGCGCTTGTTTGTCAAGAAGGAACTTCGAAAGTGATTATGAAAAATGAAAGAGTTGTTATGACGTATCGTTCTGAATCTGCTGATGAAAATTATGAGGCAAAAGAGAAGGAATTAGATGATATTTATACGAACATACTTCGGTCAAGGCGGAAAATGTCAGCCAGAAATCCAAAAGCAAAATGATAAGATGGAAAGAGCGCCAAGATATCAAGAATTGTCTAATGATTATACGTATCGATACGATTATAACGATGAATACGATATTTTAATTACGCAATCAAATTTAGGTTTGGGTGATAAATATGAGTTGGCGAAAAAAGAAAATTTGCATATTAAAATTCCTTTGGATTGTAGTAAGATTGCTTATGATGAAAATTTTGTTTATCTTTATAACAATAAAACGATTCCGTTTTTTGATTTGTTTTCGAAAGAACAGGGTTGGTTTACCAGTTATGGTAAGAAAAATACAATGAGTGGAAAAGCGCAGATTTTAGAGTTTATGGAGGACAAAATTTTAATTCGAAATTATAATAATCAGACGATTTATTTTATCAATAAAGAAGGTCAGATTGTGTCAGATGTCTACAAAGATATTTATGTTTGCGCAGAACGTTATATTGTCAAAAATGAGCAAGATAAATATAGGGTAATTGACAAAGAGTTTCAAAAAGTATTTGAATCAGAATATGATGCGATTGACCCATACTTAAGTGATTATGGAATTTATATTTGTGCAAATACTAGTGAGGCGATTGAATTTAATGATTATGGCTTTGCCAAGATGAATTGGCAATTGGTAAATTCGGAAGGACAGACGATTTTTGATGGCATAGAACAAATTTATGGAAATTATTTCCAAATTTCGAATGATAAAAGTATTCCGTATGTTACGCGATATGAGCAATTTTTAGAAGATTTGAGGGACGTTGAATTTGCATTTGTTGGAGATGAGTTTTATGAGATTTATACAAGATAACCCTTAAAAAGCCAGTTTAAAATTAGAAAAATGGTCCATACTATAAATTATAAAGCAAAATTGCTAAAACTTAAATAAAGTTGGAGGTATAAAAGTTATGGATGATAAAAATCAAACAATTAATTGTACAGTAGAGAGTTGTAAATTTCATAATTGCAATCACAATGTATGTGAATTAAAGCAAATCGAAGTGCAAGCATGCCCAGATTGCTCAGATGGAAGACCACAAGATGAATCGATGTGTGGAAGTTATAGTTGTAAATGTCATAAATAAATGTAAATATTAAATGTAGAGGCAGGTCTTGACCTGCCTCTATTTCATACATAAGCACAAAAATGTCAAATTGTCAAGTTGACAAAAATCAAAAAATATGGTATAATACATAGGTAAATTTTTTTGAAAAAGCAGGCAAAATGAAAGGAGAATGCGTATGAAAAAAGGAGTAGAAGAAGAACTTCGGCGGGGATACGAAGAATATTTTGAAAAGAAGGAGGAACATCATGTCGAGACCATACTTTCTGTAATATTAGAGTTGCTGAAAGTAGAAACGAGTATTCAAACAAATTTTTGTATAACAGGTTTGATTTATATGAGTCTGTTGGAGGATTTTTCTGTGTAAGATTTTTTCCAGATAAAGATTATGATAGCATACCTGAAGTTGAAAGTATTCTTAATGAAATGAGAAAAATAGGATACAATCCCAAGTTGCTTAAACCAGTGAGAGACTTTATTGTCTCATTAAAAAAAGTCAAGCAGTGTACAATTGAAGATAACTGTTTGAGAGTAAGATTTTATGAAAAGTCTGCAAAAGAATGAAAATTTTTATCCCCATTTCAGTCCTTTTGGAAATGGGGGTTTTTATTACATAAAAATACAAATGTAAACATTATTCGACAGAGTATGTCAAAAATCGATGAAATACTTGAGAATACTGTCGAATTTGCACGTTCGAAACTTAAAAAATTTGCTTGTCTCCTATAGACATGAGAAAAATTTTGCGGTAAGATTAGAGAGTTCAAATTAAGCAAGCAAATTTTTATTTCATAAAAATTTCCATGCTTAAAAACACAAGAAAAATTAAAATAATAGGAGGAAAAAATGGAAGTTTTAAAAATTTCATCAAAATCAAATCCAAATTCAGTTGCAGGAGCAATTGCTGGATTGGTAAAAGAAAGTACAAGAGCAGAAATGCAAGCAATAGGAGCAGGAGCATTGAATCAAGCGATTAAAGCGGTGGCAATTGCCAGAGGCTTTGTAGCACCAGCAGGTGTGGATTTAGTTTGTATCCCAGCATTTGCCGAAGTTCAAGTGGAGGGAGAAGATCGAACAGGTATTAAGTTGATTATTGAATCAAGAAAATAAAAGATAGATAAAACTGACGACGATAAGTTGTCAGTTTTTTTGTGAACATTCTGTGTAAATTGTATTTTATATGTAAAAAACTTTGACAAATTCATTTCCTGTGATATAATGTGCATATCAAATTTATTTTACAAAATAGGAGGAGAAAATGAAAAAAGTTTTATTAATTGGAGCAGACGGAATGCTTGGTGGAGAACTAAGAGAGAGACTTGAGAAAAAATATGAAGTCATTGGCACAACATTAGACACACTTGACATTTGCGATAAAAATGCTGTACTTGCCAAAGCAAAAGAAGTAGCACCCTATTTTATCATCAATTGTGCAGCATACACCAATGTCGATGGCTGTGAAGTCAATTACGATTTAGCTAATCGTGTGAATGGCGAGGCAGTTGAAAATATTGCACAAGCCGCCAAAGAAAATGATGCTACTTTTATTCATATCAGTACAGATTATGTTTTTGATGGCAAACTAGATGTCGACAAGGCTTATACCGAGGATATGCCAGCAAATCCCGTAAGTGCTTACGGAAGGACGAAATATCTAGGAGAACAAAACGCAGCCAAAGCAGAAAAATATTATATTTTAAGAACGGCTTGGCTTTATGGTTTAGGTGGAAAAAATTTTGTAAAAACGATGCTTCGCATATCTAACAACGAATCCGTTTCGGTTGTCGATGACCAACATGGTAGTCCAACTTGTACCACAACTTTGTGCGAAATCATCGAAGCCATCATGGAAAAAGAACCAGACTACGGAATCTATCATTCCACAAATGAAGGATTTACGACATGGTGTGGTTTTACCAGAAAAATTTACGAATTAGCAGGCATTAGGACACCAGTTATTGCGCTTACTTCCAAAGAATACAAAGATGCTCATCCTGAATCAAGCGACAGACCAACCAATAGTAAACTATCCAAAGAAAAATTGCATCAAGCAGGAATTTATCCTGCCAAATGGGAAGATGCCTTACAAGAATATTTAAAGGAGGAATTAAAATCATGAAAGGAATTATTTTAGCAGGCGGAAGCGGAACTCGTTTATATCCACTTACTCTTGCCATTTCAAAACAAATTATGCCAGTTTATGATAAGCCAATGATTTATTATCCATTATCGGTTTTAATGCAAGCAGGAATTCGTGAAGTTTTAATCATTTCCACACCAAGAGATGTTACCACTTTCCAAGAATTACTTGGTGATGGTTCAAAATGGGGAATGAAATTTGAATACAAAGTGCAAGAAAAGCCAAATGGATTAGCAGAAGCGTTCATTATTGGAGAGGATTTTATTGGCGATGATAATGTTGCCATGATTTTAGGAGATAATATGTTCTATGGAGAGCATTTAGCAGAAAAATTGCAAGCAGCAGCTAATCGAAAAAATGAAGCAACCATTTTTGGTTACTATGTAAAAGACCCAAAAGCCTATGGCGTTGTCGAGATTGACGAAAATGGAAATGCAATTTCGATTGAGGAAAAACCAGAAGAGCCAAAATCGAATTATGCAGTTCCAGGATTGTATTTTTATACAAACGAAGTCGTAAATATTGCCAAAAATGTAAAACCATCAGCAAGGGGCGAATTGGAGATTACTTCGATTAATGAAGAATACATGAAACTTGGCAAATTAAAAGTAGAGAAATTAGGCAGAGGCATGACTTGGTTTGATACAGGCACACATGATGCCTTATTAGAAACGGCAAGTTTTGTACAAACCATTCAAAAAAGACAAGGGCTTCAAATTAGTTGTCCAGAAGAAATTGCTTATGTAAAGGGCTGGATTTCGAAAGAACAATTGTTAGAATTAGCAAGTAAATTCATGAAAACAGAATATGGTAGATATCTAAAAGAATTAGCAGAAGACAAATTTGGAGAAGAATAAAACTACCATAAGGGCGTGGTCTTCACCCACCCTTGCTAACACAAATATTGATAACAAAACGATAAAATTATGATAGGAGAATAAAAAATGGGAAAATTCAAAAGAATTGATACATCAATTGAAGGTGTTTGTATCATTGAACCTACTGTTTTTGGAGATAACAGAGGATATTTCATGGAGACATATAGCAAACCAGATTTTGAAGAAATTGGGATTAACAATGAATTTGTACAGGATAATCAGTCAAAATCGAAAAAAGGTGTTTTGCGTGGGCTTCATTTTCAAAAAGAAAATACGCAAGGAAAACTTGTTCGTGTCATTCGAGGCGAAGTGTTTGATGTGGCGGTTGATTTAAGACCAGGAAGCAAAACATACGGAAAATGGGAAGGGGTTACCTTATCCGAAGAAAACAAGAAAATGTTTTTCATTCCAAGAGGATTTGCACATGGATTTTTAGTATTGTCAGATGAAGCAGAATTTTGCTACAAATGCGATGATGTTTATAATCACAGTGCTGAAGGTGGATTGAAATGGAATGATGAAGAAGTTGGAATTGTTTGGCCCACAGTTCCAGGAATGACACCAGAGGAATATTTGACTTCTGAAAAAGATGCAGTTTGGCCAAGTTTGGCAGAGTTAAAGAAAACGGATTTGTTTCAAAATTTAAAATAGGTGGAACGTTTTATGATTGATTTAGTAAAAGCAAAACAATATTTTAAACACTATGTTTCAAATTACGATAGCACTCACCCAAGAATTGCTTTGAAAATTGTTCATACCTATCATGTGGCAGAAAATGCAAAAAAAATTGCGTCAGACTTAAATCTTTCCAAAGAAGAACAGGAGCTGGCAGAATTAATTGGTTTGCTTCATGATATTGGCAGGTTTGAGCAATGGAAATTTTATCAAACTTATTCAGATAAATTGAGTATTGATCACGGTCAGAAAAGTGTGGAAGTTTTATTTGCAGATAGGGAAATTAGGAATTTTATAGAAGATGAAAAATATGATGCAATTATTTATAAAGCAATTAATAATCATAATAAATTAGAAATTGAAAGAGGCTTATCAGAGCAGGAAGTAACACATTGTAAAATAGTACGAGATGCTGACAATTTGGATATTTTCAGAAATATTTTAGAAAACAGACCAGAAGATTATACACATCTTGGAAGTCAAAATGTTTCAAAAGAAATTTTAAGTCCTGAATTTTTTGAAGATTTCAAGAAGGAAAAGCCACTCATTTATGCAAAGGCAAAAACAGATATGGATATTATGGTTGCAATTATTGCACATATTTATGCGATTAATTTTAAATCAACTTTGCAAATCATTCAAGAAAGGGATTCTATTCAAAAATTTGTAAAACATATTGATGCTCAAGATGAATATACCAAAGAAAAATTACAGGAAATAGTAGATTATGCTATGAATTATATCAAAAGAAAAACAAAGTAAAGGGAGAAAAAATGAAGAAATTAGTTCCATTTATGATTATTATTTGTATTATTGTGCTTATCGTTGTTATTGTAATGATGATGTCTGACGTAGCAACTATGCTAACAAGTCAAGAAGAAAAATTAAGCCAAATGCAAAATCAGGTAAATTACTTGGAAAATCAAATAGCAGAGCCCAAAATAGAAAATACAGTGCCTGAACCAGTTGTAGAGAAAGAGAGTACCAATACGCCTCCATTTGCTATGGAAAAGTTAAAAGTAGCAGTACCAGATGCTACCTATGAAATAGCAGATGAAGCAATTGTTACACCATTAAAAAATTGTGGAATTACAATCGAAATAGAAGAAGGCAAAGTGTATCTTTCGACAGATGCTACGAATACCCAATATCAAACCTTATTTCCGAATATTACGGAAGTAAAAAAACAAGAAATAACAGGTTTTACAGCAAAGCCTAAGAGTTTCCAATACGCTGTGTTTGGGCAGAATATAAATCCGCCAGTTATCCTTTTCTTAATGGAAGATGGAACGCTTGAATATGTCAAATCTTTGGAAATGTTGCAAAGTGCGACTTATGGGTCTAAAGGGAAAATCGGAGAATTAGCAAATATTGTGGATTTTGACTATGTTTCGGTTCATGAAAATGCTGGTGGTAGCTTTATAAGCACAGTTGCAATCGACAAAGAAGGATTTTATTACGATTTGCATGAATTAATCGAAAATATTTAAATAAAGAAAGGAAAAGAAAAATGAAAAATATTATGATAACAGGAGCCGCAGGCTTCATTGGAGCGAATTTTGCAGAACTTATGGTAAACAAATATGAAGGAAAATACAATTTTGTAATTTTCGATAAGCTAACCTATGCAGGAAATATCGAAAATTTGAACAATATCAAAGACAAAATCACATTCGTACAAGGCGATATTTGTGATTTTGATACCGTTATGGAAACTTATAAAAAATACGATATTGACGCAGTTGTGCATTTTGCGGCAGAATCACATGTGGATAATAGCATCAAAAATCCATTTATTTTTACCGAAACCAATGTGATTGGAACCCATACATTATTAGAAGCAGTAAAACAATTCTGGGGCGAAGGAAGCCAGAATCGTTTTGTTCATGTTTCTACAGATGAAGTTTATGGAACATTAGGAGAAACAGGATTTTTCACAGAAACATCGCCAATTCAGCCAAACAGCCCATACTCTGCTTCAAAGGCATCTTCTGATTTGATTGCTTTGGCATATGCAGAAACATTTAAAATGAATGTTTGTGTAACCAATTGTTCGAACAATTATGGGCCTTATCAACATCATGAAAAATTAATTCCTCATATGATTAGTCTAGCCTTGAAAGACGAAAAATTGCCAGTTTATGGAGAAGGCTTAAACATTCGTGATTGGCTTTTTGTAGAAGATCACTGCGAAGCAATTGATTTGGTATTGCATGAAGGTGTAAAAGGTGAAAGATACAATATTGGTGGACATAACGAAAAACGTAATATCGAAATCGTAAAATTGATTTTGAAACGATTAGGAAAATCGGAAGATTTAATTTCTTTTGTAGAAGATAGAAAAGGGCATGATTATCGTTATGCAATCGACCCAACCAAAATTCACAACGAATTAGGTTGGCTTCCAAAAACGAAATTCGAAGACGGAATTGTGAAAACAATTGATTGGTATTTGGCGCATCCTGAATATTTGATGAAATAAAAGTGAAAGGTGAAACAATGGAAAAACAAGAAGTAAAAGTAGATATCATCATTCCTGTATACAATGCTTACGAATATACAAAAAAATGCATTGAAACAGTCATTGAAAATACAAATTTGAAACAGCATACTTTAGTTGTTATCAATGATAAAAGTCCAGATAACAAGATTTTGCCAATGCTTAAAAAATTTGAATCAGAAAATCCGAGCTTAAATATTTGTGTAATTGATAACGAAGAAAATTACGGCTTTGTCAAAACGGTAAATTTGGGAATGAAACGTTCGCAAAATGATGTCATTTTATTAAATAGTGATACAGAAGTAACTCCAAATTGGCTCGAAAAAATGCAAAAAGTAGCCTATATTCAGGAAAATGTTGCAACTGTTACGCCACTTTCGAATAATGCGACCTTGGCGTCGATTCCGAATTTTTTGGAAGAGAACGATTTACCAAGTTACATTAGTCTAGAAGAATATGCCAAAAGTGTGGAAGAATGCAGTTTCAACGAATATCCAGAACTAACGACAGCGCACGGATTTTGTATGTATATTCGAAGAAATGCCATCGAAAAAGTGGGTTTCTTTGATGATGTTACATTTGAAAAAGGCTATGGAGAAGAAAATGATTTTTCATATCGCTGTATTCGAAGTGGCTTTGTCAATTTATTATGTGATAATACGTTTATTTATCACAAAGGAACGCAATCTTTTTCAGTAGAAAAACAAGAATTTATTCAATCTCATTTGGAGATTTTGCAAAAAAAATATCCACAAAATTTCGAGATGAATACGCATCTTTGCATGACAAATCCCTATTCTTACATACAAGATAATGCCAAATATGCGCTTAATAATAAATACAGAAAAAATATTTTAATTATTGCACATGAATTTATGAAAAAGGAAAATAAATTAGTCGGCGGAACAGTTCTACACATTTATGATTTGATTGAACATTTGCGAAGTCAAATGAATTTTCACGTTTTGTATCCTGAAAATGGCAAATTCAGAGTGCGTTCTTTCTTTGAAAATGGGGTATCAGAAGTCATTTTGGGCAAAGTAACTTCTTATGAAAATATTATGACACACAATTATGAATATAAAAAATTAGTGGAAAAAGTGTTTGACTTTATCAATGTTGATTTTGTTCATGTTCATCATTTAATGTATCAATATTTTGATATTATGGATATTATTCAAGAAAAGAAGATACCTTATATGGTTACTTTGCATGATTTTTATTTTGTGTGTCCAACCTTTGTATTATTGGAAAATAATGAAAAATATTGCGTGGATAATGAAAAACGTGATTGTGCAAAATGCTTGAAGAAATTAAAAAATTTGGACGACAATTTTATTGAAAAATGGAGAAAATTATCTCATCAAGTGCTTAAAAATGCAGAATTAGTGGTTACGCCAACAGATTCTGCTAAGGAAATTGTGCAAAAATATTTCCCAGATGTGAATATTAAGTCAATTGAACATGGTGTTGAAAAATTAGAATATGAATATCAAAAAGATGGCGGACAAGCCAAAAAGAATATTGCGTTTTTGGGTGGAATCAACAAAATCAAAGGGGTTGATTTCCTAAAGGATTTCATCGAAGAGGCAAATCGAGAAGATGGTAAATATGTTGTGCATTTATTTGGAAGTACTTGCGAAGAAGAGTTGAATCAGTCCAATGGAAACTATATTTATCATGGAAAATATAATCGTGAAGACGTTGTGAAAACATTGAAGGAAAATCAGATTGACCTTGTTGTTTTATTGGCGATTTGGCCAGAAACATATTCCTATACCTTAACGGAAAGTTTAATGGCGGAAATTCCAGTATTGGCGCTTGATTATGGTGCTTTGTCAGAACGAATTTCGAAGTATGAATATGGCTGGCTTTTAGACCGAAATGTGGAATTTGAAGCTATTTTGAAAAAATTAGATGCGATTTTTGAAAATGAAGAAGATTATGAACAAAAAATCTCGAATATTAAAAAATATTTAGGAAACTTAAAATCTTCCAAAGAAATGGCAGAAGAGTATGGAGAAATTTATCAGCAATACTTAAAAGAAGAGCGAAAAATGGAAAATCCAATTGACAAAGAAGCGTTCAAAAGTATGCTAAAATACAGCAAAGAAATCATAGAACGCGAAACCGAACTTCAAAATTGCTACCGAAGTTTGACAGAATATCACGATACGGTAATGGAATATCGAAAAGAAATCGAAAGATTAAATGGAGAAATTGAAAATTATAGAGTAGTAGAGGGAAAATATAATCATTTGATTTCATCAAGAAAATTGAATTTGTTGAAGAAAATAAAATTTATAGAATTTTAAGGAGAAAGGAAAAATGGATTTCTTAAAAATGCTTTATCAGAATAGGAAATTAGCTATGCAACTTGGCAAAAACGATTTTCGAAATCGTTTTGCTAACACGAGTTTAGGAACGATTTGGGGATTTGCTCAGCCGTTTGTTTTTATGATAACGTATGTGATTGTGTTTCAATACATTCTAAAAACAGGAAGTTCAGGTAAATTTCCATATGTTGTGTGGTTTTTGCCGGGCATGGGAATGTGGATGTTTTGTAGTGATGCGATTTTAACGAGTAGTAATTCGATTCGAAATTATAGTTATTTGGTGAAAAAAGTGGTGTTTCCAGTGGATATTATACCAGTGATATCGATTACGTCTTCTAGTTTTATTGGCTTGTTTTTGATTTATATTGCAACGATGGCAGGTGTTGCGTTCCGGGTATTTTCCGAATTTGCTGATGATTGTTTATATTGTGTTTTGTGCTTTATGTTTTATTATTGCTTTGACACGTTTTACGTCAGCTCTTACGACGGTTGTGCCTGATTTTTCGCAGTTGTTGAATATTGTGATTCAGTTGTGTATGTGGTTTACGCCAATTGTTTGGAATTTGGATATGATACAAGGGGCAATTTGCATTTTGTTTAAGGCGTTTCCGTTTACGTATTTGGTGGAGGGATTTAGACAGGCGTTTATTTCGAGTTCGACGATTGTTACGGAACATAATGGATTGTATACAATTGTATTTTGGGTGATTACTATTTTGATGTTTGTTTGGGGAAATTCTGTTTTTAAGAAAAATAAAAAAGATTTTGCGGATGTATTGTAGGGGATCTCGCTGGGGCTTTAAGGGGTTCTGCCCCTTAAAAATCCCCGCAAAGGGCGCTGCCCTCTTGACTCCCGCTCTTCGGTCAGAGGGACAATGGCTGCCGGATTGGGTGGTAAAATCTGTTTTTGCGCCGCGCGATGAGCGCGCGAGGGAGGATTTTGTAAAAGTGAAGATTGATGTTTTGATGGCTACTTATAATGGTGAAAAGTATTTGAGGGAACAAATAGATAGTATTTTGGAACAGTCTTATGGGGATTTTCGATTGCTGATTTCAGATGATATGTCAACAGATGCTACACGTGAAATTTTGAATGAATATGTGGCAAAAGATTCGCGTGTTGTTGTGTTTTTGCAGAATAAAAATGTGGGGTCAACGAGAAATTTTGAGTTTTTGATGAAGAAAGTGGAGAATGAGTGTTTTATGTTTGCGGATCAAGATGATATTTGGCAAAAAGACAAAATTCAGAAGTCGGTTGATAAAATGAATCAGACAGATAGCGATTTGGTTTATACCAATTTACAAGTTGTTAGCGAAGATTTGGAAGTTTTAAATCAGTCGTATTGGCGTTTGAAGGGGTTTGAGAAAAAGGTTAGAAAGTATAATAATTTTGAGAGTTTATATTTGAATAATTACATAACGGGAAGTACGATGCTTGTGAAATCAAAATGGCTGGAGAAAATTTTGCCTTTGCCAGAGAAATCGAAATACATTTTGCATGATTATTGGACGGCTTTGGTGGTTAGTAAATTTGGAAAAATGGCGTATGTTGATGAGCCACTTGTGAAATATAGGCAACATATGGATAACAGAATTGGTTCGAAGAGAAAATCCGACGAAATTAAGGATTTTAAGCAGATGCGAGATTTGTTTATTGAGGTAAAACTGGATCATTTTAAAACGATTTTGCAGAATCAAGATGTTTTTGGAGATGAGGATTTAGCAAATTTAAACAAATTGTGTTATCCATATTTTGAAAATTTGAAAAAAGTAAAGAAGGTAAATTTCAAAAATCAGAAATTGTTTTGGAAATTATACAAGTATGAAAAATTTAGTTATGCATTTCAAAATGATTTGATTTTAAATTTTCCATGTTTGGCAAAACCACTATTTTCTTGGAAGAAAGGATGGAAGAACAAATAGTATGAGTGAAACTGTCATAAAAATAACGAATTTGGTAAAAGAATATAAAATGTTTGCTCGCAAAAAAGACCGATTAATGGAGGCAATTTTTCCTAATTTGGTCCATAAACATGGCACGTTTAAAGCAATGGATAATTTTAATTTGGAAGTAAAAAAAGGCGAAGTTTTGGGCATTTTAGGAAAAAACGGAGCAGGAAAATCCACTCTTTTGAAAATGATAACAGGGGTTGTTGTGCCAACTTCAGGTAGTATTGAAGTGAATGGAAAAGTGAGTTCTTTGCTAGAACTTGGAACCGCGTTTAATCCAGATTTGACGGGAATTGAAAATATTTATCAGCATGGACAAGTAATGGGCTTGACAAATGAGCAAATTGAAGAGAAAAAACAGCAAATTATTGATTTTGCTGATATTGGAGAACATTTATACCAACCAGTAAAAACGTATTCGTCTGGTATGTTTGCACGTTTGGCGTTTGCATGTGCGATTAATGTTGAGCCAGAAGTGCTTATTGTTGACGAGGTTTTGTCGGTTGGGGATATGGCGTTTCAACTGAAGTGTTTTAAGAAATTTGAACAGTTTAAAAAAGAAGGGAAGACGATTCTTTTTGTAAGCCATAGTGTTGGAGATATTTTGAGAAATTGCACAAGAACGGTCATTTTGGAAAATGGAAGAAAAATTTTTGATGGAGACGTCAAAACTGGAGTTGACAAATATAAAAAGATAATGGTGGGCTTAGATTCCGAAGAAGAGACGGACGAAACGAGCGAAGTTACCGAGGTTTCGTCAGAAAATAGGGAAGAAAATTGGAAAAGTCATTTTGAGTACAATGAGGAGCATTTGGTTTATGGCGAAAATCAAGTGGATATTTATGATTACGGAATTTTCGATTGCAATGGAAAGTATGCACTTTCTGTCAATAACAATGAAAAAGTATCGATTAAGATGAAAGTTCAAGTGAATGAAGATATTGAGGATCCGATTTTTGCCTTGACTTTTAAGGATATTAAAGGAATGGAACTTTGCGGAACGAACACAATTGTGTATCGAATGGCAACTGGAAAATATAAAAAAGGCGACAAAATTTTAGTCGAATTTGAACAAAAAGTGCCACTTGCGCCAAATAAGTATACGATTTCTCTTGGCTGTACAAAATACAGCATGAATGGGGAATTGATGGTGTATCAAAGAAGATATGATGTGCTATTTGTGGAGGTTGTGAGTGACCGAGAATGTGTTGCAATGTTTGATTTAGATAGCAAAATCACGTATCAAAAAATGTAAAAAGGGGACATAATATGAAATTTAACCTAGATTTTTATAAGGGTTCGGATTTATATTCAGATGGAACAATCGAAAAGGAAATATTGGATTATACAGAAAAATATGCGGAGCCAGAGTTTGACAAAATTTTTGAAAGCGATATTCGTTGGCCCGTTTTTTACCATTTGACGGAAATTAGAAAAAATATTTTGAATTGGTATCCATTGAAAGAAAATGCTTCTGTACTTGAAATTGGAGCTGGAATGGGGGCGGTAACAAGTGTACTTTGCGAAAAAGCCAAAAAAGTGACTTGTGTCGAACTTTCCAAACAACGTGCAACAGCAATTGCCAATCGTAACAAATCGCGAGAAAATTTAGAAATCATTGTTGCAAATTTGAATGATGTGCAGTTTAGCGAAAAATTTGATTATATTACGCTGATTGGTGTTTTTGAATATGCGCCAATTTATACGAATTCGAAGAAGCCTTTTTTCGATTTTTTGAAACAAATTAAGCAATTTCTAAAGCCAGACGGAAAAATTTTAATGGCGATTGAAAACAAATTAGGAATGAAGTATTTTGCAGGAGCACCAGAAGACCACACCAATATCAAATACGATGGAATTATGGGTTATGCGAATAAAGAAAGTGTCCAGACATTTGGAAAACAGGAATTAAAGGAAATGCTTGCTCAAGTGGGACTAAAACACACGAAATTTTACTATCCACTTCCAGATTACAAACTGCCCAATATAATTTTTTCCGATGAACATATGCCTAATGAAAATACGATTCAAAATTACAATGTTTATTATTATGAAGGAACTGAAATCCAATTTGATGAAAAAAAGGCATATTGCGAAACAATCAAAAATGGTGTATTTGATGTGTTTGCCAACTCGTTTATGGTAGAAGCGTCAAGCAAAAAAATCAAAACAAAAGTCAATCTTGAAAAGGCGAAGTTAGTAGGAATCTCAGAAAATGCAAGGAAATTTTATGATAAAAAATGGTAAAGGGGAAATGTGAATGGAAGAAAACAATGCTTTGAAAAGCATAGAAGCAAATTGCATTAGTTGGTATGATTTTAAAGAAAATGCCAAAATTTTGGCAATTGGAGAAGATTGGAGAAAAATTGCTAAAGATAGTTGGACGATTATTGATGAAAATGCACAAAATCTAACCGAAAAATTTGATTATATTCTTGTGAAAGATAAAATTGGAAATTTGAAAATCGCCAAACAATATTTGAAACCAGACGGAACAATTTTGCTGTTTATGAACAATCGCTTTGGCATAGCCAATTTTGCAGGGGCTGATGATTTTAGGTCAATTTGCGAAGAAAATTCCGAATTGCTTAGTAAAAGTGAGATAGAGCATTTTCTGAAAAAAGAAGGATTTTCAAATTATAAATTTTTCTATCCATTGCCTCAGTATGATATTGTCAATGTCCTATTTTCTGATGATTATTTGCCAGAATATCATCATTCTAAATTGATGAATCGCAATCTTTATGACGAAAATGCTATGCTTGTATTTGATGAATTAAAAGCCTTGAAACAGATTACAAAATCTGGAGAATTCAAGAGTTTTGCCAATTCGTATTTGATTGAAATCAATCCTAAAACCAAGATTCAATTTGCAAGTTTTAATCATGCAAGGAAAAAAGAATTTAGATTGTGTACCAAAGTCTATCAGGATTATGTTGTAAAAGAATCCACGAATCCAGAATCTCAAAAACATATTGAAAATATGAAAAAGAATATTCAAGATTTGAAAGAACATGGTTTTGAAATCTTGGATCGTGAAGAAAATGGGAAAATTATTTCTCCTTATATTGCTAAGCCCAATTTTTACCAAGTTATTTTAGAAACAATCCATAATGGAAAAATAGAAGAAGCCTATGAATTGATTGAAAAATGGTTTGCATTCATAAAAACAAATTTTGCAAAAGATTGCGAAAAGTCAGACAATTTAAGTATTGTTAAATGTGGGTATATTGATTTAGTATTTGAAAATACGTTTTTAATAGAAGGAAAATTTGTGTTTTTTGATCAAGAATGGATGACGGAAGACTTACCAGTAGAATTTATCTTATATCGTGCTATCAATAATATTTATGTGTACGACCCTGAAACTGAGCGAAAAATTCCGAAAAATGAATTTTTAAAGAAGTTTCATTTATTTGAATATTTAGGATTATTTGAAAAGATTGAAAGTGAAATTCAAAAAAATATTATGGATGATTTTGTGATGAAGATTTATCAAGATTCTGCTCGTTTAATTAAGGATATAAAAGACTTGAAACAAGCTAGAAATCTAAAAGATGATGAGCTAAGAGATAAAATAAAATTATTAGAAATCGAAGAAAAGAAAAAAGAAGAATATATTCAACAATTAACCAAAGAAAAAGGAGATTTGGAGGCAAAAGCAAAATTATTAGAAACCGAAGAGATTAAAAAAGAAAAATATATTGAACAATTGACCAAAGAAAAAGGCGAATTATCATCTAAAGAACGAAGAAAGGCGCATTATATTGAACAACTTACAGCTGAAAAAGAAGACCAAATGAATAATTTTAAAAAGGTAGATGCACAAAAAGATGAAATTATTCAGCATTTGAATGAAATTATAAAAGTAAAAGATCACCAAATAGAAGTTTATGAAAATATGAAAGCTGTGAAATTAGTTAAAAAATTAAGAGGAAATAAAAACTGAAAGGAACAAATATGAAAAGAAAAATACAAATTGCATTTCTTATCTTTGTTACGATAGTATGTATTGCTTTAGGAATCAATACACGAGACCAAAGTGCCATTTTGGTAACGCAAATTGCGACAAATTCAGAAGAATCATTAAGTTATCTCATTGAAACGAAAGAAAAAGATGTGATAATGATTGATGGTGGAAGTTACGAAGAGAGTGAGCATTTAGAGCAAGTTTTAATGGAAAAAGGCGGGATTGTGAAAGGTTGGTTTATGACAAATCTACATTCACAAAATTTCGGAGCTTTAGAGAGAATTATACAAAACAGCAAAATTGAGATACAAAATATTTATCTAACTTCTAATCCTAAAGAATGGTACGAAACACATGAACCAGAACGATATGCGCCAATAAACGAGTTTTTAAATTTGCTATCAGAAAAAAGTTTACCAGTCACGCAAGTGCCAAATCGCCATGAAATTTTAGTGGATAATTTATACATTACTGTGCTAAACATTGCTAATCCAGAATTAACAGGTGATTATGCAGGTTTTAATCAATCCATGGTCATCAAAATCAACAATACTTACAAAAGTATGATTTTCATGGGAAATATTGCGCAAGTGGCTGCCGAAAAATTCAAAGATAACAACCTAGACGAAATTGATTGTGATGCAGTCCAAGTTTCCAATAATGGCGCCCAATTCGTTCCAGATGACATCTATCAAAAAATGACGCCAAAGTATTTATTTATGTCTGTCCCAAAAAACAGTAATCAAGAAGAGGCTGAAAAATATCTTCAAAATTTAGGAGAAACATTAAATGTAGAAGAAATTTATGCATCAAATAAGGGAGATATTACAGTAAAAATCAAGTAAACCAAAAGGAAAAATGAAAATGAAAAAAATATCCATAATTGTACCAATGTATAATGAAGAAGAGATGTTACTAGAATGTTATCATAAATTAACACGGAGTGTTATCTCAAATTGAAAATTATGAATATGAAATCATATTCGTTGATGATGGGAGTGAAGATTTTACCTTAGAGAAATTAACCCAGATTTCTCAAAAAAATAAAAATGTAAAAATCTTGTCATTTTCCAGAAATTTTGGGCATCAAGCAGCAGTAACAGCAGGACTTCAATTTGTGGCAGGAGATGCAATTGTCATTATTGATTCCGATTTACAAGATCCGCCAGAAGCCATTCCAGAAATGTTGAAATTGTGGGAAAACGGAAATGATGTGATTTACGGAAAACGTAGGAAACGAAAAGGCGAATCTACTTTTAAATTATTGACAGCCAAATTATTTTATAACACATTAAATCTTCTATCCGAAACAGAAATCCCCAAAAATACTGGCGATTTCCGATTAATTGATAGAAAAGTAGTTGACACGATCAACCAATTGCCAGAACACAACAAATTTTTACGAGGTTTATTTAGCTGGGTAGGTTATAAGCAAGTTCCATATGAATACGTAAGAAACGAAAGAGTGGCAGGAAAAACAAAATATCCGTTTAGCAAAATGGTAAAATTAGCAGGCGACGGCATTTTAAGCTTTTCCACAAAACCTTTAAAATTAGTCGGAATTTTAGGAATGATATCTTTGATTATTTCATTTTTGGTATTAATTTATTCGATTTTATCATTTGTGTTTAAATGGAATGATTTAATACCTGGTTGGACATCGATTATGCTAACCGTTACGTTTTTTGCGGGTGTTCAACTATTGTCCATTTGGATTATGTCAGAATACATTGCTAGAATTTATGATGAAAGCAGACATAGACCACAATATATTATCGATAAAACTTATAATATCGATATAGGTAAGAAGGAGAAATAAAATGTTAAACATACCACACAGAATCAATCAAATTAAATTTTATATTCATAAATACGGATTTTTTAAAACAATCAAAAAATGTATCAAAATTGTTATCAGAAAACTAAATTGTATGATTCATTTTAAAAAAGACGTGAATTATGGAAGTTACGGTGATTGGATAAAAGCAAACGAAGTAAAAGAAAACCAAATCAAAGCACAAACGCAAGAAAAATTTGAAATCATGCCAAAAATCAGCATCATTGTGCCAATGTATGAAACCAAAGAAAAATTTTTGAAAGAATTAATCGATTCTGTCATAGCGCAAACCTACAGTAATTGGGAACTTTGCTTTGCAGACGGAAGTCCTAAACAAAATCCAAAATGGAAAAAATTAATGGAAAAAGACAATCGAATTCACTATCAATTTCTAAACGAAAATCAAGGAATTTCTGGAAATTCCAATGAAGCCATTCAAATGGTAACAGGAGAATATATTGCGCTTTTAGATCACGATGATTTGCTAGCACCATATGCATTATTTGAAGTGGTCAAAATGCTCAATAGATATCCTAACGCAGAATTTATCTATTCCGATGAAGATAAAATCGACCAAAATGGAAATCGATCAGAACGGTTATTTCAAGCCAGATTTTGCGCCAGATACGTTACGATGCCAAAATTATATTTGCCATTTTAGCGTTTTCAAAAAAGAATTAATGGACAAGCTTGGTGGATTTCACTCAGAGTTCGATGGGGCACAAGATTACGATATTTTTCTTCGTATGTCAGAAATCGTAAAGCCAGAAAATATCAAGCACATTCCAAGAATTTTGTATCATTGGCGAGTTCACAAAGATTCAACAGCCAAACTAGATAGCAATGCTAAAAATTATGCTTTTGACAACGGAATCAAAGCTATTGAAGCACATTTGAATCGAATTGGTTTGAGACGGAACTGTTACAAATGGCTGTATTAACGGAATTTACAGGGTTGATTATAAAGTTGAAGGCGAGCCCAAAGTTTCAATTATCATTCCGAATAAAGATGAAAAGGAAGTTTTGCAAACTTGTGTCAATTCGATTTTGGAGAAAACAACCTATGCCAATTATGAAATCATCATTGTTGAAAACAATAGTCAAACCGAAGAAATTTTTGAATATTATCAAGAATTAGAAAAAAATGAGAAAATCAAAATTGTAAAATATCCGAAAACAGGGTTCAATTATTCTGGTATCATCAACTGTGGCGTCCAAAACTGTACAGGAGAATATATCATTCAATTAAATAACGACACGGAATTACTAACACCCAACTGGCTAGAAATCATGTTAGGCTATTGCCAAAGAGAAGAGATAGGAGCTGTTGGTGTGAAATTGTATTATCCAGATGAAACCATTCAACATGCTGGAATTATTGTTGGAATTGGCGGAGTGGCAGGAAATCGTTTTAAAAGTATTCCCCAAAATGGACACGGCTATTTTGCAGAAGAAAGTATGATTCAAAACCTAAGTGCCGTTACAGCCGCTTGTGTAATGACTCCTAAAAGCGTTTTTGAAGAAGTTGATGGCATGGATGAAACATTAGCTGTTGCATTCAATGATGTTGATTTTTGCTTAAAAATCCGTCAAAAAGGTTATTTGATTATTTACAATCCATTTGTTGAATTCACTCATTACGAATCCAAAAGTAGAGGTTTAGAAAATACACCAGCCAAAAAGAAAAGGTTCAAAAACGAAATCAATATTTTCATGAACAAATGGCAAGATTTTCTAGACGAAGGAGACCCCTATTATAACATCAACTTAAGTCTAGATACAGAAGTCTATCACATGAAAAAATGCGAAATTGAGTATGATAAGAAAAAATAAAGGGGAATTTATGATAAAACCAAAAATAACAAAATTAATCCATTACCTAAAAAAATACGGCATATTAAAAACAATAAAAAAAATAATCACTAGAATTTTCAAATTAGATTCCAAAAATAAAAAGGCACAAGAAGAAATCTATCAAAATTGGATTCTGCAAAATGAGCCAAACGAAGAAGCGTTAGAAATCCAGAAAAAAACGAAGTTCGCCTACGAACCCAAAATTAGTTTGATTGTTCCTATGTACAATACAGACGAAAATTTTTTCCTAGAACTTCTTAATTCTTTGCTTGCTCAAACGTATTCCAATTGGGAATTGTGCATTGCAGATGGAAGTGAAAAGCAAAATGAAACAATTTTTGCGATGTGTTCACGTTTTGGCAAAATCAAATATCAATTTTTAGAAGAAAACAAGGGAATTTCGGAAAACACCAATCGAGCCTTAGAAATGGCAGATGGCGACTTTATCGCTTTTCTCGATCACGATGATTGTTTGCCACCTTTTGCATTATATGAAATTGTGAAAACCATCAACGAAAATCCAAGTGTAGAATTTATCTATTCGGACGAAGACAAAATAAACGAACAAGGCAAGCGTTTTATGCCTTATTTCAAACCAGATTTTTCGCCTGAAACCTTAGAATGCAATAATTACATCACACATTTGGTAGTAATCAAAAAAACGTTAGCTGACAAAATTGGTCCATTAGACAGCAGATTTGATGGCGCACAAGACTTTGATTTTGTATTAAGAGCCACGGAAAATACACAAAATATTGTACATATTCCTAAAATTCTATATCATTGGAGAGCTCATCAAAACTCAACAGCACGCCTAGCAGATACCAAAAATTACGCCTATGAAGCAGGATTAAAGGCAATTGCGGAACATTTGCAAAGAGTAGGAAAAGAAGGAGTGGTAGTAAATCCAAACGAAGTTCCAGGAATTTATCAAATAAGGTATGCCATAAAAGGCAATCCCAAGGTTTCCATTTTGATTCCCAACAAAGATGCTTGCACTACCTTAAAAAAGTGTATAAAGTCCATTTTTACGCTTACAACCTATGAAAACTATGAGATTTTGATACTTGAAAATAATAGCCAAAAAAAAGAAACCTTTGCATTTTATGAAAAAATTCAACAAAATCCTAAAATTAAGATAATTAAAATTGCGGAAAAAGGCTTCAATTATTCAAAAATTATCAACACAGGCGTCAAAAAAGCAGATGGAGATTTTATTTTACAACTCAACAACGATACGCAAATTCTAACACCCAATTGGCTAGAACTGATGATTGGATATGCGCGGAAATAAGCAAATTGGGGCAGTAGGTGCCAAACTTTATTATCCAGATAAATCGATTCAACATACTGGAATTGCCTATGGAATAGCAGGAATTGCTGGAAATTTGTTGGTCCGGTTTGCCTTATGGAACACACGCTTATTTTGAAAGAGAAGCTGCCACCAGAAATGTAAGCGCAGTGACTGGTGCGTGCTTGTTTGCCAGATGCGAGATTTATGAAGAAGCCCGGCTTTATGGACGAAGAAAATTTCAAAGTTGCATTCAATGATGTTGATTTTTGTTTAAAAATACTTGAAAAAGGTTACAGAATAGTATATAATCCCTATGTAGAATTGATTCATGATGAATCCAAAACGCGTGGCTATGAAGATACGCCAGAAAAACAAGCAAGATTCGAGCAAGAAAAAAAGAATTTTCAAGCCAAATGGAGAACAGTGTTGGAAAAATCAGATCCCTATTATAATCTCAATTTTTCACGCCAAAACGGAAATTTTCAAATAAAGTAGCGGAGATGTTTATGCCTACCCTTGACCCATAAGAATGCCTAAAAACGAAAGGAATCCTAATGATTGATAAAATAGAAGAATTCTGCCTCAATATTTTAACAAAAATCGGTCTCAAAAAATTAGCAGATTGGTATAAACAGCATCAAGAAGGTATGCGCTATTTAGTATTTGGAGTATTGACAACCATTATTAATATTATAACAGCAGCAGTGACCTATTATTTTATATTTGCTAATTTTTCAGAAGAATGGAAAGTTAATTTAAGCACGATTGTTGCCATTATTGTAGCTTGGATATTTGCCTATGTGACAAATAAATTGTATGTTTTTAATACGAGGACAAGTCATTGGAAAGAATTACTAAAAGAAATGGTTTCTTTTATCAGCTGTAGAATTGTCACAGCCATTGTTGAAATTGCTTTAATGAATATTTTGGTTACAGTATTAATGTTTCATTATATGGTGATGAAAATTGTGGTAAGTGTGATTGTTATTATTTTAAATTACATTTTTAGTAAACTGTTTATTTTTAAGAAGGGAAATAATAACCATGAAGAAAATGATTAAATTAATGATAATTGGATTATTATCCTTATGGACAATCATTGGCTTTAGCTTGACAATTCAAAACAATCAAGACTTTGCTCATATGCTGAGTTCTTGTGATAACAGTAGTTCGATTCTACTATATAAAAAATTAGGAGAAATCGGAGCTAACTTTTCGGGAAACAATATTGTATGGATTATGGTATTTATTTTTGTATTTATCATGATAAAAAAAGCATCTGAGGTAAAAGAAAAAAGAGTGATTGTGTGTGCTTTGCTATTGGCTACTATATTTTCTCTTTTTCAAATCATAGGAGCAAGTATTATATATTATTTGTCAATTCAAGTTTTATTTTCCTATTTTTTAATTGCGATGATAAAATGGATAGGATTAATCATTGGTTATTCTAGTTTTATCATTCTATTGTTTACCAAATTGGCAAACCGAAAACAGGAACAAAAAAGGGAAATAAGCTTTTTTACGAGTAATAAAAAAAGTATAGTAATTACTACAATTATTTTTCTGACAGCTTGGCTACCCTATTTTTTAAAAGAATTTCCAGGAATTACAAACTATGATTCAATTTATCAATTACAACAAGTATTTGGAATAATGCCTTTAACTAGTTGGCATCCAGTTATTCATACACTTCTTATAAAAATCTGCATGATGATAGGAAATGGTTTATTTCACTCTGTAAATGCAGGAGTTGCAATTTATAGTATTTTTCAAATGAGTTTAATGGCAACCATATTTTCTTTTTTGTTATGGTATATGGCAAAAAAGAAAATGTCGTTTGAAATCAGAGTGGGAACTTTACTTTATTTTGCTTTTTGCCCAACGATTCCTCTTATGAGTTTAATGATGGGAAAAGACACTATTTTTGCAGGATTAATGATATTACTGCTTATCGTATTTATTGAATTAATGACAAATACAGAAAATTTATTGAAAAGCAAAAAAAGAATCCTTGTTTCAAGTGTTATTATTTTGATGACTGCTTTATTTAGAAATAATGCAATACATATGTTGATTCTTACAGTACCATTTATAGTGCTTTATAAGAAAGGATATAGGCTTAAAATAAGTGCATTGTTTGTGGGAAGTATAAGTGCTGTTTTAATGATTCAATTTGTGATTACCAATCTATTTTATATACCACAAACGAATGAATGGAATATGCCAGCTGGTGGAGAAAAGTTTTCAGTACCAATTCAGCAGTTGATTCGTGTTATTTTAGACAACGAAAAAACAATTGCGCAAGAGGAAAAAGATGAAATTTGCAAATTTTTCAAAACAAATCATTTTTATAAAGGATATAATGAAGTTATAACAGATCCAGTCAGAGATTTATTTCATTATGAGTATTACTTAGAACATAAAATGGAATTTTTCAAATTATATTTTCGCTTATTTTGTAAATATCCAAAATCATATTGGGACGCATTTTTATGCATGACTTCAGGGTATTTTGATCCAGAAGAAAGTAGAAATAGTGTAATTATTGGAAATTTTGAAAATGATTTAGGAATACAAACTGAAACAATTTGGAATTCATATCTTGTTAACTTTGTAGAAAAATTAATTTATGTTCCGAATATTCCAATTATAAGTATGATTTTTAATACAGCCATAGGATTATGGGTGATATTACTATTGTTAACTTATACCATCTACCAAAAACGATATGAAATAAGCTTTGTATTTTTACCAATTATCTTATATTTATTTACAATATGTTTAGGCCCTTTAAATGCAGAATATCGCTATATCTTTTTTGAGTTTACAGTTTTACCAATTTTAGTTGGTTTTACAATAAATCAAAAAAATGAAAGAAAGGAAAGAGAAGAAAAAAATGGATAAAATAGCAGTTTTAATACCATGTTACAACGAAGAAAAAACAATCAAAAAAGTAGTTGAAGATTTCAAACGAGAGTTGCCAGAAGCCAAGATTTATGTGTATGACAACAATTCAAAAGATAAAACAGCGCAGCTTGCCAAAGAAGCAGGAGCAATCGTTCGATGTGAGACCAAACAAGGAAAAGGAAACGTCATTCGAACCATGTTTCGCGAAATTGACGCCGAAAGTTACATCATGGTTGATGGAGATGACACCTATCCTGCAGAAAATGCACGTCAAATGGTTAATTGTGTCTTAGAAGAAGATGTTGATATGGTCATTGGAGATAGACTTTCTTCTACGTATTTTACGGAAAACAAAAGACGTTTTCACGGTTTTGGAAATGTGTTAACTAGAGTGCTTATCAACACGATTTACAAAAGTGATATTCGCGATGTTATGACAGGTTACAGAGCATTTAGTTACAAGTTTGTCAAAACATTTCCTGTTATGTCCAAGGGATTTGAGTTGGAAAATGAAATGACCATTCATGCTTTGGATAAAAATTTAAAAATCAAGAATCTAATCATTGAATATCGTGATCGACCAGAGCGGAAGCGAATCCAAATTAAATACAATCTCAGATGGAATGAAAGTTATCAAAACGATTTTCACACTTTACAAAAATTATAAACCATTGGCATTTTTCTCGATTGTATCAATAATACTTTTTGCTATAGGACTTGTTTTCTTTGTGCCAGCTGTTATTGTTTTATTTCAAACAGGAGAAATCAAAGTACCATCGATTTTAGTTAGTATGCTACTTTTTGTGTGTACACTTCAATCGCTATTTTCAGGACTAATTTTAGATAATATTATTAATACATCCAAACAAAATTTTGAAATGCGTCTCATTGATTGTGAATACCGATTAAAAGAAAAGAAACAATAAATAATGTAGGAAGATGTGGTCTTCTTGACCCACTCTAACTTTGAAAGGAGCAAATATGTCAAATATAAAAGTTTCCATTGTTGTACCAGTTTATAATGCAGAACATTTTTTGAAGAAATGCATGGAACCACTTGTAAATCAAACTTTACAAGAGATTGAAATCCTTTGTGTAGATGATGGTTCCAATGATAATTCTCCGCAAATGATTGATGAATATGCAAAAAAATATCCAGAAAAAGTAAAAGCATTTCATAAAGAAAACGGTGGAGAGTGGTCTGCTCGTACATATGGTTTAAAACAGGCAATGGGTGAATATGTTGGATTTATGGATAACGATGACGTTCCAGAAATTGCTTGGGCAGAAAAACTATATGAAGCTGCCAAAAAAAATGATGCAGACATTGCCTTTTGTGGTTATGATAGAGTTGACTTAGAAACAGGGAAAACAATTGCAACAGAGATGACACAATATGGAATCATGAACAAAGAGGTGGATTTTAATGACGATTTTATTGTTTATGCTAATCCATCTTTATGGAATAAAATTTATCGTCGTGAGCTTGTCAAGGATTCAGAATTTTTACCATTTCGAGGCTGTAATGATACATTATTTTTAATTCATTCGTATATGAATGGTGTCAAAAAATTGACGTTTATTCCAGATGTTTTGTATCATTACTCTTTACGTTTAAGCTCTCAAATTCATAATATGAACAGGCAAGATATTGAAAATTTAAAAAAATATTTGTTAGTGACCAAAGAAAATGCAATCCAAAAGGGGATTTATGAAGAATTCAAAGACTGCTTGGATGAAATGGCGTTTTTACATTTGGGAATTTCATGGATGTATATGGTGTCTTATGATGAAACTGTAAAAATGCGTGAAATGACAAAAGAAGTTACGAAATATTTGGATGAGAATTTTACTGGATGGAGAAAATCCAAATTTTTGAAAATTTCGCATTGTTTCCCAAAAGGAATTAAATTTATTGCGATTTGGGGTGTACATTTATTATATCGAATGGGAATACCGACGGTTTATGTATGGAGTTATCGATTTTTAGTAGATATACTTAAGATTGATATTAAATGGTAAAATGAAAATATAAGGAATGCCAATGAACGAGAGAAAATTTTTAAAACAAATTAATAGCAAATTAAATAAAGATGGAAATTTTACTTGTTTAGCAGTTAATGATTTGTTGCAAGAAGAAAAAAAGATGTTGATATCTAACCAAAAAATAGGTATTCAAAGAATTTTTTCTAAAGTTAGAAAAGTTAAATCCGCTGAAGAAATTATTGCGGATAATTTTGAAACGATTTTGAACAAAACAGATGGACAGCATATTGCTTTATTATATAAGTTTTTGACAAATGACGAATCGACTACGCAAGTCGTATTAAACAACTTCAATAGAATTTTAGACAGAGTAAATTCTTCTGATGTAAGTACATTTGATACATTTATAATTTTCTTGAACTTTCGAGAAAAAGAAACGATCAGAGAATTTATCGTAGCCAATCGAGACGAAATAATTCCTAAAATTTCACCAGAAAAAGTATTTGAAGTTGCGAGAAGTTTAAAAGAAATATCAGAAGAGTTTGATTGTAAATTAGATGAAGCATTAGAAAATCACAAATTAGATGTGGCAAGATATATATTAGAATCTAGTATGATTTGTGAGGCAACTGCTTACAAGCCAATAGATAAGGAATTTTTAGATCAATATTCTGGAAAGTTACTTTCCTTAATTGACACAACTTTGCAAGATGAGCAAGTACGAATGATTGATATAGAAAGTGGAGAACCTGGAAGTTTTACGAAAACATTTCAAATTGGAGAAAAAATATTAAAAATTGGGGCTCCAAGAGAAGTTTTAGAAATTCCACGTCATTCTCACATATTAGAGCCAATTAAGGAAATGAAATTTACAAGTTCGAATGATGATTTGATTACTCATATCGAACTTACTAGAAGAGCAGAGCTATTAAGCAGTGATGATAGGCGAGAAGATGACCTTTATCAATTATATAAAATGTTAAGAAATGACGGAATTATATGGACAGATACTAAATTCGAAAATGTGGGAAAAATAGATGGAAAATTGATGATTATTGATCGAGATTTTATTTATAAAGAAGGAAATCCTAATATTATTTGGCATGATAATACTTATGCAAAATCTTTTGAAAAAAGATATTTACAAGAAAAAACCAACAACCAAGTACAAGAATTTAAAAACAAAATTAAAATACAACAACCAAGCAAAGACATTGAACAAAGGAGCGAATAAAATTGGAAAAAATCAAAACTTTTTTAAACAAAGAAAACTACACAAAAGTAAAATTAGCCATTATTGCTATTTTAGCCATTTTGGCATCCATTATTTTTGAATACAAATTTTACACAATCTACATCGACAATGCCTACGATTCCAAAACCAGAATGTTAATCATCGCAATGATTTTTGGTTTTATTGGTCTGCATTTTGTATTTAAACTAAAAGATTTATACGAATTCATTTACAAAAGGCGCTACCAATTAGCTGCCGGATTTTTAATTTTCGTTATGGTATTCAAATTATCTGGCTCATCGATTGTCAATTTTAACGACCAATTCCAAACTGAGTCAGACGATAACCGTTTCCATCCATTACTTGGCTTTGCCAGAATGGTAAGAACCGATGAATGGGCAACTTCTACCATGTACATTTTGTCCCAAGGCGTCGGAAACGACCAATATCAATATTTTGACGACGAATTAAGAGGAACCACAACCGATATGTTTACCTTGGTAAACAGCCCAGTAAAAGATATTTTAATGATTGGCAAACCCTTCCAAATCATGTTTCTATTACTAGGAAATGATTATGGACTAAGTTTTTACTGGTATATCCGCCTAATTGCCATGCTACTTGGCTCATTTGAAATGTGTATGCTTTTAACAGGCAAAAAGAAAAAAATTTCCCTATGTGGTATGATTTTAATTACCTTTTCAAGTGCCGTACAATGGTGGTACTGCATGGATACGCTTATCTGGGGGCAAATTATTTTACTACTTCTAAACAAATTTATGACCACAGACAAAAGGAAAATCAAATATTTATGCGCGCTTGGCGAAATCGTAGCAATCACTTCCTTCATTTTTATATTGTACCCTGCATGGCAAGTATCGTTTGCCTATGTATTTTTGGCGATTTTCATTTGGCTGATGATCAAAAACTTCCAAAATGGCTACAAAATCAACCTTCACGATTGTACTATTATTGGAATAACTTTATTATGTGTTGTAGGATTGCTGATTCGTTGGTTTATGCTATCAGGCGATACGATTTCTGCGATTATGAATACGGATTATCCAGGCGAAAGACGTGAAGTTGGTGGCGGAGCGACGATTTTGTATGCGTATTTTTATAATTTATTTTTTGCGTACAAATATTGCCCAAACCCTTGCGAAGCCTCAAGTATGTTGTCGTTTTATCCATTGCCAATTTTGCTTTCAATGGTGTATTTGATTTTCAATCGAAAAGAGAAAAAGCATTGGAAGTTCTTAATTCCAGCAATTAGCGTTAGCGTTTTCTTGACAATTTGGTGTAAATGGGGATTTCCAGAAATTTTGGCAAAATGCAGTCTGATGTCTATGACAACTGCGCCAAGAGCAACGATTGCGCTTCGGAACCCTTCAAATTTATATGCTCATTTATTTAATGGGAGCGATGTCCCGAGAAACCAAATGGATTCCAAATAAAATCGCATATGGATTGCCTATTTTTGCGATTGGGTATATGATGTATCAATCTGTGACAACTTGTATGTTTCCCGAATATTTTGGTTGGGCGAAAATTTTGATTTCGACAATATTATTTGGAATTGCGATTTTTGGAATTTTCAATCTAAATCAGGAAAAAATTAGAAATGCCTGCATTTATGTGTTGATTTTCATTGGTTTATTAACTGGAATTGCTGTTAATCCAGTAATTCGTACGACTGATGTGATTTATAAAAAGCCGATTTGCGCAAAGTTTGCTGAAATAAGAAACCAAGAGCCAGATGCCTTGTGGCTTGGGGACGATACAGGAATTTATCTCAATAATTATATGGTTGCCAACGGACTTCGTACGATTGATTCAACCAATGTGTATCCGAATTTGGAATTATTTGAATTATTACTTGGAGAAAATGCAGAAGCACAAAGAAAAGTCTATAATCGTTATGAACACATGAACATCAATATTACAGATGAAGAAACTCACATCACACTTCCAGCACCAGATAATATGCTCATTTTACTGAATTATCGCGATATTGAAAAATTGGAAATTGATTATATTGTGGTGAAAAACGATATAAACGAGCGTGGATATGATATGGAATTTGAAGAAATCTACAAAGAAGATGGATTGTATATCTTTAAGCCAGTTTACTAGAGACTAACCTTTTATTATATCATATTTTCTCGATTTTGTCAACTTGACATAAACCTAAAAATATGTTATAATATATCATAATTTGTTGAAAAACATGACAAAGAGGAGAAATTTTTTACAAAATCTCTCCTCTTTTTTATCTTGCTTTTTTTTGTTGACTATGATAAACTAACTTACAAGAAAAGGAGAATGCCTATGAAAAAGAAAATTTTAATGATTATTTTATTTTTACTCATCATTATTGCAGGAATTGTGTTTTTTGCCAAAAGAGAAGCGCCAGTAGAGCTTGAGCCAAAGAAAACACCTGAAATTTCAAATACTAAAATGAATCTTGTTACTTCTTTAGAAGACGAAATTTCCAGTAATACAGCATGGTGTGGCACGTTTAATTTAATTTGGAATGACTTAAAAAACGATTTGGCAAAGCAAGATATTATTTTTGACCCACAACCAGAAATGGTAAAAAATTTGAACAAAGGAACATTTAATACTTCTTATTTAGCAGAAGATAGCTATTATAAGGTTTATGGAGTGCCTAGCTTAGAATTAAAAGCAAAGATTGAAAAGGCAATTAAAGAAAAATTTGATGAAACGAGCGATATTTTAGATGCTTTTGATTGGGAAAATGCTAGCCCAGAAGATTATTTTCTGTATGCCATGCTAAAAAAACAATTTGAATTCCCACAAGTGTTTACAGAATTGGAAAATGGAACATTTGGAAATTATGAAAATGTTAAATATTTTGGAATTGATGAAAACACGGAAAAACAAGTAAGAGAACAAGTGGCAGTTCTTTATTATGATTCAGAAGATGATTTTGCGATCAAATTATTGACAAAAGGAAATGACGAAGTCATTCTTGTGAAAGGAAATAAAGCCAATTCTTTTGCTAAAATCTATGAAGAAATCATGCAAAAAAGTGAGAATTATGATGGAGCATATGATTTTGCAGAAGGAGAAATTTTGCAAATTCCGAATATCAATTTTGACTTGAAAAAAGAAATCGAAGAAGTGGAAGGAAAGCCGTTTTTATTTGATAATGGCGAATCTTATAGGATTAGCCAAGCCTTACAGACAATTCAATTTGAACTTGATAAAAAAGGCGGAAAAATCAAAAGTGAGGCAGGAATGATGGTCAACAAAATGGCAGTTATGGAGCCAACTAAGCCAAGAAAATTCTTGATTGATGATACCTTTACCATATTTTTAAAAGAACAAGAAAAAGATTTACCTTATTTTGCAGCAAAAATTTCGGATATTTCACAGGTTCAAAAAGAGATTAGGAAAACTGCAAATGCAGAAAAACCAGAAGAAACAGAAAATGCTTATTTTTATGGAAAAGTTGTGGAATCAACAGCCAATTCTATTTTGGTTGAACCAAAGGAAGGAGAAAAAATCCGAAATTCAGCAGATAAAATTTCGATTGATTTGGGCGGACAAAATGATTATTTGTATGAAGTTGGAACGAATGTAAAAATAACATACAATGGCATGATTATGGAGACTTATCCAGCGAAAATTGAAGCGATTGATATTGAAATCAAATCAGCGGAAAATTTTGAAATTCGTTTTTACGATAAATCTATGGAAAGTCAGCAAAAGGTGCGTCCAATTTTGGGAAAAAATGAAAGCGAAAAGTACGACTATAATATTTTTGCCTATATGGGACAAGTTTCTATTTTGATTGATGACGAAGAAATGCCACTTCGTGATGCTTTGTTGGAGGGCAAAATCACCATGGATGAAATAATAAGCAAGGCAAATCAAGATGTTCAAGATCAAAAGATAAGCGGTGATCAATATAACGATGGCGGAAGTATGATTTACAAGTATGGAAATTATACGATTATTAAAGTGCATAATTTAGAGGGAAATCGAGATGTATATATCGGAACACCGAATATGACATTGAATGATTTAGAGGTATAAAATAAAAGTTTCTTGCCTTAAGAGTTTAGCAAGAAACTTTTTATTGCTTTTTTTCAAAAATATGATATAATCATTTTATTAAAGGAGAAGAAAATGGGAAAAAAAGTTGCGGTACTGATTTCAACCTATAATGGCGAAAAATATTTAAAAGAACAGCTAGATTCGATTTTAAATCAAACGTATCCTAATATTGAGATTGTCATTCGAGATGATGGTTCGAGTGATTCCACGATAGAAATCATAAAAGAATATCAACAAAGACATGATAATATTACTTTCAAAGAAGGAACCAATATTGGTTTCATCAAAAGCTTTTTTAAATTGCTAGAAATTGCAAATGCGGATTATTATGCTTATTGCGACCAAGATGATATTTGGTTGGAAAATAAACTAGAATTGGCAGTTCAGTTGCTAGAGGGGGCAGATGATAGCAAGCCCAATTTAGCATTTGGAAATTCAGATTATTATGATGAAAATATGAATTTAATTGGGGAAGGAGAAAAACATAAAACGTTTTCTTTTCAAAATTCCCTATATGAATGCGTTACTCAAGGAATGACGATGGTTATTAACCAAAAAGCCAAGGAAATCATCATTGAAAATCTTCCTGAAAAATGTTTCTTTCACGATTGGTGGACGTATATGATTTGTAGTGGAATGGGCGAAGTTTTATATAGTGATGAAACCGTTGTTAAATATAGAAGATTTCAAAAAAATGCCACAGCAGAAGGGCAAAACATTTTTAAAATATTTTTGTGGCGAATCGAAAAATTAATTACGGACAATGGTATGAAAGATATCAAAGCACAGCAAATAGAGTATAAAAAGATGTTTTATAACAAATTGCCAGACGAAAATAAAAAATTGCTAGATATTTTTGTCCAAGAAAAATATAATTTCTTTAAAGCCATTCGAAAAGTATTTTATCCGCAAAAATTAAGAAGGAAATTAATCGACGATATCATGATACGAATTCTATTTTTATTGGGAGTATTATAAATGACAAACGACAAAAGAATATTTTTTAAAAATTTCATATGGAACATTGTAGGAACGGGATTAAATGCCTTTAATTCACTATTTTTCTTGATTATCGTAACCAGAATCAATGGCATCAATGATGCAGGAATTTTTTCAATTGCCTATTCCACAGCATTAATTTTATATACCATAGGCTTATATTCTGGCAGACTTTGTCAGGTAACGGATATCGAAAATAAAGTAAAAGACAAAGACTATATCATAAACAGAATAATAACCTGTATTTTAATGATATTACTTGCCATTGGCTTTGTTTTTATCAAACAATATTCGCCATATAAAATGGGCATTTTTATCCTACTTTGTGTGTACAAAGCCACAGAAGCTTTTGGCGAAATTTTGTATGGCATTATGCAAAAAAAAGATTTGCTATACCAATCGGGGCAATCGCTTACGATTAAATCATTAGGCGGTTTACTGATATTTTTCATTATCGATTATTTCACACATAATTTGATTTTGGCATGCACAGCTATTATTTTATTAAATCTTGTAACAATTTTGATTTTTGATTTTCTGCTTGTTTGCAAAAAATTGATTGATTTTAGTACCAAAGTAAATATGAAAAATGTATGGCATATTTTCAAATCAGAGTTTTTTGTATTTGCCAATTCCTTTGCAGGAATTTATGTACTAAATGCTCCCAAATATGCGATTGATAATTATTTAACAGAAGATATACAAGCCATTTTTGGCTACATTATGATGCCTGCTACTGTGATTACGCTATTTACACAGTTCGTGTTTATGCCTTATTTGAATAAACTAAAAGAATTATATGAACAAAAAAATATGAAAGCATTTAAAGGAATTGCCTTTAAAATTAAAATGGCAGTAATTGTCTTTGGCGTTTTGGCAAGCGTGGCAGCATTTGTGATTGGTCCAGAAGTGTTGAGTATTATTTATGGAGAGGAATTGATTGCTTATCGTATGAATTTGACTATTATTTTAGCATCGTATATTTTGTATGGTATATCATATGTGAATTTAGTGCTTCTAACAACGACACGAAATACGTTTGTGCAATTTGTGGTTTATGTGATTACAATGATAATAGCTTTCTTTGGCTCGAATGTATTGGTACAAAATCAACAAATCAATGGAGCAACAATTTCGTGTGCGGTTACACTGGGTGTGCAATTTATTATGTATACGATTGTGACAAAAGTGATTCTAAATAAAATAGAAAGGAGAATTGCATGATAAATCCAAATCAAATCAATCCAATTGGGATAGGAACCTATCAATTAGATTTAGAAAATCAAGACAAAACGCTGAAAGCATTACTGCATTCGGTAGAGCAAGGGCAGAATTTTATGAGCACGAGTTTGCTTTATGCTGACAAAAAAGTGGTTGATTTCCTGTGTGAATTTTTCAAAAAAGTTCGCAAAGAGGACATATTTCTAACGTGTCATTTAGAACCATATATCGAAAAAAGAGAAGATGTAGAAAAGCAGTTGGACGAATATTTGCAAAGAATGAACATTGATTATGTGGACAGTTTGCAGGTTCATATGTCGTATGCATCGAAAATTCCGCTGTTGGAAACGTATGAAGAAATTGATAAATTAGTGAAAAAAGGGAAAGTTAAGTATATTTCTGCAAGTAATACAAGTTTGGAAACATTAAAAGAATTGCAAAATCATTTCAAACTATTTAGTTTTGAAGGCGTTTATAATTTAGAATGCAAATATTACGAAAATGTTGGTTTAATCGATTTTTGCCAAGAAAATAATATTCGATTTGTGTGTTATCAGGCACTTAGAAGAAATAATATTGCAAAAATGAATTATCCATTTTTAGTAGAAATGGCAAAAAAATATGACAAAACGCAAAATCAAATTTTGCTAAATTGGCTAATCAAAGAAAAAGGCTTGCATACGATTATCAAAACCAATACGATACAAAATATTGATAGCAATTTATCTGCCTTAGATTTCACAATGGAAGTTGAAGACAGAGAAAAATTAAATGCGTTCCAAGACCAAAGGTTTAACCAAATTGAGATTGATTGGGAAAATCAAGGTGGGATTACGATTGATAAATTGGCGAGTCAATTTAAAATTGATTAATTTTTGAAAGGAGAATCAAATGAAAATTTTAGTTACAGGAGGTTTGGGATTTTTAGGGTCTCATATTTGTGTAGAATTATTGGAAAATAATGATGAAGTGGTTGTTGTGGACAATTTGTTTAATAGCAAAATGGAAGTAAAGGATAAAATTCAAGAAATCACAGGAAAAGAAATAAAGGTTTACATTGGCGATTGCGCTGATGAAATATTGATGGACAAGGTTTTTCTTGAGAATGCAATTGATAGTGTTATTCATTGTGCTGGCTTAAAAGCAGTCGGAGAATCAGTTGAAAAACCAGTTTGGTACTATCAAACTAATTTAGGAACAACTTTGAATTTATTGAAAGTTATGCAAAACCATCAGTGCAAAAAAATCATTTTTAGTTCAACAGCAACGGTTTATGGTGTCCCAGAAAAACCACAAGTTGACGAAACATTCGAAACAGGCAAAACGACAAATCCATATGCTACTTCAAAGTATATGATTGAAAGAATTTTGGAAGATGTTTATGTGTCTGACAAGACTTGGAGCATTGGAATTTTGAGATATTTCAATCCAATTGGCGCTCACAAAAGTGGCTTAATTGGAGAAGAGCCAAATGGAATTCCGAATAATTTAATGCCTTATATTTTGAAAGTTGCCAAAGGAGAATTGCCTGTTTTAAGCGTATTTGGAGATGACTATGATACGCCAGATGGAACAGGAGTGCGAGATTATATTCATGTGGTTGATTTGGCTAAGGCTCATTTGAAGGCAGTAAATAAGTTGAAGGAAGGTGCTGGGATTTATAAGTATAATCTTGGAACTGGGATTGGTTATAGTGTTTTGGATATTATTCGCAATTTTGAGAAAGTGAATGGAATTAAGGTTAATTACAAGATAGCGCCAAGAAGAGCTGGAGATGTGGCTGCGTGCTATTCTAATCCTGCGAAAGCAGAGCGTGAGATGGGGTGGAAGGCTGAGAAGAATATTGAAGATATGTGCAAAGATGCTTGGAATTTTGCTAAAAATAAATAGAAATGAGAAAATGGATGAGAGTTGCGGTTATTGTTGTTGAATTTAACGATGCGGAAGAAACGATAAGGTATGTAAGAGAAATTCAAGCTTATCAAAATATACAGCGAATTGTAGTAGTAGATAATCATTCTACGGTTTTAAATACGGTTAGTCTCCTAAAGGAAAATCAAAATGAAAAAGTGGTGGTTTTGCAATCGGATAAGAATGGGGGCTATAATTATGGGAACAATTTGGGAATAAAATATTTGCAAGAGCAAAAAGAAGAATACGATTATTTTATTATTTCTAATCCAGATATCAAAATCGAAGAGAAGGCAATTGAGCGATGTTTGCAAGTTTTGGAGAGAGATGAAAAAGTTGCTGTTGTGGCGCCGAGAATGTATGATGCTAACAATCAGCCAATTCGCAGAAGTAGTTGGAAAATAAGAACATTTTGGCGAGATGTGGTTCATTCCACAAGACTTTTAGAGGTGTTTTTTTATTCACAATTACGTAATGGTGAATATAGCCAAAAAGAATATTCTAAAGGATTGCTCGAAGTTGAGGCGATTTCTGGTGCGTTTTTTATCATAAAACGTGAAGTATTGGAACAAATTGGGGAGTTTGATGAAAATGTCTTTTTGTTTTATGAAGAGGATATTTTGGCTCAAAAACTAAAGGAAAAAGGTTATAAAACCATAAGCGTAAATGATGTTAAATTCATTCATTATGAGAGCCGAACGATTGGAAAAACGCTGAGTTATTATCGAAAAATGAGGGAATTGCAGAAAAGTAAAATGTACTATCATGAAAAATATAATCATATCAATAAAATACAGAGTTTTTTCTTGCAAATGTTAAACATTTGCAGAAAGGTCGAATTGCTATTTGAGATTCCGATTCGAAAAATAGGAAAAAAGTAAGGAGAAATCAAATGTATAAACGTACTCAAACGAAATCAATTCAAGTTGCAGGAACCCAAATAGGTGGTCAAAATAAGGTTGTAATTCAATCGATGTGTAACACGAAAACCAAAGATATAAAATCTACAGTAGAGCAAATTTTAAATTTAGAAAAAGTAGGTTGCGAGATTATCCGCGTTGCTTGCCTTGATTTAGAAGATGCTAAAGCGATTGCTGAAATTAAGCAACAAATTCATATTCCCATTGTGAGCGATATTCATTTTGACTATAAAATTGCGCTACAAGCTATCCAAAGTGGTGTTGATAAAATTCGAATTAATCCTGGAAATATTGGAGACGAAGAAAAAACAAGAGCTGTTGTAGAAGCATGCCAAGAAAAACAAATTCCAATTCGAATTGGTGTCAATAGTGGGTCTTTGGAAAAAGAATTGCTAGAAAAATATAAAAAACCTTGTGTAGAAGCCATGATTGAAAGTGCGAAACGTCATGTACAAATCTTAGAAAAATTGAATTTTTATGATATTGCGATTTCACTGAAAGCTTCTAACTTAGATATGTGTGTAGAAGCTTATGAAAAGGCATCTCAAGAATTTCCATACCCACTTCATTTAGGGATTACAGAGGCAGGAACAGCTTTTAGTGGAACCATCAAATCTAGCATAGGACTTGGAATCCTTCTAAAACAAGGAATTGGTGATACAATTCGTGTTTCTTTATCAGAGGATCCAATGGAAGAAATTTATGTTTGCAAGGAAATCCTAAAAAATTGCGGACTGTATTCAAAAAGTCCTAAATTAATATCTTGCCCAACCTGTGGAAGAACGCGGGTATAATATGATTCCGATTGCCAAAGAAATGGAAAAATTTTTGCAAACATTAGAAGCAGATATCACGGTTGCGATTATGGGCTGTAGTGTGAATGGTCCAGGAGAGGCAAGAGAGGCAGATATTGGCATTGCTGGAGGAAATGGAGAAGCGTTATTGTTTAAAAAAGGAGAAATAATACGAAAAATTAAAGAAGATAATCTTGTAGAGGAGTTGAAAAAGGAAATTTTGGCGATGATTCAATAATTTTTATATATTTTGATAAACTACTTGCAAAAATTTTTAGAATGTGTATATAATAGAAAAGTAAAATGAGAATAAAATTTAGGAGGGGAAACAAAAATGAAAAAAATTGCGATACTTACAAATGGAGGAGATGCTCCAGGGCTTAATGCAGTTATAAGAGCAATTGTGAAAACTGCTGAAACGAACGGAATAGAAGCTTATGGATTTATTGAAGGATACAAAGGCTTACTAAATAATGATTATGTAAGATTAGATCCAAATGGCAATGCTTCAGGAATTTTGGACAAGGGTGGAACGATTATTGGAACTTCCAATAATACCAATGTGTTTAATTACAAAGTTGTCAAAGAAGATGGAACGGTGGAATATCAAGATTTATCAGATAAATGTGTTGAAAATATTCGTAATGCTGGGTTTGAATGTATATTCACATTAGGGGGAGACGGAACACAAAAATCAAGTAGAGATTTTTGCCTAAAAGGTGTGAATTGCATTGGTGTTCCTAAAACAATTGATAATGATGTGGCTCATACAGAAACAACTTTTGGCTACAATACCGCTGTGTCGGTTGCTATGGAAGCGTTGGATAGACTTCACACAACAGCAAGTGCGCATCATAGAGTTTTAACCTTGGAAGTTATGGGAAGATATGCTGGTTGGATTGCCTTAGAATCTGCCATTGCAGGTGGTGCAGATGTTGCCTTGATACCAGAAATTCCATATGATATTAATAAAGTTGTTGAAAAAATCCAAAAAAGAAAAGAAAATGGAAAAGCTTTTAGCATCGTTGTTGTTTCTGAAGGAGCAAAACCAAAGGATGGAGAAATTAGTATTAAAAAAGTGTTAGATGATGGTGCAGGACTTGATAATATTCGTCTTGGTGGAGCAGGAGAATTGGTGGCTGACCAAATTGAAAAATTAACTGGAATGACAACAAGAAATACAGTTCTAGGCTATGTTCAAAGAGGTGGAACCCCAACTTCATTTGATAGAGTTTTGTCAACAAGATATGGTGTCAAAGCGATGGAACTTGCGATGCAAGGAATTTTCAAAGTGCTAGTAACCTATAAAGGTGGAGAAATGGGATATGTTGATTTAGATGACGTTGTCGGAAGAGATGCCAAAGTAGGGGCGGCTTCTAGCAAAAATCGTACGGTTCCATTAGACCATGATTTGGTGAAAGTGGCCAGAGAACTTGGAATGTGTTTGGGGGATTAAGCAAGCGTGAAAAATTTTACGTAAGTAAAATTTTGCTCGCTTCTCTAATATTGAAGATATTAAATAAAATATTTTAAATATTAAATAAAATATTTTGAATATTAAATAAAAAACTGACAGGCAAAAATGCTTGTCAGTTTTTTATTGCTGTAAAATCAGTTTTAGGGTTTGGCAAAGTCCGGAAGTTCATCGTAATATTCGAGATTATCTTCATCAAATGGATTCAAAAGGATAAATTTATCAATTGAATATTTCCCGAGAAAATGTTCTTGTTTAAATGAAGCATATACAAAATAGGGATTATATTTGTCATCTACAGTAACACCAATGTCCTTGATATTTTTAGATCTCAAATCAATAGGACTCGATATAGTAAGAAAATTTGCACCGCTTCCTACTCGGGGATAATCAATTGTAATGGTTTTGTTATTTTCAATAACAAAAATACAACAGTTTGACCCTGAATATACAATATATTTTCCATTTACATGGAAGACTTTTTGGATGGTACAATTCCGTATAGTATTAAGGTCTTTCACAGAAATATTAAAATCCTCCTTTGCAAACATTTCAGAAGAGACAACTGTCTCATACTTCGGAACACTTGCCAAGCGAAATTGAATCGTATCTATGGCAAATAAAAGTAGATAAATTAAAAAGATGACCTTCCAAAAAGAGAATACTTTTTTGATGATTGCATCAGGCAACAAATCGTCTGATGGTTTGTATACTAACCGAAAAAAGTATGCTACCAGTAAACCACCCAATATTCCACCGCTAAACAGAGCAACTCCTCTACCTGAAAAAAGAAGTAGTATAAATGAACAGAGCGTTGTCGTGATAAAAGCGATTAATTGAGCTGTTAAGTAAGAATAATGGGGAAAGTCTTCTAAAAATGGTTCTTCTTTAAGTTCTTTCCAATCTCGAAAAACAATTTTTTTATCCTTTAGTGTAATATGTTGCCGAAGAAAGCGCGGTGAACTAAACCATGTTGCCAGAAACGCAAAAATTAAACTTAAAATAATTATTTTCAGCATAAATATTCCTCCTTTGAAATATGCTTTTTTAGTTACAGTTGCTAAGGTTTACGAGTGACAAAACTAAAAAGTTTCGGAAGAAAAAACAGTCCTAATACTAGTTAGTAATTAAAAAATAAACAAAATATCCTATTATAATGATAACATAAAATTTGGAAAAAATCAAGTCTTGGAAAACATAATTTTTGCAGTATTTCATAAAAAACACTTGATTTTTATAAAATTTATGATATAATAGCAAAGCTATGTAAAATTTAGAAAGATTTTGGAGGAAATAAAATGAGTGTTAAAGTTGAAAAGACAGAGAACAAAAATGAATTAAAATTAGAATTTACAATAGAAGCAAAAGTATTCCAAGATGGTATGAATACAGTTTACAAGAAAAATGCCAAATATTTTAATGTACCAGGATTTCGAAAAGGAAAAGTTCCAATGAACATGGTAGAAAAATTCTATGGTTCTGAAATATTTTATGAGGATACATTTAATGAAATTGTGCCAGAGATTTATGAAAATGCTTTAAAAGATGAAAAAATTGAAGCAGTTAGTCGTCCAGAAATTGATATTTCTCAAATGGAAAAAGGAAAAGATTTAATTTTTACAGCCGTTGTGCAAACAAAACCAGAAGTAAAATTAGGAAAATATAAAGGAATTTCTTTAGAAAAAAATACATACGAAGTAACAGACGAAACAATCGAGCATGAATTAGAGCATATGGCTGATAGAAATTCAAGAATGGTAACTGTAACAGACAGAGCAGCAAAATTAGAAGACACAGTTGTCATTGATTTTTGTGGTTCGGTTGACGGAAAAGAATTTGAAGGCGGAAAAGCAGAAAATCATGAATTAAAATTAGGAAGCAATACCTTTATTCCAGGATTTGAAGACCAAGTGGTTGGCATGAAAACAGACGAAGAAAAAGATATTAACGTAAAATTTCCTGATGAATATTTTTCAAAAGATTTGGCTGGAAAAGATGCGGTATTTAAAGTAAAAGTTCACGAAATCAAAGAAAAAGAATTACCAAAAATCGATGACGAATTTGCCAAAGATGTTAGTGAATTCGATACATTAAAAGAATTAAAAGCAGATATCAAAGCAAAACAAGAAGAACAAAATGCGCAAAGAAGCAAGAATGAATTGCAAGAAGTTGCAGTCAAAGCAGTTGCAGATTTGACAGAAATTGATATTCCATCTGGAATGATTGAAACAGAGATTGATAACATGATACAAGATATGGACAATCGATTGGCATATCAAGGAATTCATTTGGAACAATATTTAAAAATGGTTGGAAAATCAATGGAAGATTACAGAAAAGAAAATGAAGAACCAGCAAAAGAATCGGTAAAAATGAGATTGGTTTTGGAAGCTGTTTCAAAAGATGCTAAAATCGAAGTAACCGACAAAGAAATGGAAGAAAAAATCAAAGAATTGGCAACAGCGTATGGTAGAAAAGAAGAAGAATTGATGAAAAACGAAGAATTGAAGAAAAATATTGAAGCAAGTATCAAATCAGAGAAATCAATTGATTACATTATTGATAATGCCAAAGTAACAGAAAGTTCTCCAAAGGCTGAAAAAGAAAGCAAACCAAAAGCTGAAAAGAAAGAAACGAAAAAAACAACTGCTAAGAAAACGGCGAAAAAAGAAGAGGAAGCAAAATAAAAATAAAGAAAGGTTTCAATTAGGAACCTTTCTTTATTTTATAACAATATAATAGTAGATAAAAGAAGGTGAAACAATGAAAAATCTAACTTTTCTAACTGAAAAATTAATTGCCCACAGGGGATTTTTTGATCATAAAAATGGCATTCCTGAGAATTCAATGCAGGCTTTTCAAAGAGCAATGGAAGATGACTATATTATAGAATTGGATGTGCATTTGCTAAAAGATGGAAAAGTAATTGTGTTTCATGATGATAATTTAAAACGAATGACAGGACTTGATAAACCAGTCAAAGATTGCGATTATGTGGAAATTAAAAAATTAAATTTGCTAGAAACAAGGGAGAAAATTCCTCTGTTAGAAGATGTTTTAAATTTTGTGAATGGAAAAGTTGCACTTTTAATCGAATTAAAATATGATGTGAAAGTAGGATTATTAGAAAAAGAAGTTTTAGAAATTTTACAAAAGTATGATGGAAAATATGCTGTGCAAAGTTTTAGTCCAAAAAGTATTTTCTGGTTTAAGAAAAACGCTCCAGAAGTTGTAAGGGGACAATTGGCAAGTGGTTTTGAAAAAAGTAAAATGAATAAAATAGAAAAATTTTTCATGTCAAATATGATTTTTAATTATTTCACAAAACCAGATTTTATAGCTTATGATGTAAAATCCATTGACAAAATTCTACATAAAAAGAAACAAAATGACAAAATTCTTGCTTGGACGGTTCGTGATAAGCCAACCTTTGAAAAATATGTCGAAAAATGTGATAATTTAATTTGCGAAAACTTAAATTTTCTTACTGAAATGGCTTGAAAAAATAAAAAAAATGATGTATAGTATGTTATATTATGAAAAAAATAGGAGGAATGAAATGATAGAAAATAGTTTAGTACCTTACGTAATCGAGCAAACAAGCAGAGGAGAAAGGTCTTACGATATTTTTTCAAGATTATTAAAAGATAGAATTATATTTTTAGCAGAGGACGTTAATTCTGCATCAGCAAGTTTGGTGGTGGCTCAGTTGTTGTTTTTGGAATCGGAAGATCCAGATAAGGAAATTTCACTTTATATTAACAGTCCAGGTGGTTCTATTACTGATGGAATGGCAATTGTAGATACTATTAATTATATCAAATGTCCAGTATCGACCATTTGCGTAGGAATGGCAGCAAGTATGGGAGCGGTTCTTTTGGCATCTGGTGAAAAAGGAAAACGTTTTGCAACACCAAATGCAGAAATCTTGATTCATCAACCATTAATTGGTGGTGGCGGACTTTCTGGTCAAACTACAGAAATTAAAATTCATGCTGACCACATGGTTCGAACCAGAGAAAAGTTGAACAAATTATTGAGTGAAAGAACAGGCCAAAGCTTAGAAACCATCCAAAATGATACCGAAAGAGATAATTATATGACAGCACAGCAAGCCTTAGAATATGGCTTAATTGACGGAATTTTAGACAAAAGAAATTAAAAAATAATCATCTTAAAATAAGAAAGGATTAAGAAAATGCCAAAAGGTCAAGAGAGAAATGTAAAATGTTCGTTTTGTGGAAAACCACAAGAAGTTGTGAAAAAGATAATTGCTGGACCAAGTGGGGTTTTTATTTGTGATGAATGTGTAGGATTATGTCAAGACATCATCGAAGAAGAAGTTTATGATGAAGAAGATATTATTGAACAAGTAGAAATGCCAACGCCAGCTGAAATTAAGAAAATTTTAGATGAATATGTGATTGGGCAAGAAGAAGCGAAAAAAACTTTGTCTGTAGCGGTTTATAATCATTATAAGCGAATTAACAATTTAGAATTTATGGACGATGTAGAAATCCAAAAAAGTAATATTTTGTTACTTGGACCAACAGGTTGTGGCAAAACATTACTAGCACAAACTTTAGCCAAAATTCTAAATGTTCCTTTTGCAATAGCAGATGCTACAACGCTTACAGAAGCGGGATATGTTGGAGAAGACGTTGAAAATATTCTTTTAAAACTGCTTCAAGCAGCCAATTTTGATACGGAAAAAGCACAAAAAGGAATTATTTATATTGATGAGATTGATAAAATCACGAGAAAATCAGAAAATCCTTCTATTACAAGAGATGTAAGTGGCGAGGGAGTTCAACAGGCACTTCTTAAAATTATTGAAGGAACAGTGGCATCGGTTCCACCACAAGGTGGTAGAAAGCATCCACATCAAGAATTTTTGCAAATTGATACTTCGAATATTTTATTTATTTGCGGTGGAGCATTTGAAGGCTTGGAAAATATTATCAAAGATCGAGTTGGGCAAAAATCAATGGGATTTGGGGCAAAAATTGAAAGCAAAAAAGACATGAACAAAACGGAAATATTCAAGAAGATATTACCACAAGATTTGCTAAAGTTTGGCTTGATTCCAGAGTTTGTTGGAAGACTTCCGATTACAGCTACTTTAGAAGGATTAACAAGAGAGGCTTTAATTGACATTGTAACAAAACCAAAAAATGCGTTAGTAAAGCAATATAAAAAATTGGTAGAATTAGATGGCGTAGAACTAGAATTTGAGCCAGATGCTTTGCAAGTGATTGTGGATAAAGCGATTGAAAGAAATACAGGAGCCAGAGGGCTACGTTCGATTATTGAAGAAATTATGCGTGATATTATGTATGATATTCCGTCGAATCAAAAAATTGCAAAATGCATTATTACGAAGGAAACCGTGGAATCTAAGAGTTTGCCGAAATTAGTTATTGATGAAAATAAAAAGCGTGAGCCAATCAAAATTAAGAAAAAGATTAAAAATGCGAAAAAGGAAGAAACGGCTTAAAAAGGGAGATTGAATGGAATTTTTAGAATTAGTTCAAAAAAGATATTCTTGTAGAGAGTTTTCTGCGAAAGAAGTTGAAAAAGAGAAAATTGAAAAAGTGTTAGAAACAGGGAGATTAGCACCAACGGCTTGCAATTTTCAGCCACAAAGAATTTTAGTTGTAACAGATAAAGAAAAAAGAGAAGAATTAAAAGAATGCACACGATTTACATTTGATGCGCCAGTGATTTTGGTAGTATGTTATAATAAAGAGGAATCTTGGAAAAGAAAATACGATGGGCAAGATGAGGGAATCGTGGATTGCAGTATTGTTTCAACTCATATGATGTTGCAAATTCAAGAATTGGGCATGGGTTCGACTTGGGTTGGCTCGTTTGACCCAAGCAAAGCAAAAGAAATTTTGAAAATTCCAGAAAATTTAGAAATCGTGAATTTGTTGCCATTTGGTTATCCTGCGGAAGGAAATGTTCCAAGTGCGATGCATGAGAAGAGAAAAGCTATGAGTGAAATTGTTTTTTGGAACGAGTTTTAGATGAAGAAATCCTTACTTTTGAAAGTAAGGATTTTTTTATATCGGAGGAAAGAAATTGAAGCGTTAAAGTAAAGAATCTTTATTACAGAATTTTCTGGTAAGGACTCTACTGGACAAGTTTTAACACTTTCAGTAACTTGACAAAATTATAAAAATATGGTATAATATAAATTAGTTTAAAATGAAAAAATCTGTCATGTATGGCAGATTTTTTTCATATCATCTGGAAGTGGAATTTCAAATTCCATTTTTTCTTTTGTTACTGGATGAAAAAAAGAAATTTTATAACTGTGTAAGGCTTGACGAGAGATAAAGCCGGAAGCTGTTCCGTACAAGCTATCTCCTAAAATTGAATGTCCAAGATATTTCGAATGCACTCGAATTTGGTGTGTTCGTCCAGTTTCTAATCGAAATTCGACAAGGCAACAATCTGCGAAATTTTGGATTAAGCGATAATGCGTAATTGATTTTTGCCCATTTGGATTAATTTCGCGCTCAATAATGCTACTTTCTTTTCGAGCAATATTGGCATTAATGATGCCGATTTTTTTGTGCTTCATCTAATGTGCCAGTCAAAATAGCTAAATAATATTTTTGAAATGTGTGATTTTCCATTTGGTGAATGAGTGTTTCTTGAATGTATTCATTTTTGGCAAAGATTACAAGACCACTGGTATCTTTGTCAAGTCGGTTGACAGGGCGAATTTTTGCTTCGATATGATTTTTTTGAAAGTAATATTGAATTCCATTGGCAAGGCTATCTGTAAAATGAGCCATTGACGGATGAACAGGAATTCCAGCAGGTTTATTTACAATCAGAAGAGCGTCATCTTCAAAAACAAGATTCAAATCCATAGTGGTAGGAAGAATATTTTCGCTTTTTTCGTGAAAAGAAATTTTGACACTTACTCTATCATTCAAATGAACTGGCGTGTGCACAAAAGCAGGAGTTTCGTTTAGAAAAATCTGATTAGTTCGTTTTAATTTCAGGAGAAGTCTATCTGAAATATGGAAGTGCGATTTTAGCACTTCTTTTATGGTTTTGTAGTTGGTGGAATTTACGATGTATTCTAGTTTCATAATAAAGATATTTTATCATAGAAAAAGGAAAATTTCCATATTTTTCTTGAAAAAAGAAAACAGAAATGGTATAATACAAACTGTAAAATTGTATAAAAAGGAAGTAAAAAATGAAAAAAATAGAATTATTAGCGCCAGCTCGGTTCTTTTGAAAAAGCAAAAGTTGCATTTGAATATGGAGCAGATGCGGTATATTGTGGTACTCCCAAATTGTCACTTCGTTCTCGTTCTCAAATTGATGATAACGATTTAGTCAAAACAGTAAAATATGCGAAAGAGCGCGGAAAAAAAGTTTATGTTGCGATTAATATTTTTGCTTGGGATGAAACGTATGATGAAATTAAGGTTCAAGCGAAGATTTTGAATGATTTAAAAGTAGATGGAATTATCATTTCAGATGGTGGCGTAGTAGAAACTGTGAAAGAAGTAGCGCCAGATGTGGAAATTCATATTAGCACACAGGCCAATACTGTAAGTTATCACACTTGCAATTTTTGGCATAAAAACGGAGCAAAACGTGTGATATTGGGAAGAGAATTAAATAAAGAGCAAATTCGAGAAATTATGAAAAACAAGCCTGATGATTTGGCAATTGAGATGTTTGGGCATGGAGCGCTTTGTTTTGGGTATTCGGGAAGATGTTTCCTAAGTGAATTTTTGGTGAATCGCTCAGGAAATCTTGGCGATTGCGCACAGCCTTGTAGATGGGCTTTTAACTTGTATGCCGAAGAGAAAAATAAACCTGGCGAGTTGCTAGAACTTGATACAGATGAAAATGGAACATATATTTTTTCTTCCAAAGATTTGTGCTTAATTAAAGAATTGCCAGAAATTATAGAAATGGGAGTCGATAGTTTAAAAATCGAAGGAAGATTGAAAACGGAATATTATGTAGCAAGTGTTGTCAATGCCTACCGAAATGCGATAGATGCTATTTACGAAAATCCAGAAAATTATGATTATACCCAATATCTAAAAGAATTGGAAAAGACCAAAACCCGTGGATTAACAACATTTTACTTCAATGACCGAAATAATACGGATTTTCAAGATTATTCAGGATGCCAATATAATTGGGATTATGAATTTGGTGGGAAAGTTATCAAGCAATTGGAAGATAAAGTGTTGATTGAAATACGAAATAAGTTGTCTGTTGGAGATGAATTGGAATTGCTTGTTCCAGGCAAGATTTCGCCAATTGCGTTTACCATTGAAAATTTGTGGAACGATGAAACAGGAGAAGAAATTCAGACCGTAAATCCTGGAAAAGCGGAACAAAAAGTTATTTTAAAAATTCCAAGTGAAGTGAAGGAAGGCTGGATTTTGAGGAGGAAAAAATAAATGAGAATTTTATATTTACTATCTGTTTTATTATTAGGAGCAGGATTTTTAGGATTTAAAAAATCAGATGAAAAATTAAATGTCATAAAATGGGTCACCATTTTTGTGATTAGTTTTATGGGATATAATATCACAGTTTGCATGATTTTGGGCTTGCTAAAAATCACTTGCCATTTGTGGTTGTTGTCAATGCTTAATAGTTTGTTGGCGGTGCTTTTGGGGTATAAAGCTGTGAAAAATAAGGATTACCAAAAGTATACCGTAAAAAAACAGGATTTAATAGGACTAGCCATTTTGTGCGTGATTTTTACAGGAATTGTGGTAAAAGAAATCCGTCCGCAAGATGGTGGATTAAAATATGCGGCTTTGGATTCAGCGGTGCATTATCGTGCAGCCAAGCATTTTTCGGATCATTTAATCATTTTTGTCAATTGCGAGGATAAAACGATTTTTGATTTCAATGTCATGCAAACGGGTGCGTACATCAATGACGGTTTACTGATGAATGTTGTTAATCGGTCTATTTGGCGTGCCAGAATATTATATTTATGAAATGTTTGATATCAGCGTACTTTTCCTAAGTAGTTTGATTTTTTACGTATTAATTATGGACAAAATCAAAGGCAAATTGGGCTTTGTTTTGACCATGTTTTTGCTATGGTTATTTATGTTTGGATATCCCTATAATTCGTATCTATATGGCTTTTCCTATTTATCGCTTGGCATGATGTTTGTAACAGGATTGATTTGTGTTACGCCTCTATTATTTAGCAAAGAAAAAATTCCAACTTGGTTTGCAATCACTTTAATTTCTTTGCTTGCCATGGGTGTGATTTTCTCGTATTGCTTATTTGTTCCAGGTGTATTTGCAGCAGTTTGCATTTACATTTTTGTGAAGGATTTTGGAGAAGAGGGCAAAACGTATCTTAAAATATTTAAGAAAAAAACGTTGCTTGTGACAGGAATTTTATTGCTTATTACTATCTTAGGAATCGGCTATTTATTTGTGCCAACTTTCTTTATTGCGGACCAAAGTAATTTAGTAGAAGCGTTGAAAAATGATGGAGGAATGTATACCGAAAAGTATGCCAATTTCGTATTTTATGCCATTTTTGGCATTTTATATGTGGTTGATATTTTCTTAAAAATAAGAAAAAAAGAATTTAAGATAGAATTTTTGGACGTTTTTTCTTGGGTATTCGTGGCATATTTTATTGTGATTTATCTAGGGTTAGTTGGAGGATTGATTTCAAAATATTATTTCTTCAAACTATACTATATTTTGTGGGTTTGTGTTTTAGCAATTACCATAAAATTGGTCAATGAATATGTGCAGAAAAAATATTTCAAAATTTTCTTGCCAATTTATGAAGGCATATGGGTTTTGATGGTCATTTTGACGATTGTTTTTAAAGCAGGAACGTTTTTAACGCAAGAACAGAAGGAAAAAATACCTGATTGGGTTGGTATGTATTTTGAGCAAAATTACTTTTTCAAAGGTTCTGTTTTTGCTTTTTGCAATTTTGCCAAAGACCAAATCGAGACAGCGGAAATTTTGAAAACAATAGAAGACGTCAAAGCAGAAAATGTTTTATTTATAACAGGAAGTAATAACGAAAGGGCTTGGACTTTGGCGATTAGTGACTTACAAACAGAAGGAATAAAATATGATAAATTCCTTAGTGATGGCACACAATATTATTTGCAAGATGGTTTAGATAAAGAAAATGTCAAATATATTGTAAAAATAGGAATGACGGATGGAACCGAAGATTTGGATGAATTTTTAGCGCAAAATCCAAATCAAAACGAGATTGAAATATTACACCAATCAAAAAGATGTTATATTGTAAAGAAAAATTAAAATAGCTATTGAACGAAAAATAAGTTTGTGATATAAAAGAATTATGAAGAAAAATATTAGAAATTATGATTTAAATGACCTAAAACAGGAAATGATACAAATAGGGCAAAAGCCGTTTCGTGCAGAGCAAATTTTCAAATGGCTAAATCAAGAAAAAGTAAGCAGTTTTGATGAAATGACCAATTTGTCCTTAGAGTTAAGAGAACAATTGGCAGAAAATTATACAATAGGGAATTTTCAAATTGAGCATAAATTGATTTCCAAAGATGGTACAAAGAAATATTTATTTAATCTGTGTGATGCAGAAGAAAACTTAATCGAAACAGTTTTGATGCAATATCATCATGGTTATACGATTTGTGTGTCTTCGCAAATTGGCTGTAAAATGGGGTGCAAATTTTGTGCTTCGACAGGAATTCCCTTTGTCAGAAATTTAGAGCCAGGAGAGATTACTCAGCAAATTATTGCAATTGAAAGAGATGAAAATATTCGAATATCGAATATCGTATTTATGGGAATTGGAGAGCCACTCGATAATTTTGAAAATGTCATGAAAGCAATCGAAATCATGAACAATCCTAAAGGGTTAAACATTGGAGCAAGACATATTTCGATTTCGACCAGTGGCATTGTTCCTAAGATTTATGAATTAGCAGACAGACAAATGCAATGCACCTTATCGATTTCTTTACATAGCAGTAATAATCAAACAAGAAGTAGTATGATGCCAGTTAATAATGCTTACCCAATTGAAGAATTGATAAAAGCGTGTCAATATTATATTGAAAAAACCAATAAAAGAATCTCTTTTGAATATGCTTTAGCAAAAGAGAATAATGATAACATAGAAGATGCAAAAGAGTTAGCCAAACTCCTAAAAGGTATGCTGGCTCATGTCAATTTGATTCCAATTAATCAAATTGAAGATGGAAAATTTACGAAAAGTACGAATGAAAATATCATGAAATTTAGAGATTATCTAAATGAAAAAGGAATTGTAGCAACGATTCGAAGAGAATTAGGCTCAGATATCAATGCAGCATGTGGCCAACTTCGCAGACAAAATTTGAGCAAAAGATAAGAGGTGATGTTTAGTTTGAGAATTTTAGCCAAATCAGATATCGGCAAAACGCGCGATATGAATCAAGACAATTTTTATGCCGCTAAAGAAGAGGATGAAATCAAGTTGTTTATATTAGCAGACGGAATGGGAGGCTACAAAGGTGGGGAAATTGCAAGTTCTGTGGCAGTCTATAGTGCCCAAAATTATATTTGCAATAATTTTCAAGAAACCCCAAAAGAGCGAGCCGACATCTTAAAACTTATAACAGATAGCATGGAATATGCCAATTTGATGGTATATGAACGTTCGAAAGAAAACGAAGAATTAAAAGATATGGGTACTACTTTGGAGGTATGTCTAATATATAATAATAAGGTATTTATTGGTCATGTTGGTGACAGTCGTGTGTATCGCATTCGAAAAAATATTATGCGAAGACTGACAACCGACCACAGCTATGTTCAAAAACTCATTAAAGATGGCGAAATAACCAAAGAAGAAGCAGACACACATCCAAAGAAAAATATGCTCGTCAAAGCAATTGGTTGCAATTCGTTGGTGGAACCAGATGTTATGTGCAAAGGATTTTTAAAAGACGATATTTTATTAATGTGTTCTGACGGCTTAACCAATATGTTAAAAGACGACCAAATCTATAAAATTTTATTAGATAATTCGGAAAATCCAGTAGCAGCCTTAATCAACAGTGCAAACCGAGAAGGACGGAATCGATAATATCACAGCAATTATAATTGATAATATATAAAAAATGTACGGGCGTGGTTTTGAACCACCCAATCCTAAGGAAGGAAGAGAAAGAAATGAATTTAATAGGAAAAATGTTAGATAATCGATATGAAATTTTAGAGAAAATAGGAAATGGCGGAATGGCAACGGTTTATAAAGCAAAATGTCATGTACTCAATCGTTATGTTGCTGTTAAAATTCTAAAAGACGAATTTACCACAGATAGTGATTTCATCAAACGATTCAATTCAGAAGCTCAGTCAGCAGCAAGCCTTACCCATCCTAATATCGTATCCATTTACGATGTTGGAAATGAAGATAATTTGTATTACATTGTGATGGAATTAATTCAAGGAAAAACACTAAAAGAAATTATTGTGGAAGATGGAATTTTATCTTGGAAATGGTCTGTCAATATTGCAATTCAAATTGCGTCTGCATTAGAAGTGGCTCATAAAAACAATATTATACATAGAGATATTAAGCCACACAATATTATTATCACAGAAGATGGAATCGCCAAAGTAACCGACTTTGGAATTGCCAAAGCTGTTTCCAATTCAACGATTACAGCATTTGGAACAACGATTGGTTCGGTTCACTATTTCTCTCCAGAACACGCAAAAGGCGGATTTACAGATGCCAAATCAGATTTGTATTCTTTAGGCATTGTGTTATATGAAATGCTAACTGCACGAGTTCCATTTGATGCAGATACACCAGTTTCTGTTGCACTAAAACAAGTGCAAGAAGAACCAGTTGAGCCAAGAGAATATAATGATGAAATACCAACTAGTGTGAATATGATTATTTTAAAAGCAATGCAAAAAGATCCAAATTGTCGCTATCAAAATGCAACAGAAATGTTGGAAGATTTGAGCCATGCGTTAAAAGAACCAGATGGAAATTTCGTTCGCATACATAAAACATCCGAAAATTCTCCAACACAAAAAATTCCAACCATTTATGATTTGGACAAAAACGCAGAGAGAAAAAGCCAAAAGTCTGATAAAAAAGAAAAAAGCGATGAAAAACCGAAAAATAAAGTATTGCGATTTTTTGCAGAGCATAAAGTAGCAAGAATTATTGCAATTATCGTAATTTGTATCGTGCTATTTTTTGGAGCGATGTTTGGTGCGTTATCAATCTTTTCAAAAAGACCAGAACAAATCCAAATTCCAAATCTTGTGAAAAACGATGCAGGAAATCCAATGAGTGAAGAACAAGCTATTGCACTTTTGAATGAATTAGGTTTAACCAATTACCAAATCGAACGTCAAAATAGTGACGATGTCGAAAAAGGATATGTTATTAGCCAGAAACCAGAGTTTCAAGCTAATTATACGATAAATGAAACGGAAGAAATAAAATTGGTAATTAGTGAAGGAAGTTTAGATGAGGCGTTGGCAGAAAAATTGAAAAACACGAAAGTCAAACTTCCACGAAAAATGGTGGGTAAGAAAAAAGACGAATTAATTAAGGAATTGGAAGCGTTAACAGAAGAATTAGACGATGAAAATTTAGTTTTGAAATATGAAATCAAAGAAGAATTTAACGAAGAAGTCGAAGCTGGAATCGTTACAGAAGTTGACCATGAAGGAAATGAAGAAATTACGTTAGATACTACCTTGAATATTACGGTTAGCAAAGGAAGTCAATTTAAAGATGTGACAGTGGTAAGTGTTGTCAATAAATCAGAGGCAGATGCCAAGAGTACATTGGAAGGTTTGGGCTTGAAAGTCGAAGTAAATTACGAAGAAAATACGAATAAAAGCGATGGAATTGTAATTTCGCAAAGCATCAATAGTAATAAAGTAGTAAAAGAAGGAACGACGATAAGCTTAACAGTCAACAAATTGCCAACCAAATCGAAAGTTACGGTAAACGTAAATTTAAAATCATTAATGAAATATACAGAACCAGAACCCGTACAAGAACCAGTTCAAAACACAGACGCTAACGATACCAATACAACGCCTACCACACCAAAAGCGCCAGAAATCAAATCTGCCAAAGTAGTAATCAAAGTAGGAGAAGACAACATCTATTCTGAAACGAAAAAATTAAACACAACTGACATCTCGGCAAGTTATACCGCTTCAGGAGTTAAAGATGTAAAAGTATATGTTGATGATGTTGTAAAATTCAATAAATCCGTTGATTTTTCGCAAGGCGATCAGACAGTAACAGTAGAATAAATGAGAAATGAGCAGAGTATTCTGCTCACCTATCATTCTAAAAATATACAAAAGGAAAGGAAAAACAATGCTAGAAATATCTGTATCTTTATTATCTGCAAAAAAAGAAGATTTAATTCCAACTTTATTTTATAATTTAGAGACTGCCAAAATCGATTATTTTCATATTGATGTAGCGGATGGAAAATTTGTGGAAAAAAATAATTTGGAAGTCATGAAAGAATGTAGTTTGACACTTTCGCATATTAGTAATGTGGGGTTAGATGTTCATTTAATGGTTGAAAATGTGGAAGAAATCATGGATGATTATATTCCGTTAGAACCCAAAATCATTACGTTTCATTATGAAGCCATTCGAGACAAAGAACGAATGATGAATATTATTGAAGATATCAAAGATAATGGCATTCAAGTAGGAATTGCGATTAGTCCAGAAACGAAAGTACAAGAAATACAAGAATTTTTGCCCTATATTCATCAAGTGCTAATTATGACAGTTGTTCCTGGCAAAGGTGGTCAGAAATTTATTTCAGAAATGCTAGAAAAAATCAAAGAATTAAAGCAAATGATTTTCGATAATAACCTAGAGAATCTCGTTATTGAAGTAGATGGTGGCATAAATCATGAAACTGTCAAAAAAGTGAAATCTGCTGGCTGTGACCGAGTGGTATCAGGAAGTTATATTACAAATTCAGAAAATTATGCTGAATCTGTTAAAAAATTAAAGGAGGCTTGAAATGAAAAAAGTAATTGGAGTGTTAATTTTAATTGTGCTAATGTTTGCCAATATCTCACTGGCAGCATATCCAGAAGATTTGGAAGATATCGAAGATGTAAATTATGATGATTTAATCCAATTGATTTCCCAAGAATCAATGGACGAATCTAAGATGATTCAAGATGATGTTTATGAGATGGGGCAAGAGGTTGTTATTGACAAAATTGTTGATGGAAACATCTATGTTATGGCACAAGATGTAAAAATTGATGGAGCAAATGTTTTTGGAAATGTGTTTGTAATGGCTGAAAGAGTTGAGATTGTGAATTCTCAAATTGGAGGTTCTGTTTTTGCCATGGGTGAAACGATTAATCTTTCTGGCTCGATGAATGATGTTTATGCAGTTGGAAACAAAGTGAATTTTAGCCAAGATTGTTCGGTATGGAGAAGCGCGAGAGTTTCAGCAGGAACGGTTGATATAAGTGGTAGAATTGAAAGAGATTTTTATGGGTTCGCAGAAACATTGAACATTGCAGAAACAGCAAAAATTGTAGGAAAATTGAATTATTCTTCCGAAAAAGAAGGAACAATTTCTGAAAATGCCCAAATTGGAGATATTGCATTTGAGCAAGCAAGACCAAACAATACTTATCAAAAAGGGGTAGGTGATTACGTTTTTGACTTTATAACTATCATTGTGAGAACATTGATTGTTGCCTTGATAATCGTATTTTTAGTAAGAAAATTCAAGAATTTATACACGAGAGAAAATGGGGTTTCAGAATACTTAAAATCAATCGGAAAAGGAATTGGTGTTTTGATTGTTGTTCCAGTAATTAGCGTTTTATTGATGATTTCACTGATTGGATCAGGTTTGGGTGTTTCATTATTAGCGATTTATATTGTTATTGCGTACCTTGCGACATCGATTTTTGCGGTTGAAGTTGCTTATCGTTTTGAAAAAGAAAACAAAGGAAAAATTATTGGAATAGCAATTTTGGTTTCGATTATTGTAAAAGCGATTAGTTTTATTCCTACGATTGGTGGAACTATAGTATTCTTAACTTCTTTGATTGGATTAGGAACTTTATTTGATATGATATTTAAAAAAGTAAAAAATGAAGCAATTGATGGAGAGTAAAATGAAAACGAAAAAGGAAGCTGTTAAAATTATTGAGATTCTAAAAGAATATTATCCAGACTGTACTTGCAGTCTGGATTTTAGTACTCCTTTTGAAATGATGATTGCGGTTATGCTGTCAGCGCAATGCACTGATGAAAGAGTCAATAAAACGACGCCAGATTTATTTGGAAAATACAATACGCCACAAGATTTGGCGAAGATTGAATTGGAAGAATTGGAACAAATCATTCACCCTTGTGGATTTTATAAAAATAAGGCAAAAAACATCAAGGCGTGTAGCCAAAAGTTGCTTGAGGAATTTGGCGGAATTGTTCCAAATGATATGGAATTATTGCAAAGTTTGCCTGGCGTTGGCAGAAAAAGTGCGAATGTTATAATGCTAGAAGCATTTCAAAATCCAGTTGGAATAGCGGTTGATACGCACGCAAAAAGGATTTCTAACAAAGTTGGCTTTTCAAAAGAAGAAGATCCAGTTAAAATCGAGCAAGATTTGCTAAAAGTTATTCCGAAAAAATATTATTATGATGTTAATCATTTGCTAGTTTGGCATGGAAGGAAATCTTGTATCGCGCGTAAACCACAATGTGAAAATTGTCCGATTAATCGTTATTGTGATTTTTATTACAAAGAAAGGAAAAACAAAAATGAGTCAAAATAAAACTGACATTACAGTTGAAACGTATAATCATATTGTAAACGAATATATTGCCTATTTTAAGACCAAGGATTTAAAAGGAAATGTGCAATTTCAAAGGGAAATCGATTTTATTTGTGCTAGATTAAACGATAATGCTAAGATTTTAGACGTAGGAACAGCTGTTGGTGATTATCCCAAATATTTGACGGAAAAGTGTGAAAAAAATTTTGAAGTCATAGGAATTGACGCTTCTCAAAATATGATACAAGTAGCAAAGAAAAATGCTCCAAATGCTGAGTTTCAAGTTATGGATATGAGAAATCTGAAATTTCCGAAGGAAACATTTGATGCTATTATTTGTTTTGCAACTTTAATTCATGTAAATGATGCAGAATGCATCAAAATATTAGATAAGTTTGATGAATTGTTGAAAGAGAATGGCTTAATTGTGATTAATGTAATGGAGTGGCTAGAATCCGAAAAAGAGATTTTTGATGATGAGCCATTTAATCCGAACTATAAAACTTATTTTAACCAATATAAAAAGGAATTTTTTACAGAATATTTTAAAAATAAAAATTATGATGTTTTAATTGGTTACGATAACCCGATCTTTAATTCTTCAAAAGTAGAAGGAAAAGTAGCAAATGCTAATCAATTCTCAATTATAGTGAAGAAAAATATCACGTAGGGACACGATTGATAATCACCCCTACGATTTTTTTGCAGAAAAATATTGACATTATTCCGATTTCGGTGTAAAATATAATTAAATAAGTATATTGTTCCGATATCAGAATAATATATAAATAAAAAACATATCATTCTGAAAAAAGAATAATAAAAGGGAGCAGAAAAATGAGTTATTTAACCACCAAACAATTTACCCAAAAATGGGGTATATCTGAAAGAAGAATCATTCAATTATGCCAAGAAGGAAGAATTTCTGGTGCAACGAAAAATGGCAGAAATTGGCTAATTCCAGAAGATACCATAAAGCCAACGGACAAAAGAAATAAAATGTCTCATTATATTGATGTTGAAAAAAGAGTACTCGTTGCCAATATCAATACAGAAATTGGTTATCAATTATTGCCTTTGCTGAAAAAAGAGGGCTATCTTGTGGAAGGAATTTGTGATGAAAAAACGAGAGTGAATAAACAAAAAATAGGCGATACGAAGATTTTGAAAACCGATTTTGAAAATCGTTCCAAACTCGAAAATACCTTGAAGAAAACAGAAAAATATTACGATGGTTTGATTTTTATTGATACCAATTTGTCAAGTGAAAACTTACTAAACAATAAAGAATGGCTTATGATCAAAATGGCGCAAAAAATGGATTGTATGTCAAGCGTGGTTTTGGTCAATAACAGGGCAAATGCGAAGGCGAAATTGGAAGCAAAATTGGCGAAAAAATCGCGAGAGAAAATTGGTTTTCGTATTAATAGTTTGAATTTGGATATTCCCAATCAAGACGAAATCTTTTTGCCAAATGATGTGGCAGAAGATATTGTTTCATTATTTACAAAATTTAAAAATACAACAGGAACAGCGATTACGACAGATGGTGGATACATTGAATTTGATGAAAAAGGAAGAACGAAGGATTTAGAAACTGGAATTTTTTATCGAGCCATCGAGCAATATTTTAGAAAATTAGATAAAAATACTTGCTTTTGGAGTGCTTCAACGATGCTAGAAGATGAATGGACGGAAGAGCCGTTGGAAATGAGCTTTCGAGTGTGGAATTTAGAGGCAGCAAGCCGTGGAGCAAAAATGGAGAGGATTTTTATTTTTCGTAAAAGTGAAATTTCGAAATTTAAAGAAAATAAAACACTTAAAATTTATATGCAAAGCAAGATACATACAATGTTTGTGGATTATCATGAAATTTTGGAAAAAGAGCCGAAGTTACTGGAAATCGTTGGAAATGGTTGGGACGGAATTGATGATGAAATTTTGATAGCAGATTTGCCAAGTGGAGGTAAGGCAAGAGGTTATGTGAGTCGTAACAAAAGAGAAATCAGAAAGGCGCGTGAGTGCTTTGAGAGCCTAAAAACATATGCGAAAGATTTGAAGGAGGTTTTGAAATAGGAGGAATAAAAATGGATTTAAAAAAGAAAATGCAAGAATTCAAAAGAGGAGAAAAATTATATCGTATGCCAGATATAAAAATAAGATTTGATATGGAAACTAAAAAACTAGAGGCTTTTATTTGTGAATTTAAACCGTTAGGAAATGCACGAGTTTTTGGAAAAGAACAAAGCATTACTCAGGATGAAATTGTGTTAAGGTGGGAAGGAATGGCTAAACCAGGAGGACGTGGTTTGGTAAGAAATTACTTAGATAAAGAACTTGGTCATAGATATGGAATCATATACCAAAGAGCAGATGTTTTTGCTGAGTATTTGCAAGGAGAGAAATATGATGAAAATCGATTGTATAGTAAAGAAGAATTAATGGAATTGATGAAAAGGGCAAATGAAAATTTTAGGAAAAAATCAAAAAATCAAATAGAAGAAAGAGAATCTTAGGGGGCTGAAATGAATTTAGTTTATAAAAAGATAACTCCAAAAGATGAGAAAAAATTATTTGGATTGATAGAAATAGTGTTAGAAGACTTGGAAAATAAAGAATATTTTATTCCTTATGAAGAATGGGAAATGAAGAATATGTTTGATGAGGAAAATTATGCTCCGTTATATGGTGCATATGACGGAGATAAACTGGTTCGGAATGGCTCAACTTTATGTTTCACAAGATATGCTTGCAGATTTTAAAAAGGAATTTGGACTTATGGATTATACTGTTTGTGAATTGGGTGGAAATTTAGTCTTGCCAAAATATCGTGGAAATGGAATAACCACGAAACTTCAAACGATGGAATTAGAACTAGCCAAAGAATTGGGTTTCGATTATATCATTTCCATGGCTCATCCAGATAATATTGGAAGTTTGAAAACACTTGAAAAGATTGGTTTACATTTTGTGAAAGAAACGAGATTGTCAAATGGATTTTTGAGAAGTTTGTATATGTTGAAATTGAAATAAAAGGCGGTGTAAAGATGAATTGGGATGTAACTTATATTTTATCACAAGTGTTTACGATATTAATGTATGTACTACTAGCGATTACGTATTACGTTAAAAATAGAAAAACAGTTTTAATCATTAGTTTTTTGTCGCTGATTGCCAATGCGATTGCCTATATTTTGCTGAATGCTTACACAGGTTTGGCAATGTGCATCGTTGCTTTGGTTCGTAATATTTACTTTTTAATCGATGAAAAGAAAAATGGCAAGCAAGATGAAATAACGAAGAAAGATATTTTTGTGTTAGCAATTTTGTATATTATATCGATTATTTTTGCTGTTTTCACTTATGAAGGGTTCTTAAGCTTGCTTTCTGTGTTTGCAACTATGCTATATACATATTCTGTTTGGCAAAAGAAAACATCAGTTTATAAACTTTGCGGAATTCCAGTGGGGATTTTGTGGGTAGCATATAATTTATACGTAAAATCTGTGTTTGGTGTGATTTTAGAAGGAATTTTGCTAATCAGTTCGATGATTGGATACAGACTAGAAATGAAACAAAAAGGTGAATAAAAAAGTATAATTTGTAAATAATAGCCTATAGATTGATAAAAAGCGTAGGAGGTAAAAATGAAAGTTATTGATAAAATTGCTTTAGTATTAATCATAATTGGCGCTATTAACTGGGGGTTAATTGGATTATTCAAATTTGATTTAGTGGCGACGTTGTTTGGCAATATGTCGGTTTTAAGTAGAATTGTTTATACTTTAGTTGGAATTTCTGGTTTATGGGGCATTAAATTATTGTTTGATGAAGATTAAAGTAAATAAATGAATAAAAAATCATTGTAAATAAGGTTTACGATGATTTTTTTGATTTAAGTTGATTGTGATTGTGAGAAAAATTTGGGAAAATGTTGGGGGACGGGGACAGTCTTGATAAAGAATAAAAGTCAATATAATAGCTGAGGTTAGTGGGATTAAACGGAATTTTTTTTGGAAATAAAATGAGAGAAAATGGGGACGGGGACACTCTTGAAAAAAATTAAATAAATTAATGAAGCCTTACACAGAGAAGAAAAAGACGAGAAAAGTAAATCTTTAAGAGTGTCCCCGTCCCCCAAATTAAAGAAAGTCTTTGAAAAAAGGTTTTCTTTTTTTTGTTTTTGTGATATAAAGAAAAAAGAAGATAGGAGGTTTGCATAATGCAACAATATACCGATAAAGAAGTATTTAACCAAAGGTTTTCTAATATAAATGAAGAAATGGAAGTTAAGAAACGAGAAACAAAATACGATGCTTGGCTTGAAGATTATGAAACAGAAATTGAAAATACTAAGTCCACTATTGTTGATTTAGGTTGTGGGCTTGGCAACAACACGTTATATCTCATCAAAAAGGGAAAGCAAGTTTTGGCGTGCGATTATTCGGAAGTGGCAATTCAAACTATTCAGAAAGAAATTCCTCAAGCCAGCACAAAATTGTTTGATATGTCACAAGGTTTTCCAATCGAAGATTGTTTTACAGATATTGTGATAGCGGATCTATGCATTCACTATTTTACAGAAGAAATAACGAGGAAAATCATTAGCGAAATTAAACGAATTTTGAAACCCAATGGCGTATTTTTGTTTCGTGTCAATTCAGTAAATGACAGTCATTTTTTGTCGAATAATAGCAAGATTGCAGAAAAATTTGTTTGGCAACCAGAATGGAAGAAGAGTAAAAGAATTTTTGATGAAGAAAGCATTCGTGACTTTTTTAGTGGTTGGAAAATTGAGAAAATCAAAGAAGAGAAAATGCTTCGTTACGAAGAAGAGAAAATTATTTGGAATTGTGCGGTTCGAAAAGGAGAACAAAGTTTTATGGAAAAAATAATTATTTTAGGAACTGGTGGCGGTTTGACTTTAAATTGCTACAATACTTGTTTTCTATTAGGAAATGATGAGCAATATTTATTAGTGGATACTGGTGCAGGAGCACAGATTTTAAATCAAATAAGAGATGCAAATGTGGAGCTAAATAAAATTCATGATATCTTTATTTCGCATAAACACGTCGACCATTTGTTAGGAATTTTTCCATTACTTCGTGTAATATGCCAAGATATAGGAAAAAACAAACATGACGGAAAAGTAAATATTTATTGTGCTAGAGAAGTAAGAGAAATTATTGAGAGTTTTATTTTGGAGACTTTCCATGGAAAACATATTGACATTTATCATGAAAATGTTATTTTCCATGATATTCAAGATGGGCAAGAATATTCTATCATAGATTATAATGTAAAAATATTAGACTTATATCCAAAAGAAGACATTGTGCAATATGGCTTTCAAACGACATTGAAGAACGGAAAAAATTTTGCTTTTTTAGGAGATATTCCGTGCAGTGAAAAAAATTTTGACAAAATTCGAAAGGCAGATTGGGTTTGCCATGAAGTATTTTGTAGGGAAGCAGAAAATGAGATTTTTCAACCCCATAAAATAAATCATTCTACCGTAAAAGATGTAACGGAAAATATGCAAAAGTTAGGTGTCAAAAATTTAATTCTTTGGCATACGAAAGATAATTGCATACAACAGCGAAAAGAATTATATACACAAGAGGCAAAACAATATTTTTCTGGAAATGTGTATGTGCCAAATGATTTAGAGGTAATAGAGTTATAAAATTAGGAGGTAAAATATGAAAGTAATAGTTGGTGGGATTTTAAGAAAAGAAAATAAATTATTATTGGTGCAAGAAGCACAAGAGAAATGTTATGGACAATGGAATTTTCCTGCAGGAAAACTAGATGATGGAGAAACAATTTTTGAAGGGGCGATTCGTGAGATTTTTGAAGAAACTGGTTGCCAAGTAAAACTTACCAAAATGTTGCCAATTATTTCTTCCAAAGAGCGTGATATTGTTAGGATTACGTTTTTGACGGAGATTTTGGAAGAAAACATTCATTTTGACCCAAGCGAAATTTTAGATGCCAAATGGATTGAAATCGAAGACATCAAAACCAAATACCAAGATGCTTTAAGGGGACCAAAAATGATGTTAGAAATGATAAGACAAGTCGAAGAAAACGAAGTGTATCCGCTAGAAATCGTAAGGGAGTTGGAAAATTTATGAATTATGTTCAATGGCTAAGAGGCTTTGTTGGGAAAGAGTGCCAATGCTAAAAAATGACTGGGAGAAAATAAAAATGCGATATGCCTAAACTTATATTATATCATATTTATGTAAATTTGTCAATTGACAAATACTTAAAAATATGCTTTCACTTGATTTTATAGAATTTTAAGACTTCGAAAGGAGAGAAAATATGCGAGAAATATGGGATTTATTCGATGAAAATGGAAACCAAATCGGAAAAACGATGCAAAAAGGTGACCCCATTCCACAAGGACTCTATCATTTAGGAGCAGATGTGTGGATTGTGAATCAAGAAGGCAAAATTTTAATTCAGAAGCGTTCACCGATGAAAAAACTTTCGCCTAACTTGTGGGCAATGACTGGTGGCTCTGTCATCAAAGGAGAAACTCCTGTACAGACGATTTATAGGGAAACATTGGAAGAATTAGGGATACAACTGAATATAGAAAATCTTAAATTGATGAGAAAATATCGAACTGGAAATGTTTGGGTAAATGAATATTTCATTAAGCAAGACATTGATTTGAAAGATATTGTTATGCAAGAAGACGAGGTTTGTGATGTAAAATGGGCGACGTATGACGAGATTGAAGAGATTTGGGAAAATGGTAGTTTTATCGAAAACCGCTGGGAATTTGTGAGAGACCTGATTGAAAAGTTTTTGAAGGGAGAAACCTATGAGAGTTGTGATTGTTAGCAGTAGTCCCAATGAGGGCGGCTTAACGAATTCATGTGTCCAAGTTTGTAGAGATACTTTGGAAAAGTCCAATGTGCAGGTAGAATGGATTGTTTTAAATCATTACCATATCCAAAAATGCGAAGCCTGTGGTAAACGTGGTTGGGGAATGTGTTTAGAAGAACATAAATGCAAAATGGACGACGATTTTAATAATTTAAAAGAGAAAATTGCAGAATTTGATGCCATGATTGTTGTGAGCCCAGTCTATTTTTATGAGATGAGCGAGTCTGCCAAGACGTTTTTTGACCGCTTGAAACGATGTGAATCATTTGATGAAAATTGGAAATTAAAAGGAAAAAATATGCTTTGCATTGCGTGTGCAGGCGGAAGTGGAGATGGCACGGAAAATACATTAAATTCCATGAAAATTTTGGCGAAATTTTTGCATATGGAAGTTGTAAAACAAGTTGGTGTGACAAAATTGAATTTTGAAGCGATGAAAAGTGAGATGGTGGAAGGAACGAAAAAATTAATGTTAGGAGAAAATCATGAACGATCTTGAAAAACTAATTGATATTCATTTTAACGGAATGGTAAAAATCATTCAATCGCAAAAAACGCAAAAAGATGATTATGACTTATTTTACAGTCCATTACTGCAAGATTATTACTGGAATTATGCTTATTTGAAAAACAGAAAGGCTGATTTAAAGCAAGTTTGGCAAAATGTAAAACAGGATATGGAGAAATTAAACAGGCAACCTGCTTTGTATGTAATGTCAAATCAGGAAAATCACGAAATAAAAAGCGAATTGGAAAATCTTTATACAGATGTTTGGATGATTTTTGAAGATATTGAGAATTTCGGAGATTATGACAGCCGTATTGATGTTGAAATTTCACGTGTTAAAGAAGAAGAGAAAAATCAATTCATACGGAGCAGTTATGGACGGATTTTCAAGTGATGACCCAGATGATCCATATGGAATTTTGCCAGAAGAATATCGAAACATTTATGAATTGGAATTTATTCAAAATGGCGAATATAGTACGCTAGAATACTGCGGAAAATATAATGGGCAAATAATTGCAACAGCAAATGTTTGGTACAAAGGTGACTGTGCAATAATTTATACAGTTTCTACCAAAAAAGAATTTCAAAGGCAAGGCGTTTGCAAGAAAATGATGTCATTCATCATGAAAGAGTTGCAAAATCTGGGAATTCGAGTGGTTTGCGTGCAAACAGAGAAAGGGTTTTATACAGAAAAAGTTTATGAAAAAATGGGATTTTGTGAAGTAATGCTTGGGAAAGTATATGGGGAGAAAGGATAGAAATTTAAGTTTTTATCTTTTTTAAATTTGACATGAAATTTTAAATATGGTATAATAAATTTCTATAAAAAATAGAAAGGATGATGATTATGGTAACAAATGGAACAAATCAACTTACGGTAACGGAGAATTCTTCCGATACCAGAAAAATTGTAGCTTTTCCAGCGCGGTTAATGCCACTTCATAATGGGCATAAGCAAGTACTTTTAGGATTAGCACAAAATTTCGACAAAATAGTGGTTGTTTTAGGGTCTGTTTTTGAAACTGGGACAGATCGGAACTGCATTTTGGCCTCTGAGAGAGAAAAGGCAGTAGATGCAATCTTTAAGAGGGCAGAAGTTTCGTCGGAAAAGTACGAAACAATAGGATTACCAGATGTACCAACATTCGAAGAATGGATCTTGAGAATTACCGCTTTATGCAAAAGTAGAGGCGTCACTCATTTTTGTACTGGTAACAAAGAAGACATTTTGGATGTTTTGGAACAAAAAGGTCAGAAACTGGAGTTTGAAACGGTGAATCCAGAAGATTACACGGATTTTCCATATCATGCAACTGACATCCGCAAAATGGTGATTGAAGGAAGATATGAAAAACTGTCTAAATTAATTCCACAAGAGACGATGCCAATTTTATTCCGAAATTCATTTCGAGAGATTATTGCGGCAAGTCAGAATCGTGGAATCAATTTCGTTCAGGGAAGACAGACAGTTGATCTTATTTTCCTTGTAAGAGACATTTTTGATGGCAGAATTTATGTCCTGCTTGGTAAAAGATCCATGGAAAAAGAGGATTTTCCAGGATATCTTGCATTGCCAGGAGGAGGCATTGATGAGGAGAAGGGAGAGACAGCCTATAACGCAGTTGTAAGAGAATTGCACGAAGAGACAGGTCTTAAGCTACAAATACTTGACAATTCTATGGAACCAGCGATTGTAAGATTTGAAAATGTTCCAAATGCTAATTTGGAGCAGATGTACATCGTTGGATTGTATAGTTCTGAAGATGAAAAGGTGGCTGGAACAAAGGGTGGCTCATCGCAATGTTTTGGAGTCTTTGTGGAAGATGATATTCATAAGTATCAAGAGTATCTTAATCCAACAGATGACTTAACCGATGTTGAGTTTTATGAGATTGATGACGCTATTTCAAAAGGTTTGGCGTATCAGCATGAGACCATGATTAAGAAGGCTGTGCAAATGTTTAATGCATATCCAGATCTTCGCAAGGTGCTTGAAACTGAAAAAGAAGAAACGAATACGTTTGTGATTGCATTTGTTGGAGGACCAGGTGCTGGAAAGAGTACAGCTTCATTTGGAGCGTCTTACCAATTTAAGATGCGAGGTGTGTCTATGGAGTATGTTCCAGAAGTTGCAAAAGATTTACTGTACCGAGGTTTGCTTGGGAAATATATTCCAAATCAGGCGTATCTTATTTCTGAACAGTACAAGAAACTTTATGATATTATGGGGCAGGTAGACTATGTTGTCACAGATGCAGGCTTAGAAATCTGTGCTTTACATTCTGCAAATGAAAGTAAAGTAGTTGAGGATTTGGCTTGGTATTTGCGCAATAAACTCAATCAATTTACTATTTTCATTGAAAGAGATGAAGAAAATGTGCAATACGAGACAAAGGGGAGAACAGAGTCAGAAGCAGAAAGCTGTGTTTTTAGCGAGAAACTTGAGAAATATCTTCAAGATAATGGAGCTAAGTATCAAAAGGTTATCGGAACAGATGCAGCAATAGAACTGGCTTTGCAGGTTATGGAAGACCATGAAGCAGGAAGAATCTAAAACGCACAATTTAAAAAAAGTAGAACTGTCCTTAGAGGGCAGTTTTGCTTTTTTATTTTATTGCATAAAAATAATGTTTATGATAGTATTAAAATGAATTTAAAAGGGGGATTATAAATGATGAATGAAACAAAAGATGTAAAACTATCCAATGTAGCACAAATTTTAATACTAGACCAAGGGCTTGGAAAAATTATTAATATTTTTTTGAATACGTTTTTGGCAGCGTATTTTTATAAAATCTCTGAACAAAATATTTTTTATTTGTCACTTTATAACGTGATTGGCTGGTTTGTTGCCACAGTTGGCGCATTTTTGGTGGGGGATTTTATTAAACGAAGAAATAAAGTGAATTTGTATCGTTTTGGGATGTTTGTCAAATCGTTTTATATTTTTATGATCATTTTGCTAGGAGAAAAAATCATTGATTATTTGTGGTTGATTGGTATTATGTTTGGTTTGGCGACTGCTACGACTGGATTTCCATTTAATATGATGGAATCGGAGCAAATTTCAAATGAGGAAAGAAGCAAATATTTGGGTTATAAATCAGTGGCTAATGAAATAACGGGTTTAATTGTGCCGATTTTGCTAGGAGCGTATATAACGCTTAGTTCGTACGAGATTGCGGCGATTTTAATCTTAGTATTTTCAATTTTAAGATTGATTTTAAGTTTTTTTATCGAAAACAAAAATGTACAACAAGAAAAAATGAAATTAAAAGAATTTTGGCAGATTTTCAAAAAAGATGCGATTTTGAAAAAACTATATTTGGTTGAATTTTTGAAAGGAATCACACGATATGGCGTGATGGGACTAATTGTTTCATTGCTTATGATTTACCAAACAAGCAATGATTTTGAATTGGGAAACTGGACATCGCTTTTTTCACTAGTTACGATTGGTGCGATGTATTTATTTGGCAAATATTATGACAAAAGTAGAAAAAAGGGAATTTTGTCTTTCATTGCTATGGCGGTTTTGATTAGTTTTACGGGAATTCTTCTGCGTATGAATTTGGTTACAATTATTTTGTATAATCTGGTGTATTATGTATTTATGAATATTCTTTTAAATATAACAGAAGTGAGCCTGTTTGATTATTCGAACCAAGAGCCATTTGATGAAAAATTCAATACTGAATATTTTATTTTTCGAGAAATATTTTTGAACTTAGGAAGAATTCTGCGGTTATGCAATTCTGTTAATTCTTGTTGGATTGACGCAAAATCTTGAATTGCTAAATGTTTTGTTTGCGCTAATTACAATCGCAATTATAGTGATTATTGGAATGAGCAGAAAGTTGGAAATAGAATAAAAATCATAAAAAAACTTGCAAACTTATGTGAACTGTGTTATAATTGTGCTACTATAAAATTTTAGGAGGTTTTTTTATGAAAAATGTAAAAGGTAACTTTACCATTACGACAGACGGAAAGTGGCGGATTGAACTTGAAGAAGGCATAACTGAGATTGCCGATGGAATGTTCAAAAAATTCACTTTTCTGGAAAGTATAGTGCTTCCCAAAAGCGTGACAAAGATTGGAAAGTCTGCGTTTGAAGGCTGCACAGGACTGAAAAGCGTTACTGGCGCAGAAAATGTAACAAAGATTGCAGAGAATGCATTTCTTAGTTGCGGTATGCTGGAAAGCGTTGAAGGTGCGGAACAGGTAACAGAAATTGGAGACGGGGCATTTGCGCATTGCAAAATGCTAAAAAACTTTAATTTCAAGAAAACGGTTGCAATTGGAGAAGAGGCATTTTTGGAATGTGAATTGTTAGAAACTGCAGAATTATCAGATCAGTTGCGAACAATTGAAGTGGGTGTGTTCAAAGGGTGCAAATCGATAAAAAGTGTGCATTTTCCGAAAGATTTGCTTGAAATTAGATATGAAGCATTTTATGGATGTGAACTACTGGCAGAAGTGGATTTATCTAATACGACAATTAGAAAGATTGGTTCATCAGCATTTTTTTACTGTTCTTCTGCCGAAAGTGTGAACTTTCCAAAAAGTCTGGTGGAAATTGGAGAGAATGCCTTTAGTTATTGCTATTCGCTAAAAGAAATTGATTTGTCAAATACATTTGTTAAGAAGATGGAATATAGAGTATTTTGCGGTTGTATTTCTTTGGAGAATGTATTTTTTCCCAAAACTTTAAGTGAAATTGCAGAAAATGTATTGGAGGGCTGTGAAAAGTTAAGGAAAATCGATTTGTCCAATACGGTAGTTGAAAAGATTGGAGAGAGGGCATTTGACAGTTGTGAATCCATGGAAAGTGTCATTTTTTCTTCAAATTTGATTGAAATTGGAAGATATGCATTTGTTGGCTGTCAATTGCTTAAAAAAATAGATTTATCCAATACTTCAACTAAGAAAATTGATGACTGCGTTTTTCTCTCATGTGAATTTTTAGAAGATGTAATTTTTTCAGAAAATCTGACGGAAATGGGAGCGTATGTATTTAGTGAATGCAGGTTACTGAAAAGGGCGGATTTCTCAAAAACAGTTATTAAAAGGATTGGCGACTTGGCATTTGAGAACTGTATTTCTTTGGAAATCGTCATTTTGCCAAAAACATTGGAAACAATAGGAAAGTCTGCTTTTTCAGAATGTGATGCTTTAAAAACAGTAATACTCGGAAAAGCAATCAAAGGTATTGAAAAAGCGTTTTTGGAATGTGATATGTCTCAAATCGAGATTCAAGTTATGGAAAATTAGCTAAAAAAACCAGCCCGAGAGAATTTTCTCTCGGGTATTTTTTTGCATAAAAATTTTTACTAATTTCAAAAAAACACTTGATTTTTCCCCAGCAAAATGGTAAAATTAAATTAATGAATGAGGACTTACAAAAAACAGATTAAAAAAAAACTTTATTTTAATCTGTTTTTTATTTTTGAAAATAGAATTTTAGGAGGAAAATATGGGAACAAAGTACATATTTATCACAGGAGGTGTGGTATCTGGCTTAGGAAAAGGAATTACGGCATCGTCTTTGGGGAGATTATTGAAAAACAGGGGGTACAAGGTAATCAATCAAAAATTTGACCCTTACATTAATGTTGACCCAGGAACCATGAGTCCTTACGAACACGGCGAAGTTTTTGTAACGGATGACGGAGCAGAAACCGATTTGGATTTAGGACACTACGAAAGATTTACTGACGTAAACCTAACAAAAAATTGTAGCATTACTTCTGGAAAAATTTATCAAAATGTTCTAAATAAAGAAAGAAGAGGCGATTATTTAGGAAAAACGGTGCAAGTCATTCCTCATGTTACGAATGAAATTAAGGAGAATATTTACAGCTTTGAAGGCGAAGATGTGGATGTTGTGATTACTGAATTAGGTGGAACAGTTGGGGATATTGAAGGACTAGCTTTATTAGAAGCCATTCGTCAAGTTGGTTTAGAAATTGATAGTGAAGATGTTGTGTATATTCATGTAACTTTGCTTCCTTTTATTTCAGGTTCGTGCGAACTGAAATCTAAGCCAACACAGCATTCGGTAAAAGATTTACAATCACTTGGAATTAAGCCAGATATTTTGGTTTGCCGAAGTGAGATTGAAATTCCAGAAGATATCCGCAAAAAATTGGCACTTTTCTGCAATGTGCGCCCAGAAAATGTGATTCCAAATTTGACAGCAGGTAATTTGTACGAAGTTCCTCTAATGCTCGAAAAACAAGGCTTAGCAAGAGCTGTTTGCAAAAAATTAAATTTGGACAAGATCGAGCCACAAAACGAAGAATGGGAGAAAATGATTGACAATATTAAGAATTTAAGTGGAACAGTCAAAGTGGCATTAGTTGGAAAATATATGCAACTTCAGGATTCATATCTTTCGGTTGCAGAAAGTTTGCGTCATGGTGGGTTTGCCAATGGCGTGAAAGTGGAAGTTGGTTTTATTGATTCAGAAGGAATTAATGATGAAAATGTGAAAGAGATTTTGGGCGAATATGACGGAATTTTAGTTCCTGGAGGATTTGGCAACCGTGGAATTCAAGGGAAAATCTCTGCAATCAAATATGCTAGAGAAAATAATGTACCATTTTTAGGAATTTGTTTGGGAATGCAAATGGCAGTGGTTGAGTTTGCTAGAAATGTTTTAGGAATGGAAGATGCGGATTCAGCAGAATTCAATATTCATACGAAAAATCCAGTAATCCATATCATGGAAACACAAAAAGGAGTTACCTCAAAAGGTGGAACGATGCGTTTGGGAAGTTATCCTTGCAAAATTAAGAAAGATACGTTGGCATATGAAATTTATGGAGAAGAAAATATCAATGAACGTCATCGTCATCGTTTTGAATATAATAATGATTATAAGGAAAAACTAGAAGAAGCAGGCTTAATTTGTTCTGGAACGTCGCCAGATGGAAATTTGGTGGAAATTGTGGAATATAGAAATCATCCATTTTTTGTGGCAGGGCAATTCCATCCAGAGTTTAAATCAAGACCAGATCGTCCAGCATCATTGTTTAAGGCACTGATTAAGGCTTGTGTGAGGACTAAAAAATAATTCATTTTAGAGAGGAATGAAAAGGCGAAAAATGCGTTTTTCTAATATTTTAGAAGATGATGAAGAATATAACATCATTGAATGCCAAAAACTCGATAATAATATTTTGCTGTATAAGCAAAAACTAGATGAAAATCAGCATTATGTTGTTAAATTAAAGGAAAAACAATATGCGGTTCTTTTTGAAAAAGGTCAAATTTTAGATGCGATTAAAGAAGAGGGAGTCTATACTATTCGAGATGCGCCAAATACAGCTTTTCCAGAAGATTTTGCCGAATATATTACAAAAAATAATGAAGATAAACTATGTATCCTATTTTTTAATTTGAACACAATAACTGGCAACAAATTTTACCTAAAAAAGAAACATAGAAAAGAGTTTTATGGAGAAGGAACCTTTGATTTTCAAATCGAGAGACCGCTTAAATTTTTCAATAAAGTGATTCAGTTAAGAAATTATTATTCTAGGGAAGAATTGCTTGAACAAATTCGTGAAAGAATATCAAAAATCGTAACTTCTGTCATAAAGGAGCAAGAAAATGCATATAAAATAAAAGAAGAGGCGATTAATTCAAGTGTGAATATTTTTAAGGAATATGGTATCAAAATTGTATCTTCTGACATAAAAAATATTCAATTTAAGAAAAAATAGAAAAAAGTATTGACATTTTTGGAAAATGGGTATAAAGTATTAGCAGTCGAATAACTTGACTGCTAATTTTTAATCGTAAATTAAAAAAGGAGGGATTATTTATGATAAAACCATTAGAAGATAGAGTTTTATTGAAAATGAAAGATGCAGAAGAAACCACCAAAAGTGGAATTATTTTATCTTCTGGTTCACAAGAAAAACCACAAATAGCAGAGGTGATTGCTGTAGGACCAGGAAGAATCGAAGATGGAAAGAAAATAGAGATGAATATTAAGGTGGGAGATAAAGTCATCACAAGCAAATATTCAGGAACCGAAATAAAATATGAAGGGCAAGAGTACATTATTGTCAAAGAATCAGATGTTCTTGCAATCGTAGAATAAAAAATGGGAGGTAAAAAAATGGCAAAAGAAATCATATATGGCGAAGATGCCAGAAAAAAATTATTGGACGGTGTCAACAAATTGGCTGACACAGTCAAAGTAACATTAGGTCCAAAGGGGCGAAATGTTGTATTAGACAAAAGTTTTGGTGCACCTTTGATTACGAATGATGGTGTAACAATCGCAAAAGAAATTGAATTAGAAGATGCTTTTGAGAATATGGGTGCTTCTTTGGTAAAAGAAGTTTCAACCAAAACCAATGATATTGCGGGAGACGGAACTACAACGGCAACGGTTTTGGCACAAGTGATGCTAAAAGAAGGTGTTAAAAACGTGGCTGCTGGTGGCGATGTTTTGGCAATTAAAAGAGGAATGGATAAAGCAACCGATGTTGCTGTCAAATCTTTAAAAGAAATCAGTTCACCAATTAACGGAAAAGAGGATATTGCAAGAGTTGCAAGTATTTCCGCAAATGATACAGAAATTGGAAACTTGATTGCAGATGCGATGGAAAAAGTTTCAAAAGATGGTGTTATTACCATTGAAGAATCCAAAACATCTTCGACAGAAGTCAATGTTGTAGAGGGAATGCAATTTGATAAAGGCTATGTTTCTCCTTACATGGTAACAGATACGGAAAAAATGGAAGCCGTAATGGATAATCCATATGTTTTATTAACAGATAAGAAAATTTCTAATATTCAAGAAATTTTGCCATTGTTAGAAGAATTAACACAGGCAGGTGGAAAACTTGTGATTATTGCAGATGATGTGGAATCAGAAGCATTATCGACTTTAATTTTGAACAAATTAAGAGGTGTTTTAAATGTTGTAGCAGTAAAGGCACCAGGATTTGGCGATAAAAGAAAAGATATGCTACAAGATTTAGCTATTTTAACAGGTGGAGAAGTGATTACTTCTGATTTAGGATTGGAACTAAAAGATACCACTTTAGCGCAATTAGGTCAGGCAAAACAAGTAAAAATTGGCAAAGAAAATACCATTATTGTTGATGGAATGGGCGATAAATCTGCAATTGCGGAAAGAGTAAGATTAATCAAAGCACAATTGGAAGAAGAAAAGAGCGAATATGAAAAAGAAAAATTGCAAGAGCGTTTGGCTAAAATCGCTGGTGGAGTTGCTGTGATTGAAGTTGGAGCAGCAACAGAAGTGGAAATGAAAGAAAAGAAACTTCGTATTGAAGATGCGTTATCAGCCACGAAAGCCGCTGTGGAAGAAGGAATTTTACCTGGTGGTGGAACGGCGTATGTAAATGTGATTCCAAAGGTTGAGAAATTGTTATCAGAAGTAAAATCAGATGGCGAGAAAATTGGTGTGAAAATTATTCTAAAGGCTTTGGAAGAACCAGTTAGACAAATTGCTACAAATGCTGGGCTAGAAGGTGCTGTGATTTTGGAAAAAGTAAAATCAAGTGAGGTTGGTGTTGGATTTGATGCTGCCAAAGAAGAATATGTTGATATGAAAAAAGCAGGTGTCGTTGACCCAACAAAAGTAACGCGTTCTGCTTTGCAAAACGCAGAAAGTGTTGCATCCATGATTTTGACAACAGAAAGCATTATGACCGAGAAAAAAGAAAAAGATTGCCACTGTGGAGGCGGAGCGCCAGCAATGCCAGATATGGGGGGAATGTATTAAAATAAAAAATCGCCAATGGAAGTTTCCAAAGGCGATTTATTTCTTTTTATGAAGTTAATTTGTTAATCCCAGTAGGCAAAAGGATTTTTCCACTCAGGATAACGTTCATTTAAGAACGATTCTGCATGGTTAACCAAATCTTCAAAAGTTAGCGTATGGTAACCTTTACACTGTCCTGCTTTAAAAAGAATTTCTCCATTGGATCTATCTCTTACAGAAATCTTAACAGGGCTAGAAGAACGATGAGGTTCAAAGTAAATATGAAATCTTTCAAGTAAGTTGGTTTCTCCGCTAAATTTTCTCATATCAGATTCATAATGGTAAATGCCGCGTTCACGATTTTGCTCGTCAATGAGAGTAATCCAGTAGTAATCAGATGAATCTAATTTCCAGCCCTTGGGCAGAGTTGCTAAATATAAATCATCATCTTCTACAGTTTCAAAGACAAAACCTAAATCTTCAAACGATTTTTTTGACGGATGTATATTTTTTGGTAATAGACAGATAATCCGTGCTTGAATTAGTTTTATGTGCTTAATAGTTGCCATAAAGGTGTCCTCCTTAAAAATAAATTAATTTTTATTGGTGATTTTCTAAATATATCAAAATCATATATTCTATAATTATATTATAACATATTTACATAAAATTGTCAAGATTTTAAGAAAAACCTGGAAGTTTTAGTAAACTTCCAGGTTTTTTGCGTAGTTTCGCATGGTATGGAATTAGCAACATCCTCTGTCATTTCCACCACAGCAACAGCATAAGATTAAGATAAGAACGATTATCCAAATGCAGTCGCCACCGAAACCGAATCCGCATCCACATCCGCATCCTCTGTTTTCTGGCATGATATTTCCCCCCTTTGACGTTTGATTTCTCTTAAAAATCATTTGTATGTTATATAATATTCGAAATTAGAAATTTGGTTACAAAATTTTTTGAAACTCTTGACAATATTATTTTTTTAAAATATACTTAATAATATAAAAATATTAAGTATATTTTAAAAAATTGGGAGGTAAAACAAATGAAAAAAAGTGAGAGAAGGATGATTTTAGTATTAATAATTATTGCTATTGCTGTGATAGCAGTATTGGTTAATATAAGAAACAAAAGTAATAATACAGATGATGTAGTGGATAATCAAGTTATTGAAGAAAATATTACACAATCACAAGAAGTAGGAGAATTTGTACAAGTATTAGAAGATGGAACAAAACAAAATGTAAGTGATAAATTAGCTGAAACAAAGACATTTAGTAATTATGAAGTTTCTAATATTGAATTAAGAGAGAAAGATGGAAAATGTGAAATCTTAGCAGACGTAAAGAATATTGGTACTACGAAGGCAGATGTAGTTTTGCTTGACATTACTTTGTTAGACAAAGATGGAAACGAAATTGTAACAATAGGTGGGATTATTGGTAACGTAGAGCCAGGGCAAACAGTAAAATTAAATTCAGCATCGACAGCGGATTTTTCAAATGCGTATGATTTTACAATCAAAATATCAGAACAACAATAAAACAAAGATAAAGGGCAGTAATAGAATATATTTCTGCCTTTTTTAATATCTATTCTTGCAAAATATCGATAAAAAAGTAAAATTTGTATTGACAAACTTCAAATAATAGTTTAAAATAGAATAGCATTATGAAAAAAACAAATAATAAATGGTGGATGTGGCGTAGTTGGTTAACGCGCCAGTTTGTGGCACTGGAGACCGTGGGTTCGAGTCCCATCTTCCACCCCATTAAAATATTGGGCTGTAGCCAAGCGGTAAGGCACCAGACTTTGACTCTGGCATGCGTGTGTTCGAATCCCACCAGCCCAGCCATTGAAAATAGTGAGATTCAGGAGACTGTAGTTCACTATTTTTCTTATATGTCAAACAAAATGTCAAACAAACTTGTCCAAAGCCAAATTATGATAAATTGATTGCTTCTGATAAAATATTGGCAGAGATATTTTTTGTATTGCTTTCCAAATGGGTATATAAATTTGCTGTTGTAGAATAAGTAGAATGTCCAAGCCATTCTTGAATTGCTTTCATGGGAACTTTTTTTGCTAATAATAAACTTGCACACGAATGTCTCAAGTCATGAAAACGAATATGTCTTAAATTATTCTTTTTCAATACTAGAGAAAAGTGGTCAGTAATATATTCAGGTCTAAATATTTTTCCTACAGCATCTACACAAATATAATCTTTATATTCTTTATTGTAACTATTTCGGCAAAGTTTTTTATTAGTTTCAATTTTTTTCTTGTGTTCAAGCAAAGCTTCTTTTATTTCAGGCATTAATGGCAAAGAACGATAGCTAGAAAGATTTTTTGTTTTATCTTTCAAAAGTAGTGTTCTCTTATTATCTACGATTGTTTCTATTACTTTATGTTTGATAGTGATTGTATTATTAGTGAAATCAAAGGCAGGCCATTTCAAACCTAAAACTTCACTTCGTCTTAAACCATAAAAACTAGCTAAAAGTATCACGATATATAATGGATCGTTTTTTGATATTTTGTATAATGTTTCTAATTCAGCAATACTATAAAAATCTCCAATAAATTGATTCTTTTTTGGTCTTTCAATCTTATCAGCAGGATTACTTGGTATAATATCAAGTTTCATAGCCACATCTAAAGCTTTTCTGATATTGGCATGATAGTGCAATACAGTATTGCTTTTTAATCCTTTTGCAAATAAAGAATCGTAAAACTTTTGAATATGAATTGGTTTTAAATCTTTTAACTTTATATTTTGACCATTGAAAAATTCAGTTGATTTCTTGACAACAGTTTTATAGGAATCGTAAGTGTTTTCTTCAATTTTATTTTTGTGTGATTCTAACCACTCATTAAGGTATACTTCAAAATATTTATCGGTTTCTTCTAATTCAAAAGTAGATTCCATTGGTAAGTATTTTTGATAGTTTCGTTTGATCTCATCTAATTTTTGATTGGCTATTCTTTTGTTGTTTCCTTTTTCTGGTATTCCAGTAGGAATCCATTTTTGTTTTCTTTTATTATTGTTATCTCTATAATTTAAAATAACGTAGTATAAACCACGTTTGATAAATAGGTTTGCTGTTATATTCATAATACTCCTTTCTTTGCATAACAACTTAAATTTTAACCTACTTATTGATATCAAGAATATAATATCATGGAAGTAAATTAATGTCTAGTGATTTAAGCGTTTTCATTCATTAAATAGCTAATTACATTTGCTTTTGGTATTTTATATTCTCTACCAACTTTAAATGCTCTAATTTTCTGCTCTCTTACTAAGCGATAAGCGAGAGTAACGCCAATTCCAAGCATTTCTTGTAATTGTTCAACATTTACTACATCTGGATAAGAAGTAAACATGAAAGCATAACTATCTTCAATTTTTTCAGGCATAATTTTGTCCTCCTTTCGTTAATTTTTTTCATAAAAAAATAGACTTTATTAAAATAATAAAATCTAATAATTACAAGAATGTTTATATTTTTGAGTTGGTAGTTTGATATTCATATTGATTGTTTTCGGAACATCAAATCCAACTGTTAATTTTCTATCTAATACTAAATTGCCTTTATTGTTTGTATGATAAGCACTAGAATTCCATTTCGCAAAGGCAAGGTCTGAAAGCTCATTATGATACGATAATTCAATGGCATCTTGTTTTTGTTGATTTTTCATTTGCTCATAAGAAGTATCCTCTTTCTTTGGTCTTTCATAAGTTTTGAAGTAATTTTGTAAGTAAACTACTCTTTTTTCGCTATTTTGTTGTTTACGATTTTCTTTTTCTTGTTTATTGCGAGTATCTGCTTTTACGATTTTTGAAACATATTGTGTACTTGTTCCAACTATTTCGGCAATTTTATTTTGTTTTAAATGTTCATTGTAATATAAGTCTAAAATCTGTTCTTTGGTGTTCAATTCTGCATTTTCTCCTTTGGTTGATTTTTTGTTTGCAATATTTTTAACAATATTTTTGCTAAGAAAGTATTGTAATTATATTAGGATTATAGTATAATAATTATAGAATGTCAATAACAAAATGTAAAAAAATATTAATTGTAAACAATTAATTCAAGGGAGATATTGAAATGAGTGGAGTTTTGCCAGAAAAAATTTTTTTCGACAATTTTTATATTTGGTTTAATAAAGATGAGAAACAAGAATATTATTCAACACCATTATATTTGTATAAGGCTAATACAAAAGTGGATTATGATAATAGATTAGTAAATATATATTTTGATGAGAAAGAGTCTGAAAACAGAAGTCAGCAAGAACAAGGCTTGAAGTTTCCAGCTAACTTATATTTTCCGTATGTAGAAAGAATGGGAATGTTTTTGTTGAGATTTTTGAATGCTAATTTAGAAAGTTATGAAAAAGCTTATGAGAGTTTCTTTTTTGCGTATGGATTCGAGATTTTAAAAGACCTTGAAAAAGATTATAAGCTTGAATTAAAAGGAAAATACGCAGATGATGTCGAATATTTAAAAGAGATGGAAAGAATATATCATGATTTGCAAGAAAAAATCCAAGAAGTGCAGAAAGAAATGCTTGATTTTGTGAATTACGTGTATAATCTGAATGAAAATGAAGAATTGAAAGAATTTACACCTGCTCAAAGATTTGCTGTATATTTAATGAAACATAAAGGACAAGCATTTACTTACAATAGAAATGATCTTTTGATACGAGATAGTTATTCGAATAAGAACCAAGAATTTGGCAATATGAGTGAAATAGAGTTATTGAATCAATTGAAAGACAATGCAATGCTAGTTTCTATGAATGATATGCACCAAAGTAATGATTTGTCTGCAGTTTGTTATGTTGTGTTAGAAGAATTGGTGCAAATGAGTAATTTGCCAATTAAGAAATGTCAGAATTGTGGAATGTATTTTATTCCTAGTTCAAGACTAGATGAGATTTATTGTGATTATCCGAAAGCAAATGGAAAAACTTGCAGAGAGCAAGGCGCTTTTCAAGCATATAATGAAAGATTGAAGCAAAATAAAGCATTGGCAGAATATCGAAGGCTATATCAGCAAAAGTCGATGGCTGTTGGGAGAAATAAGGATAATGAACAGATGAAGAAAGATTTTGAGAAGTGGAAGAAGGATGCTAAGGATAAGGTGAATAAGTTGAAACATGGAGTTTTGACAGAAGATGAAGTATATGAGTGGTTGATAAATAAGAAATAGAAGGGAAGTAATTGATTATGAAAATAGAGAAAATAACTATTAAAAATTTTAGATCCATTGAATACCTTGAATTAACGGATTTTGAAAAGTGCAAGATTTTTGTAGGAGAAATAGAAGCTGGAAAATCCAATATTTTGAAAGCTCTATCTTTTTTAGATAATGATAATATGCCATCAAAAAAAGATCAGAGAGAACCTGCTGATGATGAAATTATTAAAGAATCGTACATTGATTTTGATTTTATCTTTACTGATGATGAATTCGAAGACATATATAACAATGTGAAATCAAAAATATATATGGAGAACTACTCAAAAACAATTGCTCAAATAAATAATAAAAAATTAGATTTAAAAAAGTTGTGTAAGGAATGTAAAGGATATTGTAGAATAAACTTTATGACAGAAACTAGAAATGTATTTAATTTCAAATTTGATGAATACACTATTTCATCTGATTTTAAAAAATATCCTGAGAATGTTACTGAATTGGTATTAACAAGAAAATTAGAAGGAAAGGCTCTAGATTTATCAAAATTTTCTATTATAGATTCATCTATATTATCAGAAGAATCTATTGAGCAATTAGAAAATATAGATTTTAACGAAGTAGAAGAATTATTAATAAGGGCAATAAAAAAAGAAGTAAGTGAGAAAATGCCAAATGTTATTTTTTGGGAATATAATGAAAAAAATCTATTACCACCGAAAATAAACTTAGACAAATTTGCAAAAAATCCTAATTTATGCTTACCTTTAAAATCTATGTTTCAACTATTAGGAATAACAGATATAGAACAGACAATTGCAGAAGCAAAAGAAAAAAATCTTAATTCCTTAAGAAATACTTTAAAAAGAGTAGCTAAGAGTACAACCAAGCATTTTGTAAATGTTTGGCCCGATTATAGAAATATAGAATTTTCATTAGAGCCAGATGGTGCAGATTTAGTTATTTCTATTAAAGATACATATAATCATTACGATTTATCAGATAGAAGTGATGGATTTAAAAGGTTTGTTACCTTTTTACTACTAATTTCAGCTAAAAATAAAAGCAAATCTTTAAAAAATAGTGTCATTATAATAGATGAGCCTGAAATAAGTTTGCACATAAAAGGTCAAAGGCATTTAAGAGATGAATTACTAAATATTTCTAAGGATAATATAGTCTTTTATAGTACTCATTCTATTTTTATGATTGATAAAGAGAATATAGATATACACTATATTGTAAAAAAACAGAAAGAGAAAACTACAATAGAGCAAGTAAATTCTTCAAATTATATAGATGAAGAAGTAATTTATAATGCATTAGGATATTCTCTATTTGAATCACTAAAAGATTTTAATATTGTTTTTGAAGGATGGACAGATAAAGTATTATTTCATACTGCTTTATCGAAAATTCCTGCTCAATATAAAAAAGATGTTGAAAATTTAAAGAGTTATGGTACTTGTTTTTCCAATGGTGTCAAAGATATAAAATCTACTTGTAATATTTTAGAATTAATTCCACGAAGATATCTAGTACTAAGTGATAGTGATAAACCAGCACGTGATAAACAATTAGAGTTTAAAAAATATAATTCTAATACATGGAAAAGATACGATGAACTTTATGATTCAAGAAGAATAATTACATCGGAAGATTTTATAAAAACAGGAATATTATATGGTGAACTTTGCAAAATATTAAAAGAAAAAGAGTTATCAGTTGTAATAACAGAACAAGACATAATGACTGCACCTAATGGAAGAATTAAATTTATAGAAAATAAATTAAGAGGTAATAAATTAGAAGATAATATTGTTAAAAACATTTTGCATGATCTAAAGGAAAGAATATTCAATAATTTAAAACAAACTCATATTGAAGAAGATTATTATGAATTTTTAGGACAACTTAATATATGTGCTGAAAAATAAGAATGCAAGGAGTTAGTTATATGAAAAATACTGAAAATAATCGTATCGAATACAAACAACAACTAAATGATGACTTCGAGAAAGAAGTCATAGCTTTTCTTAACTACAAAGAAGGCGGAATAATTTATATTGGCATTAACAAAAATGGTCAAGCAATTGGAATTGATAATCTTGACCAAATGCAATTACAAATCAAGGATAGAATAAAAAATAACATTCAGCCATCAACTTTAGGTTTATTTGATGTAATTGTGGAGAAAATAGATAATAAAGATGTTATAAAAATTGTGATTTCAAGTGGTACGGAAAAACCTTATTATTTACGCAAGAAAGGACGAGTTCCAGAAGGCTGTTACATAAGAGTTGGAAGTAGTAAAGAGAGAATGACCTTAGATATGATTGATGAAATGTATGCAAAACGTGTGAAAAATTCTTTAAAAGAAATTGAATCTCCTAGACAAGATTTGACTTTTAATCAATTAAAAATTTATTATGAAGAACATGGATTAAAATTAAATGATAATTTTGCGAAAAATCTAAATCTTTTAACAGCTGATGGAAAATATAATTATAATGCATATTTATTGGCTGATGAAAATAATGTTTCGATAAAATTAGTAAAATATTTGGGAACAAATAAATTTGAATTAATAGAAAATCACGAATATGGCTATTGCTGTATTATAACTGCTACACATAGAATATTAGACAGATTAGTAGCAGAAAATACAGTATATGCTAAAATCGAATACAAAGGCAGAAAAGAAGTTGAAATGATTGATAGCAAAGCACTTAAAGAAGCAGTTATTAATGCGATTGTTCATAGTGACTATACTTATAGCACATCTCCAATTATTGAATTATATTCTGATAGAATTGAGATTACTTCTGGTGGTGGACTTCCACAAGAATTGTCGCAAGAAGAATTTTTAGAAGGTGTTACAGCACCAAGAAATAAAGAACTAATTAGAGTATTCAAAGATGTCGATTTAATTGAAAATATTGGTTCTGGTGTATTAAGAATTTTAGAGGCTTATGATAAAAGTTGTTTTAAATTTATGGATCATTTTCTAAGAGTTTCTTTTCAATATAGAGAAAATCCTTTTGAATATGAAGATAATGTGTCAGAAAATGACACAATAAATGACACTTTAAGTGACACAATAAAATTAACGAAAAACGAACAACAAATTTTTAAGTTAATTATTAATAATTCTCAAATAACAAGAGAAGAAATTGTAAGGGAAACGAAACTTTCTGATAGAACTATATCAAGAGCAATAAAACATTTGCAAGATGTAAATTTTATTTCAAGAGAAGGATCTAAGAAAACAGGACATTGGAAAATATTAAAATAATTTCTTTGCTAGAAGATAAAAAATATATGGAGGTATTATTGATGGGAACAAATTATATTATTATAGGAGATAGCATTACATATGGAATTGGAGATTTTGAAAATGGTGGATGGGCTACAATGTTTAAAAATTATATTGTTAATCAAGATGATTCTAAGGTATGTAACAATTATGTTCATATTGAAGGTTTTCCTGGTGCTACAAGTTCAGATATATTGAATAAAATTAATAATATATTACAATCATTTATGCATAAAGAATTTACAAATACAGTGATACTTTCTATTGGAGTTAATGATACACAAGTTTTTAATGAAGAGCCTAAGAATAATATTGAACAGTATAAATCGAATATAGAAAAAATTGCGAAAACTGTTACAGAAAATGGATGTAATTTGATAATTCTAGGACTAACCAGAATAGAAAGCGATGAAAAATTTTTGTGGAAACCAAACCAATATTATGATAATAATATTATTTCCGAATATGATAGAGATTTAAAACTTATTTTAGATTATGATGCAAAATTAAAAGAATTATGCAAGAATAATAAAATCAAGTATATCCCAATGCAAGAGATATTGGAAAAAGATGATTTTATTGATGGATTACATCCAAATCATAATGGACATAAGAGAGTATAGAAAAAGTTGTGTAAAAAATCCTTCCGTGATAAAATAAAAAATA
>CANEDP010000003.1 GCA_947426305.1 uncultured Clostridia bacterium | reverse complement strand
CTTCTGACACAGAAGAAACTTCGACAGAAGAGACTTCTGATACAGAGGAAACTTCAACAGAAGAGACCTCTGATACAGAGGAAACTTCGACAGAAGAGACCTCTGATACAGAGGAAACTTCTGATGTAACTGTTGTTGAAGCAACTGTTGAAGAGAAATCTTCAACAGAAATTGAAAGTGAATAATTTCACGATTAACGTCGAGGGAGCGTATTCAGAATTCCCCATTAACGTCTGGTAGAGCGTATTCAAATGTCTACTATTCATAAGATCTTAAAGAAAGCGGAGAATTTTCTCTGCTTTCTTTTTTTGTATTTCCAAATTTTTATAAAAAAGTAATCTGTGTGCTCTTTTTTTATTAAAAATAATAAAAATTATCAAAAAATTTACATAAAGTACTTGACAAAGTTGGGAAAATTTAGTATAATAAATTTAGAAATATAATTTTAAAATTAGTTAGGAGGGATTTAAATGCTAGGAGAAGAACCATTAATAGAAAATGAAACAGGACTAGTAGAAGATTTTGTAGAACCAGAAGCAGGAATTATGCCATTGGCAGAGGAAAGTGGAGTTATGTCTACACCTGAGGCTCGAGACAAATCAGGTGAATGGAATCCATGGGTATAAAAATCGAGGCAGAAAAATCTTCCTCGATTTTTTCTTAAAATAAACAACTTTAGTGAAATAAAGGAATTAATTATGAAATATAAAATAGCAGATATTGTTGTAGATTTAGAAGTAAGATTTGAACTGTTGAAAAATAGAGCAAGTAAGTATCAAGTTGAAGAGGATGAAAAAAGTGAATTTGAAATTACAGTAACAGATACTCAACTAAAAAAGGCACAAGAAATTAATTCTATTCCAGATGATGCTATTTCAGATTTAGAAACAGGAGAATATGTCATAGCAGGTGCAAACTTTTACCAAAAATTGTTAAACCATAATGGCTGTCTTCTTCATGCTTCAGCTGTCGTGGTAGATGACGAAGCTTATCTTTTTTCGGCTAACTCACGGAACTGGCAAATCAACTCATACTTCTTTGTGGATGAAATACCTAACAGACAAAAAACCATATATTTTAAATGATGATAAACCTGCGATTCGTGTATTGGAAGATGGAATTTTTGCATATGGAACGCCATTTTCGGGGAAACACGATATGAGTGAAAATAAAAAAGTAAGATTAAAGGCGATTTGCTTTTTGGAACAATCCAAAGAGAATGCAATTACGAAAGTTGAAACGCCAGAAGCAATTAAACTTTTTTTTGAACAAACGGTGAGTCATTTAAAAAAAGAGGAATTGGAAAAATTTTTAGATATTTTGGAAAAGATATTAGAGGAAATTCCGGTTTATAAGTTGCGTTGCAATATGAGTGAAGAAGCGGTACAATTGTCTTATCGAACATTGAAGGGAGATACGAATGAAAATTAGAGAAGGTTTTGTTGTAAGAGAGATAAAAGATGCGATTGTTGCTGTTCCAACAGGTGATATTGTTCGTGAATTTGGTGGAATCATTAATTTGAATCAAACAGGAAAATTCATGTGGGAAGTGTTGGAGGAAGATAGAACAGTGGAAGAAGTTGCTGAACGATTGGCCGAAAAATATCATGTTGATAAAGAAAGAGCGATGAGAAGTGCAGAGAAATTTATTCAGCAATTGAGAGAGGCAAATGTAATTATGGAATAAATAAAATATTAGAATTTGCATACGAAATTTAGGTCAAGGGAATCCCTTGGCTTTTTTAGAAAAAGCGTGAAAATTTTACGAAGTGAAATTTGCTCGCGAATAAAGAAAGGAGACGAACAAAAGATTGAATGATTTGAAAACCCTAAAATGGATTTTTAAAAAAACAAAATCACAAGCACTTAATTTTATTTTGTTAAACCTGATTAATATTGTATATTCGTTTCTAAGCATTTATTTGATTTTAATATCAAAACACGTGATTGATGCTGCAGTTTCAGGTTTGCTTTTGGAACTCAAAAAATATATGATACAATTGATTATGATTACGTTAATTGAAATTGCTTTAAAAGCGATTCTGGCGTCGATTAATGCAGTGACACGAGCTAAGTTGGAAATAAATTTTAAACAAGATGTGCTACATACCATTTTGAGAAGAAATTATGAACAAGTTACGAAATTTCATAGTGGCGAATTGATGACGAGAATTGTTTCAGATGTGAATTTGATTATTGATACTTTGGTGGCACTAATTCCGAGCATTTTGTCAATGGTGACAAGACTAGTTTGTGCGATTGTGTTGTTGTTTCAAATTAGTAAGGAATTTGTGTTTGCTTTGTTGATTGGTGGACTAGTTTTGTTTGTTGTGGTGAATGTATTTAAGCCGTATTTGAAGAATATTCATAAAAAAATGCAAGAGGCAGGAGCAAATGTGCGCTTGTTTTTTCAGGAAGTGTTTGATAATTTGCTTGTGATAAAGATTTTTCAGACAGAAGAGGCGATTTGTGAAAAATCGATGGAACTGCAAAATAAAAGATATGATTTGCAAATGAAACGTAGGAGTTTATCGATTGCATCTGGGACAGGCTATAATGTGATTTTTCAAGTTTGCTATTTGTTTGCTTTGATATGGAGTACTTATAATTTGTATTGGAAAAATATTACGGTTGGTGGTTTAACGTCGATTGTACAATTGATTAATCAAGTACAGTCGCCGATTATTGGGCTTTCAAGGTCGTTCCAAAATACGTTTGGCATGATTGGTTCAGCAGAAAGAATTATGGAATTGGAAAATTTAGATGAAGATGTTGTGGCAGAAGAGATTGATTCGGAAGAATTGTATGGTAATTTGGAAAAGATTGTGATGCAAAATGTTGATTTTACCTATAAAAATAAAAGAATTTTTGAACAGGCGAATTTTGAAGTGAATAAAGGCGAGATTGTGGCAATTTATGGAGAATCTGGAATTGGAAAAAGTACGCTTTTGAAGCTTGTTTTGGGAATTATTCAAAACGATCAAGGTCAGATTTATTTTGCTTTGAAAAATGGAAAAACCACGGCAATTGGAAATGATACGAGAAAGATGTTTGCTTATGTGCCACAAGGAAAGTTTATTTTGAGTGGAACGATTCGTGAGAATATTACTTTTGTGAATCCAAAAGCTTCAGAAGAAGAAATAGAAGAAGCATTGGATGTGAGTGATTGTAAAACATTTATTAAGGAACTTCCAAAAGGTTTAGATACAGAAATTGGTGAAAAAGGAAGCGGTTTATCAGAAGGTCAATTGCAAAGAGTGGCTTTGGCAAGGGCAATTTTAAGTAAAGCGCCGATTTTGATTTTGGACGAAATTACGTCGAGTTTGGATAGTAAAACAGAGGAAGAAGTCTTGTATCACATTAAAAGTTTGAAAAATCGAACGTGCTTGATTGTAACACATCGAAATAGTATTTCGAAGATTTGTGAGAAAGAATTTGTGGTGGAAAATAAAAAGATAAGGGAAAAGGAAAAATAAAATGGAGGAAACAAAAGCACTACTTAAAATTATAAAAGCATTTATGGAAGAACGAGAAATCGTATTGGAAGAAATAATTGATGAAAAGAAATTATATGAGTTGGCAAGAAGGCATGGAATGAGCAATTTTTTGATGGATTGGTCGAAGAGCAATTGTCAATCAGAATTGATAAAACAGTCGATTTTGAAGGATTATAGTAGACAGATTATTAAAGATACGAATCAGAATGTGGAACTAGAGAAGATTTTAGAAGCATTTGAGAGAAGTAAAATTAAGACTTTGGTGGTAAAAGGCATTGTGATGAAGGAAATTTATCCGCAAAATTACATGAGACCAATGTGTGATATGGATATTTTGGTGCATGAAGAAAATTTCAAACAGGCGCGTGAGATAATGAAAACTCTGGGATTTGATGAATTAGAAGATTCCGAACATCACGTTGTTTTCGGAAAGCAAGAGCTTGTTTTTGTTGAACTTCATCGAAAATTGACGATTGGAGACGCGGTCGATCATAACTATTTTAATCATCAAATTTGGGATTTGGCTCAGCTTTATCAGAATTATGAAAATATCTATAAAATGACAAATGAAGATGCTTATCTTTTTTGTATGTCGCATTTGATACGACATTTTACATTTACAGGAATTGAAATTAAAGATGTTTTGGATGTTTATTTATTGAACGAGAAATACAAAGACAGTTTTGATTATGAAAAAATTAATCAAAAGTTGAAGGAATTTGGTAACGAAAAATTTGAGGAGAATATTCGAAAAATTGCGTATAAATGGTTTGGAACAGCGGAAAATGAAGATTTTGATGAAGTGGAAGAATTTATTTTAAAAGGTGCAAGTCAGGAAAACCATATTTATTATCATATTGGAGAGAAGAAAGGAAAGTTGAAGTATGTTGTACGATTGTTATTCCCAGAATATAAGGTGATAAAAGAAAGATACCACATTTTGAAAAAAGTGCCAATTTTGTTGCCGTTTGCTTGGGGAGTGAGAATCGTAACAGATGTCTTTTCGAAAAAAGCATCCTTAAAAGAAAGAATGGATACGGTAAAATTCATTGGAGAATCGAAACAGGAAGAAGTGGATAAAATTCAGCAGATTTATCGAAAATTAGGAATTATTTAGAAAGGGAAGGAATAATGTTTGTCGAACATGAGGTTTTTATAGGATTAAGAGATGTTGCGCTAAATAATAAAGTGACCAATACGGCGCTACTATCTTATTTGGAGGACGCAGGTGGCATCCATTCTAATTTGGTGGGATATGGTTTGAGAGATATTCCAAATGTGAAAAAAAGTTGGGTGCTTTTGGGGTGGAAAATTGAGATTTTTGAAAGACCAACTTATGGTGATAAAATTAGCATTAAAACGTGGTCGCGTGGAATTGATAAGTTGTATGCTTATCGTGACTTTGAGATTCTGGATGAAGCCAAAAAAGTGATTGGAATTGCGACTTCAAAATGGGTTTTGCTTGATATTAAAAAAGGGAAAATTACTCGAATTAGCCCTGAAGTAGAAGAGGCGTATACGGTTGAAAATCTTCGTGTATTTGAAGAAATGGATTTGGAAAAGTTAGAAGAACCAAAAGTTTTTTCGGGTTCTACGGAGTTTGTTGTGAATCGAAGTTTGATTGATGTAAATGGGCATTTGCATAATATTTATTTTATGGATATTGCCAACGAAGTTTTGCCAATGGAAATTTATCAAAATGCGGAATTGAATCATATTCGTATGATGTATAAAAAGGAAATTAAACTTCGGAGATGCGGTGAAGGTGTTTTACCAAGTGGAACAGGGGGAGCATATTGTGGTAATTAAAAGTGAGGATGAGAAGAGCTTGCACGCGATAATAAGATTAAGTTAGTTGGAAAAAAGTGCTTGAAATTGAGAAAAAAGTTGAAGGAATGTCAGTTATGAAATGTTTTGAAGAATTAGATTTCTTTTTCTTCCGTTAAGTCAATCAAAAGCGTTTGAACTTCGGTTCAGGCGCTTTTTGAATTTTTCTAAAATTCCTTCTAAAATCCTTGAAAAAAATAACCAATTTATGATATAATATATTTTATTAAACTTAAGCACAAAAAACGTAATTTTAGGGGGAAAATCAAATGTTGGAAAATGTGAAGGTTTTGTATAGTGAAGAAGAATTGCAAAAGAGAATTGCGGAAGTTGCCAAGGAAATCGATAACGATTATGAAGGAAAAACCGTGACGGTTATTTCAATTTTGAAAGGTGCGGTGTTTTTTACAGTTGATTTAGTGAAAAAAATGAAGACACCAATTGAGTTAGAAGTGATGCAAGTTTCTAGTTATGAAGGAACGGAAACGACGCGGGAAAATCAATATTAAAAAGGATTTGGACCACAGCATAGAAGGAAAAGATGTCTTAATTGTGGAAGATATTATTGATACTGGTCACACGCTTAAACATTTAAAAGAATATTTAATGACGAAAAATCCGAAATCTCTCAAAATTGCGGTTTTGGCAGATAAAGTTGAAAGGCGTGAAGTATCGGTTGATATTGACTATACAGGTTTTGTGATACCCAATAAATTTGTCATTGGCTATGGTTTTGATTATAACGAAATTGGCAGAAATTTGCCTTATGTTGGTTACATAGAAAGTTAAAAGAGAAAGGACAAAATTTTCATGTTCAACATTGAAGAAGAATTAAAAAAACTTCCTACGAAACCACGGTGTTTACATCATGAAAGATAAAAATGATACCGTTATTTATGTCGGAAAAGCGGTTGTTTTGCGTAATCGTGTGAGACAATATTTTCGCAAAAATAATAAAACGGCTCGTATTGAAAAGATGGTGTCTCTGATTGACCATTTTGAGTATATTGTTGTGAGTAGTGAAGATGAAGCGCTTATTTTGGAATGTAATTTAATTAAAAAATACCGTCCACGTTTTAATGTGCTTTTGAAAGATGATAAGACGTATCCGTATATTCGAGTGGATATAAAGGCGGATTATCCGAGTATTTTTATGACGAGAAGGTTGCAAAACGATGGTGCGCGATATTTTGGACCGTATGCAAGTAGCCGGAAGTGCCAAGGAGATGATTGCATTTATTAAGGAACGATTTCAAGTAAGGCAATGTAAAAATTTTCGAAATCAGGATCGAGCGTGCTTGAATTATCATATTAAAAAGTGTTTAGCACCATGCATGGGCTATGTAACAAAAGAAGAATATCATAAGCAAATTGACCAAATTATGCTTCTTTTAGAAGGTAAAATTGATAGTGTGATTCATGAATTAAATCAAGAAATGATGCAATTTGCAGAAAAGCAAGATTACGAAAAAGCGGCAGAAATTCGAGATCGTATTCAGGCGATAGAGCGTGTTTCGGAAAAGCAGAAAGTATCGAATATTTCAGAAAATAATATTGATGTGATTGGTTTGCACAAAAATGAAATGACGGTTTGCATTGAGATTTTCTTTATTCGTGGCAGTAAAATGATTGGTAGAGAACATTATTTTTTTGATGATTTGAAGGATATGGACGAAGACGAGATTGTTTCTGGCTTTATGAAACAATATTATTTTGATAAAAAAGATTTACCAGGCAAAATTATGATGCGAATGGAATTACAAGAAAAAGAAGCAATTGAGAAGTTCCTTTCGGATAAGGCAGGAAGAAAAGTGGAACTAAAAAGTCCGCAAAAGGGTGAAAAATTACGCTTTGTGGAAATGGCGGAAATGAATAGTAAAATTACGCTTGAAAATAAATTAAAAGACAAAAGTGATTTGTTGCTCGAATTAAGAGATGTGCTAGAATTGGATGATTTGCCTATCAAAATCGAGAGTTTTGATATTTCGAATATTGCTGGAAATTTTATGGTTGCTGGAATGTGTGTGGCACAAAATGGCGTGATTAAAAGGAATTTGTCAAGGCGTTTTAAAATCAAAACAGTGGTTGGCCAAGATGACCCTAAATGTATGGAAGAGGTAGTGTCAAGACGTTTAAAGCATTCGCTTGAAAATCCAAATGGTGGTTTTGGAAAATTGCCAGATTTAATTTTGGCAGATGGTGGGATTACGCAAATTCGTGCGATTAAGAATGCGTTAAAAGAAAATGGTTTGGAAGAACAAATCCCTGTTTTTGGAATGGTTAAAGACGATAAGCATTCTACGAGAGCGTTAATTAATGAAGGGCGCGAAGAATTTGAGATTTCGGAAAAATTGTTTCAATTTATCACAAATTTGCAAGACGAAGTCCATAAAACAGCGATTGAATATCACAGAAAAGTGCGTGATAAGGAAATGACGAAATCAAAATTAGATGAAATTTCGGGGATTGGGGATAAAAAAAGAACCGAATTGTTAAAAAAATTCGGTAGTGTCAAAAAAATCAAAGAAGCTACAATTGATGAAATTGCTGAGGTTAAGGGAATTAATTTGGAATTGGCAAAAAAAATTAAAAAAGAATTGTAAATTTTGCTTTTCTATTTTTGAAATTAGTGATATAATCTTTTTAATACAGAAGAAAATTTTTAGCAGGAGAAATTATGGAAGAAAAAACGATAAAAAAACTTGAATTGAATACAAAAAAACTAGAAAATTTCGATAAAATCATCTCAACGAAATTAGATGAGATTGAGGAATTGAAAGTAACAGGATTGGACAAAGGCTCGGAATTGTTGAACATTATCAGTTTATGTGCCAATGTGAAAACTTTAATTATTGAAGGTGATTCTAGGCTTGATTCAGACAAAGTGTTGGCTAATATTTTTAAACCAGAAAATTTAGAAAATTTAGTTTTCAATAATGTTAAGCTTCCAAGTAATAATGCTTTGAAACGATATACGACCTTAAAAAGAATTTCTTTAAAAGATATTCGTTTTTGTAATATTCAAGAATTTTTTTATGGAATTGCTGTTCCAGATCAAATAGAAATGATTAGTATTTCTGATACGGATATGGGAAATCAGTCTATTAGTGTTCTAGAAAAGTTTGAACATTTAAAATATTTAAAATTAAAGAATTTAAAAAATTGCAAATTTAATTTAAAATTTTTGAAGAACCATGAAAATCTTTTGAAAATTGATTTGATTGAAAATACGATAACTATAAATGAACTAAAACATTTGGTTAATGGAAAAAGTGCTAAAAATGTTGTTGTTAATATAACGAATTTGAGCGAAACGGTTATTGGAAACTGTAAATTGAAAACCGAAGAAAATATTTCAGAAATCGCAGTTTTAGTTAATCATTTAGAAGAAATGGCAAAAAAAATTAGTTTGCGAAAGATTCAGAAAATCAATGTAATTGTAAACGAAATGGCTGAAGATTTTGATTTTATAGAAATATTGCAAAAAGTAAAAAGTAATGTTCATATTATACTATATGATTTTTCGTGTCTAACAACAGAGCAAGCCGAAGAAATCAGAGAGGTATTGGAACTAGAAAATTTCGAATTTGCCAATGAAAAAGGCTTGACAAAATTTAATATCGAAGATTATATTGAAATTCGTCAAGAGATTGAAGATGCGGTTGTAAATGTGTCTCAGAGTTTGAGCGACCCAGAAAAATTTTTGAAAATTTATCATTATCTTGGCAAAGAGTTTGAGATTTCTGAGGAAAATCCAGAAATTACAGACCGTGTTTGTACGACGTTTCAAATGTGTCAATTTTTACAAGATTGCTTGAACTGTGTTGATATCAATTCGAATATCATCTTTGGCAAGGAAACAGAAGGTGACAAAAAGCATTATTGGAATCAAGTTGAATTAGATAAAAAATGGTATAATCTTGATTTGGTATTAGATATGGAAAATATCAGAAAAAATAAAACACAATATTGTTTGTTAGGTGATAAAGAATTTTTTGAAACGCATACACCAAAGTCGGGCAAAAATAATTATTGCCCAGAAAATTTTAATGAAAAACTGATTCATGTATTTTTCAAAACAGGCTTATTTAAGGAAAATTTGTTAGTTTCGTATATTGAAGTGATGATTGAAAAAATCAAGAAATTATTCCATATCAACAAAACATTGACTTTGCCAGAGGCGCAAAACAGCGAAGATGGCGAAGACTAAGCTGTTATATAGGGAGAGTTGTCTGAGTGGTTTAAGGTGCCAGTCTCGAAAATTGGTGTAGGATTCTGTTCTACCGTGGGTTCAAATCCCACACTCTCCGCCATATAAAAAAACGCAGAAAACACTTGCTTTTTGAAAAAAACTGTGATAAAATAAAAAATATTTGTAAATTATTGGAGGAAGTCAAATGGAAATCGTAAGAAATATAATCATTGCAATCGATTTTATCGTATGTGCTGTTTTAGTTGTGTTAATTTTAAAACAATCAAAAGAAGATAGCGGAGCGTCAGGAACCGTTATGGGAGCAGGTGCGAATAATTTTTATGAAAAAAATAAAGGTAGAACAACCGAAGGAAAAATGAAACGAGCAACGATTGCTTTAACAGTTGTTTTTGTTGTCTTAACGGTGGTTTTAGATATTTTATATGTAATTTAATAGATGAAGAGAGAGTCCAACTTAAATAAAAGTTGGATTTTTTCTTGCAATTCGAGTACTCAATATGATAAAATACAATAAAATGAATAAGGAGAAAATGAATGAAAAATATATTAGGAGTTATCATTTCCTTCACTTATATCGGCGTTTTGATGGTATCTGCAAAATATTTTGAAAGATTTGACAAAGAGGCTAGCCGAAAATTTATTCATATTTTGCTATCCAATTGGTGGCTGATTGCCATGGCATTTTTTGACAATATCGTATTTGCTCTCATTCCGCCGATTGTATTTGTTGTCATTAATTACATATCTTATAAATGGAATGTCATCAAAGTAATGGAGCGAGACGAAGCAAAAAAAGATGGTTTAGGAACGGTCTATTTTGCTTTTTCGTTGATTCCACTTGTTGTGCTTTCTTGGGGCTTAACGAAGAATCCACTCATTGGCTTAGTCCGGATTTTTCATCATGGCGTACGGAGATGGTTTTGCAGCAATTGTAGGAAAGACAATAAAAAGCAAGGAATATACTGTATTTGGTTGCCAAAAAACACTCGCAGGCTCAAGTGTGATGTTTGTGGTTTCACTCATTATCACATTAAGCGTTTTTCTGTATTCCAATACAGAATTCTGGTTTGTAAAATCTATTGTTATATCTGTTATAGCAACGATTTTAGAAGCAATTTCTGCCAAAGGAACGGATAATATTACAGTTCCAGTGATAGCAAGTTTGATTACGTATTTTGTCATATAAAGGGAGAAGTTTAAATGTTAGAAAAAATTAATTATCCAGAGGATTTACGAAATTTAAATTTAGAACAAAAGAAAGTTTTAGCCAAAGAATTGCGCCAGAAAATTATTGACACAGTATCCAACACAGGAGGACATTTAGCGTCTAACTTAGGTGTTGTTGAAATGACGATAGCGTTACATTCTGTGTTTAACACACCAATTGACAAAATCATTTGGGATGTGGGACATCAAACATATGTTCATAAGATGCTAACAGGCAGAAAAAATAAATTAGACACACTAAGGGAAATGGATGGTTTAGCTGGATTTCCCAAAGTTTCCGAAAGTATTTATGACTGCTTCAATACAGGTCATAGCAGTACCTCTATTTCGGTTGCTTTAGGAATGGCAAGAGCAAGAGACATTAAAGGTGAAAACAGCAAAGTTGTTGCTGTAATCGGAGATGGTGCCTTAACTGGCGGAATGGCGTTAGAAGCCTTGAATGATGTTGGAAGTAGCAATACGAATATGGTTGTTATTTTAAATGATAATAAAATGAGCATTTCCAAAAATGTGGGTGGAATTTCTATGCTACTTTCTAAACTAAGAACGAAAGGTCTGTACACCAATGTCAATATCAAAGGAAAAAAGACCATTGACAAAATTCCAGTGGTTGGTCCCAAAGTCATAAAATTAGTGCAAAGAGCGAAACGTGGAATCAAGCAATTTGTTATTCCAAAAATGTATTTTGAAGACATTGGTTTTCGCTATTTAGGTCCAGTGGATGGACATAATTTAGAAGCTCTAGAAAATATTTTAAAAATAGCCAAAACTCAACAAGGACCGATTTTGATTCATGTTTTAACCAAAAAAGGAAAAGGCTACAAACCAGCAGAAGACAGCCCAGACGTATTCCACAGTACTTCCAAATTTGATAAATTGACAGGTGAAAAAATCGGAAAATCCAAATTTGATTATTCCAAAGTATTTGGCGAAAAATTGGTCAGCTTAGCCAAAGCCAATCCTAATATTGTAGCCATCACAGCAGCTATGGCTGACGGAACAGGTTTGCAAGAATTTGCAAATGAATTTCCAAACCGTTTTTTTGATGTCGGAATTGCAGAACAGCACGCAGTTGGTTTGGCAGCGGGCTTGGCAAAAGCAGGAATGATTCCGGTTGTGCCAATGTATTCATCTTTTATTCAAAGGGCGTTTGACCAATTGGTGCATGATGTTGCTATTTTGAATTTGCCTGTTGTCATTTGTGCGGATCGAAGTGGCATTGTAGGGCAAGATGGAGAAACACATCAGGGTTTACTAGATATGGCGTTTACGAATATTATTCCCAATTTTACGATTATGGCGCCAAAAGATTTTTCAGAATTGGAATCTATGTTGGAATTTGCGGTTCAATTGAAAAAGCCAGTTTTAATTCGTTATCCGAGAGGAGCAGAAGAAGTTCATTTTGAAAAGCAGGAAAAAATTGAACTGGGAAAATGCGAAATCTTGCAAAAAGGAAAAGAGATTTGTTTGATTGGAATCGGAAAATTTGTAGCTAAAGCACAATTTGTAGCTGAAAAACTAGCAGAACAAGGAATCGAAGCAAGTGTGATAAATAGTAGATTTTTGAAGCCTTTGGATGAAGAGGCGATTTTGGAATTTATGAAAAAATCACAAATTGTCGTGACTTTGGAGGACGCAAGCACCAAATGCGGATTGGGAAGCGAAATTGAAAGTTTTGCTTTTGAAAATAAAATCAATGCGAAAGTATTAAAAATCGGTTATCCAGACGAATTTGTCAAACATGGAAAACGTAATGAAATTGAACAAAAATATGGTGTTGATGTAGAAAGTGTTGTGCGAAAAATAGTAAAAGTAAAAGAAGAATTAGCTGTACGTAGAAGGGAAAATGGATGTTTAAAGATTGTAGAGAAGAAGTAAAACAGGCAAATGAACAAAAATTGTTGGAAGCCAAAATTGAGGACAAAATTGAGTTTGCGATTTCGAAAAATAAAATTACGTATACCGATTTTTTAAATCGAACGCAAATAGCCAATCTTGATCGATTTTTAAAACAAAAATCGATCAAAAGTTATCAATTTTTTGGCGGAAATGGTGAAAATTCAGAAAAGCAAATTTTGCTTTTTTATCCAGATAAATTTTCAGAAGAAATGGTTCATAAAAATTTGAGCAAAATTATGTGTGGATTACGCATTCAATTGCCGAAAGATTTGCAGTACGAACACCGAATTTATTTAAGCGGAATTATGAAATTAGGCATAAAACGTGAAAAAGTTGGAGATATTCTAGTAAGACAAAATGGTGCGGATATTATTGTTTTAACGGAAATAGCCGATTTTTTAAAAGTGAATTTGATGGAATTAACAAGATTTAAAAAAGCAATGTGTGAAATTGTCGATATAAATAATGTTGAAAAACAGGAAAAGAAATTTGAAGAAGTATCGATTATTGTATCTTCTATGAGACTTGATAATTTTGTGTCCGAATTGGCAAGATGCTCTAGAACAAAGACTGAGGAAATTTTAAAGGAGCAAAAAGTTTTTGTCAATGACGTATTGGAGATGAAATCTTCGAAGAAAATAAATTGTGAAGACCAATTGACAATTCGTGGAAAAGGAAAATTTGTTGTGCAGGAAATTGCGCGAACGACGAAATCGGAAAAATTAGTGGTTAATCTTAAAAAATTCAAATAAGGAGAGAAATATGAAAAAATTAAAACCAGAAACCAAAGAAAAAATAGGAAAAATTTTCAGTGCAAGTGTTATGATAAGTTTTGTGGCACCAATTGTATTTTTGATTTTTAGAATTGCTACGACAACGAATGTGCCAAATAGCGACGACGGACGAGTAAGAAGTGATTATGTATTAATGCTCTTAGAATGCATTATTGGAATTTTTGCGCTTACTTTGCCGAGTATTCTTCGCAAAAAATTTAAAATAGAAATACCGGATAAAATGTATTATTTATATGTTGTGTTTTTGTATGCTGCGATTTTTTTAGGAGAAGTGCGAGATTTTTACTACACTATTCCTTATTGGGATACGATTTTGCATACACTTAGCGGAGTGATGATTGGATTTATCGGATTTTCTTTGATTGATATTTTAAACAACGATAACGAAAAAGTTACTTTGTCACCATTTTTTGTCGCATTTTTTGCTTTTTGTTTTGCGATTACCGTTGGTGTTGTTTGGGAGTTTTATGAATTTACTTCAGATGGACTTTTAGGAACGAATATGCAAAAATACAAATTAAAAGACGGAACCCAATTAGTTGGAAAAGAAGCACTCCAAGATACCATGGAAGATTTGGTCGTTGATGCAGTTGGTGCGTTTTCAGCAAGTACGATTGGCTATATTTCTTTGAAATATAAAAAAGGTTGGTTAAACGATTTAAGAATTAAAATAAGGAGCAAGAAAAATGAATGAAATAAAAGAAGATTTTGAATTAGCCAAAAAGGCAATGTTAAATGCACATGACCCTTACAGTGATTTTAAAGTCGGAGCTGTTTTAACCACGAAAAATGGCAAAAAATATACTGGTTGTAATATTGCCAATCAAGGAATTCAATCCATTTGCGCGGAGAGAGTTGCTTTTGTCAAAGCGATTTCAGAAGGAGAAAGTGATTTTTTGCGAATTGTAATTGTTGGAGGCAAAGATAGTCAGCATTTGCAGGAGACGTTACCTTGTGGATATTGCAGACAATTTATGAGTGAATTTACGAAAGAAGATTTTAAAATATATACTTTGGGTGAAGATTCTATAAAAGAATACAGCATTAAAGAGTTATTACCTTATGGATTTGTAATGTAGAGAAAGGCAAATTAGGAAGAAAAATCGGGATGATAGTACATCTCGATTTTTAGTTAAAATTTAAAAAATCTTCAAAAGATAAATTGACATTTAGTAAAAACTATGCTATAATATTGACCATTGGTCAATTAAAAACGGAGGGATGTTGAAATGTCAGGTTTTAGTGTAAAAAAACCATATACAGTTTTAGTAGGAGTCGTGATGATTCTTGTTTTAGGAATGATTTCTTTTAGCAATTTGACAACGGATTTGTTGCCAAGTATGGAAATGCCTTATGTAGCAATTATCATGACATATCCAGGAGCGAGTCCAGAAAAAGTAGAAGAATCAGTAAGCAAAGTAATTGAACAAGGCATGATGGGAATTAGTAATATTGTTAATGTAACATCGACTTCTTCTGAAAATTATTCGATGGTGTTTTTGGAATTTTCCGGTGATAGCAATATGGATTCGATTATGATTGAAATTAGTCAGGAGTTAGATGTATTAAAATCGAGTTTGGAAGAGGGAATAGGGGTTCCAACGGTTATGCAAATTAACCCAGATATGATGCCAGTTTTACTAAGCGCGGTTGATATGGAAAATGCAGATAGTAGCCAGATTACAGAATTTGTGGAAAAAACGCTCGTTCCAGAATTGGAAAGCGTGGAAGGTGTTGCATCTGTTACAACTTATGGTGCAATTGAAAATGAAATTGTTATTAGATTAAACCAAGAAAAAATTGATGCAATAAATGATAAAATGCTAAAGGCAGTCAGTAGCGAACTTGCAGATAAGAAAAAAGATTTAGACAAAGCCAGACACAAAATCAAATCAGGAAAAGCCGAATTAGAAACAGCCAAAACAGAAAATACGAAAAAAATTGCAGATGGTTTGTCAGCTATTGAAAGTGGTAGAAATGAAATTACCAAAGCAGAAGTCGAATTGAATTCAAAAAGTGCGGAATTAAATACCACCAAAGCAGAATTAGAAGGAAAACTAAACGAAATGACAATGGCTGAAACAGAGCTTGTTACGCAAAAACAAACCATGGAGCAAGGGTTAGCAGCTTTTCAGGCGCAAATTACAGAATTACAAAATCAAAAAAACACTTTAGAGGCACGAAAAGCAGAATTGATTGCTAAACGTGAAACAGGTGAAATAACAGGAAATGAACTATTGGAATTAAATGAAATTGAAAATCAAATTCCTGTATTAGAAGGCACAATTAACGCCATCAAATCAAATGAAAATTATGTTGCTTTAAATGCGGGACTTGAAAAGATTAATGGTAGTTATCAAGAATTATTGGCAGGAAAAGAACAATTAAATTCAGGCTTAACGCAAATTACGGCAGGTTTATCTCAAATGACGGAAGCGCAAAATATGATTAATTCCAAAAAAGCAGAATTAGAAGCGACCAGTTCTCAGTTGCAAGTGGCACAAAGTACTTTAATTAGCGAAACTACGAAAGCTGCAACCGAACTTGATTTGGCTCAGCAAGAATTAGACGAAGGCATCAAACAATTTGAAGAAGCCAGAGATAAAGCCTATGAGCAAGCATCATTAGATGGTATTATTACGATTGATTTAGTTTCACAAATCTTAACAGCAGAGAATTTTTCGATGCCAGCAGGTTATATTAATGATAATATTACAGTAAAAGTAGGCGATAAGTTTTCCAATATTGATGAAATCAAAAATCTAGTTTTGTTCAGCTTTGATATGAAAGGACTAGAAGAAGTCAAATTAGAGCAACTTGCTGATATTGAAGTAACGGATAATCGTGATGAAATCTATGCCAAAGTAAATGGCAATCAAGGAATTGTGCTTTCTTTTTCAAAACAAAGTACTGCCTCTACGAAAAATGTTTCAGAGGCAATTCAAAAAAAACTTGCACAATTAGAAGAAAAGCATGAAGCGATTTCTTTTACTACCTTAATGGATCAAGGAATTTATATTGATATGATTATTGGTTCAGTTATGCAAAGTTTGGTAGTTGGAGGAATTTTAGCGATTATCATTTTGTTCTTCTTTTTGAAAGAATTAAAACCAACGATTATTGTTGCGATATCAATTCCAGTAAGTCTTGTTTTTGCAATTGCTATGATGTATTTTACGGGTGTTACAATTAACATTATGTCCTTGTCTGGTTTGGCGTTGGGCGTTGGAATGTTGGTGGATAATTCGATTGTTGTGATTGAAAATATTTACCGATTACGAAAAGAAGGCAAAGAAACCAAAGAAGCGGCAAAAGTTGGCGCGCAAAAAGTTACAGGTGCGATTATCGCTTCGACACTTACCACAATTTGTGTATTTTTACCAATCGTATTTGTGCAAGGAATGTCAAGGCAATTGTTCCAAGATATTGGGCTGACAATTGCGTATTCGTTAATAGCCAGTTTGGTAATTGCTTTAACGGTTGTGCCAGCGATGTCTTCAAAAATGTTTAAAAAGATTAAAAATAAAGAAAATAAATTTATGGACATTTTAAGCAATTGGTATGCTAAATTGTTGGGCGTGGCTTTGAAATTGAAAATAGTTGTCATTTTGTTTGTGATTGTTTTGCTAGGAACTAGCATTTATTTGACAACGAAAATGGATATTGAGTTTATCCCAAGTGTAGCAAGTGATGAAATGTCGCTTTCTATCACAATGCCTGATGAGGCTACTAAAGAGGAGACTAGAAATGTTGCAGATACTGTAATAGAAAGAATTTTAACTATTTCCGATATTTACAAAATTGGTGCGATTGACAATAGTACAGCGTCGACCATGATGAATACCTCTGCTTCAGGAGTGAGTATGTATCTTGTTTTAGGTGAAGAACGATCGATGTCAAATGACGAAATTGCCAAAAAAATTACAGAATTGACGGCAGATTTGAATGCTGAAATCGAAGTTAGTACATCGGATATGGATATGTCTGCTATGATGGCTTCTGGAATTTCGATTAAAATAAAAGGAAATGATATTGATAAATTGAAGGAAATTTCTGCTGATGTAGAAAGTAAACTAGCAAGTATTGAGGGAATTGATGAGATAGAAGGCATCAAAGAAAATTCGTCTCAGGAAAAAAGAATTTCTGTCGATAAAAATAAGGCGATGAAATACAATTTGACGGTGGCACAAGTATATGCTAAAATTGCGAGTGAAATCAAGTCAGAATTGGAAGCGACGAAAATTGAGATTGACAATAAAGAATATCAAGTTATCATTCAAAAAATGGATAGTGATAAAATTGATAGTCAGAATTTGATGAATATTGAATTTGAAGTCAAAGAAAAAGAAGAAGAAAAAAACATAAAATTATCCGAAATTGCTAATTTGGAGGATAGTACTGGTTTAGAAAATATAACGAGAGAAAATAATAATCGTTATATAACAGTAATGGCTACGGTAAAAGAAGACGCAAGCATGACAATGGTCAGCAGAGATGTAGAAGATTTATTCAAAAATTATGAGACGCCAGAAGGATATTCTGTTCAAATCGAAGGCGAAATGGATGATACAATGGAATATATGGCAGATTTATTACTGATGATTGTAGTTGCGATTTTGTTTATTTATTTGATTATGGTGGCACAATTCCAATCACTAAAATTGCCGTTTATTGTGATGTTCACGATTCCATTGGCTTTTACAGGTGGATTATTAGGTTTGTTTTTTACAGGGCAACCAATTAGCATTATTGCAATGCTTGGATTTTTGGTTTTGGCAGGAATTGTTGTTAATAACGGAATTGTGTTTATTGATTGCGTGAACCAATTGGTAGAAGACGGAATGGAAAAAATAGAAGCAATTCGATTAACTGGAAAATTGCGTTTAAGACCAATTTTAATGACAGCTCTTACTACGATTCTTGGTTTGCTGTCCATGGCACTTGGAATTGGAGAAGGCGCAGAAATGACACAGGCATTAGGAATTGTTGCAATTGGTGGATTGGTTTATTCGACGATTTTGACATTGTTTTTTGTTCCAGTTTTGTATGATTTGTTTTATCGAAAAAAGAAAAAATAAAAGGTAGGGGCACGGGGAACCGTGCCTTTAAATATTTGATAAAATTTTCCAAATCTGTTTACAATAACGAAAATTTGGTATATAATATTTGAAATAAACAAGGAGGAGTGTTTAAATGAACGAAGAAAATGAAGAGTTAGAATTAAATCGATTGATGCAGGTAAGAAAAGATAAATTAAAAGAGATGCAAGAGGTAGGCAAAGACCCTTTTGAAATTACGAAATATGATAGAACGGAATTTAGCAAAGAAATTAAGGAAAATTATGAGAATTTTGAAAATAAAGATGTGTCGGTTGCAGGAAGAATTATGGCAAAGAGAATTATGGGAAAAGCTTCTTTTTGCACGATTCAAGATAGTACAGGCAGTATCCAAAGTTATGTGAGCATCAATGATTTAGGAGAAGAGAGTTATAAAGCGTTTAAAACGTATGATATTGGCGATATTATTGGCTTGAAAGGCTTTGTCTTTAAAACAAAAACGGAGGAAATTTCAATTCATGCCAAAGAGGTTGTTTTGCTTTCGAAATCGTTAAGAGATTTGCCAGAAAAATTTCATGGATTGAAAGATACGGAACTTCGTTATCGTCAAAGATATGTGGATTTGATCGTAAATCCAGAAGTGAAAAATACGTTTGAGATGAGAAGTAAAATTATAAAAGAAATTAGAAATTTCTTAGATAACCAAAACTACATTGAAGTCGAAACTCCTACATTAAGCACAATCGCGGGTGGTGCTAGTGCCAGACCATTTGAAACACATCATAATGCTTTAGATTTGAATATGTATTTGAGAATTGCTTTGGAGTTAAATTTGAAGAGATTAATTGTTGGTGGATTTGATCGTGTTTTTGAGATGGGACGTGTTTTTCGAAATGAAGGAATTGATATTAGACACAATCCAGAATTTACGGAGTTGGAGTTATATGCAGCTTACCAAGATTATCATGATATGATGGATTTGGTGGAAGAAATGTTTCGCTCAATTGCGCAAAAATTGTTGGGAACAACCAAAATTATGTATCAAGGCAAAGAAATTGATTTAGGTACGCCTTGGAAAAGAATTTCTATGATAGATAGCATAAAAGAGGTAACTGGTGTTGATTTTAACACAATTCATTCAGATGAAGAAGCAATTGCAATTGCAAAAGAAAAAGGAGTTGAAATTGACAAAGCAAAACAGACAAGAGGTTATATTATCAATGAATTTTTTGAAACCTTCGTGGAAGAAACGTTAATTCAACCCACCTTTATTTGTGATTATCCAATTGAAGTTTCTCCACTTACCAAAAAGAAACCGACAGATGGTAGATTAACGGAAAGATTTGAATGTTTTATTGACGGTCGAGAATATGGTAATGCTTACTCAGAATTAAATGATCCAATCGACCAATACGAGAGATTTTTAGCTCAAGTAAAACAACGTGAAGCAGGCGATGACGAAGCCAATATGATGGACGAAGATTTTGTGCACGCCTTAGAATATGGAATGCCACCAACAGGCGGTTTAGGAATTGGTGTGGATAGAATGATAATGTTGTTTACAGATTCTGCTTCAATTCGAGATGTATTGTTGTTCCCAACGATGAAGCCAATTATAGAAAATTAAAGGAAAAGGATAAAGATGTTTCAAAAAATAGTAATTGTCGAACCTGTATCATTAACTGAAGCAGGAAAAGAAGAATTGAAAAAATATTGCAAGGAACTCGTTGTGTTTAACGAAGTTTCAACAGGGGAAGAAGAAACGATCCGCAGAATCGGAAATGCAGATTGCATTTTAATTTCAACCTTTACAGTTATTTCTAAAGAAATAATTGAAAAAGCCAACTACTTAAAACACGTTGTTTTATGTGGTTCCTATTATGGAAAGCAATTTGCCAAAATTGATATTGATGTATTAGAGCAAAATCACATAACCTATTCTCATTTAGCTGAACACGGCGATAATGGCGTGATGGAATTTACGGTAGCACAAGTAATTAACTTACTTCATGGTTTGGCAGGAAAACAATGGAAAACGGAAAGATTGGATTTAAGTCATATCAAAATTGGAATTTTGGGCTTGGGAAATTTGGGTGGAAAAATTGCCAAGACGTTTAAGATATTTGGCTCAGAGATTTACTACTATAGTAAAACCAGAAAAGAAATATTAGAAAAAACAGAAGGTTATCGATATTTGGAATTAAAAGAACTGTTGAAAACAGTTGACATTCTATCAATCAATGTCAACCGAGATGTTTGCCTAATTGGAAAAGAAAACTTGAAAATTTTTGGAAATCACAAAATAATTGTCAACACATCGATTGGCAAATGCTATGAAACAGAAACTTTGAAAGAATGGCTTACAAGCAAAGATAATTATTATATTTGCGATCAACCAACAATGACGGATGAAATAAAAGATATCATCCATTATGAAAACGTGATTTACTATGATGATTCTGTTGGCGACACGAAGCAATGTCTGGAAAGAGCAACTGCGCAAATTATCAATCATGTAAAGAAATATAGTAAATTATCCGATATAGATGAAACATTTGGAAAAAGTAAAATGCTAGAATGCAGAAACAAGAACGCAAAAACGTAGAAATAGTGGGATTGAATATGATAGATAGAATTTATTAAGAAAGGAATTTTTATGAGAATCGGAGTCGATATTGACGGAGTTTTAACGAATCTGGAACAATTTATTATGGATTATATTACGAAATATTGTGTTGAAAACCATATTGAGTATCAAATTGGCAAAAGTAATTATGATTATTATAAAACGTTCAATATTACCAAAGAAGCAGAAATGAATTTTTGGAAACAATATTTGGAAGATTATGCCATACATGAAAAGCCAAGACCTTTTTCGGCAGAAATAATCCAAAAATTAAAAAAGGATGGGAATGAAATTTATATCATAACAGCTAGATGGCTGAGCAATAGAGAAGATAGTGTTGGAAATAGAATGAGGGAAATTGTCAAAAATTGGCTAGATGAAAATAAAATTGTATATGACAAATTGATTTTCTCAAAGGCAGTGCAAGAAAGAAAAAGTGAAGAAATTAAGGAACACAAAATTGATGTGATGATTGAAGATAATCCGAATAATATAAATGAACTGGCAAACATCATTCCAGTCATTTGCTATCATGCAGAATATAATAGGGATTGTATGGGCGAGAAAATAACGAGATGTTATAGCTGGTATGATATTTATCATAAAATCAATCTTTTAAAATAGAAAGGGAATTAAACATGAGTCAAACCTATGATTTTTTCATCGCAGGGCGAACCAGAAACAAAGAAAAAATATTGCAAATTTGTAGCATTTTTGATGAGTTCAACATTTCCTATTATTGTTTTTTAAAAAACGAAAAATCGCATACCGATGCTGGTTTAGATGTCCATGAAAATCCAGAAGAATTAATGCGAAAATTTGAAAGTATGCCACTAGAAAGTCAAACTGTACAAATCATTTTTAAGGCTGACATGGAAGGCGAAAGAAATTCTAAGAATTTTTTGTTAGTTTTGCCAGCAGGCAAATCAGCGCATATTGAGGCAGGAGTGGCATATGGTTTAGGAAAGAAATGTTATGCTATTGGTGAATATGAGGCAACGGATTCTTTGTATTTAATTTTTGATAAAATTTTTGCTGATGAAAACGAATTGAGAGCATTTTTGAGTTACAAAAATTAAGAATAATTTGAAAAATCCAGTAGAAGAATAGCATAAGCGGAAAATTAAAAATGTTATGAGAAAAGAGGAACAATTATGAATCAAATTTTAAATAAAATCATACAAATGGCTCATCAAACCATAGAAAAAAATTTACCCCAAATAAGCAAGAATGATTTAGAAGAAAATGGCAAAGTTTACTACATGAATGGTGATGATGGAACTTTGTTCGATTGGGGAATGAATGGAAGATTATGCGAATTTATGATGTTTTACGACAAAAGTGGCATGGGAGCGGTAAAAATTAATATTTTGGCAAATGGAGAAACTGATATTTATATCTTTCAAGACAAAGCTCAAACTGCTTTTAAGACAGAAAAGGAGCAAATCAAACCAAATGAGGTGTTAGAATTAGCAGTTTTAATGCATAAAATTGCTGATGAAAAAGGCATATTTGATAAATCCATAGACGTTATGGAAAGTGAGATGACAATATCGGAGGATGATATTAAAGCATTCCTTCAAAATTTTGAGGAAGAATAGAAAGGTAAAACTATGAAAAAAGTAATTGTAATATCAATCATAACTATATTCGCAATTATTTTAAGTGGAGCAACTATTTTTTCAATTGGTAAATTTAGTGTATGGAATCCGTTTTCTTCCTGTTTTGGAATGCTACAAATACTATTTACGGATAAAGAATATACAATTGTGCAAAAATTTCCTCATCAAGTAATATTTAGCAAGCCAAGTGCTTCCTTAGAGAAATATATGAAAAATAAAGGGTTTGAATTATATGACCAAATGGGACCTTTGCTTTTTTACAGTAATGGTACCAAAAAAGAAAAGGTTGATTTTTCAACCAATGCCTATTATTCAAAATGGATATGGAAATAAATTATTTTTTTAATCGAAAGGAGAAAATTATGTTTTTTGGAAACGGAATTGATAAAAAAACATTATACATTATTTTAGCTATTTTAGTGGTAATTTCACTTGCTAGTGCAGGTTCTGGATTTTGGATAGAAACCCTTCTAACCATTCCAGCAGTCGTTATTGCAATGACTTTTCACGAATTTGCTCACGCATGGACAGCCGACCATTTTGGTGATACCACGCCAAGAGCCCAAGGAAGACTCACCTTAAATCCTATGGCTCACATGGATCCATTTGGTTTTATCCTCCTTCTATTTGCAGGCGTTGGTTGGGGAAGACCCGTCATGATTAATCCCAACAACTTTACCAGCAATAAATCAAGAGCCACCTGCGAAGCACTGGTATCCCTTGCAGGACCACTCATAAATTTCATTTTAGCCATTCTTTTTACGATTATCTACTATGCCATGCTAAAATACGCACCAGATACGCAATTAATGGTAATTTTAATCAATGTAGTACTCTATACAGTTTGCATTAATATTGGATTAGGGGTATTTAATCTAATCCCACTACCACCATTAGACGGCGAAAAAATTTTTCGAAGAATTTTACCCTATCGTGCCATTGAGTGGCTAGATTCTAATGCCAATACATTGCAATTCATTTTTATGATATTATGGATCACAGGTCTACTAGGTTACGTTGTTTCACCAGTTGTTAATACCATATTTGTTTTCTTGTTTAACTGCATTGGTACAATATTTGGAGTGTTTTAAGATGAAAGATACAATTGTTTTAGGAATCGAATCAAGTTGTGATGAAACATCAGTAGCCGTTGTAAAAAACGGACGAGAAGTTTTGTCAAACATCATTCATTCGCAAATAAAAATTCATGAAGAATATGGTGGAGTTGTGCCAGAAATTGCTTCGAGATGTCATACAGAAGTCATCAATCAAATCATGAAAGAAGCACTAAAAGAGGCAAATTTGACGCTTGATGATATGGACGCCATTGCAGTTACACGGAGGTCCAGGACTTGTGGGTGCTTTGCTAGTTGGCGTTTCATATGCCAAAGCGTTAAGTTTTGCGTGCCAAAAACCTTTGATTGCTGTCAATCATATTGCAGGTCATATTGCTGCTAACTTTTTGACACATCAGGAGTTAGAACCACCATTTTTATGTCTCATTATTTCTGGTGGACACACCCATTTAGTCAACGTCAAAAATTACAATACCTACGAAATTTTAGGAAAAACGCGTGATGATGCCATCGGAGAAGCCTTTGACAAAGTTGCAAGAGTTGTAGGGCTTGGCTATCCAGGAGGTCCTAAAATCGATGCCATGGCAAAAAGAGGAACTGCTAATATAGCATTACCACAAACACATTTAGAAGGGCTAGATTTTAGCTTTAGTGGCATAAAAACAGCGGTTATTAACTTAAATCATAAAATGCCAGATTTAAACAAGGCAGATTTATGTGCTAGTTTTCAAAAAGCGGTTACAGAAATGCTAATTTGCAATACCAAAAAAGCAGTTGAACAATGTGAAGTAGACAAAATTGTGCTAGCAGGAGGTGTTTCGCGAAATTCGTATATCCGAGCCCAAATGGATAAAATGGCAAAAGAATTAAACATAAAAGCCTATTATCCAGAACCAATTTTATGTACAGACAATGCCGCCATGATTGCAGCTCAAGGGTATTACGATTTTACTGCAGGAAAAACAGCAGATTTACATTTAAACGCCATACCCAATTTGAAATTAGGATAAAAAACACAGAAAGGAAACCAATATGGCAATTTTTACAATTGGCGATTTGCATTTATCTTTTGGAACGGACAAACCAATGGATATTTTTGGTTGGGGCAACCACAGCGAAAAAATTAAGCAAAATTGGAACGAAAATGTTACCAATGAAGATACGGTCATTATTTCTGGCGATTTTTCTTGGGCAATGACTCTAGAAGAAGCATTTCAAGATTTTGAATTTCTTCATTCTTTGCCAGGGATCAAAATCATTTCCAAGGGAAATCACGATTATTGGTGGAATACCATGGCGAAATTAACGAAGTTTTTACGGAGAAAATCAGTTTGATAAAATTCATTTTTTGCAAAATAATAGTTATTTAGTAGAAAATAAAATGATTGTTGGAACACGTGGTTGGGCGACCAATGCTTGGAAAGTAGAGGAAAATTATAAAATTTTGAAACGTGAAAAAGAGCGTTTAGAGTTGTCTATTCAAGATGGAATGAAACAGTTTGGAGATGATAAAGAAATTCTTTGCTTTTTGCATTATCCGCCATTTTTTAAAGAAACTGTACCAGAGGAAATTGATTTTGTGAAGATGATGCAAAAATATGGGATTAAGCAGTGTTTTTATGGGCATTTGCATGGAGAATCGCATAAAGAAGCGTTCGTTGGTGAGAAAGATGGAATTGGGTTTGAGTTGGTAAGTTCGGATTATTTGGATTTTAAGGTGAAGAAAGTGTGAAGAAGAGAAAGGAATTTTTTGATGGTATGAAAATTTACCTAATAAGACATAGTGAGTCAATAGATGATATTGAAAATTGTTATGGTGGAATTGCTGATTTTGACTTGACTGAAAACGGCAAAGACAAAGTAAAGCAATACAAGAAAGAAACAGATAATTATGGAATAGAAAGAATTTATACAAGTCCTTATAAAAGAGCCTATCAAACTGCGCAGATATTGAATGAGAACATAAAAGTAGAGTTGAAAGTAATAGAAGATATCAGAGAATTAAATTCTCATGGGATTCGATCTGGGGTAAATAAAGAGCTTGCTAAAAGTATATTCTCTTATGTACTGCAAAAGGAAGAATATAAAGATACAGGATATTATCAAGGAAAGACATTCTTGGGTGGAGAAGATATTGGGGAGTTTGATAATAGAGTAAAAGGAGCGATTAATTCTATACTACAAGACAGTAAAGATGTAAAAACGATTGCTATAGTTACGCATGGGAATGTATGCAAAAGTATATTTAAAATGATATTGAACGTAGATAAAAAAATTGAATTAGACGATTTAGCAACGACAATATTAGATTATAATGACGATAAGTTTAATATAATAGAGACAAAAGGCATAAAGTTTATGTAAAATGCATAAAAATTGTAAAATTTTTCCAAAATCTCTTTCTTTTTCCTAAAAAATGTGCTATAATGAAAAAAAGGGTATTTTCCATATCCTTATTAAGTGATGGAAAAAATTGATATGAGAAAATTTTTTGTAAAACAAGAAAATAGAAAAGAAGATAAAATTGAAATAATTGGCAGTGATGTCAATCACATCAAAAACGTGCTAAGGCTAAAAAACGGAGACCAAATTCAGATTTGCATTCAGGAGACGAAAGAAAATTATATTTGCGAAATTTCTGCGATTGAAAAAGAAGTTGTGCAAACGGAAATCTTACAAAAAATCGACGCAATTGCAGAAGGAAACATTGAACTTCACATTTTTCAAGGACTTCCCAAAGCCGACAAAATGGAACTCATTTTGCAAAAAGGAACCGAACTTGGTGTTTCGAAATTTATTCCAGTTGCCTTCCAAAGAAGCATTGTTAAATTAGTAGGAAAAGACGAAGTTAAGAAAATCGAGCGTTGGCAAAAAATTGCGGAAGTGGCTGCTAAGCAAGCCAAACGAGATTTAGTGCCAAAAGTAGAAGGTGTGATAAAAGTAAAAGAAATTTGTAAGTTGGCTAACGAATACGATTTGCTGTTACTAGCTTATGAAGAAGAAACAAACAATTCAATCAAAAATGAATTGTTAAACATAAAACATACGAAAGAAAACCTAAAAATAGCAGTCATTGTTGGACCAGAAGGTGGAATTGAAAAAGAGGAAGTCCAAGTTTTGCAAGAAGCAGGCGCAAAAGTAGTCAGCCTTGGAAAAAGAATCTTAAGAACCGAAACGGTGGCACTTCAGGTATCGTCCATTATTATGTATGAATTGGAGGAATAAACATTGGAAAAAACGACCAAAATGGTAGAAGAAATTACGCAAAAAAGAAAAATGACAGAAAAGGTCAAAAATGAGTTGCATCAAAGAATTTTTCACAACGTTTTATTAGCTATCGGTGTTATGCTGTATATTTGTTTAATAGATGCTGTTTACATTTACGCTAAACAAGAGGTGATGAACATCGCTTTCAAAATTTTTCCTATGATTGCGATTATTGCAACAGTTGTTTTATTTGAATTTGCCTATCGAAAAGAAAATGGAAAAATGGCAATTGTGGGAATTGAACTATTGGTACTAAGTATTTTAGTTTTGTACATTCCGTATATTTATCAAAATTTAGACCGAAAATTTTGTGTGCAATTAACTTTTATTCCCATTTTTTATGCGATTTATTATATTGCAAAATCGATTGTAATTTATATCAAAACAGAAAAAAATTATCAAAATAATTTAAGTGATGTCAAAGAAATTGTGAAAGAAGAAATCAAATAATGAAGGGAAATTAAAAAGCATGATAAAAAGTATGACAGGCTTTGGCCGTGGAAAATATGAAAAAGATGGCAGAAATTATAGTATTGATATCAAATCAGTCAATCATAAATATAGCGATATTGGAATTCGAATGCCAAGGATTTTGAATCCATTTGAAGATAAGATTCGCAAAAAAATGGCAGAAAGCATTTCGCGTGGAAAAATTGATGTGTTTGTTAATTTTGAAAATTACAGTAATATAGGAAGTACCATTCATTTCAATTTAGAACTTGCCAAAGAATATGTAAAAGGTTTGGAAGAATTGGCAAAAGAAACTGGTGTAGAATACGATATAGATGTGATGGCACTTGCTAAAATGCCAGAAGTTTTAAAAGTCGAAGAAGATGAATCAGAAGAAATTCTGGGCAAAGAATTAATGTTTGCATTAGAAGAGGCTCTTAAAAATTTTGTGGAAATGCGCGAGGCAGAAGGACAAAAATTAATCGAAGATATGGAAAAAAGAATTGCTTGGATTGAAGAAAAAGTCAATGAAATTGAGAAATATTCTGGAACATTAGTTCAAGAATATATGCAAAAATTAGAGTCAAGAGTCAAAGAACTTATGGATACGAAAGTGGCAGACGAAAATCGATTGGCACAAGAAATTGTGATTTTTTCCGACAAATCTTCGATTGAAGAAGAATTGACAAGACTAAAAAGCCACATCATGCAATTTAGAAATTTTTTGAAAGAAAATTCTCCAATTGGCAAAAAGTTTGATTTCTTAATTCAAGAAATGAACCGAGAAATCAATACCATTGGCTCAAAGGCAAATTGTTTGGAAATTACCAATCGCGTGATTGAAGTTAAAACAGAAATTGAAAACATCAGAGAACAAGTGCAAAATGTCGAATAAAAAGGAGGGATTGGTCTTGACCAACCCAATAGAAAGGATGGAATGAAATGCTAATAAACATTGGATTTGGAAGTATGGTGTCAAGTGAAAGAATTATATCAATCGTAAGTCCAGAATCGGCGCCATTAAAAAGAATTGTCCAAGAAGCAAAAGACGAAAAACGAGCCATTGATGCAACATTTGGAAGACGTACAAGATCAGTTATTATGATGGACTCAGGTCATGTCATTTTATCTGCTGTTCAACCAGAAACGATTGCAGGCAGATTAAATAATAATCAAATGGATTTAGAAAAGGGGGAATGTTAAAATGATGGTAAAACCAGCAGTAACTGATTTATTAAAAAAGGTAGATAATCGCTATTCTTTAGTGATTATGACAGCCAAAAGAGCAAGACAGATTGCAGAAGGAGAAACTCCAATGACAAGCGTAGACGAAAAATCTCCAGTAACACTTGCTGTCAATGAAATCTATGAAAATCGTGTATACGAAGTAAATGATGATGCAGAAAATGAAGAATAAAAGAAATGGTGTAGGATATGGAAAAGAAAAATATAATTTCCTTGGCTGGCGAACTAGCTAGCGGAAAAGGAACGGTTTCAAAATTATTAAGTGAAGAATTAAATTATACGATTTATCGAAATGGTGAATATGTGCGAAAATTGGCTAAAGAGCAAGGTTTGGACATTACGAGTTTTAATGCCTACTTAAATGAACATCCAGAAATTGATCGACAAATCGAAAAAAGTGCTGCTGAATATGCCAAAGAGCATGACCATTTTATTATTGATGCAAGACTTGGTTGGTATGCTGTTCCAGAGTCTTTCAAAGTGTACTTGACAATTGATATTAATGAGGCTGCCAAACGAGCATTTTATGACGAAAATCGCAAAGAAACCGAAAAATTTTCGACCGTTGACGAACAAAAAGCAGATATGCTTCGACGCTACAAAATGGAAAATGAGCGCTATTTCAACCTTTATGGTGTGCATAAAGAAGATGTATCTAACTACGATTTAGTTGTAGATACCACGGATAAAACGCCTTTGGAAGTGAAGGAGTTGATTTTGAGAGAATATCAAAAGTGGTTGGAAGAATAATATTTACAAAAAAGTATTGACATTTTTCCATAAATTAAGTATAATAAAATAAAGTTGTAAATAATAAGTAATATACTTTTATTTATAAAATTTATTTTTACGAGACAAAAAAACAGGTAGTTTGGGCTACCTGTTTTTTGCTTAACGAAAGATTTCGCAAATGTTTTTAATGATTTCAGTCATCATTTTTACGAAAATAGCTGTACTCCAAAGATGTTTTCTTACTGCATTCGTTTTATCTTTTGATTTTCTATTTTTACGAGACATCGATACATTCCTCCTTTCGTGCTAAATTTGTGCCAAGAATTTTCACCTCCTTGGCACATAAAATAGGCACAAAAATAGCGCGAAAGTTAAAATATAAAGTTTTATTCTGGAAAAAGTTTTTTAGACGTAAAAAACTTTTAAGAATGAAAGTATTGTTATTATACAATAGAATTTTTGATAAATCAAGTAAAAAACAAGAGAAATTTTATTCAAAAGATTGACAAAATTGACATAATATGGTATAATTGATATAAGAACTAAAAATATAGATTTGTTTGTGAGTTATAATTTACTTGCAGAAAGGAAGGTAAAAAAATATGAAGAAGCGGATGTTGTTATTAGGTGTGATGCTTTCAATTTGTCTTACTGGATGTAAATCGGATAAGACACATGCAATCGTTGAGGTAAAGACTAGTGCGGGCTATGCAATGGTTGAACTGTCACTAAACGGTTTAGGAATGGCAAATACTGGTAGTCAGATGGCGAAAAGCTATCCTTTGGAACTGGTGTTACAAAAAGATGAAACTGTAAGTGTCCATTTTTATTGCGATACTTGTGGGCATGACGAAAGTTTGGAATTCACAGCGCCAGAGGCAAAAAATGTTGAGTTGTGATTGTCCAGAAGACGGAGATGAAAACAATAATGCAAAAGAGTATGTTTGTATTATTGCTACTACTTCCGTGTCTGAATAAGGTTTCAGCTGTGCAAAATTTTACAATTTTGCACAGTTTTTCTATTTTTAAGTGGTTAGAAAAATTTTTTATTTATAAAAAATTAAGAAACAAACAGTTGAAAAATTCCCCCCAAATGTGATATAGTAAAAAGAAAAAAAGGAAGTAATATGTTTGCCGAAATAATTATCAATAGTAATGCAAGAGCGCTTAATCGAATATTTGACTATTGTGTGCCATTAGAACTTGAAGAACAAGTGAAAATTGGCTCTCGTGTTTTGGTACCTTTTGGAAAAGGCTCGAAGTTGGAAGATGGTTTTGTGATTGGGCTTAAAGAAAAATCAGAATTTGCCAAGAAAGACATCTGCCAAATTGACCAAAGTCAAAGTTTAACAGAAGGAAACATCATTTTGGCAAAACTTATGGCAAGAAAATACTTTTGCAATCTTTCCGATTGTATCAAACTCATGTTGCCACCAGGAACTGGCGGAAAAAAACTAGAAAACAGAGCTAAGGAGAAAACAGGCAATTTTATTTTTCTGAAAAAAGACCAAGACGAAATTGATTTTTTAATCGAGACTGGCAAATTAAAAAGCGAAAAACACATTCGTGTAGCCCAATTTTTACTGGAGAATAATGACGGAATCTACAGCCCAGATTTAGAAATTTTAGCAGATGTCAGCAAATCGATTTTAAAAACAATGGAAAAAAATGGGATTATTGAAATGATTGAACAACCAATTGAAAGAAATCCATTTATCGGCAAAAAAGTTGAGAAGGACAAGCCACGAATTTTAAGTAACGAGCAAAAAGAATGCTTTGTTTCTATTGCAAAAGATATCGAAAATGAGCAATATTCCAAAAATTTGATTTTTGGAATCACAGGTTCTCGGGAAAACAGAAATTTATTTGCAACTGATTAGCAAAGTTTTAGAAAAGCGGAAAAACAGCAATTGTTCTTGTTCCAGAAATTTCGCTTACGCCACAAATGGTAGACCGATTTTTAGCACGTTTTGGCGAAGAAATTGCGGTATTGCATAGCAAGTTATCAATGGGAGAACGCTATGACGAATGGCAAAAAATCCAAAAAGGACAAGCTAAAATTGTGATTGGCGCCCGTTCTGCAATTTTTGCACCAGTTCGAAATTTAGGAATTCTAATTATTGATGAAGAACACGATATGTCCTATAAATCGGACACAACTCCACGCTACAATGCCAAAGACTTGGCAAAATATATTGCTGAAAAAAACGCTTGTCCACTTATTTTAGGAAGTGCGACACCAGATATCGAAAGTTTTTACGAGGCCAAAGAAACGAAAAAATCCAATTTATATCGATTGACTAAACGCGCTGGTGAAGCGGATTTGCCGGAAATTAGTATCGTTGATTTAAGAAAGGAATTGGCACTTGGTAATAAATCGATGCTAAGTTTTAGCCTGCAAGAAGAAATTCAGAAAAATTTGAAAGACAAAAAACAAACAATTTTATTTTTAAATCGTAGAGGATATTCAACTTTTTTGATGTGTCGCGATTGCGGACATACGTTTAAATGCAAAAACTGCAATATTAGTTTGACGTATCACAAATTTGAAAACAAATTGAAATGTCATTATTGCGGATTTGAGCAAAATGTTCCACAAACGTGTGAAGAATGCGGAAGTGCCAAAGTAAAATATTTTGGAACAGGTACACAAAAATTAGAAGAAGAAATTCGAGAACTGTTTCCTACAGCATCAATGCTTCGTATGGATATTGATACTGTCAGCAAAAAAAATTCGCATGAGCAAATTTTAAATCAATTTAAAAATGAAAATATCGATATTTTAATTGGAACGCAAATGGTCGTAAAAGGACATCATTTTCCCAATGTAACACTTGTGGGGGTCATTAGTGCAGATGGAATTTTAAATTTAGAAGATTTTAGAGCGCCAGAGCGAACATTTCAAACATTAGTGCAAGTTGCACGGAAGGGCTGGAAGAGAAGAACCAGGTAGAGTTATTATTCAAACTTACAATCCAGACAACTATGCCATTTTGCATAGTCAAACCCAGAATTACGAGGCATTTTACAAAACTGAAATTCCTTTAAGAAAAATGTTGAAATATCCTCCTTTTTGCGATATAATGGTAATCAAGTTTCAAGGAACAAATCTTTATGAACTTAAGAAGGTTGCTCGGAATAGTATATAATAAGATGAAATCTGTACAAGCAGAAAATCTTCTAATTTTTCAACCAGTTCCAGCACCAATTGATAAAATAAAAAACAAATATCGCTATCGAATGATTCTAAAAGGTAAAGTGAATTCTCAAAATTTGGATAGAATAAATTACGCAATTCAAGACCCACATTTATCCCAAATGAAGAATACTACAATCATTGTCGATATTAACCCAAACAATATGATGTAAAAAAAGAAAGGAAAGAACCAAAATGGCAATTCGAAATTTAAGATATGGTGATGATGAAATTTTAAGCAAAAAAGCAAGAGAAATCGATGTAATCGATGATAAAATAAAAGAGTTAGCACAAGATATGATGGATACAATGCACAAATACGAAGGCGTTGGACTAGCAGGTCCGCAAGTTGGAATTTTAAAAAGAATTATTGTAATTGATTTATACGAAGAAAATACGCAATATATTTTAATCAATCCTGTCATCAAAAAAATCAAAGGTGAGCAGATTGTTGATGAAGGCTGTTTGAGTTTTCCAAATCAATATGGAAAAGTTAAAAGACCAAAAACTGTTGTAGTAGAAGCTTTAGACATAAATGGAAAAAAGGTCAAAGTAGAAGGAAAAGATTTGCTAGCGCAAGCCTTAAGCCATGAAATTGATCACTTAAATGGCGAAGTTTTTATCCACAAAGTGGAAGAAGGAACATTGGAAAGTGTGACAGATGAACAAAGAGAAGAGAAAAAACAAGAAAGAAGGAAATAAAATCATGAAAATTCTTTTTATGGGAACTCCTGATTTTGCAAAAGAATCTCTCGAGAAACTATTTGATTTTGGCTACGAAATCTGTGGCGTTGTTACGCCACCAGATAGACCAAAGGGCAGAGGTATGAAGATGATAGCCTGCCCAGTCAAAGAATTTGCAAGCCAGAAGAATTTAGCGATTTTTCAACCAGAAAAATTAAGCCAAATCAAAGAAGAAATTAGGCAGATGAATCCAGATATGATTGTTGTGGTTTCTTATGGAAAATTTTTGCCAAAATCAATTTTGCAAATGCCCCAATATGGTTGTATTAATGTGCATCCATCGTTACTTCCTCAATATAGAGGTTCTGCGCCAATTCAATGGGCAATTATGAATGGCGACAAAATCACAGGCACCACCATTATGAAAATGAACGAAAAAATGGACGCAGGAGACATCATTCTTCAAAAACAAGTAGAAATTGACCCAGATGAAACAACGGGAGAATTGTGGGACAGGCTTTCAAAGATGAGTAGTCATTTGCTCCTAGAAGCCATTGAGCAAATCGAAAAAGGACAAGCAATTTTTACCAAACAACCAGAACAATACACCTTAGCACCAATGATTAGCAAAAATATGGCAAAAATAAATTGGCAAACACAAAACTCGTTGGAACTAAAAAATCGAATTCGAGGACTAAATCCATTTTTAGGAGCATATTCTAATTGGGGACAAAAGAAAATCAAATTTTGGAAAATTGATATTGTACAAGAAGTACAACAAAATTGTGAGCCAGGAACAGTTGTTATGGCAGATGCCAAAAAAGGTTTGTGGATTAAAACAATTGACGGTAGCATATCCGTTTTAGAAATTCAAGGCGAAAATGCAAGAAAAATGAGTATACAGGAGTTTTTAAGAGGAAATCAAATAGAAATTGGAGAAAAATTCGTTTAAAATTGTTTTTGACACTTTATCATTTTTTAAAAATATAATATAATGCTAAAAAGTTATTTTATCATTGGAGGATAAAAATATGGAAAATAAAAAAGATGATACTAAAAAATACCAATCATCTGAAGTAAATAAAAAAGCCAAAAAAACGAAAAACAAAAATACAGAGAAAAAGAAAAAAGGAAAAGTAGGAAAAATCATTAAAATATTAATTATCGTTCTACTTTTAGCATTCATTATTGGAAGTGGTGTGCTAGTTGGCGTATTTTTTGGAATGTTTGGAGACGAACTAAAAATTAGCAAGGCAGAATTGGTTATTCCAAACGAAAATTCAACTGTATATGATAGCGATGGCAATTTGATTGCAACATTAAGCGGTGGTACAAAAAGAAAATGTATTTCCTTATCAGAAATGGGAGAATATTTACCAAAAGCCTATGTTGCAATTGAAGATGAGAGATTTAACTCGCATCGTGGTGTTGACGTAAAAAGAACCTTGGCTGCAACAGTTACTTTTGTTACACATGCCGGAAAATCTTCTTTTGGTGGAAGCACGATTACCCAGCAACTTGTCAAAAACATCACCAATGACAAAGAAGATAGCGAATTAGCAGGTGTGATGAGAAAAATAAAAGAAATGTCAAAAGCCATTCAGGTGGAAGAATATTTGTCAAAAGACCAAATATTGGAACTATATTTGAACCTAATTTTCATTGGCGGAAATGATATTAATGGTGTAGAATTAGGTGCAATTTATTATTTCAATAAAAAACCAGCCGATTTAAGCATTGCAGAATGCGCATTTATGGCTGGAATTAACCATTCACCAAATGGTTACAATCCATTTGATGCAGAAAAAGATAATACCGAAAAAATCAAAAAAAGAACCAAAACAGTTTTAGGAAAAATGAAAGAACTTGGCTATATCAACCAAGAACAGTATGATACGGCAAAAGCAGAAGTCGAAAATGGACTAAATTTTCAAAATGGTGACACATCACCAACAATTGAAGTTTCGTATGTTGTTGAAGCGGCTTTAGACCAAATTGTAGAACAATTAATGGAAGAAAAAGGCTGGAATCAATCTTTTGCTGAAACCTATTTATATAGTAGTGGTTTAAAAATTTATACAACCCAAAACACAGGAATTCAAGCAACTTTGGAAGAAACCATCAAACAAGATAAATATTGGACAAAAGGAAAATACAAAAATAAAGATGGAACAACCGTAGAACAAAATTCCATGCCAACCATGGTTATTATGGACCACAAAACAGGAGGCGTTGTAGCAGCTACTTCTACGCTTGGAGCAAAGGGCGAAAGAGTTACATCAACCAAAATTGGCTATTTCAATTTACCAACCAAGCTACGTAAATCAACAGGTTCTTCCATGAAACCAATTTCTGTGATTGCACCAGGTTTAGAATCCAAAACCATTACTGCTGCAACAGTATATGTCGATGCTAAAACAGTATTTGACACACCAGATAGATATTCACCTAAAAACCAATACTCAGGCTTTCGAGGAGCTATGACGATGCGCAACGCCATCAAAATTTCATCCAATGTTCCTCATGTAAAGGCATTGGCAGATATTGGCGTAGAAAAAGCAGTTGATTTTTGTAAAAGTGTAGGACTTCCATTATCTGGAGATGAAGGATTGTCACTTGCTTTAGGAGGATTAAGCAATGGTGTAACTGTAACCGAAATGGCAGGTGCTTACAGTGCTATTGCAAACGATGGTACTTATATTGAGCCAACCTTCTATAAATACGTAACAGACAAAGACGGAAATGTTGTTGCAGAACCTAAGCAAAAAGTCAATAATGTTATGTCTATACAAAATGCTTACATCGAAAAAAATATTTTAACAGAAACAGTTTTAGGAAGTGGAGGAACCGCAACCTATTGTAAAATAAAAGGAATTGACGTGGCAGCCAAAACAGGAACAACCAATAGCGACTTTGACCGTTGGCTTTGCGGATTTACGCCATATTATACAGCAGCTTGCTGGTATGGCTATGAAAATAATGCCGCAGTTTATTATAACAACGGAAATCCAGCAGGAAGAATTTGGTCAGAAGTCATGACAAAAATCCATGCAGATTTGCCAAATGCAGAATTTGTAAAACCAGAAGGTATCAAAGAAGTATCCATTTGCCGAGCAACTGGATTAAAAGCAAAAGAAGGTTGCACAGATGTCTACACAGAAGTGTTTACAGAAGATACGATACCAGATACTTGTGATGGTCATACTACAGCAATGACGTGTACACAAACGAATTTATTATGTGCAGAAGGTTGTCCTTATGGCGAATGGAGAAATTATAATTCTTTACCACCACAAGAAAGAGATCCTGTACATTGGACAGCAGCTGGTGAAAATACAGGTGCAGCACCAACAGAAAAATGTCCACATAACGGAGGAGTTGATCCAGAATGGCTTGCGAGACAAAAGCAAGCAGAGGCGGAAGCAGCAGCTATTCAAGCCAAACAAGAGGCGGAAGCAGCAGCTGCTCAGCAACAACAGCAACAGCAACAAACTCCACCACAAGAAACGCAACCGCCTCAAACGACAGAGCAACAACCGCCAGTGACAAATCCACCACAAGAAACACCACCAACGACAAATCCGCCACAAGAGACACCAACCAATCCGGATCCTCCACCAGAATCGGGCGGTGAGGTACAACAATAATTAAAGGAGAATGATAAATTTGAACATTTACAATACCTTAACTAGAAAAATAGAAGAATTTAAACCAAACGATAAAACCGAAGTACGTATATATTCTTGCGGTCCAACTGTATACAACTATGCCCACATTGGTAATTTAAGAGCGTATCTTTTTATGGATACGTTAAGACGTACTTTAAAGTATAACGGCTATACTTTAAAACACGTTATGAATATAACGGATGTGGGACATCTGGTTTCAGATGCCGATGATGGCGAAGATAAAATGATGAAAGCTGCAAGAATTGAGAAAAAGGATCCATTTGAAATTGCAGAATTTTACATGAAAGCTTTTCTATTAGATATCGATAAACTAAATATCGACAAACCAGAAATCATAGCCAGAGCCACAGAGCATATCGAAGTGATGGAAGAATATGTTAAAAAAATCATTGAAAATGGCTATACGTATGAGACGGAAAATACGATTTATTTTGACACTTCAAAACTTGACCAATATGGTGTGTTATCAAATCGTAAGGTAGAAGATCAAAAAGCAGGTGCCAGAGTGGAATTTGATAGCGAAAAAAAGAATATTTCTGATTTTGCGGTTTGGATTAAGGCACCAGAAAATCATATTATGAAATGGGACACTTTTTGGGGAAAATGTTATCCAGGTTGGCATTTAGAATGTTCTGCCATGGGATACAACTATTTAGGAGAGCAATTTGATATTCACACAGGTGGAATTGACCATATTCCAATTCATCACGAAAACGAAATTGCGCAAAGCAAAGGTTTTTGTGGGAAAATTCCAGCAAATTATTGGATGCATGTGGATTTTCTAACAATTGATGGTGGGAAAATGTCGAAAAGTTTGAATAACTTATATACTTTGCAAGATTTGGCAGAGAAAGGCTATGAGCCATTGGTTTATCGAATGTTCAATTTTACGTCCAATTATCGCAATAAAATTAATTTTACGTGGGAAGCAATGAATTCTGCTAAAACTGCTTTAGGAAGACTTCGCGAAGGCTATTTGAAACATACTGAAGGAAACGAAGAAATTTTGCAAGAGACGATAAAAGATTTTGAAGCGCGTTTTTTGAATGCGGTTAATGATGATTTGAATATGCCAGTTGCGATGAGCATTGTTTGGGAAGTCGTGAAGTTTCCTCAAAAATCGAAACAATTGCAAAAGTTATTATTAAAATTTGATATGGTTTTAGGATTTAACCTAGCAAATTATAAAGAAGAAAAGCAAGAATTGCCAGAAGAAATTTTAGAATTGGTAAAACAAAGAGATGATGCACGTCAAAACAAAAATTGGGCAGAATCGGACAGAATTCGCGATTTATTAATAAATCAAGGATATTTGGTAAAAGATACCAAAGAAGGAACTGTACTAGAGAAGTAGAAAGGAAAAAACAATGAGATTATTAACCGAAAATGACAAACCAAAATATCAAGAATTTTTAAGTCAGCATTCCAGATGCAATTTTCAGCAATCACTCGAATGGGGAGAAGTCAAGACGAGTTGGACAAAAGAAGTGATTTTATCAGAAGATGAAAATGGAAAACTGAAAGGAAGTTTATGTGTGTGGATTCGTAAAATTCCATTTTTTGGGAATTTGATGTATTCACCAAGAGGTCCAGTTTGCGATATTTACGATGAAAATGTGATGAAAGATTTGACGGAGGGAGCAAGTGAACTTGCGAAAAAATATAAGGCATTTGTCCTTCGAATCGAGCCAGATATTTTGAAATCAGATGAAAAAGCGCGTGAAGTGATTGAGAATATTGGTTACAAAATAAAAGATGATAGTAAAGATTTCAAAGATGAAATTCAGCCAAGATTTGTGTTCCGACTTGATATTAAGGGAAAAACGGAAGATGAAGTATTTAATGGTTTTCATTCAAAAACCAGATACAATATTCGTTTGGCAAGCAAAAAAGGTGTTGAAATTCGTGAAGGGACGAAAGCTGATTTGAAAGATTTCCATGAAATTATGGTGGAGACAGGAAAGCGAGATGATTTTATCATTCGTTCTTTGACTTATTTTGAGAAAATGTATGATTGTTTGGCACCTAAACATATGAAATTGCTTATGGCATATCATGAAGACAAGCCAATTGCAGGAATTATTCCGATTCTATATGGGAAGAAAACGTGGTATTTGTATGGAGCAAGCTCCAATTCTCATCGAAATTTGATGCCGAATTATTTACTTCAATGGACAATGATAAAAGAAGCTGTTCAGAATGGACATGAAGTTTATGATTTTCGTGGGGTTTCAGGTGTTGTGGACGAAAATCATCCGCAGTATGGATTGTATCGTTTTAAAAAAGGATTTGGTGCGGAATTTACGGAATTTATTGGGGAAGTTTATATGCCATATAAGCCGGTAATTTATAAGTTGTATAAATTGGCAGAGAAGGCGTTTCGAAGTTTGAGGACGATGAAGAAGAAAATTCTTGGAAAGAAATAATTTGACAAAAGTGGAAGATTGTATTACAATAATTATGTTGACAATAATATTACTTTTTGAAAGGATGGATGATTTATGAAATTAGAAAATTTAGCAGAAAAAAGTCGGGAAGAACAAAGCCAGTTAATTGAGAAACAGCCTAAAGTAGTAGCTCGGGATATGCTTGATAATCCTGAAAAAATGCAAGGGAAAATTCTTGTGTTCCCTGGAAATCATAGAAGATATAATACGGATGGACTATGTGTGAGAAGAATGCAGTATTTTAAAAATGAGCACACATGGGTGGTATCCGATATTGATTTATCGGATATGTTTTGTGAGACTTATGGGTATCATTTTCCTTTAGATGAGTTGCTTCAAATGTTTAATTCACTTTGCAATGGAGAGGCATTTTTGTTGGAAGAATAGTAATAAAATTTCATAAAAATTTCAAGACGGTAGCCTAAAGTTTGGTTGCCGTCGTTTTTTTGCTTAAAATACAAAAATCAATTGCAAAATAGATTACAATATGATACAATAAAGTATAAGTTGAAAATGGGGGAAAAACAAATGAAAAATTGGGAAAAAATAGGATTTGTAATTAGTTTTGTTGTATTAGTAATTGTGGCTATTTTGTATATGAATGTAAGACAAGAAAATAAAAATTTGAATCGTGAAATACAAGATTTGAAAAATCAAATGAAACAAGATGAAATTGCAAGTGTTACAAATTCTACGCCTGCTTATATTCCAGAAGGAATACCAGTTGCGAATCCAAACGAGAATTCTGAAAGTGAGCCACCTCAAACAGAATATAATAGAAGTCCAGAAAATGTGACAATTGAAGTTTTAGCAGATACTATCACAAGAGAGATGGCAGAAATTTTGATTACAGATAAAAATGAAGATGTTTATGGTTGGGGAGAGAATTTTCACCTTGAAAAAAAGGTAAATGGAAATTGGGAAAAACTGGAAATGACGAGTGATAAACTAGCATTTAACGCACTTGCGTATCTTCCTAATGAAAATGGCGAATTGAAAATGAAAGTAAATTATGGCAAGTATTATGGAACATTGGAAAACGGAATTTATCGAATTGTGAAATCGGTTTATGATGGAGAAGAAATTAGCTTGTATTCGAATGAATTTGAAATAAAATAGGGGGAAATAAATGGCTAAAATAAATAAAATTTTGATAGCAATGTTAAGTGTAATCGTTATTATCTTGATAATTGTAATAGCTCTATACTTTTGGATGCAAACGAATACAAAAGAATCAAAGCCTGAAATGAGAAAAATGGTTGAAAGCTTAAGTGAAACACGAATGGCAGAATTAAAGGCAAAAATCGAAAACGATGAAGCAGATTATGGAAATGATTATTTAAAATTTACCTATGATGTTTATACAAGAAAACCGGATAGAATTGTATTTAAGCAAGGAAATCGAAATGGCTTTGCCATTTATGAAAAAACAGATGAAAATTATGAACATTTGTTAGAAGTTTCAGAAGATAGAATGGCATATTCTGTTATGCAAGATTTCAATTTATATTGTTTTACGCCAGATTCGATTCAAACAATGATGAACTCAGGAGATAATTATATCATTTTTGATTATGATAATGAAGATGAAAACGAGAATGATTTTCAAAAAGATATTATTTTTCGATTTACCCAAAATACGAGATTGTATCGATTGGCTAGTTATTTGTCTTATCAAAGAGAACAAGTTGCACCAGAAAATTTAGGAAAAAGCGAATTTGCTAACCATACAAATATAAGTGGTTACAAATATATGATGCAGAATGAATTAGAAGATTAAGAAGGAGTATTTATGGAACGAGAAAAAGCGATTGAATTATTAAAAAAATATAACAAGGAGGAATTTCACATAAGACACGCCTTTACGGTTGAACAGGTAATGCGTTATTTTGCGAAAGAAAATGGAGAAGATGAAAATTTTTGGGGCTTGGCTCGGATTGTTACATGATGTGGATTTTGAACAATATCCAGAAGAACATTGCAAAAAGGCGCCTGAATTATTAAAAGAAATCGACGCGAGCGACGAAATGATACACGCGGTTTGCAGTCATGGATATGGTATTTGTTCAGATGTGAAACCAGAACATTTGATGGAAAAAATATTGTTTGCAACCGATGAACTAACTGGCTTGATTTGGGCAGCAGCGAAAATGCGTCCATCAAAAAGTACGAAGGATATGGAAGTGTCGAGTTTAAAAAAGAAATTCAAAGATAAAAAGTTTGCAGCAGGCTGCTCAAGAGAGATTATCAAACAAGGCGCAGAGAACTTGGACTGGGAATTGGATGAATTGCTTGACAAAACGCTTTTGGCAATGAAAGATGGAGAAGATAGAGTGGAAGAAGAAATGAAGGAGTAAATGATGCAAAATTTTGGATTTTCTATGCTTTGGTATTGGATAGCGTACATGATTGTTACGTTAATTGGAATATTACATACGATTTTTAATATTTGTGTATTGCACATGAAATCAATGAAAGAAAGTCCCGGAATGGGTGAAGGATATGAAAAAACGAAACCTTGGCATCCACTTTATAATATGATTGTATTTCCCATTTTTGCTTATTTGTATTTAAGTGGACTAGAAAATATCACATTGCAAGATGCCATGATGACATCGCTTATTTGGGGAACGATTACGGTGATTTTTGATTGGTTTGGTTGGGTAGTGATAAAACATCCGTGGTCGCTGACGGCAAAGGAATTTTACATCGATTATCAACCTTGGATTAGTTTGATTTATGTTACAATATATGCAAGTCCGTTTATTGCTTATGGAGTTATGAAGTTGGTGTAAGAATGAGATAATTTGAAGGTGAGGTATATATTTATGAAAAATGCAATTATTATTCATGGGACAGAAGGTTATCCAGAAGAAAATTGGTTTCCATGGCTGAAAAAAGAATTAGAGCAAAAGGATTATATGGTTAATGTTCCACAATTTCCTTCACCACCAGTTGTTCCGGCAAAAATTTCAGAATGGTTTGATGTTTTGAAAGATTACCCAATTAACAAAGATACAATACTCATTGGACATAGTTTGGGTGGGGTATTTACTTTAAGAATCCTTGAAAAACTTAACGATCCAATTAAGGCTGCTTTTTTCGTTGGAACACCAGTTGGTATAAAGCCAATTAAATATTATGAGCGTGATGTAGCGTTTAGTGGCTTTAAGTTTGATTGGAATAAAATTAAAAAAAGTGCGAAACATTTTGTTGCCTTTCATTCAGACAACGACCCCTATGTGGCATTAGAAAATGGAAAAAGTTTAGCAGAAAAACTGGGGATTACATTGCATTTTATACCTAACTCTGGTCACTTTAATGCCCAGGCTGGATATACTGAATTTCCTGCGTTATTGCAAGAGATTGTAGAGATGGAGCAAAAATTTTAAGGACGATGATTTATAATCATAAATTTTGATGATGTAATTTGGAGAAAAAGTATGTTAGGAATTTTTATTTTATTAATCATCGCCATGCTGTTAGTGGTTAAGTTTTGCAAAAAAACATTAAAAATTGTATTAGCAATTATTATTAGTTTAGTTGCGTTATATTGTACGATTCTGTCTATTGATAGGAATCGAGTAACTAGTTTTAGAGAGCCTATTTTTGCTGTATCTAGTGAATTAAGAGAGTATGAAAATTATAGTAAAGAAGTATACAAAGGTTTAGGCTATAGAATTGAGATTGACAAAGTGGAAAATCAAAAAATTATATCTAGCACAATGTATTTTTTGAACAAAGTAATAGCAGGTGCTATCGAATAATGCTGAATATAACTTACAATTATTTTGAAAGGAGATAAAAGTTATGGCAAGAGTATTAAAAAGTAAAGAATTAGTAAATACTAGACTAGCGACTAATTATGGAGGTTGGATGTATTGTGAAAAATGCAATAAGAATATTGGATATTTATGTTATGTAACTTATGATAATTTAAAATTAAACTATGAATGCAATTGTGGAAATAATGGAAGTGCATTTATAAATTTTGAAGATAGTGAAGAAGGGAAAATATCTACAGATGAATTAGTAACAATAAAGAATAGACTATGTTGTTCTTCTGATGAATCCCCTTTAATCACAATCTTAGATAAAAATTTAAAAAAATATAAGCTTGAAATTACTTGTAAAGCTTGTAATAAAACATATAAAAAGGAGGTGAAATAAATGAACTTTTTATTAACATTATTAATTGGAATCGTTGCAGGAGTAATTGATGTATTACCAATGATTAAAATGAAAATTGATAAATATTCTATTGTTTCAGCATTTGTGTATTATTTAATCGTTCCTTTTGTAATTTTTAGCATAGATTGGTTTGCTAATCTATGGTGGTTAAGAGGAGGAATTGTTTCTGTACTTATGGCTATTCCAGTAATGATTCTAGTAGCTAAAGAAGATAAAAAAAGTCCGATAGCGATGACTGTTATGTCTATTGTTTTAGGAAGTATAATTGGAGTTGTAGGATATTTCTTAAATTTAATGTAATCAATCAGCAATAAAACAGGTAGATGATGTAGAAGGTGGAAAAGGAGGCCTATGAAAAAACTAGTCATTAGTCGCAAAGACTTAAAAAATAATTTGCAAATTATCAAAAATCGTCTATATTCTCTAGGTAAAGATGATAGCGCAAACTTTCCCAAAATCATTGCCGTTGTAAAAGGCAACGGAATGGGACTTGGTTTAGTCGAATATTCAAAATTTTTGATTAACAATGGAATTGATTTTTTAGCCGTTGCTAATTTAGAAGAAGCACTTGCTTTAAGACAAGCAGGTGTTAAAGAGGAAATTTTGATGCTCACACCAATAGCAAAAGAAAAAGAATTGGCGAGGCTAATTGAAAATGAAATTACTTTGACGATTAGTTCCAAAGAACAAATCGAAATCGTAGAAAAAATTGCGCAAAGCCAAGACAAATCAGTAAAGGCGCATATCAAAATCGATACAGGATTTGGACGATATGGCTTTCTATCCACCAACTTAAACGATATTTTAGAGAGTTTCAAAATGTGTGATTTTTTAAAAATCACAGGAACTTATACACATTTTGCCAAACCAATGAACGAAAAATTTACCAAAAAACAATTTGAACATTTTATCGATGTCATTGGATTTTTAAAAAAAGAAGGGCAAAATCCTGGAATGCTTCATTGTTCCGAATCGACAGCATTTTTAAAATACAACAGTATGAATCTAAATGCTATCAGAATTGGTTCGTTGTTTCAAGGAAGAACGCTTATCGAAGTTCCCAATTTGGTCAAAATTGGACAAGTTAAATCAAGCATTCAAGAAATAAAAAGTGTTCCAAAAGGATATAATATTAGTTATGGAAATATGTATCGAACCAAAAAGGAAACCAAAATAGCCATCATTCCAGTTGGTTATATGGATGGTTTAAATATGAAAAAGATGCGTGATATTTTTTCATTCAAAGAAAATGTTTTGGCAGTGGGGATCGAATTGAAAAGATTTTTTAAAGATAATCGTTTAAAAATTTTGATTAATGATAAAAAATATAATATAATAGGAAGAATCGGAATGTATCATGCAGTTATTGACATCACAGGTAGCGACGTATCACTAAATGACGAAGTGATCTTGGACATTCCACCAATGCACATAAACAGTATGATTAGAAGGGAGTATATATAATGGAAAATAAAAAAATTGGATTTTTCTCAAGAATCAAAATTGCGGTGGCAAGCTTGGAAAACTACAGCCTTTTTGTAGAAGAAAAGCCATTGATTGCTGTCAAATATTTCTTTCTCATTGTACTTGTTTTAGCACTTGTGATTTCCGGAATTCAGACGTTTGATGCCATACAGAAAATTCACAAAGGATATCAATATGTGAAAAACGAAATGGGGGATTTTTCTTATGAAAATGGAACTTTAAATTTTTCAGAAAAAGTATATGCTTATGATAGTGAATATGATTTTTGCCTAATTGCGGACACGACAGACGAAATCACAGACGAGATGTTGCAGGAATATAAAACTCAAGTCAAATCTTCTGGTTTGATTTTCTTACAAAATAAAGTTTTTTATAAAAGCGGAAATTCCGAAGTGGAATATCAATTGGCTGATTTATCCAAACAATATGGAATTATTACTCTTAATAAAGCAAAATTAGTAGAAGAGGTCGAAAGCATTGGTATGATGGGAATTGGGATTACGATTTTTATAGCTGTTTGCTTAAGTATGTATATCATTGAACTTGTTTCTACATTTATTGATTGGTTGATGATTACCATTTTTTCACTCATTGTTGCTCGCGTTTGCAGAATTCATATGCTATGGAAACACGGATTTAATATTTCCATTTATGCCTTGACATTATCCATTATTTTAAGCATATTATACAACATTGCTAATTACATGACAGGATTTTACACACAATATTTTCGCGTTGTCTATTTGCTCATTTCTTATGTGTATGTTGTGGCGGTTATTTTGATGATTAAATCTGATTTGTTAAAACAAGAAGTAGAGGTGGGCAGAATTATTCAAACACAGAAGAAAATACACGAAGAATTGCAAAAACCAGAAGAAAAAGAAGAAGACAAAAAGGAAAATAAAAAACCAGAAGAAAAAAAGTTGCCAGAATCGGATGAAAAACCTACCAATGAAGAACCAGACGGTTCAGAAATATAAAGGAAGGAGCTTAAGAATATGAAAGATAACAAAGAAAATAAAGAAAACAATAAAAATAAAGTGATTTATTCCATAGTATGTATCATTCTATTTATTGCAGTCATTGCAGGAATGTTATACTACGGAAAAATCAGTCAAAAAGATAGAGAACTAGCCTATACAGAGTTAATTCAGGATATGAACCAAGGCAAAATCGAGAAAATTCAAATGACAACAGGAAGTGCTAGTGTTACCATTACCTACAAAACACTCGAAAATGGTGAACCAGGAACTGAGGAAAACGAAAAAGACAGGCAAAAAAGAGTCATTGTACCAAGTGTGCAAGCCTTTATCGAATTAGTTCAAACCAAAGTTGACGAAAACGGTCTTGAAATCGAATTAACGCAAGAAAGTACTAATCAACTGCTAAAAGTGGCAGAAACGTTATTTTCACTATTACCAACGATATTATTAGTTGCCCTAATGCTCATGATTTTTAAAATGCAAGGTTTTGGCGGAGACAAAGAAAAAGTTTATGGTGGAGAAAGTAACAAAAAATCGGATGTTCGATTTAAAGATATTGCAGGTTTAGATGAAGAAAAAGGTGAACTCATTGAAATTGTTGATTTCTTAAAAAAGCCACAAGCCTATCTTGATATGGGTGCGAAAATTCCAAGAGGAATTTTACTTTATGGAAAACCAGGAACTGGTAAAACCTTGATTGCCAAAGCAATTGCAGGCGAAGCAGGTGTTCCATTTATTTCCATGAGCGGTTCAGAATTTATCGAAATGTTTGCTGGACTTGGCGCTTCCAGAGTTCGAAAATTATTTGATAAAGCAAAAAAAATGTCACCAGCCATCATTTTTATTGACGAAATTGATGCCATTGGCGCAAGAAGAACCAGCAATAGTGGCGCTGAAACCGAAAATAATCAAACATTAAACCAATTATTAGTCGAAATGGACGGATTTGATACAGAAGAAACCGTCATTGTTTTAGCAGCGACCAACCGCCCAGAAATGCTTGATAAAGCATTGCTACGTCCAGGTAGATTTGACCGTCAAATTACAATTCCAACACCAGATTTAAATGGAAGAGAAGCCATTTTGAAATTACACAGCGAAAACAAAAAATTTGCTGATGATGTTGATTTCCGCTCCATTGCAGGTGATACAGCAGGTTTTACAGGTGCAGAGCTTGCCAACATTCTAAATGAAGCAGCCATCATTGCCACAAGAGAAAATCACAATGCCATTACCAACGATGATGTCGAAAATGCAGTCAAAAAAGTAACTGTTGGTTTGGAAAAAGCAAATCGTGTCATTTCCGACAAAGATAAAAAATTGACGGCTTACCACGAAGCAGGTCATGCTGTTGTCAGCAAATTTTTGGAGACACAAACTGATGTCAAAGAGGTTTCGATTATCCCAAGAGGCGCAGCAGGTGGCTATACGATGTATAAAACAAACGAAGATAAATATTATGTTTCTAAAACAGAATTGTTGGAAAAAATGGTTGCCTTAATGGGCGGTCGAGCCGCAGAAAAAGTGGCACTAAACGAAATTTCGACTGGTGCAAGCAACGATATTGAAGTTGCCACTGGAATTGCCAAAGATATGCTAACTGTGTACGGCATGGACGATAAATTAGGTCCTGTTTCGCTAAAAGTAGATGATCCATACGAACTTCAAATTTTTGGCGAACACGTGATTGATGAAGTGGGAAATCAAATTCAAGTTTTGATTGAAAATGCTTATGTTACTGCACAACGTATTTTACTAGAAAATATGGAGACTTTGGATAAAGTGGCACAGGCATTGTTAGAAAGAGAGAAAATTTCAAGTGAGGAATTTGAGAAGTTTTTTGAGTAAAAATATTGACAAAATCGACATAATATGGTATGATTAATATAACAAAAGATTTTAAAAAATATGAAAACTATAATTTTTTTCAGAAATGAAAGGAGAAATGATTATGAATGATACACGGAATTTAGACAATGCAATTGAAGAACTAAGGGAACTGATGGAAAAAGTGCTGGATAGCGAAGACTATTGGCCTGGTCAATTGTACTGTTTTTTTGATCGGGCAGTAAACCTCCCACCAGAAAGAATTCTTCAGGCAACTTCATTGGAAGAATTGTATGCTGAACTTGAAACAGGAGAAAAAATGAAGGAGATATTTGAGGGAATCTGCAAAACGAAAAGAGTTTACTGGAAAAGATTAAAAGCGGAAAGGAAAACCTATGAGGGGTGTTCATTCACTTTTACTGCAAAAGAGATTAAAAATGCTGAGTCGTTAGAGTATCTTCAGTGGCTTGCAAGAGAGAAACTAGATGACAAGAATCTTATAAGTGCGATTGCAGAAGGATATGCACAGTATATTTCTTCTCATAAAAAATAATCATTTGATATGCCCATATGTGTATTACGCATATGGGCAATTTCTTTCTCAAAAGATATTTTATGAAAAAATTTTAGCATTAAAAACGAATGTTAGCCTTGACAAACAATTTAGGTTGTTATATAATGTTAACCAAGATTAACAAACAAGGAGATGTATATGATTTCAAAATCTTTGGAAGAATATTTGAAGACGATGTATGTCCTAAAAAAGCAAAATGGACGAGTGCGTATGACCGACATTGCCGAAAAAATGAATTGTACCAAAGCTAGTGTCAATAAAGCCGTGCACAATCTCAAAGACAAAGGCTTATTAACTTACGAAACCTACGGCACAATCGAACTCACAGAATTTGGCGAAGACTTAGCCAAAAAGATTTTAGAAGCATATGATATCGTATTTTTATTTTTAAAAGATGTGCTAAATTTAAAAGAAGAACAAGCTAAAGCGGAAGCAGAAAACATAAAATCGGTCATTCAAGACGAAACGATCAACCAACTTGCTAAATACATCCACAAAGTCTTAGATTTAGCAGACCTAGACTGCAATTATGACGTAACCAAAGAAAAATGCCGATGTTGCGCACGAAGAACCAACAAAAATTGAAAGGAAAAATTATGGGGGAAAATTTATTAGAAATAAAGGATTTATATGCCAATGCAGAAAATAAGGAAATTTTAAAAGGAATCAATCTTACGATCAAAAAAGGCGAAATTCATGTCATCATGGGACCAAACGGTTCTGGAAAAACCACAACAGCCAATGCGATTTTAAATCATCCAATGTATCAAAAACCAAAAGGTGAGATATTTTTTGAAGATGAAAATATTACGAATTTGAAAACCGACGAAATCGCCCGAAAAGGAATTTTCATGTCATTTCAACTGCCAGAAGAAATTCCGGGCGTTTCGGTGACCAATTTCTTGAAATATGCCAAAAATAAAACTACCGGAAAATCGGTGAAAGTATTTGAATTTCGTGACGAACTAAAAAAATATATGGAAGAACTCAAAATGGATCCCAAAAACATGGAAAGAAGCCTAAATGTGGGGTTTTCTGGAGGAGAAAAGAAGAAAAACGAGATTTTGCAAATGCTTGTGCTAAATCCCAAACTTGCCATTTTGGACGAAACCGACTCTGGACTTGACGTTGATGCCATCAAAACCGTTTCCAAAGGAATTGAAATGTTCAAAAATGAGCAAAATAGTGTTTTAATCATTACGCATAATACGAAAATTTTGCATAGTTTGAAAGTAGATTTTGTGCACGTTTTGGTAGATGGACGAATTGTCAAAACAGGAAGTCAAGAATTGGCGAGGGAGATTGAGGAGAATGGATATGGGGAATATAAAAAACGGTTGATTGACAAGAGTCAACCAACCGAGCAATCATGTTTTTTGCCTATCAGCCATTTCATCAAAAGGTAAATAAAGCATCACATTAAGGAACCAAATGAGTGGAAAACCACTCCAATCAATTGTAACTTTTGTGATTTTGCCAATAAAATAACAAAAGATTGCAAAAAGAATTGTAGGGCCAAAGTATCCAAAAATTTTTCTCATAAATACCCTCCATTTGTGCAATAGTGCAATACAATTACTACCAATCTATTATACCATAAATTAACATAAAAGTCAAGTATATACAACTGGTAAAACGCGGCAGGAGATTACTAAGTACACATTTTTGGAGAATTTATTGAGAAAAAATAGGATCAGGGAGAAAAACGCAAAGGATAGAAAAAGTCAGCAATAAATGCTGACTAGGAACAATTATTTCTTTTTGTTACTAAAATGGTCAGCAATAACTGCCACAACTGCAAGAATTGCTATGATAGGCCAGTGTTCCCAGACTAACTTATCATGCTCTAGAAAATATTCCCATATATTCATACGCATCTCCTTTTTCTAGACTAAACAACAGCTACTTATTATAATTATACCATAAATTAACATAAAAGTCAAGTATTCACAACCGCTAAAACACGGCAGAAGATTAGTAAGTGCTTATTTTTTTAAAACAAAACAATAATCAGAAAGGAAAAACCAATGTCAAAAACCAATATCGATGAAATCAACCGAAATATTTATGATTTCAAAAACAAAGACGAATACGATTTTAAAATCAAAAAAGGTCTAACCAAGGAAATCATTGAAGAAATTTCGCTTCAAAAAAACGATCCAGATTGGATGTTTGAGTTACGCCTAAAAGCCTTGGAAGTTTATAACAAGCTAGAACTTCCAACTTGGGGACCAGATTTATCCGAGTTAGATATGAATGAAATTGCTACTTATGTGCGTCCTAAATCAAAATTAAATAATTCTTGGGAAGATGTCCCAGAAGACATCAAAAATACCTTCGACAAATTAGGCATTCCAGAAGCGGAAAAAACCTCTCTTGCTGGTGTTGGCGCACAATATGATTCCGAAGTCGTATATCACAGCATGAAAAAAGAGTTGCTCGACCAAGGCGTCATTTATACCGACATGGAAACTGCTGTCCGTGAATATCCAGAATTGGTGAAAACACATTTTATGAAATGTGTTCCTGTTTATGACCATAAATTTGTGGCTCTTCATGCCGCTGTTTGGTCAGGAGGTTCGTTTGTGTATGTACCAAAAGGTGTGAAAGTGGATATTCCTCTTCAATCGTATTTTCGTTTGAATTCACCAGAATCTGGGCAATTCGAGCATACGCTGATTATTGTAGATGAAGGTGCAAGTCTACATTTTATTGAAGGATGTTCGGCGCCAAAATATAATAAAGTCAATCTTCATGCGGGTTGTGTGGAATTGTATGTGAAAGACAATAGCTATTTGCGTTATTCGACGATTGAAAATTGGTCGAAAAATATGCTGAATTTGAATACGAAAAAAGCAATTGTTGGCAAAAATGCAAAAATGGAATGGGTATCTGGCTCGTTTGGTTCGAAAATTTCGATGCTTTATCCAATGAGTATTTTGAATGGAGAAGGCGCGAAGACTGAATTTACAGGAATTTCTTTTGCTGGAAAAGGGCAGAATTTGGATAATGGATTTAAGGTGGTGCATAACGCGCAAAATACGGCGAGCGTAGTAAATGCAAAGTCGATTTCGAAAAATGGCGGAAAATGCACGTATCGTTCGTTGGTTCGAATTGGCGAAAAGGCGAAACATTCGAAATCGTCAGTATCGTGCGAATCGCTGATGCTAGATGATATTTCGGTTTCGGATACGATTCCTGTAAATGATATTCAAACTGACGAAGTAGAGTTTTCACATGAGGCGAAAATTGGAAAAATTAGTGATAAAACGATTTTTTATTTGATGAGTCGTGGGTTGTCAGAGGAAGACGCCAAGGCGATGATTGTAAGAGGATTTGCGTATCCGATTTCGAAGGAATTGCCAGTGGAGTATGCGGTTGAGATGAATAATTTGATTAATCTGGAATTAGAAGGAGCAATTGGCTAGGTAGCTTTTAGATAACATTAGAAGAAAGGAAAGAATATGGTTGGTTTAAATGAGACGCCAGTTAAAACGTCACGAAATTTTAATATTAATAATCTAAAGTTAGAAAATATTGAGATTCCTGAAGTGATTGAGAAGTTTGAAAATGTGACGATTGTGGCAGAAAATTTGAAAATAGATGAAGAATGTAGCGATTTTGAGCCAAGTTTTGGGTTGAGTGATTTTTTAACAAGGCAAGTAAATGAAAATTCGAATCAAAAATTGCGTTTGCAGATTGATGGTAAAATCCAGAATGAAGTGAAAATTTATTTTGATTTTGATGAAGAAAACTTGAATTTGGTGGAGAATATAGAAATTATTGCAAAGGAAAATTCAGATGCAACGGTTATTGTAAAATATGAAGCAAAGGAAAATTGGGAGTGTTACCATAATGGAAGATTGCGTGTGGTTGCGGAGAAAAATGCTCAAATTCATGTGATTTTTGTCAATTTGATGAATACGGTTTCGAATCATTTTATGACGATGGAAAATATGGTGGCAGAAAATGCTCAACTTCATTATACGATGATTGATTTTGGTGGGAAAAATAGTGTTACGAACTATAGTTCTGATTTGATCGGAAATTTTTCGGAAAATGTGATTGATACAATTTATTTGGGGAAAGAAAATCAATTGTTTGATTTGAATTATATTGCTCAGTTGCAAGGCGAAAAATCGAAAATTGATATGGAAGTGCAAGGTGCTTTGAAAGATACTGCAAAGAAGCATTTTAAAGGGACAATTGATTTTAAGAAAGGCTGTAAAAAGGCGAAAGGAAATGAAAATGAGGCGTGTATGTTGCTTGCAGATACTGCAAAGTCAATTGCGTTACCAATGCTTTTGTGTGCGGAAGAAGATGTGGAAGGAAATCATAGTAGTTCTGCTGGAAAAATTGGCGAGAAGGAATTGTTTTATGTGATGAGCCGTGGACTGGAGAAAAAAGAAGCAATGAAATTGATGGTAAGGGCAAAGTTTCATAAGATTTTGGAGAAGATTGCAAATGAAGGATTAAGGGAATATATTTTGAAGGAAATAGATGAGAGATTGGATTGAAAGTAAAATTGGGAGAAAATATGAAAATAGGAATTGATATCGACGACACAACTGTAAACATGGCAAAACCAATGCTAAAATACGCAGAAATTTTTGACACACAAGTTTTAGGTAGAAAAGGAAGTAATGGAAAATGGGGCTTGATCCAAAGTAGATATTATTTAGAAGCTTTGTATGGTTGGAATCATGAAGAAAAATATCATTTTTTTGATACGTATTACAAAAAAGTTTTAGAAGAATGTGAGCCTATGAAAAATGTGGTAGAAATCATTCAAAAATTGAAAAACGAAGGAAACCAAATCTATTTTATCACAGCAAGGCTCAAACGGAATTCCGGGTTGTGATACCGAAGCAATCACGAGAAATATGCTAAAAGAACATAACATTCCCTACGATAAATTAATCATCGGAGCTTCGAATAAATTGCAATTTTGTAAAGAAAACGCTATTGAAATTTTTATCGAAGATAGTTTCGAAACCTGCCAAGAATTGGAACAAAATGGAATCAAAACGTATTTTATGACGACCAAAATGAATGAAAATATCGATTCTGAAAACATTGAAAGAGTTATGAATTGGATTCAGGTTTATGAGAAAATTCAAAAATTTTGTAAGGAGAATTGAAAATGAAGTTTTACATAGGGTCAAGTTTTAAAAATGCTCAGATTGTTAATTATTTTGCTGAAAAACTAAAACAATATGGCTGGGAACATACCTATAATTGGGCAAATTCAACTCAAGAGAACGAGACCAAAGAAGATTTAATCGCGTATTCCATGCATGAGCAAAAAGGTATTTTCGACTCAGATATTGTGATAATTCTATTACCTGGCGGACGCGGAACACATATTGAATTAGGAATGGCTTTGGCATGGGGCAAAAAAATTTATTTATATTCTGCAGACGGAGAAGATTTTAAACTCCAGAATACTGTTAATTTTTATCAACTTCCTCAGTTAATCCAATTAACTGGAAATATAGATGATGTGATACAAAAAATCATTACAGAAAATTAAAAGAAAGGAAAAAAGAAATGAATTTAAAACAAGATTTTCCACTTCTACAAAACTCAAAAATAACCTACCTAGACAGCGGAGCAACCTCTCAAAAACCATTGCAAGTAATCCATGCTGTTCAAGAATTTTACGAAAAACATAACGCTAATCCGCATAGAGGAGCGTATGCTTTGAGTATGGAAGCTACCGAAATATATGAAAATACACGCCAAAAAATTGCTCATTTTATCAATAGCAAGCACACAGAAGAAATCATCTTTTCCAAAAATGCAACAGAAGCTCTCAATTTATTGGCATATTCTTATGGCATGGAAAACTTAAAAAATGGTGACGAAATCGTACTTTCTATTATGGAACATCACTCGAATTTAGTACCTTGGCAAAAAGTTTCTCGAGTAACAGGCGCAAGCCTAAAATATATGTATTCCAATAGCGATTTTGAAATATCCGATGACGAAATCGAAACCAAAATCACAGACCAAACGAAAATCGTCGGAATTACACACGTTTCGAATGTTTTGGGAACCATCAATAACGTAAAAAAAATCATTAAGCACGCTCATAAAAAAGGTGCAATGGTCATTGTAGATGCTTCTCAAAGCATTCCCCATATGAAAATTGACGTCCAAGATTTCGATTGTGATTTTCTTGTTTTTTCTGGACATAAAATGCTTGCACCACTTGGAATTGGCGTTTTGTATGGAAAACGTGAAATATTAAATCAAATGAATCCATTTTTAATGGGTGGCGATATGATTGAATATGTATATGAGCAAGAAACAACCTTTGCGCCTCTTCCTAACAAATTTGAAGCAGGAACACAAAATGTAGAAGGCGTTATCGGACTGGGAGCAGCGATTGATTATATTGAAAAAATTGGGTATGATAAAATACAAGAAATTGAAAAAGAACTCGTTTCCTATGCTAGACAAGAATTGTCGAAACTAGATTATTTGACCTTATATTTGACGCCAAACGAAGAAAACCATTCTGGAGTGATTTCGTTTAACATAAAAGGTGTGCATCCGCACGATGTTGCCAGTATTTTAGATAGTCAAAATGTTTGCGTACGCTCAGGAAATCATTGCGCACAGCCACTTATGAGATTTCTTGGAATTGATTCGACGTGCCGTGCTAGTTTTTATTTTTATAATAATACGGAAGATATTGACCACTTAGTTTCGGCTTTAGAGAAGGCATATGAGATGTTTAGGAAATATATTACGAAGTAATAGGAGGAAAATATGGACGACTTAAATGATATTTACAATGATTTAATTATGGAACACAGTATGAATTCCTGTCACAAGAAAAAACTAGGAAAATGCGATTTTTGTCAGATGGGGCATAATCCAAACTGCGGTGATGAAATATCACTCGAAATCAAATTAAATGGAAATGTCATTGAAAATTTAGCGTTTACAGGTCATGGATGTGCTATATCGCAAGCCTCGACTTCGATTATGATTGATACTTTAATCGGAAAAACCGTGGAAGAGGCAAAACAAATTGTTCAGACCTTTATCGAAATGATTAAAAGGGAAGAAACGAACGAGGAAAATCTAAAAAGATTAGAAGACGCCATTGCATTTCGCAATGTATCCAATATGCCAGCAAGAGTCAAATGCGCACTTTTAGCGTGGCATACAATTGAAGATATTTTGAAGGAAAAGGAAGCAAAAAATGAAGAATAAAAAAGTCCTTTTAGGCATGAGTGGTGGCGTGGATAGTTCAGTTTCGGCGTTACTTTTGAAAGAACAAGGTTATGAAGTAATTCGGAAGCACTTTGGAATTATTTGCTGGGAGTAGTTGTTGTAATACTAATACTTATTTAGATGCTAAAAATGTATGTCGTCAAATTGGAATACCGCATTTTACTTATGATTGCAAAGAACTATTTCAAAAGAATGTAATCAATGATTTTATTCATTGTTATGCCAACTGCAAAACGCCCAATCCTTGCATTGAATGCAATAAATATATGAAATTTGGTTTTTTATGGGAAAAAGCCAAAGAATTAGGCTGTGATTTTATTGCAACTGGTCATTATGCTAAAACAGAATATTCTGAAAAATATCGCAAATGGGTTCTTAAAAAGTCAAACAATTTAAAAAAAGACCAATCTTATGTTTTGTGGAATATGCCACAAGATTTAGTCGAGCATATTATATTTCCCTTGGCAGATTTTGAAACCAAAGACGAAATCCGCGAAATTGCCAAGAAACATAACCTAAAAGTAGCCAACAAGCCAGACAGCGAAGATATTTGTTTTATTCCTGACGGAGATTATAAAAAGTTTCTAGAAACCAATTCAAACTTGAATCCTAAAGCAGGAAACATCGTAAATTCCAAAGGCGAAATTTTAGGAAAACACAATGGATTGTATTATTATACAGTTGGGCAACGTAAAGGACTTGGAATTTCTAATCCAGTACCATTATTTGTTTTGGGATTTAACCCAGAAAAAAATGAAGTTATTGTGGGAGAAGAAAAGGAACTTTATGAGAAAGAAATTACAGTATCAAGCATAAATTTGCTAATTGTCGATAAGATAGAAGAGGAAATAGAAGTTCAAGTAAAAACGCGCTATTCTTCCCGAATGGCAAATGCTAGAATCCGTCAAAATGGAGATATCATAAATGTCTTGTTTGCTGAACCACAAAGAGCTATTACGCCAGGACAATCCGCCGTTTTTTACATAGGAGATATGGTCTTAGGGGGAGGAAAGATAGAAAAATAAGGAGAAAGTAATGAGAAAAGGAATTGTAATAGCAGGTATGGCTGGAGTTGGAAAAACATATTTGGGGCAAAAATATGAAAATATAATGGATTTGGATCATTTATTTTATAAATATACATATTCAAATGAAGTATTAGAAAATAAAACGTTTGAACAGTTAAAAGGTTTTTTGCAAGGAAGAACTATAAATCCTAATTGGCCTAAAAATTACATTTCAAAACTTTTTGAATCAATGGAACAATATAATATTGTTTTAATTCCTGCTTCTAGAGAAATTGTAGAATATCTAGAAAAAATAAATTTTGAGTATTTTTTGTGTTATCCAACTATAAAAAGTAAAACTATTTATATGGAACGATATAAAAATAGAGATACAAATGAAGAATGGATAGAAAAAATGAATCAGAATTTTGAAGAAGATGTGAAATATTTTGAATCTCAAAAGGCGAAAAAATTAGTGCTTTCTGGCGATGAAACATTAGAAAGTAAACTAAAAGAGTTAGGAATTATGAAATAGCAGAAAGGAGGAACATAATATGAAAACAAAATTTGCTATTCAGGGAATGACGTGCAGTAGTTGTCAAACACACGTAGAAAGAGCGGTTTCTAAGTTGGAGGGTGTGAAGAGTGCAAATGTCAATTTATTGTCCAATAGCATGGTGGTAGAATATGATGAAACGATTTTGAATGATGATAAAATCATAAAATCCGTAATTGACGTGGGTTATGGCGCAAGTAGCGTAAAAGAAGATACAAAAGTATCTAAAAAAGAGCCAAAAATTGATAATCAAGATAGCATAAAATCAATGAAAAAAAGGCTAACAATTTCTATTATTTTCTGGATTCCTCTTATGTATATTGCCATGTATCATATGTTTCCAACACCGCAAGCAATAGAAGAAATTTTTGGCGGAGCAGAAAATGCGATTACTTTTGGGTTTACGCAGTTTTTGTTAGTGATTCCCATTGTGTATGTCAACCAAAATTATTTTATCAGTGGTTTTAAAAAGTTATTCAAGAAAATGCCTAATATGGATTCCTTGATTGCTATTGGCAGTTCAGCCGCGATTGTTTATGGAATTTATGCTATTTTTATGATTGGTTATGGTTTGGGACATGGACAAATGAATTTAGTTCATAAATTTTCCATGGATTTGTACTTTGAATCAGCTGGAACGATTTTAACCTTAATTACAGTTGGCAAATTTCTAGAAGCAAAATCCAAAGGAAAAACAGGTGACGCCATTCGAAAATTAATGAATTTAGCACCAAAAACAGCCATTGTTTTACGAAACAACCAAGAAATAGAAATCGATGCACGGCGAAATTTTGATGGGCGATATCGTGGTGATTAAGCCAGGGAGTGGAATTCCAGTTGATGGCGTGATTGTAGAAGGAAGTTCGTGGGTTGACCAAGCGAGCATCACAGGAGAAAGTGTTCCAGTTGAAAAAACAGTTGGTGATTCGGTGATTTCTGGAACAATCAATAAAAACGGTTCTTTTAAAATGAAAGCAACCAAAGTTGGCGAGAATACAACTCTTTCACAAATTATCAAATTAGTAGAAGAGGCAGGAAATTCCAAAGCACCGATTGCCAGATTAGCAGACAAAGTAAGCGGAATTTTTGTTCCTTGTGTAATAACAATTGCTGTTTTGGCAGGAATTGTTTGGTTGCTACAGGGCCAAAGTTTTGAATTTGCTTTAAGTATTAGTATTGCAGTTCTAGTGATTTCGTGTCCATGTGCTTTGGGCTTAGCAACACCAGTTGCAATTATGGTTGGAACTGGAAAATCTGCTGAAAATGGAATTTTAATCAAATCGGCGGAAAGTCTGGAGTTATTGCATTTGGTAAATACCGTCGTGCTTGATAAAACAGGAACAATTACAGAAGGAAAGCCGAAGGTTATTGATTTGGTTTGCGAAGGTGAAGCAGTTGATTTATTACAAATCGCAGGAAGTTTGGAGCAAAATTCGGAACATCCTTTGGCAGAGGCAATTTTAGAGGAAGTAGAACAAAAGAAAATCCAATTGTTAAAAGTCGAAGATTTTAGCAGTATTTCTGGAAGAGGTGTCAAAGGCAAAATCAATGGAAAAATGTATTTTGGCGGAAATTTTGCTTTTTTGCAGGAAAATGGTATTTCTATGCAGAATATGAAAAAAGAGACACAGAATTTTTTCGAACAAGGCAAAACAGTTATCTATTTTGCAGATGAAAAAATGATTCTTGGAGCAATTGCAGTAGCAGATACAATAAAAGAAACTAGTTTTCGTGCGATTCAAAATTTAAAAGCAAGAAATAAAGAAGTGATTATGCTAACAGGCGATAATCGTATTGTTGCTGAAACAATCGGCAAACAGTTAGGAATGAATAACGTAATTTCCGAAGTATTGCCACAAGACAAAGAAAAAGCGGTGCAAAAATTGCAAGAACAAGGAAAAACAGTTGCTTTTGTGGGAGATGGAATTAATGATAGTCCTGCTTTAGTGAAAGCAGATGTTGGTTTGGCAATTGGCTCTGGAACTGATATTGCAATTGATTCAGCAGATGTGGTTTTGATAAAAAATAATTTAGAAGATGTTGTAACAGCCATGGATTTAAGCAAAGCTGTGATACGAAACATCAAAATGAATTTGTTTTGGGCATTTTTCTATAATTGTGTTGGAATTCCAATTGCAGCAGGTGTGTTTTATTTGGGATTTGGCCTAAAATTAAATCCCATGATTGGCGCAGCTGCGATGAGCCTAAGCTCCGTATGCGTTGTTACAAATGCATTGCGATTACGAAAATTCAAGCCACAAATCGTAGGGACACGGGACAGCGTGTCCAGTAAGGGTTGGTCAAGATCAACCCACAATCACAAAACAAAAATTAAACAAGGAGGAAAAAATCATGAAAAAAACAATTCAAATCGAAGGAATGCAATGTAATCATTGCAAAATGAGCGTAGAAAAGGCGCTAAATAGCATCGAAGGAGTGACAAAAGTAGAGGTAAGTTTAGAAGACAAAACGGCGACAATAGAAGCAACAAAAGAAATGGAAGATGGAAAAATAAAAGAAGTGATTGAAGAAGCAGGATTTACAGTAAAAATGTAATATAAAAAAGGAGCAAAAAATGCAAAATCAATTTTCAAGAACCGAATTACTCATTGGAACATCTGGAATCCAAAAACTACAAAAAGCAAAAGTTGCGATTTTTGGAATCGGCGGAGTTGGTTCGTATGTAGTGGAAGCTTTGTGCCGAGCAGGCGTTCGGAAATTTTGTGTTGGTCGATAAAGATGATGTGGACATCACAAATTTGAACAGGCAACTAATTGCCACGACAAAAACAATCGGAAAACCCAAAGTAGAAGTCGCCAAAGAACGCATTTTGGAAATCAATCCAGAGGCAAAAGTAGAGATTTTTCAGGAATTTTTTATGCCAGAAACGTCTGGAATTTTGGACAATACGATTGATTATATCGTAGATTGCGTCGACACTGTAACTGCCAAAATTGAATTGGCTATGCGAGCCCAAACTTTAAATATTCCGATTATTTCGAGCATGGGAACAGGAAATAAATTGGATCCGACCAAATTTGAAATAGCGGATATTTACCAAACTAGCGTTTGCCCACTTGCCAAAGTGATGCGAAAAAAGTTGAAAGCAAGAAATATTCCGCATTTAAAGGTGGTATATTCCAAAGAAGAACCTATAAAAGTAGAAAGTAAAATATGCCGGAAGTATCTCATTTGTGCCATCTGTGGCGGGACTTACGATGGCTGGAGAAGTTGTAAAGGATATCATTGAATGGAAAAATATGAAGAAATAGAAAAAAGTATTGTTACCACATATCGAAATAAAATTTGGACGAAATTTGTTAAAGGAATCAAAGAATTTGAAATGATTGCCGAAGGCGATAAAATCGCAGTTTGCATTTCTGGCGGAAAAGATTCAATGCTGATGGCAAAATGTTTTCAGGAACTGAAAAAACATCGTAAAATGAATTTTGAGTTGGTGTTTTTGGTGATGAATCCAGGCTATAATGAAAAAAATAAGCAGAAAATCATCGAGAACGCGAAGATTTTGAATATTCCAATTACGATGTTTGAAACAGATATTTTTAATCGTGTGGTTAATATTGAAGACAATCCGTGCTACATTTGTGCCAGAATGCGAAGAGGGTATTTGTATGAAAAAGCCAAAGAACTTGGGTGCAACAAAATTGCGTTAGGGCACCATTTTGATGATGTGATTGAAACAACTTTGATGGGAATGCTTTATGGTGCACAAATGCAAACGATGATGCCAAAAGTTTGCAGTACGTCTCATCCGGGAATGGAACTCATTCGTCCGATGTATTATGTAAAAGAGGAAAATATTATTCGTTGGATGAAACGAAATGGTTTGGAATTTATTCAGTGTGCTTGCCGATTTACGGAGCATTATACGAGTTGCCAAAATGCAGATGGGAGTTCGAAACGCGAAGAAGTCAAAGCGTTAATTCGAGAATTGCGCAAAAAATATGAAAATATTGATATTAATATTTTTCGAAGCACGCAAAATGTGAATTTGGATACGTTGATTTCATATCGAAAAGGCGGAAAGACAGTGCATTTTCTGGAGGAATATGGAAAAAAGTAACATAAAAACGGCTACAGATTCTTGACTTTTTACGGAATTTGTGGTATAATAATTAGGTAAGATTTTTCGGGAATAATTTCAAATTATTTCCGATTTTTTGTTGGCAAAATAAAAATTGTATGATATAAAAGAAAAGAGTAAAAAATAAAACAAAGGAGAATTTAAAATGATTATTATCATGTTAGGTGCCCCAGGCACAGGAAAAGGAACTGTTGGAAATTTGTTGGCTGAAAAATTGGGAATCCCACATATTTCGAGTGGCGAAATTTTTAGAAGTTATATAAACAGTGATGACGAAATAGGAAAAGAGGTAAAATCTTATGTTTCAGAAGGAAAATTGGTGCCAGATGAATTAACTATTCGAATTTTGGAAAAAAGATTGCAAGAGTCAGATACCCAAAAAGGCTGTATTTTAGATGGTTATCCAAGAACGGTTGTGCAAGCGGAAAGTTTGGATGCTTTACTAAAAAAACAAAATCGTTCGGTAAAAGTTGCAGTTAATTTGAGTTTGTCTGATGATGAAATTGTTGATCGAATCACGAAAAGAAGAAGTTGCCCAAATGTAGATTGTCGAGAAATTTATAATTTGGATTTTCGAAAACCGAAAGTAGAAAATGTTTGCGATAAATGTGGAAGTACGCTAATTATACGCGAAGATGACAATGAAGCTACGGTTCGTAAACGTTTGGAAAATTATCATAATATTTCGGAAAATTTGATTGAATTTTATCAACATAAAGATATTTTGTATACGGTAAAATTAAACAATGAGTCAAATAAAGTGTCAAGTGATATTGCAAAGGAAATTGAAGAATACTTGAAAAGATAAGGGGAAGAAAGATGCCAAGACCGCAAGATGTTGTTGAGATGGAAAATCATGCTGAAAATCGAGAATACGTTTTAGAGCAGGTTGCTAAAAAAGGAAGTTTACTGGAGTTTGCGTGTGATGAACTAAAAAATGATAAGGAAGTTGTTTTAGAAGCGATTAAAAATAATCCAGAAGCTTTGGAATTTGCAAGTGATACGTTAAAAATGGATCGAGAAGTGGTGTTTGAATCGGTCCAATCAGTGGGGTGGACGTATTGTTATGCCAAGGAAAATTTGCTAGAAGATAGAGAATTACTGATGGCAGGTTTGAAATGTACGGGGCAAATTTTGTATTTTGCAAGTCCTACTATGAGAGATGATAAAGAAGTTGTGCTAGAAGCAGTAAAGAATAAGGGAATTATTGTGAAATATGCTAGTAGTCGTTTAAAAAATGATTTAGAAGTTGGAATAACTGCGATGACGCAAAATAAAAAATGTTATGAATTTTTAAGTGAAGGATTAAAGAAGCATGACAAAATTTTAGAAATTTTAAATGGATAGAAAAAACTCCAACAGTAGTTGGAGTTTTATAAATATTTTTTGATTTTTTCGAGTGCTTTTTTTCGTGTACTGATTTCTAATTTTTCATCAAAAGTCAGTTCTGCAAGTGTTTTTCCGTTTTCAAGTTCAAAAATTTCATCAAATCCAAATCCATTTTCGCCACGAGGAGAATCGGCGATGTAGCCTGAGAGAACTTCAGTTTCGGCAATAACCGTATCATTAATCGCGATGGCGATGGCTGTGATGAAATTGACTTTTCGGTCGATTTTGTCAAAATCTTTTAATTTATCAATTAAGGCTAGATTGCGTTCACGGTCGGTTCCTTTAAACCAACGCTTGGTGCGCACACCAGGAAAATTATTTAAAACGGGAATACAAATTCCCGAATCATCGGCGATGCAGATTTCATTTAGGTTTTGATGATAAAATTTGGCTTTTAAAATGGCGTTTTCTTCGAATGTTTCACCATTTTCTTCTGGTTCAACAAAATATTCGAAATCGTTTAAAGAAAGAATTCGATGGTCAGGGAAAAGTTCTTTAATCATAGCAAGTTTTCCGTCATTATGTGTTGCAATTATGATTTTTTTCATAAGTTGTACCTCCATTTTGAACTATTATATATAAACTTTTATAAAAAAACAAGAAGGTTTATGAAAATATTATAAAAAATTAATATATTGACTTTTTTGTGAAAAAAAGATATAATAATAAAAGAAGAAAGATTTTCGAAAGGGAAGAATTGATTATGTTAGCAAAAGTTTGGAAAAAGGTATTGTTGGCAATTTGTATTATTGCTTGTATTTATAATGTAATGCATAAATTAGTTAGTAGAACATCATTGGAATTTCAATTGGAAAGTGTTAGAAATCAAAGTAGTATTATTGATATGTTAGATACTAATAGTACAAATTTGAATATCCAAAATTCCTCTGTAGAGAATAAAAATTCAAGTACGGTAAAAAATAGTGAAAACCATTCTAAAAATGATGCAGTTGTTGTGGTTTATTAAGAATGGAAAAAGGAAGTGAAGACACTTCCTTTTTTGTTTTAATCAAAAATCTTTTCAAACCATTTTTTTATATTTTTAAGTAGTTCGTCTAAATCATAATCGCTTCGTTCTCTGAAATATTTCAATAATTCAGCAACTACGCCGTTGACAAAAAAGCAAACATCGAGTTCTAAATAGGAATTGCTAGAAAAAGAAATATTTTTTAAGGCTAAAGAAATTTTTTGGATTGCCATTTTTTGTAGTTTTTCCAAAAAGAAAAGTGTATCATTGGAAGATAACAGCATTTTATAAATTTCTTCGTTTTTCTTTAAACATACTATAATTTCGTCGAAATAAGTTAGAATGTCTTGTTTGCTATACAAAATTTTATCATCGCAAGTGAGCAATTCAATCGTTTCTAATTCGTAATCTTTGGCAACTTCATAAATATCATCATAATGCGTGTAAAATGTGCTTCTTGTGATATCAGCTCGTTTGACAAGCTCAGTAACGGTTATTTTATTTAATTCTTTCTTTTCTTGCATTAATTCGGCAAAAGTGGTTTTGATTAAGTTTCTTGTTTTTTTGGAAGATGAATTGAGACCTTGTACTTTCATTTTTCAAATTCTCCTTAAAATATAAATTAGTATACCATAAATTTTATAAAAAAGAAATAGGAAAGTTGAAAAAGTTGATGTCGAAAAACGTCGAATGAAAAAGAAAATTATTCTTGCAATTTGAAACTAAATGTGATAAAATGAATCGAATTCAAGAGAAGGGAGGAAAAGATATGGAAGAAAAACTATTAGAAGCTTTGAATAAAATTAATGAAAGGCTTGATAAGATTGACAGAAGGCTTGATAAAGTAGACAAAAGACTTGATGGAATGGACGGAAGGCTTGATAAAGTAGACAAAAGACTTGACGGAATTGATAGAAGGCTTGATAAAGTAGATGAAAGACTTGATGGAATGGACAGAAAATTTGAGGAAACAGATGAAAAAATGCTTGGCATAGAAAAAAGAATTGCTCAGGAAATTAGACAACAAATTTTAGATCATATGTTTGTATTTGAAACAGAATATGGTAGAAAGATTAGCATAGCTTTTGAAGAAATTACAGCTAGAAATCATAAAGAAATGATTCAAGATGAAACAATCAAAAATTTAGAAAGAAGAACCGATATGAATTCAGCTTTTGTTCATAGTCATGAAGAGAGAATAACAGTTTTAGAAAAGACGAAAATTTAACATTTATTCTAAAAAAAATCAAAAAAAGAGAGTATATCCATTATTTTTTGCGAGAAATAATCGATATGCTCTCTTTTTAAAATAGACAAAGTTTTCCAAAGTGTCCGAATTTAGACATTTTTTCTAAAATTATACTTTCCTTTCGTAATGTATCAGCGTATAATAGGAAAATGACTATAAAAGAAAGGAATGATAAAACGTTTTGAAAAAAGTAACCGATTTTATTATTAACAAAAGATATTTCGTATTAATTACCTTCATTGTGCTAACTATCGTATGTTTTGGTCTTTCAAAACAAGTAAAAGTAAATTATGATATGACAGAATATCTACCAAGTACATCTGAGACAAGAATTGGTATGGATATTATGGAAAATAGCATTGACGCGGAAGAAACTAGCTCTTTGAATGTCATGCTAAAAGGTTTAACGGATGAAGAAAAGCAGGAGACGAAAGAATATTTAGAAAAAATAGAAGGCATTTCGAGTGTTGATTATGATGAAACAGAGGAATACAATAAGGAAGACTATACCTTATATATTATCAATGTAGAGGCAGATGAAGAATCCGAACTTGCCAGCAAAGTTTACAAAGAAGTAACTCAACATTTTGAGGACAGAGAAATTCAAACAAGTGGAGCAATTTCTGCAAGAAATACGCCAGTTTTGCCAATATGGATTGTTATACTTGCTGTATTTTGCGCGTTACTAATCTTAATTGTGATGAGTAATTCTTATGTAGAACCATTTTTGTTTTTGACCGCAATCTTAGTGGGAGTTGTTCTAAACAAAGGTACGAATGTGATATTTGATAATGTGTCCAATATTACCGATTCCATTGTTGCAATTTTGCAATTGGCATTATCAATGGATTATTCGATTATGCTGATGAATCGTTATAATCAAGAAAAAGAGAAAGCAAGCAATAAAATCGAGGCTATGAAAGAAGCGTTGTATCATGCTTTTTCGTCTATTGCAAGTAGTTCAGTAACAACGATTGTTGGTTTATTAGCTTTGGTTTTTATGAGTTTTACAATTGGGAAAGATTTGGGATTTGTACTTGCCAAAGGCGTGTTATTTAGTTTGATTAGCATTTTCTTTGTGCTACCAGCCTTGATTTTGATTTTTGATGAAGCCATTAACAAAACCAAAAAGAAAAGTCCAAATCTTAATTTGACGTTACTTGGGAAATTTAGTTTTTTGATACGTCCCATTTCTATCTTCATTTTTATTGGCTGTTTTGTTTTTAGTTTTTTGTTAAAAGGAAATTTGGGAATTTTATATACCGATTCTGAAGAAAACGAAATTTCAAAAATTTTCGTAGAAAACAACCAGATGGCAGTTATTTACAAAAATGAAGAGGAAGAAAAATTACCTAAAATATTGGAACAATTAGAAACACAAGATAAAGTAAGTCAAGTGTTAGGTTATGGAAATACGATTAATGAAAAATTGACGTATCACGAATTGGGCGAAAAGCTAGAAGATTTAGGGTCAGATGTGGATATTGAAGATTATCTATTTAAAATTTTATATTACAATTATTACAATCAAACCGAAGACAACACCATGACATTCCAAGAATTCATTGATTTTATTCAAACAGAAGTTTACAACAACGACAAAATAAGCGAAGAATTAGATGACGAAACAAGGCAAAATATTGACCGTTTATCTAAATTTACCGCAGAAAATACAATGAACCAATTGCGAACCGCAAGTGAAATTGCAGGAATTCTAGAAATTGAGCCCAAAGATGTTGAAGACGTTTTAATTTATTATAATGCAAAACACAATACATTAAAACTTTCTGTGGCAGAGTTTATCGATTTTATCAACAACGATGTTTTAACTGACCCCCAATATGCTGATAAAATTACAGCAAGCAATCGTGATAAACTAAATACATTAGCAAAATTCACGAATGCTAGAACAAACGACACAAAAATGTCAAGTGCTGATATGGCCAATTTATTTGATATGGACGCCAGTTCAATAGAACAATTATATAAATATTATGTAAGTATCAACGAAATTAGTGCAAGAATGACAATTGCTGAATTTTCAAATTTTGTCCTAAATGAAATGTTAAATGACCCACAATATGCAGGAAATTTTGATGAACCAACCATTCAAAGTATGAAAATTCTAAATACTTTTAGTAGCGAATCAACCATTACCAAACAGATGAATTCTACCGAATTAGCAAATCTATTTGGAATTGACGAAAACGTAATCAAACAATTATTACTGCTAAAATATAGCACAGTAGATACAGGAAATACTTTATCCATAACAGAATTTATTAATCATGTGATGTTTCTTAAAAACAATACCCATTACTTAGACGATGTTGATTTAACTAGCCTCGAGCAAATTTCTCTATTTGCCCAAAATGAAAACAACATCAACACCACCAAAATGCATCAAAAGGCTTTAGCCAACATATTTAATAGTCTTCGACCCAATTTTGTTGAAACCATTTATTTATTAACTGGTTTGCCAGAAGAGACTACGATGACACCACAAGAATTTATTAATTTAGTATTAACCACTTTAGGAACTACAAACCAAGATAGTTTGGATTCAAGTATGTTTTCTGTTGAAGAAGAAACATTAAACAAATTAAGGCTTCTAAAACTTGTGATTGATGATTCTGTAACAACGGATAAAACGCCATATACGGCAGAACAAATTTCAAAAATTCTAGGAATTGAAAAAAAGCAAGTTTGTCAAATTTATAATTTGATTGCTTTTTCGCAAAATCATACGGAAAATTGGACTGCTAGTCCTAAAGAATTGGTGACATTGATTTTATCAAATCTGGAAAATCCTGCAATAGCAGCCAATCTTTCAGAAGCGACAACGAGCCAATTGCAGTTACTAAACACGATTATGACAAGTACTAGCAATCATGCCAATTACAATTACAACGAATTGGCAAATTTAATTGGAATTGAAGAGGGAAAAGTCAAAAGTATTTATACACTATATCAAGTGAAATTTACGACACTTCAATTAACACCAAACGAATTTGTAGATTTTGTCCTTGCTCATAAAAGCGATTCAGCTTTGTCAAGTAGTTTAAGTCACGATAAAATTAGTGATTTGCAGACAGTTCAGTCGGTTATGGCAGGCGTAAAGCTAACGCAGAAGTATGCAAGCTCTGAATTGTCAGATTTGTTGGGAATTCAAAAGGACGATTTGGAATTGCTTTATGGTTTGCATTTGTCGAAACATCAAAATAAAAATCAGAGCATTTCGCTAAAGGAATTAGTTGATTTTATATTAAAAGAAGTCGTAACCAACCCAGAATATTCCGACAATTTTGATGATGAAAAAGTTACAAAATTAAATACCATTCAAGGAATTATGACAGCAACCATAAATCATACGAAATACACGAAGGACGAAATATTTACTGTTTTGGCGGTTTTAACGGATTCGCTTGACAAAAATACGGTCGATTTATTGTATGTCTATTATGGAAGCGACAAATCTTATGACGAATCTTGGACGATGACAGTGCAAGACTTTGTTCATTTCTTAAATGAAAATATATTAAACGACAGCCGATTTGACGATTTCCTAGAAGACGATATGAGGCAAAATATTATCGATAGCAAAGAAACGGTAAACGATGCCAAGAAATTATTGGTAGGAAATGGCTATTCTAGAATTGTGCTAAATACGAAATTTGCGCCAGAATCGCAAGAAACGTTTGAATTTATTCAAAAAGTAAAAGATTTGATGGCAGAAAATTTGGAGGAATCTTATGTCATTGGGAATTCGCCAATGGCATATGAAATGAGTAGAACTTTTAGCGGTGAATTAGATTTTATTACCGTTTTGACCATGATTGCGATATTTGTCGTCGTGGCATTTACGTTTAAATCAATTATTTTGCCGATTATATTGGTACTTACGATTCAGTGTGCGGTTTATTTGACGATGGGAATTTTGTCATTATCTGGCGGAACGGTTTACTTTATTTCGCTACTGATTGTTCAAAGTATTTTAATGGGAGCAACGATTGATTATGCGATTTTATATGCTTCTTATTACTTAGAACATAGAAAAACTATGGATATTAAGCAGGCTATCATTCAATCTTATAATGACTCGATTCATACGATTTTGACATCAGCGTCCATTTTAGTAATTGTTACATTGATTGTAGGTCATTTTGCATCAGCCATTGCGGCAAAAATTTGTACCACGATATCACAAGGAACATTTTGTTCGACGATTTTGATTCTATTGTTGCTACCATCTGTCATTGCAGTGTTTGATAAAATTGTCATGAAAAGACAAAAGTAAAAGAAAAAAACAAGGCGAAAAGCCTTGTTTTTTTCTTTTATGAACTACTTATTAGTGCAGAATTACTTGGTAATAAACTATGATTGTAAACAAAAAAATAAATATCATAAAATTAATAATACTAGTAAAAATAATTTAAATTTATCACGTGAAGTGTACTGTTATATTGGTTTAGATAGATTTGTGATTTGATGGATATAAAAAAGTACTTGACAAAATTTGATAAAAAGATATAATTTACTTAGGTAGTGTAAAACACATTTATGAGAAATTCAAAAAATTACATTATATCTTAAATAAAAGGGGGATTTGAGATGAAAAAAATTTTTTTATCAATTTTAATATTCTTAGGAATATTATGCCTAAGTAATATTGTAGCAACAAGTAGCTTTAATAGGGATTTAAACTTTGAATTTAATAATGTAAATTATTGTTTAGATCTTGAAGAATTAGCAAGTAACCAAAACATCAATTTAGAAGACTATCCATATTATTTTATAGGAGATGTAATCGAAAAAGATTCATCTGGTTTGACATTATTTTATAGCAAAGAAAGAATAAGTCTAGAGAAAAACGAGACAGATACTACAGTATATTACTATATTCGTGGTGGAGAGGAAACATTAGAGTTTGTAATAGAAGCAGATGGCTCTATACAGGAGGGCAAAATAGTTGATTTTAAGAAATCAAATGTAGTGATAGAAAATAAAGGATTTGTTGTATCAAACCATAATATTTATTGTGATGAGGAAGTAATTTTTAGTAAAAATTGTGATTGTGAATATGAAAAAATAGAAGAAGAAACGCAAAGTAATCTAGTAGAATCAGAAGAATCTACAGATGAGATAGAGATTACAGATGTAAACAAAATAACTTCTGATGGTTTGGAAATCACAGAAAAAGAAAATGATGTAAAAAAGATAGAGTTTCCATATAATGATACGATGTATACAGTGGAATTATCATCATCAAGTTTAGGGGTGAATTTGGATGAATACGAATATTATTTTGTGAAAAAAGTAGATCTAACAGAACTGGAATTATATTATAGTAAAACAAGATTAACAGCACATAATTTCTGGATAAGTTATGGAGAAAATACGATACTTGTAAAACTGGGATTGAACGGAACAGTGAGAAAAAGTATTGTTGGACAAACTTCTGTTTATGTACCTAGAGATAGATATATAGCATCCAATCAAAATATTTATGATATTAATACGTTAGCATACAATAGGAATTGCGGATATGAATATGATGAGACACAGGAAAAAGGCGAAGAATGTGATGAAATAGTAAAAACAAAAAATGCAATAAATATATATCAAAAGGCAGCAGTGAATTATGATATAGTAGCCACAATGACAGAAGGAAGTGCAGTAAAAAGAATAAAGAAGGGAGTAAATGAAGTTAATGGACACGTATGGGATAAAATTGAATTAAGCAATGGGAAAGTGGCATATGTATTTTCAGATGAACTAGAAATTGCAACCGATACTAAAACATTGAAGTTTCAATATAAAGATAATACATATACAGTATATTTATCATCATCAAGTTTAGGGGTGAATTTGGATGAATATGAATATTACTTTGTGAAAAAAGTAGATGAAACAGAATTCGAATTATATTGCAGTAAAGCAAGATTAACAGCACATAATTTTTGGATAACTTATGGAGAAAATACGATACGTGTAACAATGGGAGTGAATGGAACACTAAAAAGAGGTATTGCTAGCCAAACTTCTGCTTATGTACCTAAAGATAAATATATAGCATCCAATCAGAATATTTATGATATTAATACATTAGCATACAATAGGAATTGCGGATATGAATATGATGAGACACAGGAAAAAGGTGAAGAATGTAATGAAATAGTAAAAACAAAAAATGCAATAAATATATATCAAAAGGCAGCAGTGAATTATGATATAGTAGCCACAATGACAGAAGGAAGTGCAGTAAAAAGAATAAAGAAGGGAGTAAATGAAGTTAATGGACACGTATGGGATAAAATTGAATTAAGCAATGGGAAAGTGGCATATGTATTTTCAGATGAACTAGAAATTGCAACCGATACCAAAACATTACAGTTCCAATATAAAGATAATATATATACAGTATATTTATCATCGTCAAGTTTAGGGGTGAATTTAGATGAATATGAATATTACTTTGTAAAAGAAGTAGATGGAACAGAATTAGAATTATATTATAGTAAAACAAGATTAACAGCACGTAGTTTCTGGATAAGTTATGGAGAAAATACGATACGTGTAACAATGGGAGTGAATGGAACACTGAAAAAAGGTATTGCTGACCAAAGTTCTGTTTATACACCTAAAGAGAAATATGTAGCATCTAATCAAGATATTTATGATGTTAATAATATAGTTTTTTATGAATGTGTTCATGATGAAATTAAAAATATATCATATAAAAAGAATTTAAATTGGGATGAGATATCTCCAAGCAAATCTAATTATGATGAAATAAAAAGAAAAGAAGAACTGTATAATTCTATGTCTGCATTAGAAGCATCTCAGCTAAATAAAGATTTGATTAGTTGGTGGAGTATTGCTTGGGCGGGAGCTACTGCGGCAAAAGATACTTATGAAAATGCTAGTTCTGCATTATTATATTTCTTGACAGAAGGAGAAGATGGGAAGACTGACAATACTTTTTCATATGAGAAAGACATATTTACTGCAGGTCATACCATGAGAGAAATATCATTAAACGATGCAATTGGCGATAGCTCAGAAATGAATGCACAATTAAGTCAAACTATGAATTCTGTTATAAATGGAGCGGAACTTTTCCAGAGTGTGAATGACAATAATTCTGTGGTTTTCTCTAATATAATTGAAGATTCTGCAACAGTAAGTAAAGAATCTTCAATGGATTGGCATTTGGCTATCAACAACTATAGAATAAAAAGCGAAAGTACTTTTTCAAAAATTGGCACTTCATATACACTAAAATTAAGATATGGAATTATAGATTACTATGATTGGAATAAAGGAAATAATCAATCTGCTGTAGAATTAAATGAAATTCTGGGAGTGGTTGCCGATCATATGTATGACTTACATAGGGCAGGCAGGGCTCGTAACTATACTAATTATGGTGAAATAAGTTATATCATAAAATGGGAAAAGGGTCAAAGAATTGGAACTGGTGTTTTTGGCCCCCAAATATTAAAATGTGATTAAAGGAGAAAAATAAATGAATAAAAAAATAATAATTTTTATATTACTAATATTAATAACAATAGGAAGTGTATTTGCAATAAAAAAAGCTAATGATAATAACGTAATTACTACTAATAATAGTCAAGTTGAAAGTAATAGTTTATCGGATGAAGAAAAAAAGCAAATTATTGATAAAATCAAATATGGTTTTGAAAATGTAACTGATAGAGTAATTTTTTCTATTAATGGAGAAGAAATTAATGAAAGAGAATTAGCATTTGTAGATTACCAATTGAACAATAGTGCAGTGAACCAAAATGGAGAAATCAAAGATTCAATTCATGAAATAACTAAAGATTATGTTGTTTATCAAAATGCGAAAGAATTAAATATATCTTTATCTGATGAAGATATAGAAGAAATAAGAGATACAGTAAAATCTGATGAGGATGTAAAAGAATTATCAAAAGAGCTAAACATGAGTTATGATGAGTTTTGCGAAATGTATGTTAATACAACTAAAAGAGCAAAAGTAGAAATGAAATGGATAGCATATGTAGGTGATAAGATTGCTAATGGAGAGATAAATATCGATAATGAATTATTTAATAATAAGTATAAGGAATACAGCGAAAGTAAAGATATTCCAAGACGAGCAGAATTATTATTAGAAATGTTAGATATATATAAAGAATATTTAGTAAATCAAGCCAATATTAAGAAAATTGATTAAAGTTGTATAACACACAATCTAAGATTCTATAAAAAATATTGTAAGAGACAATAATGAATATAGACCAAATTATGTATAAAATTTGAAACCCTAATTGAATTTTATATTCAATTAGGGTTTTAATAAATATTTTTGTGTCTACTTTTTATTGTATGCTTTACAAAAGTCTTGCTTTTTTGATTTGTTTGTGATAAAATAAAAACCAATTTTAGATAAAGAAAAGGGAAATATGAAAAATAGAAAAATAATTGTTTTATCAATAATGATAATAGTTTTGATTGGATTGATTGTTATTTATATAACGAAGGACCGAAATAATAAGATACAGAATAAAAATATATCTGGATATGGAGAGAAGGTAAATAAATTAGCAGAATCTGAAATGAATAATGAACAGGAAAAGCCAATTATAAGTTTAGTGGAAAAAGAAATGGAAACAGAAGAAAATACGATTCATATTACAAATAAAGACATTGAAGTTACTAAAATCCTAGATACAGAAGAAGGAGAAAGAGACAGAAAAGAAATAGCAATTGAAACAAAGATATATGCCAGAGAAGCACAGAAAATGGGAATAACTCTTTCTGAAGATAAGATAAAAGAAATAGAATGGATTTCTAGTTCTGATGAGGTTTTGGCTTATATTTCAGACGGTGAAAGTACAAAAGAAAATTTCCAAAAAAGAATCTATAATTATCTGTTAGAAAAAGAATATGAAAAACTTTTAAAAAATAGAATATTAGAAGAAGTAGACAATAATAAAATTTCAATAGAGAATGAAACAATTAATAGTAAAATGAATGAATATGTTGCTTTGAAGAATCATTTGGCAGAAAAGAAAAATCTAACAGAAGAAGAAAGAAAAAAATATTTTGTAGAAATTAGTTCTCTTTATTATGAAATAAAAGATTTATATTTAAATGCAATCAAAGATAAATATATTGTTAAATTTGAATAAATAGTGTATGAAGTGGGAGGAGGAATGTATTGAAGAAATTTGTAATAGTAGTCATCTTATTAATTTTTTGCATGATAATTAATAACGCTATCGAAGAAAATGTACCTAAGAGAATTTCTGAAAATTCAAAAGAAGAATTATTTGAATTTCTTAAAATAGAAGACAGCCCAAGCTTTGAATTTATATACATAAAATGGATAGAAACTTGGGAACATTTTGATTGCCTTGAGCTAAAATTTAGAATTTCTCGTCAAGATTATGATCAAAATGGATTGACATATGGTGAAAGTTGGAAGGAAGTATTGCTAGATTGTAATTATATAGAAAAAGAAGAAAATGGAATTTATACTTGCATAGTGAGACGTACAAATACAACACCTTCTGAAGAAAGTTATGAAAAGCTTTTAAAAATTAAAAGAGAGAATAATTAGAAGCAGATTTGATCATTAACACCAATTGTATATAAATTAGGATTTATAATATATAGAGAGTCAAAGCTTCCAACTTCTGGATATTTTATTGTTGATTTTGAAAACACAGATGAAGAATTGAGCGAAGAAGAAAGAAATGCTTTAATTAGTTTGATAAATTATCCTATTAAATCTTCTTTTTTTATAGAATTTACCAAATTAGTATATACAAATAGTTGGTTAAATGATAGTTCTTCTTATATAGTTTTTAAAACGAATATACCTCTACATTTGTTGTTTGCTAAAGAAGGATCATTTGTAAGAGGAAAAGAGGGCAGTGAATATGTTGTATATGAACACATATGCCTGAATGCGAGCGATTGTACACAGTATAAGGTTATTAGTCGAATAGGACGCAATCATTACAAATGGTGGGAAAAACATGAAGAAAATCTATATAATATAATAGAATAGAATAGAATATGAATAAAGGAAATAGAAATTTTGAAAAGAGGATAAATAAATGATAAAGATAAAAAAATTAATAATTCTTATAACGATTATGTTGGTAATGATGGTTTCTATATTTATAATAATAAGAGTAAATCATACTCAGGTAACAAATAATAATGCTAGTAATCCAATTACTAATACAGGAAATAATCTTTTATCCGATGAAGAAAAAAAGAATTTAATGAAAACTATTGGGAATGCTCTTGAAAATGAAACGAATAAAGAAGTGTTATCAGTAAATGGGGAAAAAATTACAGAAAGAGAGATTGCGCTTTGTGATTTTCAATTAAATCATAGCATAGTAAATGAAGAAGAAAAGAAAGATACCGTTGATGAAATAATAAAAGATTATGTAATTTCTCAAGATGCGGATAAATTAGGTATTTCATTAACAGCCAAGGAAATGCAGGATATAAAAGATGTTGTAAAATTTGATGAAGATACCGCTGATTTATTAAAGGAATTAAATATGAGTTATAATGAATTTTGTGAAATGTACATTAACCGAAGAACCAAATTGGACTTAAAACTGAAGTGGGCAACCCATATAATGGAACTAATTAATAATGGAGATATAAATATTTCTAGTGAGTTGTTTAATAATAAATATAAGGAGTATTTAGAAAGTGAAGATTTTTCTATAAAGACACAACTATTAAAGGAACTACTAGACATATATGCAGAATATTTAGTCAGTCAAGCAATAGTGGAAAAAGTAGGTTAAGAAACTAGATATAGTAATTAAAATGCAGTTTCTTCTCTTCTAATACAATTTTCGTAACACTTATATTAAATTTAAGAAAACAAGGATGAATGCCTTGTTTTTTTATTATTATCATGGTATAATATTTTCACGAATTTTTAGGCTGATAATAATCATACTAAACCATAGAGAGGAGAAAATATGTTCAAACTACACTCAGAATACAAGCCAACTGGCGATCAACCAAAAGCAATTGAATACCTATCAAAAGGAATCATGGAAGGCAAGAAATTTCAGACTCTACTAGGCGTTACAGGTTCTCGGAAAAACATTCACCATGGCGAATATTATCGAAAAAGTGCAAAAACCAACTCTTGTTTTAGCACACAATAAAACCTTAGCAGGACAACTTTACAGCGAATTCAAAGAATTTTTCCCAGAAAATCGAGTGGAATATTTTGTGTCTTATTACGATTATTATCAACCAGAAGCCTACATTGCCTCATCTGACACCTACATCGAAAAAGATTCTTCCATCAATGACGAAATCGATAAACTTCGCCATTCAGCAACGCTATCTTTATTTGAAGGACGAGATGTCATTATTGTAGCTTCTGTATCTTGTATTTATGGATTAGGCGACCCAGAAGATTATCAAGAAATGATGCTTTCTTTGCGTCCCAATATGAATAAATCAAGAGAAGAAATCATGAAAAAATTAGTTAGTATGCAGTATTCTAGAAACGAATTGGATTTCAAAAGAGGCACATTTCGTGCCAAAGGAGACGTCTTAGAGATTTATCCATCTTCCCAAAGCGAATCTGCCGTTCGCATCGAATTTTGGGGCGACGAAATTGAAAAAATAAACGAAATCAATCCATTAACTGGGCAATCGATTGGTGCCCGAAATCACATTTTATTGCCACCAGCTTCGCAATATGTGACCAATCGTAGCAAATTGGATCGTGCCTTGGTTTCAATTGAAGAAGAAATGGAAAAACGTGTCCAATATTTCAAAGAAAACAAAAAATTAATCGAAGCCCAAAGAATCGAAGAAAGAACCAATTTTGACATCGAAATGCTCAAAGAAACAGGCTTTTGCCAAGGCATCGAAAATTATTCCAGACATATCAGTGGAAGAGAAGAAGGCAGTCCGCCTTATACTTTGTTCGATTATTTTCCAGATGACTTTTTGCTATTAATCGACGAATCGCACGCCACCATTCCACAAGTAAGAGCCATGTACAATGGAGACCGTGCCCGCAAAGAATCGCTTGTTACGTATGGTTTCAGGCTTCCTTCTGCATACGATAATCGACCTTTGAAATTTGACGAGTTTGAAGAACGAATTAACGAAGTTATCTTTGTTAGTGCAACTCCAGCAGATTATGAAAAAGAGCATTCCAAGGAAAATGTGGTCGAGCAAATCATACGTCCAACTGGACTTTTGGACCCAAAAATAGAAGTCAAACCAACCGAAAATCAAATTGATGATTTAATCGAGCAAATTCATGCTCAACTGGAAAAAGGTGACAGAACGCTTGTTACAACCCTAACCAAAAAAATGGCAGAAGATTTGACAGCCTATTTGATTAACGCAGGATTACGCGTCAAATATATGCATTCGGATACAAAGGCACTAGAGAGAATGGAAATTATTCGTGATTTGAGAATTGGAGAATTTGATGTTTTGGTGGGAATTAACTTGCTAAGGGAAGGGTTAGATATTCCAGAAGTCTCTTTGGTGGCGATTTTAGATGCAGACAAAGAAGGATTTCTTCGTTCCGAACGTTCGCTGATTCAAACCATTGGGCGTGCGGCAAGAAATACGGAGGGAAAAGTCATCATGTATGCAGACGAATTAACCGATTCCATGGAAAAAGCCATTACAGAAACCAACCGACGTCGTAAAATTCAAGAAGAATACAACAAAGAACATGGAATTATGCCACAAACGATTCGTAAATCGGTTCGTGATACGATTAAAGCAACGATTGTAGAAGATATTCAGAGTCAGTATGAAATTAAGGAAGATGAAACAATAGAACAAATTATTTCAAGATTGACAGATGAGATGTTAAAATATGCGAAAAATATGGAATTTGAGAAGGCAGCGGAATTACGAGATAAGATAAAGGAATTGGAGAATTGTTTGGAAAAATAGAAAACCGAACTTTGCTAGAAATAGCAAAGTTCGGTTTAAAACTTTCTTACTGTTTATTCCTTTTTTTTATAAATGGTACAGGAAGCAGTAAGTTCGTTAGAAAAAGTCTCAGAAGACTCTATCGTGAGATCTGGGTATTTAGTCTGAAGTTTGTTAACTTCGTTCTCATACAGCCTAACCACAACAACTGGTGAATAGTGCTGAAAGTGGGACAAGTTTAATGCCATTTGGCATATAGTCCGAAATTCTTTCCGTCTTGATGTAAGATTTTCTTCTTGCATAAAACCCTCTCCTTTTTCATCTAAAAATTTAATAGCAAATTAATTATATATCATTTTACATAAAATGTAAAGTACTTTTCCAAAAAAATTTACTTTTTTTCAATTTCATATTGCAATTTGTCATTTTTAATGATATATTTTTGAATTATATAAATATTGAGGAGGCAAAGGAATGGGACTTTTTAAAAGTTATAGTGAAAAAGAAATTAAAAGAATTATGCCAATTGTTGAAAAAATTAATAGTTTAGAGCCAGAAATGGAAAAACTTTCAGATAAAGAATTAGCAGGAAAAACGGCAGAATTTAAGCAAAAATTAGCCGACGGTTTGTCGCTTGACGATATTTTGCCAGAAAGCTTTGCAGTTGTGAGGGAAGCATCTAAAAGAGTTTTAGGACTAAGACATTTTGATGTTCAATTAATCGGTGGTATTATTTTACACCAAGGTAGAATTTCCGAAATGAAAACTGGTGAAGGAAAAACCTTAGTTGCCACACTACCAGCCTATTTAAACGCACTAACAGGCAAAGGCGTGCATATCGTTACTGTCAACGAATATTTGGCAAAAAGAGATAGTGAATGGATGGGAAAAGTCTACAAATTCTTAGGACTTTCGGTTGGTTTAATTTACAGCAGAATGCCACAAGAAGACAAGCACAAAGCCTATAATTCAGACATCACTTATGGAACCAACAACGAATTTGGTTTCGATTATTTAAGAGACAACATGGTCATCAACAAAGAACAAATGGTTCAACGCACCTTAAATTATGCCATTGTTGACGAAATCGATAGTATTTTAATCGACGAGGCTCGTACGCCACTGATTATTTCTGGAAGAAGCGATAAATCTTCTGATTTTTACAAAAAAGCAGACAGCTTTGTGCGTCGCCTAGAAGCCAAAGTTATCATTGAAGAAGATGTCAAAGATTATGAACAAATTGAAGACAACGAAAATTACGATTATATCGTTGATTTGAAAGCAAAATCGGCATCGCTAACTCAAAAAGGTATTAAAAAAGCAGAAGAATATTTTGGCGTTGAAAATTTCAATGATATTGAAAATTCAGAAATGGTTCACAATGTCAACCAAGCCTTGCGTGCCCATGGCATCATGAAAAAAGACATCGACTATATCGTAAAAGACAAAGAAGTTTTAATTGTAGATGAATTTACAGGTCGTATCATGTATGGTAGAAGATACAACAACGGTTTACACCAAGCCATCGAAGCCAAAGAAGGTGTCAAAATTGCGGACGAATCCAAAACATTAGCAACCATCACTTTCCAAAATTACTTCAGAATGTACGAAAAATTATCTGGAATGACAGGTACTGCAATGACCGAAGAAAAAGAATTCCAAGAAATCTACAACCTAGATGTAGTCAGCATTCCAACCAATATGCCACTGATTCGAAACGACCAAGTTGATATTATTTACAAAAACGAAAAAGCCAAATTCAACGCTGTTGTAGAAGACATCAAACAAAGCCATGAGAAAGGACAACCTGTTTTGGTGGGTACAGCTTCTATCGAAAATTCTGAAAAAATCAGTAAACTTTTGAACAAAGTAGGACTTCCACACGAAGTTTTAAATGCAAAAAACCACGAAAAAGAAGCAGAAATCATTGCTCAAGCAGGTAAATTAGGCGCCATTACCATTGCCACCAATATGGCAGGTCGTGGTACGGATATTATGCTAGGTGGAAATAGTGAATATCTAGCCAAACAAGAAATGCGTAAACTAAAATATTCTGACGATTTAATTGAGCAATCGACTGCGTATAACGAGACAGACGACCAAGAAATCTTAGATGCCAGAAAAAAATACAAAGAATTAGTTGAAAAATATAATGACCAAATCAAAGAAGAAAAAGAAAAAGTCATTGAAGCAGGCGGTTTAAAGATTATTGGTACAGAACGACATGAATCACGTCGTATCGACAATCAGTTACGTGGACGTAGTGGACGTCAAGGAGACCCAGGAGAAAGCCGTTTCTATCTTGGCTTAGACGACAATTTGCTAAAAATATTTGGTGGAGACCTTATTACCAAATTATTTGACAGAGGAAATCTTCCAGAAGATATGCCACTTGAAGTAAAAATGATTTCCAAATCGATTGAAAGTGCGCAAAGCAAAGTGGAAGGCAGAAATTTCTCGATGAGAAAACACATTTTGAATTATGATGATGTGATGAATGTACAAAGAGAAATTATTTATGGTGAAAGAAGAAAAGTGCTTGACGGAGCCAATATTCGCGAAAATATAATTGGCATGATTGAAGAAGCCTGTGAAGCAATTGTCGGAGCTTATATTCCAGAAATAGAAGATGGAACCTTACAAAAAGATGCGTTTATTAACGAAGTTCAAACCTCACTAAATATTGGAAATGTAGAAGCGTTAGACAAAGAAAAATTGAGTAGTCAAGAGATTTTAACAGAATTAAAAGAAAAAGCGTTGAAACTTTATGAGCAAAAAGAACAAGAAATTGGCGAGCCAATTCGTGAATTAGAACGTGTTGTGGTACTAAAAATTGTTGACGCAAAATGGATGGACCACATAGATAGCATGGACGAATTGAAAAACGGAATTGGACTTCGCGCCTATGGCCAAAAAGACCCAGTTGTGCAATATCGTATGGAAGGTGGCGATATGTTTGATGAGATGAACCTTCAAATCAAATTAGAAGTTGCCAAAATTATGCTTCATATTGTACGCAATCAACGTACGATAAAAAGAGAATCCAATGTAGAAATTACATCAGAAGGATTTGACAATTCAGCAATGGAAACTGTTCATTTAGATAAGCAAACTGGACTTCCACAAAGTGGACCAGTCGATTCAAAACCACAACCAGTTGTGAATGACGGACCAAAAGTTGGTAGAAATGATCCTTGTCCTTGTGGAAGTGGTAAGAAATACAAAAACTGCTGTGGTAAAAATCAGTAATACCAATGCTTGTAGCCAATTAACAATTATGAAAAATATAATAAAAATAGCAGTTTGACATCCATTTGACAGCGAAAAACCAAAAATAGGATGTCAAAATCGTAAAAGTATTGATAATACTGGTTTATAAGACCGATGTCAAAAAAGACTATAGTCAAAAGAGTTAAACATTTTTATGTGTAACTCTTTTTTATTTACTAAATTTAATTATTTAGGAGGTAAAGCTATGGTTAATGTAAGAAAGAGAGGAAAGGGGTATCAGTATTATTTTGAAATAGCATCTGTTGAAGGAAAAAGAAAGCAAAAAGTAAAGTCAGGATTTAAAACGAAATCCGAAGCTTATAATGAAGGGATGAAAGCCTATAACGAATATACTGAAACAGGTCATTCATTTACACCATCTACAATATCATATAGTGATTATCTGGATTATTGGGTAAAAGAACATTGTGAAATTAATTTAAAATATCATACAATAGAAGCTTACAAAAGTATTATTAAGAATCATATAAAACCCAAACTAGGATTTTATAGATTATCACAAGTAACAACATCAACACTTCAAGAATTTATAAATAATGTATATGTAGAAAAAGGATTTTCAAAAAATTTTTTAAAAAATATATTAAAAGTATTAAAAACATCATTTTCTTATGCGACAGATGTTGTAGGATTTATTAAAGAAAATCCTGCACTTAAAGTTAGATTACCCAAATATGATATTCCAGAGGAAGATCCAGCACATATATTTTCTAGTGAAGAAATTGATATGATTTTGAATAGATTTCAGAATAATCATGCAATGTATTATGCTTGCTTAACTGCATACTTTACAGGTTTAAGAGTTTCAGAAGTATTTGGACTTACTTGGGAAGATATTGATTTAGAAAATAAAACATTAACAGTTAATAAAAATATATTAAAGAAAAATCAAAAATCTGCTACACATGGTAGACATATAAGTGGGAAAGCAACAACAGTATGGTACTTTGGAACTTGTAAAACTCCTAGTAGTTATAGAACGATTGAAATTGGAGATACATTGGTAAAAGCATTAAAAGAATATAAAGATGAACAAGAAAAGGATAAACAAGAATATGGAGATTTATATATGAAACACTATGCTAAAGAAGTTCTTAATCCATATACTAAAAAGCCAGAAATTAAAATTATAAATGCTTATACGGAATTAGAAGTAGCATTACAAGAAGTTAATTTGGTATTTGTAAAGCATAATGGTGTATTTGAGGGAACAGATACATGTAAATATCCTTTTAAAGTTATTCATTATGAATTAGGAATAAATTGTAGATTTCACGATTTTAGAGATACTCATGCTACAAGATTAATTGAAGCAGGTGCAGATATAAAAGCAGTTAGTAAAAGATTAGGACATAGTAATATTAATACAACTTATGAAATATATGTTAGAGTTACTTCAAAAATGAAAAATGATGTTGTTCAAAAATTTGAAAATTATGCTAATATTCTTGAAAATTGCTATTAAGATAAATATTTTTATATTATAGAGTTGATATAAATATCATCTCTATTTTTATTTTTAAGAACAAAGTAGAAAAGGGGGAAATGAAATTTGGATGAAGAAAATAAAATAGGTTATTATGCAATTATACCAGCGACAGTTTTATTTAATGAAGATTTAAAAGCAAATGAAAAATTGCTGTATGCTATTATAACAGTATTATCAAATAAAGAGGGTTATTGTTTTGCTTCTAATAAGTATTTGGCAAATTTATTGAAGGCTCAACCACATACAATTTCTAAATGGGTTTCTCATTTAAAAGAAAAAGGCTTTGTATGTTTAGATATTATAAAAAATGAAAAAGGTGAGATTATACAAAGAAGAATTTATCCAAATGATACACCCTATTCGATAAAAAGGACATACCCCTATTCGACAAATAGGACAGAGGGTATGTCCCAAAAAGGACAATATAATAATATAAGTATTAATATGATAGATAGATTATTTAATTATATTATAAATAAAGAAAGCGAATTTCCAGAAGAATTTTCTAAAGTAGATTTCAATGAAATAAATAAATTACTTGAAAGATATGAAATGCTTTATACAAAAGAATCACTAAAATATATATCAGAAAGTAATTTAGAAAAGATAAAAAATATTATTTATGCAATATGTTTAATAGCAAAAGATAACTTACAACATTTAATACACAAAGTTAGTAGAGATAAAATAATAAAAATATACAATGATTGTAAACTCAAAGAGGAAGAATACAAAAATGGGACTAACGAAATTGAAAGTTTCATGAATTATTATTATAAAAGTATAGTAAATGAATTAACGAAGGATAAAAGTCCTTCTTTTTTTATACCAAAAAATAATGAAATAAAAGATATAGGAGGCTAAGAATATGAAAGAAATACTAGAGAAATATAACAAATTGACAGATGAGGAAAAAAATGATTTAGAAGATTTATATTTTTTACATCAATTGCAATTACAAATTAAGAAAGCTAAACAATTAGGTTTAACTATGTTAGAAGAACAAATATTATATAACAAAGGAAAAGAGTGCTTAAGATTTTGTAATATTAGTGAAAAAGAATTAATTTCAAGACTGTTAGAAATGTTAAAGTGTGTTGATATAACGGTTCATGATATAGATAAATTAAAAGTTAGAGAACTTATAGAATTACTTTCTGATAACAAAGGTGATTTTAAAAATGAACCAGAAATTTTAGTTGCTTTAAAATATGGAAAATTCTATTGTGTATTATTAAAAGATGAGAAGGAATATATTTTTATTTATGAAAAAGAAGATGGTACTCAATATGTAGATAGATATAATATAGAGGATTTATTCATTTTTATAATTAAAAAAAGATTATTAGAAAGAGGAGAATTTATTGTATAATTCTGCTTTTAAGAAAATTGAGTATTATTTATATAATTACGATTTGATTGATTGGAATTTAGGGATATTAGAAAATGATATACAAAATTTTGATTATAATCAAAATTATAATAAATGGATAAAAAGTCAAAGTAGTAGTTTAGAAGAACAGGCTATAAATAATATAAACATTGAAAGAAAAATGTTGAAGATTCTTAGATGGAAAAGACTAATTACTGAAATATTAGAGGATTATAAGATAAAAGATAATTCAAAATATAAATTCATGTATTTAAAATATTTTAGAAGATTAAAACCTTTGAAGATACAGGATAAATTAAATATATCTGTAAAAATACAAAAAGATATACAAGAAGAAATTTTACAATATATTCTTTTGTCTGCCATAAAAAAAGATATGTTGAGAGTAGATTATTAAGATGAAAGCAAAATGTTGATTATGAAATATAAAAGCAAATTAACAATATTCTTAATAATTACATTTACAATTACATTTTGCATATCTTTGTATTTAGTGATTAAAGATTTTATACAATATCAAGAAAATAATAAAATTACAGAAGAATTAATTGATGATGCAATTGAAATAGATTCAAAAACAGAAGAACCCTTAATTGATTGGAATTATTTAAAATCTGTTAATGATGATATAGTAGGATGGATTGAAATTGAAAATACAAAAATTAACTATCCAATATTAAAGGATAATGAGAATTTATATTACTTAAAACATACTTATAATAGAAAATTTAATAATAATGGTTCAATTTTTGTAACTGATTCTAATTTTTTTAATACAGAGGAAACAGTAATATATGGACATAATATGCGAAATGGAACAATGTTTTCGATATTAGGTAATTATTTAGATAATGAATTTTTATATTCACATCAAAATATAAAAATTTACACTCCTACCCAAAATTATAATTGTAAAATATTTAGTTGTTATTCAATAGGTATTGAAACAGAAAATGATAATATAAAGGACTTAAATTATCAAGAAAGAATTAATTATTATAAAAATAGTAGTAAGAATTCTATTTCTAATGTTGAGATAACAGATAAAATAATAAAATTATCTACTTGTTCTTACATTAATGCAAAAACAAGACCTACCAACCAAAGATATTATATAATTGCTACCCTAGAATCAATAAAATAAATAACATAAACTTATAATGGAGGTAATATGAAAAAAGAAGAAAATTATAAAGTAATTTTAGGAAAAAATGATTTAACACAAAATTTATTGGCTCTATGTATATTGTCAGATCATGGAAGAATAAATTTACTTGATAATACTTATTATCAGACTAAAAAAGAGGAAATTGAAAAAGATGAAGGCATTGGAAAAGGTATGCCTTTTTTGTCTAAAGATTACAAGAAAAGGATTTTGGAAATATCAAGGGATATGGCAATATTAAGCCAAAATGATTTGTATAAGTTTATACAAAATGAAATAGATATTTCAGATAATAAAGAATATGAAAGCATAGAAGATAAAGAAACTCCAAATTATGATTATTAAAGGAGAAAACAATGTTAAAGATAATATTATCAAAAATTAAGCAAACAGAAGATAAAAAGAAAAAAGTTGTTGATAAACAATTAAAACTTCAAAGTGAAATAGATAAATTTGATTTAGAATTGAAGAAATTGAATTCATATAAAAAAGAGTATGAAAAATTGGAGAAGAATGTTACAGAATTTTTAGAAAAGAAATAGGTGGTGATTATAATGAATGAACAAGATGAAAAAATACTTGAACAGTATTTAAAAGATTTAAAAAAACAAAGAATTATTATCTCATTGATTCTTTTTCTAATTGTTATCATTGGCTTTATTTTTTCTAAAGAATATATGAAAAGAAATGGCGATTCTCTAAATATCAATAATGAGGTGATAGAAGTAAAAGAGCAAGAAAATAGTGAATTAGTAGAAATGAATACTACAAAATATGAAAATGAAATTATCCAAGAAAATGTAATAGATAACACAATAGTAGATGTTATTCAGGAGGAACCAATTGAAAAAATAGAGATAAATGAATCAAAGGAAACAGTAAATATAGGAGAAACTATACCTAATGATTCAACATCAATTACATCTCAAACAGAAACATCAAATATATACGAAAAACCTAGTAGTAAATATTTTTTATTTACAGAAGGTTATACAATGGAAGATGTATCAGAGGCTGCACAAAACTATTTGAAGTCAAGTGGATATGCTGGTGAATGTGTACCATTACAAGATTCCGAAGGTGTATATATAGGAATGAAAGTAATTTTTTACTAATTTTAAAATTTTTACTAAAAAGGGGCTGACAAATTTTTTTGAGCACGTTACAATAATAATAGAAAGGATGATGTTATATGAAAAAGAAAAAATTTATTATCGTTTTTATTATTATAGTTTTAGTAATTATAGGAGTTTTAGCATTTGTTCTATTTACGAATTATAGAGATTCACAAATTTCTTTAATTCAAGATAATGTAATTATAGAATATGGAGAAAGTTATAATCCAATAATTGATGATTTAATTGATATTGAAAAATTTAGTTTTATTGATAAAGATAGAGTAGAAATAAACTCTAATATTACAAATGAAGAAAATAAGGATTATCCAGCAGTTGGAGAATATGAAATAAATTTATTATATAAGAAAATTAATTTAATACAGAAAGTTGAAGTAAAAGATACAATATCACCAGAATTATCTGTAGATGAAAAAATTGAAATTTCAGCAGAAACAGATTTGGAAAATTATGATTTTAATAATTATATAAAAGTATCAGATTTATCAGAAGTAGAAAAATATAATATTGATTTTTCTAACATTAATAAAGATGTAGCTGGTGAATATGATGCTAAAGTTTCAGTTAAAGATGTATATGAAAATATTGCAGAAAAGAATGTAAAAATTGTTATTGCAAAGAAAGAAGATACTTCTAATATTGAAAGTAATAATATTTTAGCAGAAACTCAATCAAAAACAAATTTGCAGAATAATAGTGATAAAAAGAAAACTAAAACCAAAGAAAATAATGTGAATACAAATGACAATAAAACTAATACCAATAATAGTCAAATTCAGCAAAGCACCATACCACAAACGAATACGCCAACCACAGCAAAAATAACTAATCAAGAACCAACTGTAACGCAACCAACATCATCAAATCCAACTCCATCAGATTTATCATATTGGTGTGCAGAAGGAGGAAGTCATCATGTAGAAGGTGATGGTCCTAATGAATGTGGATATTTTTCATCTTGGGATGAGGCTAATCAAGCAGCTTTAAATTTTACAAGTGGTTGGGAGTCAATCCAATATAAAGTAAATCAATGTGCTTGTGGGTTGTACTATTTTAGGGCAATTCAATAAAACAATTAAATATAAAAATGAAAGAGCTTAAATGCTCTTTTTTTATTGCAAATTTTCAAGAAAGGAATTGATAAAATGAAGAATAAAACTAAAAAAATCATAGCATTAATAATGATTATTTTAACTTTATGTACCTCATTACCACTTAATGCCTTTGCAGCTTTTATAACTGATATTAATAGTAATGCTAGCTTTGGTGTTATTCCTGGTAGCAAAGAAAATTATGGTCATGAGTTACATTATGCGAATTATGACGGTGTAACATACCTAGTATTTTGCACACAGTTTGGTGCAACATCTCCTGGTGGAGATTATACTTATAATGGAGATTTTATAGTACATTATAAAAATAGTGCTCCACAATATGAAAAAGTTGCAGAGATGATATACTTCCGGTTATACAATGAATTATGGATATGGAATTCCAAATAGTGATGAAGCAATGCGTGCGGCTGCTTGTACTCAACAATGGGTATGGGAGTACATTCATAACAATATTGATGGAAATTCAAAAGTTCCAGCTAGAGAAAGTTGGAATGGAAATTATATGAGTGTAGGACATCTTGCAGATTGGACAGCTAGAGCAGAGGCCTATTACAACCAATATCATGGAAATGTAAGTTTTAATGGAACAACAAATAAAGCAACATTTGGAGAAACAAAAATGATAACTGATACAAGTGGAAGGCTGTCATCTTATGGCTCATTTAATCAAAATGTGGATGGTGTCATATTTAATCACATTCAAGGAAGTAATGATTTAGCAGTAACAGTTACAGAAGATTGTACAGCAGATAATGTAAATTTTATTTCAAGAAATTATGGTATATATCAGTTAATGCCAAATGGTACATCGTATTCAAGTGATACAATGGGAAATTATATTTACATTCAGTTCACTTCGGGAGCAGTACAAAATCTAATGTTTTCTAATTATGTAGATCCATCTGCTTTTAATATAAACATTGAAGTTGAATATGGAAATGCTTTAGTAATAAAAAGTAATGCAAATGGTGATAGTTTAGCAGGTTGTACATTTGAATTATATAAGGATTCAGAATGTAAACAAAAAGTTAGAACAGGAATATCTGATAGTAATGGAAATATATTGTTTCAAAGGTTAGCACCAGCAGTCTATTATGTAAAAGAAACTAATGTACCAACAGGTTATTTACTAGATGATACTGTTCAAAGAGTAGATGTAAAAGTAAATGAAACGACTGAAATACAATTCAAAAACTATGAGCCAACAGGAGAGCTAAAACTTATTAAAACAGATAAAGAAACAGGCAGAGAAAATAGAGTGGATGGTACAAGTCATCATGGAGATGCAACTGTTGAAGGAACAGAATATACATTGTATGCTAAAGAAGATATATATAATGTAGCAAGAACAGTAAAATATTTTTCAAAAGATGAAGAAATCGCAACTTTTAATTTCAATAGTAATGGAGTTGCAACAATCAATTTAAGGACAAAAAGCACAACAGCACAATTAACAACAGAAGGCGAAATATTAAAAGGCTTACCACTGGGAGGCTATTATGCAAAAGAAACTAAAGTACCAGAAGGATATTTACAAGATACAGAAGTTCATGCAATAACCTTTAATTATAAGGATATGCACACAAAAGTAATTAATTTAGAAGATACTTTTACAAATCAAGTGCAAAAAGCGAAATTTGAAATAATAAAAATGTCATCAGTTACAAATGATACAGCACCAATTGTTGACGGAGCCGAGTTTACAGCTATTTTAAGTAAATATGTGGATTTTTATGGAAGTTTTGATGAGGCTTTAAAACATTTAGATGAATTTTCAAAAGATGAATATAGTGTATTTACAACAGAAAATAACGGACATGGAATATCTGGGTTACTTGCTTATGGAAAATATACAGTAAATGAAACTTTTTGCCCAAGCGATAAAGTAAATCCAGTTAAGGAATTTTTTGTAACGATAGATAAAGATAATGATGGAGTAATTAAAGAATTAGTAGAAAATGATACACCATTTGAAAGTTATATCAAGATGATTAAGAAAGATAAAAAGACAGGAAAAACAGTTACTTTTTCAAATGCAACTTTTTCATTATATCAATTAAATGAAGAAACAAATGAGTGGGAAAGAGTAAAATGCAAACTTGGAAAAGAAAGTTTTGATGAATGGACAACTGATGAAAATGGAATAGCATATACAGAAACCAAATTAAAAGTAGGAACTTATAAAGTTGATGAAATAAAGATTCCAGATGGATTTTTAGAATTAGATGAAGAATGTATTTTTAAAGTTAACAGAAGTAATGAAAGTGTTGAATATGATAAAGATATGGACGCTTATATAACTGTAGTTGTTGGGAATGAACAACCTACTGGAACTCTAATTGTTGATAAAAGTGTTGCAATAAGAGAAAATGTAGATACATCATTAGTGGATATATCTGATTTAAGTGGTATTCAATTTAAACTTATTGCAAAAGAAAATATAATGGATTATGCAGATGGTAACACAATATATGAGAAGGACCAAGAAGTTGGAATTTATAATCTTGATAAAGATGGAAATTTAACAATACAAGAATTGCCTATGGGAGTTTACGAATTAGAGGAAATAGCTACATTAGACGGGTTAGTTTTAGATAATACAAAACACAAAATTAAATTTGAACAAAAAGACTTAACAACAAAAGTATATGAACAAAAGAAAGACATTACAAATGATACAACAATAATTGAATTTTCAAAAACAGATATTACTGGTGAAAAAGAATTAGAAGGTGCAACATTAACGGTTTTAGATGAAGATGGAAATGTAATAGATACATGGGTGTCAGGTGATAAAACTCATAAAATTGAAGGTTTAAAAGTTGATAAAACTTATATTTTAAGAGAAGAAATTTGCCCAGACAACTATGTAAAGGCAACAGATATAAAATTCAAGGTTAAAAACACAAAAGAAATTCAAAAAGTTACTATGATTGACAAAGTAGTTGAAATGTCAAAAGTTGATATTACAGGAAATGAATTAGAAGGTGCAACAATACAAGTATTTGATAAAGACAACAATATAATTGATGAATGGATTTCAGAAAAAGAACCACATAAGATTAAAGGATTAGTTGAAGGACAAACATATACATTACATGAAGAAATTGCTATTGATGAATATGTAAAAGCAACTGATATAAAATTTACAGTAACAACTGATAAAGAAACTCAAAAAGTAGAGATGATAGATAAAGTTGTTGAAATCACAAAAACAGATCTTACAACAGGAGAAGAACTAGAAGGTGCAGAATTAACAGTTACAGATGAAGATGGAAATGTGATAGACAAATGGATTTCAGAAAAGAAACCACATAAAGTTACAGGACTAGAAGAAGGTAAAAAATACACTCTAACAGAGGTAACTTGCCCATACGGATATGAACAAGCAGAAAGTATTGAATTTACAGTAACAGAAGATAAAGAAACTCAAAAAATAGAAATGAAAGATATGCCTATTTTGAAATCTGTTCAAGTTGAAAAAATAGATAAAGCAACTGGTGAACATATTAAATCTAATAAATTCGTTTTTGGAATTTATGAAGATGAGGCTTGTACTAAATTAATTAAAGAAGTTGGGGCAAATGAATTTGAAGGAACAGCTTTATTTGATAATTTAAAATATGGAACTTATTATATAAAAGAAGTAAAAGCACCACTAGGATATTCTTTATCAGATCAAGTAGTAAAAATTGAGATAAATGATAAAGGAGTCTTTGCTGATGGCGTGTCATTAGAAGAAAAAGATGGTATATATAGTTTTGTTTATTACAACTCTTTACTTCCAGCAATTCAAACAGGTAATGAAACAAATTATATTTTATTACTTGCAATAGCAGGTATTTCTTTAATTGGATTAACTACAGGAGTTGTAGTAATGAAGAAAAGAAACAATAAAAATAAATAGAATTGAGAGTGGAAATTTCCACTCTTTTTTCTTTACAAAGGAGTGATTTATATACAAATGAATATTATATACAATTTTGATGATTTAAAATTGTTATTAAGCGATAAGAGCAACGAAGGAGCATATTATTTACTTTATGATGAAGATTATTTTGAAGAAATTGAAAAAGGTACTGTCATAAATAGAGAAGTATATACAATTGCAAAAAGAATAATGAAACCATTAAATATTATTAAATACATTACTTTTAATGTAAAAGATACTTATACAACTAAGCAAATTTATGACTTAGTAAAAATTTTAAGAAAGAATACAGTAATTATAGCCACAATATTTAATCCTAAAACAAAAGAAGTTTGCTTATTATTTATCAGCAACAAAGATGATTCTCTATTAGAATATCATATAAAAATATTTTTAGAATTGGAGGATATTTAGATGGGATATAGGTCAGATTTAAGAGTAATTACCACAAAAGAAGGGTTGAGGCAGATAAAGGATTTTTTAAATAATAAAATAGAAGAAATCGGTTTTAATCTTATGGATTATTTAGTTGTAGATAAAGAAGTGAAAGATATTGCATATATTGGTTGGAAAAGATTAAATGTAAAAGAAACAGATACTATTGAACTAGCTTTATATGAACTAGAAGAAAAAGATATATCTTATGGATATTGTTGTATAGGTGAAAGTTTAGAAGATATTACAGAGATGAATTACATTTCTGATAATAAAAAAGATGATCTTCCAAATATTTCTTATATACGTGATTTTGATGAAAATGATATGGAACAACAGTTAAATAAATATGTAAATTCAACAAAAGAAACAATAGAATTTTAATAAAATTGGAGGGGATATAGTGCAATCTACAGATATAAGACTAATAGTACAAGATGAAGGAATAGAAACAGTTAAAAAGGTTATCAATAGACAAGAAGATGAATATTTGAGAGATATTTTAAAACGAGTGGTATCAAAAATTTGGTTTAGAAGTTTTACATACTTTTATTGGAATGAAGCAACAGAAAATGAAATAAAACTAATTGGAGAGATTTTTACAGAATTAGAAAGAGAAGATTATTCATATTCAGTTTATATACAAAGTCCATTTTTAGAAAAAAAATTAGATATTCAATGCCCAAATAGAGATAGAGAATATATATTTGTTCCTAATGCTAAAGGAGCAGTAGGTTTGGAGCATACTGGTAAAATACTATTTAATTATTTACGATATGCAGATGAGAGAAATTTTGAGGAGAAAGAATATGAGTGATATTTATGATGAAATATTAAATGAGTCTAATATTCAGAATATATTAGAGTATTATGGATTGAAAATAACAAAAAATAAATGTAATTGTCCTTTTCATACAGATAGTCATCCTTCTATGAGTATTCATCCAAATAAAGGGATTGCAAAATGTTTTTCTTGTGGAGCTGGTGGAAATGCAATTTCTTTTATTCAGAAATACGAAAGTGAAATAAATCATAATTTTATAGATGTTAGAGGTGCAATGCAAAAAGCTATTGAAATACAAGGATTAAATATTAGTATTCCTAATAATCAATATGAACCATTAACACAAGAGCAACAGAAAAAGAAAGAACTAAATAATATTTTAAGTGATGTAGTTAGGTTAAATGAAAGTAATTTGAATATAAATAGCAATGAATCGAATATAGCACTTAAATATTTGAAAGATAGAAATATATCAGAAGAAACAATAAAAGACTTTCATATAGGATATACACCATTGGTTGGCACATATACTACAGAAACTATTTCAACTAAATATGATATAAAGAAATTAATTGATGTTGGTGTATCTAAATTAAATGAGCAATATAAACCTGTAGATGTTTTTTATGGAAGAATAACTATACCAATTTGTGATAAGAATGGAAATCCAGTAGGATTTGGTGTTAGAGCAATAAATGATACAACTAAACCTAAATATTTGAATACAAAAGCTAGTGATCTATTTAATAAAAGTGAATTACTTTTTAATTATCATAAAGCTAAATCGTATGCTAGAAATGATGAACTTATTATTGTTGAAGGATATATGGATGTAATAAGTGCTAAAGAAATGAAAATGGATAATGTAGTTGGAATCATGGGTACAGCTTTAACAAAAGAACACATTGAGTTAATTAAAAAACTAAAATGTGAAGTAACATTATGTTTAGATAATGATTCTGCAGGAAAAGAAGCTATGATTAGAATTATTCCAGAATTGTTAAAAGAAAAATTGAAAGTAAATGTTTTAGATATTTCTAAGTTAGGTAAATTTAAAGATTTCGGAGATTTACAAATAGCGAATAAGCAAAGAGAAGATATATATCAAACTAGAATATCAGCATTTACTTTTTTAATGCAATACAAGTATGTTATAGATAATGAGTTAAATGTAGAAAATATCTATAATATTTATAATAAAATGTTAGAAGATGGTTTGATAAAAAATACGAAAGATAATTTTAATTTTAAAGAGTATATTATAAAAAATACAAGTTATAAAAGTGAAGAAATTGAAAATATTATTAATCCTAAAGAAATTACAAGTAACAATATAATAGATAAATATAAAAATGTATTTTTTTATTCCTACATAAAGAAGTTGATAACAGAATATGGAGAGAAACATCAAGATCGTATCTTAATAAAATATGTAGAACTAGGTAAATTAGAATCCAATGAAGTTTTAAAAACACTTAATGATGAAAAGTTTTTATCAGACAATGAATTGAGTATAAATATTGGAAACTACATTAGAGATTATATATTAAAGTCAGATAAGTATATAGATTTTAAAAACAATAAAATGTTTATCTTAGATAACTTATTGAATCACGTAAAATCTTTTGATTCAAAAGGAAATATAGTAGATATTGAATTAACTATACAACAGAAAGAGTGTATTATAAAACAATATAATGAAAGTTTTGATGGAGATATTAAGGAATATATTGAAAATAATCCAGATGAATTTGAAGAAATTTTTATTGCAAATAGTAATTCTCAATTTAAAAAATTATTTCCCAAAACCTATGTTGAAACATTTAAAGAACAAGCAATAAAGAGATTTAAAGATGATGGTGTTATGGAAGCTATACGATATGGGTTAGCTTATCCAGAAGATATGAAAAGTGCAATGAGTAGGCAATTCGTTAATAATAATAAATTTAAAACTTTACTTGTATTTAACAATAACAAAAATATTTTAGGATTAACACAAGATAATATAAAAGAAATTACTACAGAAAAAGAATATGAAAAAAATAAGAATGAAACACTTGTTAAGACAGAGGAAACAAAAGATAAAAACAGTATGTCTATTTTTATTACATTATCAGGAAAAGAAAAAGAATCCTACAAAGGTATGTATCTTCCTATAAATAAGGGAACTCAAATATTTATACCGAAACAACTTTATCGAAAAAATGATAAGAAAATAGAAATATTAAATAGTCAATCAAATCAAGCAGTAATGAGTGAATATGAAATAAATGATACAAATCATACTAAAAAGTGGATTTCAAAATTAAGTTTAGATGATTTTTATCATAAATATTTTAATTTATATGAAATACAGAAGGAAAAAGAGGTGATGGCATAATGCAAGCTAGTAATAAAAGTGATGCAACACAAGTCTACGAAGGTGCTACACGAGCTACAAAGATGGGAGTAAAAGATACTTTCAAATACTTCTTAAAGCCTTTAACAATATTTAGTTATCATTATTTTATAGAAGGAATAAAAGCTGTTCAGAATGATGGTCCAACTAAAGAATTAGAAAAAATAACAAATCTCTCTTATGATGAAACAATTAGAATCATGGAAAAATGTCAAAAAGATGGCATTAGAATTGTTGCAAGTGAGCGAAAACTATCTACAGAAGATAATGAATTTGGCAAGAAAAAATCTTTATATCAACAAAAGAAAATAACAAGATATGCTCGTAGAATTAAGCAAATGAGTAATTTGAAGGAAAATCATCCTCATATTGCAAAATTATTTCAAATAAATAAATTTATTAAAAGTAATGAAGATAAACAAAATGAACAAATAAAGCAACATAAAAACAAACATTATAATATTTACTTTAATAAGTCTAAAATATCTTATATGAATGAGAGAATTGAAGATTTAATTGAGTATAGGACAGGTATTTCTCAAAAGTTATTTGATGAAAATACACAAACAGCAATTGAAGAAATAAAAGAGGAAGGAATTAATTTGAATTCTCAACAAATGAAGAATTTATCTGCTGAACTTAAATTACATGAAATCGGAAGCGTTGAAGTTAGTGAATTTAAAAAAGATTATTGTATTCACGAACTTCCTTTTTCAGCTTTTATGAGAATAAAGGACGAGCTTGAAGCAACGGATATTTCTTATGGTATGAAGGTTACTTCTAAAAATGAAGATGAAAAAGAGCAAATTGCAAATATATATTTTGAAAATAAACATTTAGAGAGATATAGTGAATTAGGTTTTAATGCTTTAGGACAGATTCGTGTATATGGTAGTGAGAATAAAAATTTACAATGGAACATTAATTCGCAAGATGAATTAGTAACTTTCAAAACTAAAATTGGAAATGAAGAAAAGCAGACCTATTCAACGCTTAGTGGAAAAAACTACATTATGAAAAGACAAGAAAATGAGTGTTTATGGACTGTTTTTAAAAAAGATTTAAAAGAATTAGCAGATAAGGAAAAAAAAAGAGATGTAGTAGGCGAGGAATTAGAGAATTTAAAGATTTTTGAACAACTTGAAAAAGATATAAATGATTCAGTATCATTTAATGAAAATGGTATTGATGTAAAATTTAATGATGAAAAAGAGGTAGGTGATTAGTATAGAAAATTTAGAAAATAAGGCCTAGTTTAATATAGATAATAATGAATATTATGAAGGGTATCATATAGAAGAAAGACGTTGGAATGGATGGGCTACACCCAAATTTGAGAAACATGTTGCGGATTTGATTGCTCATAATTTTTCATCTACTGATTTTAATATTAAGTATAATGAAAAGAACGATTATTATAGTATTATCCAAAAAGAAAATGGAAAAATAATTTTAGAAGAAAAGATTAAAGGACAAATTATTAATACTACAGAAGGTCAGAAAAAAGTTTATGGTTTAGGAGCTTTTGATTGGACTTGGGAAGATTATACGATTGAAGAATTAGAAAAAAATAAAGATGCCATTATAATTACAAATGGAATAATAGAAAAAGATGATTCTATAAATATTGAATACTAAGGATGGTGATATATATATATATGCTAATAAAAAAACAAAAGAAAACTTCGATTTGGATTTTAATTATAATATTTCTAGTTATATTTTATTATATGTTAAGAGTAACAACATTAGTTGAATATAACAATGGAATATGGGATTTAGAATTTTTTTCTATATCTCTTAATGAAATATATAAAATAACCACTCCAATATCATTTACTAGCAAAAATGTTACAACGTCATTAGGAGTGGCTATTTTTGCTTTAATGGTTTATGAAACTTATCGTATGCAAAATAAGAAGAATATACAAGAAAATACATATCGGTTCAGCCGAATGGATGAGTCCAAAAGATATAGAAAAAAAGAAAGATAAAAACTTTGAAGATAATATGATTTTAACTAAAAGTGAACAAATTTCTAAAAATATGCAAATTAGTGGAATGAATAGACATGTAATTTTACTCGGTAGACCTGGGACGGGTAAATCAAGATATTATTTTAAACCCAATATATTAAGTGCAACAGGAAGTATAATTGTTACAGATCCGAAAGGAGAGTTACTTAGAGATTGTGGATATTCTCTAAAGAAAAAAGGATATACAATAAAAGTTCTTAACTTGGATGATAAATCTCAATCAAATCATTATAATCCGATTGTATATGTAAAAGAAACAAGAAATTTTGATGAAATACTAGAAAATGAAAATTTTAATCATCAAATACAAGAAGATGATGTTATGACTTTGATAAATACTTTAATGGCAAATACTAAAAGCGATAACATAGAAAATACTTCTCGGTGATCCATTTTGGGAAAAAGCCGAAATGATTTTTCTACAGTCATTATTTTATTATACAATTAGACATTATGATAAAACACATCAAAATTTTACAACTATTTTAAGATTAATTCGTTTAAGTAGTCCAGATAGCACAGGAGTTTCGGAATTAGATAGATTATTTGACAAATGGGAAAGAGAAGAACCAAATTGTATAGGAGTAAAACAATATAAACATTTTAAAGTTGCAGCCAATGCCCCCAAAATGATGAGTACAATCATTATGGTTGCAACAGCAAGATTGGCAGCATTTAATATTAAAGAAATGGCAGATTTAACTGATACTGATGATATGGAATTGGATCGAATAGGTATGCCAATAGATGATAATGCACCAGTATTAAAAGAAATAAATCAAACAAGTAGAAAACATATTGGAAATGGTAAAATTGCTATATTTATTGTAACAAAACCGAGTGATCGGAACATTTAATTTTTTGGCTAGTATCTTTTATACACAAGTATTTGCTATGATAGATGAGAACGCCAAACGTTGTGGAGGTAGTTTAGCAACTCCACTTGAAATTTATATGGATGAATGGGCCCAACTAGGAGAAATTCCTAGATTTGTCGAAGAACTTGCTTATTTAAGAGGATTAAATGTAGGAATAACAATACGGTTTACAGTCTTTAAGTCAATTAAAAAAGAAATATAAAGACAGTTGGGAATCAGTTTTAGATTGTTGCGATACCACTTTATTTTTGGGCAGTAACAGTAAAGAAACATTAGAATATATAGTAGCATTATTAGGAAAGAAAACTTGGTATAAAAGGTCTATGGGAAGAACTTTTTCAAGGCAAGGTTCATCTAGTACAAATTGGGATGTAGTAGGTAGAGAGTTAGCAACTTTAGATGAGTTATCAAAAATGCCTAAAGGAGATTGTGTTTTGTTTATATCAACAATTGGTGCATTTTATTCAAAATTATATAGTTTAAATGAGCATCCTAATTATTCAAATTTATATGAGCCTTGGCAGAATAATATTGAGAAATTGTATAATCACAAAAGAGAATTAGAGTATATCGAAAATTCTGATTACAAGTTGCTTTATGATTTAGGATTAGAATTTGCTAGACCAATGGAAAAAATACAAATGGAAAAGGTTAATAAAAATGAATTAAAAAGTTTATTTAGAACTGGAGTAATTCAGTATGAAGATTTAAAAATTAATAATTAAAAATTGGGAATAATCTCAATGCTTGCATTATGAAAATGGAGATTATTCTCCATTTTTTTATGTAAAGATTAGAGATAATTCCACAGAAATGGAGGAGTTATGAATTTTATTAAGAGAAAAAATAAAAGAGAGAAAATTAATAAATTAAAGGAAAAATTAACTGTTTTAACAGGAAGTATTATGAGTGTATTTATTTTAGCAACAACACAGGTTTATGCCGATTCAAATACAAGTTCAATAGATTCGTTTATAAATTTTGCATGCGATTGGTTAGTAAAAATAGGTGGTGTAATTGCGTTAGTTGGAGGAGTAATGTTCGCATTGGGATGGCAACGTGAAGATGCAGAACGGAAAATCAAGAGGACTTATGACTTTAATGGCAGGTTTTATGCTTGTTGCTATTGCACAATCTAAAAGTTTATTTGGATTATAAAAAAAGGAGGAAACTTATAATTGGATGGAATTATTAGACTTCTTTATAGTTTTAAATTCAATGTTTTTGGTATTGAGTTAGATAGTGGAAATTTAATTGGTTCAGTACAAAGTTTAACAAATTTTTCAAATGTTCAAAATATTAATATTTGGGGAATTGGAAAAACAGTAAATGACTGTATTGTTCCAATTGCATTAAGTTTGTTAATTCTTTTCTTTATGATTAGTTTAATAAAGAAATCTATGGAAGTAGATAGAATTAGCTGGGAGAGAATAGCAATGTCGTTTGTAGGATTTTTTTTACTAAAATATTTTATAATGAATGGCTATACTTTTCTAACTACGATAATGAATATTGTTAATGATATTTTTGTTAGTATTACACATGTATTGAGTAATAACAATTCAAATATAAATATTGCTGAAACACTAATTAATGCTGTGCCGGAAGGATTTGTAGATAGTATTATGACATATCGGATTGTATCTAATACTATTTATTCCATTTATGACTACACTCGTTCAAATATTTACACAAATTTTTTTGAGGGTAGTAAAACTAATATTATGCTTTGCGTTTGCACCGATTCCAATTGCTCTTGCAGCAGATGATGAAGGACGAAACAAAGCAGTTCAATATTTTTTATTTGCAGCTAGTATAGGCATAGAGGCAGTAATTATTTATCTTGCAACTAATATATATGCAGTTGGTTTAGCAGGATTAAGTGCTTCTGTAGCTTCTACAAATGCTATTTCAACAATTGTTGCAATGCTATTCCTGAATGGTATGTATTTGGCAATTATTCAATATGGAAGTCAATTTGCAGAAAAATTAACAGGAGGTCATTAGAATATGGATAATATAGAAATTACAGTATTTGATGAAATAAATGATTATAAAGAAAAGATATATTTCTTTAATTTTAGACAATGGTTGTTTGCTATTTTAATTGTAGCATTAGTTGTACCAACTTATATTTTTCTAAAAGATAAAATAGGTGATGAAATCACCAGTTATATAATAATAGCAATAGCAGGAATTTTAGGTTTCGTTGGATTTGTTAAAATTCACGAGTTACCAGCAGAAAAAATTTTACCTTATTGGTTTAGACACTATTTCTGTTTTGCTAAGCCTATTCATTATATAACAGATGAAGAATTTAAACTTCAACATCAAAAGAAAAATAAGAAAAACATAAAAGTTAAACAAAAAAATGTGAAGGAATCTAAGTCTGAAATGAAAGAATTAAAGAAAAAGAAAAAACAAGAGAAATTGCTAAAAAAAGCTAAGAAGAAATATGGAATAAAAGAAGATAAAGAAGTTATAGAAAATAAAAATAGTGAAAAGGAGTTATTTGAGAAACTTTCTAAATTATCGAAAGAGCAACAAGATGCTTTTTTAAAATTATTGGAAAGGTGATGTTTATATGAAATTAACTGATTGGGAGAAATCATTTTTAAATTATTATCTTAATAACTATAATGCAAAGTGGATGCGAGTTGTTTATAACAAGCATCCACTTTTTGATACACGAGTTTATTTATATACAATTTATAAAAGAAAGCTAAAGAATCAACCAACTATAGGACAATTAACATACACAAGTATGTTCAAACAATTAGTAGAAGGAAGATGGTATTACATTCCTGACCTTCTAAATCTAAATAAGGAGGAGGAGTAAGTGCCTAAAATAAAAAAAGAAAAAAAGATTAAAACGAAAAAAGAAAGTCGAATTAGTAAAATGATAAAAAAATATAAGGCAAATAGAATATCAAAGCCAAAAACAACACCTCAAATGATGCAAATATTTTTTAAAGATTTTAATGAAAGTAATTCAATTATGCAATTAGATGAGGAACATTATTCTGTTTGCTTTGAGTATCAGGATATATCTTTTTCAAAAGCGAATTATACTGAACAAGAAAACATTTTTTTAAAATGGGTTGAGTATCTTCACTCTTTTAACTACAGAGATCATATTCAAGTTGTTTGTGCTGGTCGCCCAGTAAAAACACAGGATTATAAAAAGGATTATATCTATGATACAGAAAATTTAAGTGAAAATGAAAATAAAATTGCAAAAGAATTTAATACTTTAATTGAAACTTGTTTAGGCAATAAAGAAGAAATATTGTGTGAAACCAGACAAATAGTAATCACTACAAAGGCAGAGAGTTTAAAAGAAGCACAAGATATATTTTTTCAATATCAGTTACGAACAGAGGAAAAATTCAAGGAATTAAAATCTAAAATTAGAAGGGTTAATATTAATGAAAGACTAACATCTTTATATAATATATTTCATACTAATTTAATTGAAGATGATGGAATAACCAATATTATTCAATATGCAAAAGATAATAAATTGAATATTTATGAAACTTTAGCACCTAAAGAGGATGTTTATTTAAGAGAAAAAAATTATATAAATATTGGAGATAAAAAATTTATTAGAGTTCTATATGTTAGTAAACTGCCTAAATCAATTACTCCGAGATTTTATAATAGAATAACAACAATAGAAAATGCTAATATCATAACTACACTTAATATTACTCCAACAGACCCAGCAAAAGTTATACAGAAGGTAAACAAGAAGATTAGTGGAATGAAAACAGAACGATTAGAAAAAATTAAAAAAGCTAATAAAAATAACTACAGTTATGAGGCAGTAAAAGATGAAAAGTTAGAGGATTCTATTAGAGATGCACAAGCACTAAGAGATGCTTTGCAAAAGAAAAAGCAAAAATTATTTACTAATAATATGCTTATTTGTATTCAAGCAAATACTTTAGAAGAATTGGAAAAAGTAACGAAAACAATTAAAGGTATTGGAAATGAACACTTAATTTCAATCTATAATTTAGATTGGCAACAATTAGAAGGAGTGCAAAATTGCATTGCTTTAGGGTGGAATACATTACAAATACAAAGGTCATTAACTTCTGAATCTACTGCTACTAATGTGCCTTTTAATACTAAAGATTTAATGCACGAAAATTCTATTTTTTATGGAATGAATCTTGTATCCAAAAATCCTGTATTTTGTGATAGAAAGAGGTTATTAAATGGAAATGGATGTGTTCTTGCTACTTCGGGAGCAGGAAAATCATTTTCTATCAAACTTCTAATTGAGCAAGTTTTATTAAGATACCCCCAAGATGAGGTATGTGTAATAGACCCTCAACGGAGAATATTATTCTTTAATTAATGCTTTTGATGGGCAAGTATTAAGTATAAGTACAAATACGAACACTTATATAAATCCATTTGATAGTTCTTTGCAATATGAAAAGGATGACAAAGAAACTATAAAAAATAAATCAGAGTTTGTACTTGCTTTTATTGAATCCATCTTTTCAAGATTATCAGAAGAACAAAAAACACTTGTAGACAGATGTACTAATAACATTTATGAAGAATATCAATTACATAATTTTGCTAAAGAATACGAGCCAGATTTTAAGAAATTTTATGATGAGTTATTAAAGCAACCAGAAGATGAAGCACAAAACCTTGCATTAGTTATTGAAAGATATGTAGTAGGAGGAATGGATATATTTGCAAAGAAAACCAATATAGAAATCAAAAATCGTTTTATATCTTTTGATATATCAGAACTACCAGCAAGCATCCAAACAACTGGGTATTTAGTAGTATTGGAACATATTATGAATAGACTTCATAGAAATAAAAATCTTGGAAAACATACTTGGATATTTATTGATGAGTTTCATATATTACTTGCAAATAAATTTTCTAGTGAATATATTGCTAAAATCTATAAAACTGGAAGAAAAGAAAATGCAATTCCTACAGTTATTACACAGAATATTGCAGATGTAATAAAAAATGAGGATGGCTGTAAAATATTGTCAAATTCTGAATTTGCTATGATTTTAAAACAGAAACCTTTAGATTTACCACCTATTTGTAACATCTTTGATATTAGTGATGAAGAGTCAAGATATGTAACAGACTCTCCCTCTCGGACAAGGAATTATTGTTTATGGAGAGGACAAAGTTGTTTTTAGAAATCAAATATCTAAAGAATTTTATATATATCAAATTAATCAAACATCTAATATGCAGTTAAATAGGAGTTAGCCTATGACAAATAAAAATAATTATTCAAATAAAGATGTTGCTAACTCTTTAAGTAAATATAGTGAGTTAGGTAATAAAAGTACAAATATTATTCTTGATAGTGCAAATCAAATAAATAAGTGGTATGCAGAACAATTGAAGAAAATGACAACAGTAGAAAATATTTCAAGTAGGCTAGAAACCAATATTGATGATACTACAGAAGAATTAAAAGATGAAAAAAAACAAATTTCGAGTAAAATTGAAACTAAAGTAGATGACTATAATGAACTTCAAACTAACAATAAAGCTGATGTAAATGTATTAAAAAATAATAATAGAATAAAAACTAAATTAGAACAAACTGACACAGAAATAGAATTTAGTGAAAATAATGAAGAAATTATAGAAAATATAGAATGTCAAAGTATTACTACCAATAGTAAATCTAGTAAGCTTCCGAAAAGAATTACAACAGCAATAAGAGGTACAAAATTTATAAATAATGTTACAAATAAATTTATAAAGATAGGAAAATCAATAAATACTGCTTCAAACGAAGGTAGTATAAAAACTTTTGAAAATGATGCTAGTAGAGTAATGACTAAACCATTAAAAAAAATTACGAGAAAAACAACAAATAAGGCTACCAACATTATAAAAAGTAACAGTAAAAAGATTGGAAAGAAAGTGGTTCAAAGCACTAAAAATATAACAGTTAATGCTATGAAATTAGTTAGTAGATTGGTTAATGAAATGGCAAAAATTATTTTATCAATGTTACCAACTATGACACCAATTATAATTATTATTGTTATTATTGTGGCTTTTTGTAGTTTTTTTGGTATTGGTATGAGTGAAGATACTAGGAATAAGTATGAACAATATATGATAAATACTCAAAATGAATATGACAATATTACTGTAGATTTCTATAATCAAGGAAATATTGTAGATGGTGCAATCGAAGGTAGAGGAATGATAAATTGGAAAGTACCACTTTCTATAATACAAGTGTTAAATGGAAAGTTAGTTTATGATAATGCAGAGCAAGAACTATTGAATTCATTTAAAAATGCAGAACTTTTTGAAAAAGTAACAGATGTTACTTATACATACGAAAAAGAAGTTGAAGTTACTGATAAAAAAGGAAATACAACAATAGAAAAGCAGATAGTTACTGAAACTAAAAAAGTGGTAAGTAACCCAACATTAGAGGACTATATAATTTGGTGTAACAATAATTATAGTATTATAAATCGCTATAAAATGAAGAAAAAGTTAACGTATGATTCTAATCAAACTAAATTAACAGAGAGCGAAATAAATCAAATAAAATTATTATATAGTTCTAATTCATTTTTTGAATTATTTAGTGATAATTTTAAAGCTACTTATGCCTATACTAGCGTGAATATAGGAGATGAACAGTTACAGGCAATTTATGATGAATTTTTAAGAAATGCAGGAAAAAGATATTTTATGGATCACAGTAATTTATCTTATGATAATTGTATGGAATATTATGATTGTTCATCATGGGTTATTCATTGTTTAGCACATACAGGAATTAAAGTCATTCCTAATACAACAGCAAGTGGAATTTATAATGATTATTGCGTTCCTATTAATGTAAATGATAGACAAGTTGGTGATTTAATATTTTTAAAAGATACGTATGATACTGGAAATCCTGGTGGTATATCTCATGTTGGAATTTATATGGGAGAATTATCAATAAATGGTGAAGTTACAGAATGGATTATTGATACTGGTGGAAATCCTAGTGGAGTAAGAATAAGAAAATATCAAGATGGCTGGTGGAATGGAAGCAATTTTTATGGTTTTGGTAGATTAAGATAAAAGGCAGGTGATGATATGTGGCATATAAAAAAGGATTGGGTGTAGATTGGTATTTTCCAACAGAAAAAAGAGCTTTTGCACATAGTACAGTTGCTACTAGCGATTTAATTACAGTTTTGTCGGAACAATATTTAACTACAAAAGATGTATATAATGCTATCAATTATGATGATGAAGCAAAGGAAATTGTTAATAAATTTATTCAAAAGGGATATGGTAATTATTTATTCAGAGATTTTGTACATACTAATTCTAAATTAATTTATAGAAAAATAGAAAATGGAGAAATAATACACATAGCACTAAAGGATTTGAAAAAGCATTTAGATAAAGTAGTAGATTCACAACTAAAAGTAATATCTACAGAATATGTTGGTAGATATAATGATACAACAGTTTATGATGTATCTATTGATTACAAAGGCAATAGAGAACTTATAACTGTGGAAAAAAAATCACTTGATATGCAAGAACCAAATAGTAAGTGGGAAGTATTTTCGGATTTACCATTAACTAATGGCGAAAAGAAATATATTGTTCAAGCTGTTTCAAAAAAATTACATATAGTATCTATTGAGCCTCCTCCTAAAAAATATGAAGATTTTTCCAATGAGGAATTTGAAATGTAAAGGAGAAATGCAATATGGATAATACAATTCAAATGAATTTATTTCAATATTTTATAGATGATGAACAATTCTCAATTCAAGATGCAACAAATTTAGTAAAAAATGTTAAAAATATGCAAGTAAATGATGAATCTATTAGAGCTAGAATCTATGAAGGGGTTGAAAAAGGAATATTTACGAAAATATCTCGTGGTGTTTACAAAGTAACAAGCCAAATTGAAGGAAAAGAAAATACTTGTTTACTTGTAAACGGAGATGGTAGAGATTTATCAATGATAAAAGATAAATCAATTGATGGAATAATTACAGATCATCCTTATGATTTGCAAAAAGCATTAACTGGTGGAAATAGAAAATTTGCTACATTTGAACTTTTTAGATATGAAAGTAATGATTTTAAAGAAAAGCAAAGAGTATTAAAGGAAGGAGCATTTCTTGTTGAGTTCTTACCAGAAGAATCAGCAGTAAATTTTGAATATCTTTATGAAATAAAGAAGATGGCACAAGATAATGGATTGAAATACTTTGCTAAAGTTGCATGGAAAAAAGGAAATTTTGTTTCAAATACTGGGAGAAAAAGTAAAAATGTTGAAGATGTTATGATTTTTAGTAATGGAGAACCTAGAAATCTTAAACTAGATGCAAAGAAAAATTTAGCAATAGCAAAAGAAAATGATTTGGATGTGAAGGGAAAATCATCTTATGAGGTTAGAGATATATTACAAGAAAATAATTTAGATGTTTATTATATGAAGGGAACTAATGGAATGTTACCTACAGAATTTGATTATCAACCTAAAAATAGTAAAGATAAAATAATGGAAGCTGAAAAGCCAGTAGAACTAATAGAAGAAATTATTGAATATATTTCAAAACCTTATGAAACTTTACTAGACCAGTATGCTGGAAGTGGTAATTTTGTAATAGCTTGTTATAACAAAAATAGAAATAGTATTGCTATTGAAAAAGATACTGTTATGTTTGAAAAAATGAAAAATAATATTGAAGGAAATTTAGATATAAAATTTAAAGAAATGAACACATTAGATGAAAATAGTTATGAATATTGATTATCAATAAAAAGGAAGGAGGAATTGCCTATGATTGTATAATAAAAAACTATTAACAAAAGATAAGTAAAAATAAAAAGATAAATAATAAAGGAGAGAAAATATATGAAAAATATAACAAAAAAAGCTATAGTAGGAGTAGCACTTGCAATAATTGGAGCAAGTGCTTTTTTAGGAATTACACATTCTAAATACACAAACAAAATAATGGGTAATGGAGAAACAGAAATAGCAAAGTGGAACTTTGTTGTTAATGATTCTACAGAACAAATGGAAACAATTAAATTAGCTGATACATACGATCAAGATACTTTGATAAATGGTAGGATTGCACCTGGAACTAGAGGTTCATTTGATCTAGTAATTGATGCTTCTGATGCAGAAGTAGGAGTAAAGTACGAAGTTGATTTTGAGAATGAAACAAATAAACCTTCAAATCTAAAATTCAAATATAAAGATAGAGTTTTAGATGAAATTGAAGATTATGAAGAATTCTTTACTGATATTATAGATGCAGACGATACTAATAAAACTAGAACTTTAACTGTAGATTGGGAGTGGGCTTATGAAACAGAAAATAATGATAATACATTAGAGGAAAATGATAAAGTTGATACGGATGAAGGTTTAGAAGCATTAGATTATTCTTTCGATATAATTGTAACAGGAACACAAGTTATTCCATCTCAAAATAACTAATGAGAAAAATTATAAAAATTCTACTAATGTTAATTTTTTCTATCATATTGAGTACTGTAGTATTTTATAAGACAACGAATGATGGATTATTAACTAAAATATGTGGAGTTAGTGTCCTTCAAGTTAGTTCAGGAAGTATGGAGAATGAGCTTAAAATTGGAGATATAATACTAATTAAAGAGTGTAACGAATATAAGGTAAACGACATTATTACTTATAATGTTGACAATGAGTATCTTGTAACACATAGAATCATTGAAGAAAGGAATGGAAATAGTTTTACTACAAAGGGCGATAATAATAATACAATTGATAGTAAAAGTGTTTCAAAAGATAATATCGAAGGTAAAGTAATATATAAATTTAAACTACTAAAATGGTTATATAAATATTGGTATATAACAATTATAGTAGTTTTTTTAATTTTAATTTTATTGTAAAAGGAGAATCAAAATGGATATAACAAAGAAAAAAATATTAAAAATTATATTAATAGTGATATTAATTATTATAATCTTATTATTAAGTTGGTTGTTTTTAGGAGGCAAAACTTTCTCAAAATATAAGAAAGATATAAATGCAAGTAGTTCTACAGAGATTGCTAAACCTATTCTAAATGTAGAAGGTGCAAGTGATATAAAAATAGATGGAATAGAAGATACAATATATAATTTTTCTGTAAAGAATTATAATGGATTAGATGTTAGTGAAGTAGATATGAACTATTATATTGAGATAGTTAATAATTCAAAAGCTGATTTAGAATTTATTTTGACTAAAAATGGACAACCAATTAACTTAAATAATAATAAAACAGATTTAATTTCTTCATCAAGTTTAAATAGACAATCAGATGATTATCAGTTAAAAATAAAATATCATAATAATCCAGCTATTGTGGAAGATATAGATGGCAATGTACAAGTCAGAGTTGAAGCAGTACAAGCTACAAAATAAAAAAGGGGATTTTAAATATGAAAAATAAAGATAAGTATTATGGAATTTATTTTAATGATGATATTCCAAAACTTGATGATAAGATAAACAAGTATAATAGGGAAGTAGAAATTAAATTTGAAGGTAAGGCATATTTAATTGAACGAGATGATGATGACGAAATCATTGAGAAAATAGAAATTGAAAATGAATATAAATTAAAGAAAGAAAAAGATTATGAAATTGAATTTATAAATAATTATGGAGAAATATATTGGTTGCAAGTAAGAATTGAAAGTTCTTACTTGTTTTTACTATTATTGCTTTTTATTTTAGGTTTTGTAATAGGTTTAGCATTATGCAGACCTATCAATATAGAAGATTCACCATTGGCTAAATTGTATGATTATATAGATTTATCAATACTGGAATTAAATATAGATAATGAACAAGAAAATAACCCAAAAGCTGAAAAGCAATATGATTTTGATGTGTCATTTGAAAATATAAGTTCAGAGAATATTAGCTTAGCAAATACAATTAATGCCAAAAGTCTTGTGAAAAATAAAATTTGTCCGGGTGTAAGTGGTAGTTTTTCAATAATAATTACTACGAAAAAAAGTACAGTTGATATGAAATACAATGTAGAATTTGAAAATATAACTAATGATAAAACAAGTAATATGATTTTTAAGATTAGGGGAATAGATGAAACATATTCTACATTGCAAGAGTTAGAGAAGAATCTAACTGGAATAATTAAAAGAAAAAGCAGAGAAGAAATTATAATTGATTGGGCGTGGGCCTACGAAACAGGAGAAAGTCAAAATACAGTTGTTGAAAATGACAAAGTAGATACAGATGAAGGAAAGACTTTGGAAAGTTACAAGTTTAAAATTCTTGTAACAGGAGAGGAGGCAATTTAGTTGAAAAAGAGAATATATATAACAATATTATTTTGTTTACTATTTGGGATGATTATATCCCAAAAAAGTTTTGCGAAATATATAATGCAAGATACTTTACAAATGAGTGTTTATATTGATAAAACTCCGCCTGTTATTAATGTAGTAACTAATGGAGAAAAAGAAAGTTTTAGTAAAACTCAAACAGATATAGTGAAAAGAACAAATGATATAATTGTAAACACAAATGATAATATAAAAATAAAAACTAATGAATGTTACTATAATCCATTAAAGCCAGAATTTGATGGATTAGATAGTAATAATTTTGAAGGTGATAAAGTAATTACAGATGAAGGATACTACAAAATTATCGCAACAGATACATCAGGCAACAAGACAGAAATTATTATTTTACTAGATAAGTCTGCACCTAACATAACTGTTAGATATTTTAAAAAAGGTGAAGAAACAGCAAAATTAAATACAACAGAAGTAAGACAAGTTGCAGCAATCAAAAAGAATATGGCTGCTGAACAAATTGTAGCTGCAAAGGAAGAAACAAAAGAAGAACAAGAGGATATTGATTCACAAGAAAATTTAGAAGTTAATATGATGTCAAATGATGGTATAATGCTTTTATCAGGTGATTGGTATGCTGGAAATGAGGGAGAATTTAGAAATGCTTTAGCAAATTGCGCAGATGTAATTCATATTAGACAAAGTATTGATTTTTCCTCTCCAATATATATAAATTATCCTGTAACAATAGTACCAGAAAGTAGCGATAATGCTTTAAGATACGGAAGTGGAGGAAATTTTATAGTTGTTCAAAATGGTGGTTCGTTAAGACTTCATGCTATTGTTGTAGATACTAATTCATCTGGTGTGAGTGGAATGACAGCTATAAACATTCAATCAGGAGGAACTGTAACATTTGTGCAGTCATCAATAGTTGATGGAGGACTTGGAAACACAGGAATTTTAGTTAACGGTGGGGCAAATCTTGTATTGTGGTCTTGTGAAATTGTAAGATGTGCCTATGGAATTAATTTACAAGCTAATGGTAATTTGACTTTTGCAACACAAGATGGTAGATGTAATAATTTTTGGTGGAATACAAATGCTGTATTTATAGACAATTTTTATGGAACATGCAATTTCAATCAAAATATAAGCATGTATGATAATACAAATGGAATAGTAACTGGTAATATTAGTGGTAATGTTAATGTTTCTGCTGGAACTTATCGAAATAACTACAATGGAATAAATGCAGGAGGAAATATCAATGTTAGTGGTGGATCATATTATAGTAATACAAATGGAATCTATACAAATGGAAGTTATACTGGAAAATTGACTATGACTGGTGGAAGTATTTACTCAAATTCAAATTCTGCAATCTATCAAGATAAGGCAAATGATGGAGGATGTACTATATTAGGAGGTAGTATATCAGGACAAGTATATTTAGCCAAAAATGATAACTATATAAATACAAATGCTAGTTATCCAACATTTACTGTTACACCATCTAATTATTTCTTTAAGAGAAAGTTGGTAAGAACTAACAGTAATGAAATTGCCAACAATGAAATTTCAAAAGTAACTTTAACACCAAAAGATTCTTGGTACAAATATGTTGATGGTGAATATATTGTATTATGGACAGGTGGAAATGTAATTGCAAGATACAAAGATTTCTATGGTAATATATTAAAACAAGAATTAAAAAATGGAACAATAGGTACTAATTATTCTATAACTCCACCAAATATTCCTGGATATGATTTAATTTATACACCATCAAATGCTAATGGAACGTATACGCAAAATGATATAGTAGTTGATTTTAAATATGATTTAGTAAATGTTGCAAAAGTAAATTTTGAGGATATACTATCAGGTGTAGTGAGTGCAAAATATTGGTACAATGCTAATTCAGAAAGTTTTACTGGAACTGGAACAGATTTTACAGATGGAACAATATTTGAAAATTACGGTTTCTATAAAGTTTTAGTTACTAATGGTGTTGGATTGCAAAAAGAATTAACATTTTCACTAAATAAAGATTCTTTAAGAAGGTAAAAATTATAAATTAAGAAGGAGTAGTTATTGATAATTACACCGTTTTATGATATTGTACTCTTAGACAAATTGTAATTTATCGAGGAGGTAAAAAATGTATATTACAAAAATAATAGAAAAAATTGAAGATATTGAAACAGCAATAAAATCAATAGACGAACTATGTAATAAAATGGATAAAGAGGGATATTCATTAGTCACTTATCATTTTTATGATAATAATGAAAAAATAATATTGACTTTCAAAAAAATTTTAAAGAAAAGTTTTGTATAAATTTTGCAAATTACAATTTTTTAAAATAATTACTTGACTATGCCCTTACAGGTTAGCTTACAATTATA
>CANEDP010000002.1 GCA_947426305.1 uncultured Clostridia bacterium | reverse complement strand
GTTATTTTATCACGTGTCTTTTTTTCTTGTGAACAAAATGGGGTTCACTTCATTTTACGTTCCTATTTTTCTGCTTTAAACCAATTCTTTTGGTGGTAATTGAAAATTTGTCGCATCCCAAAGTAAAATCATATGCTCTGGGTTGAGATCTACTCCTGTTGAAACATTAAACTGAACCGCCGCTTCTTCTGAATTCCAATATTTCTGTTTGATTTGACAAACATCTTCCCAAGAAAGCCAATCTTCTCCACAAAAAATTACCAGCACCCTTTGTTCTGACAGAAAAACTTCTTTTCTTTCGCCAGAAAAATATTTTCTGCCTTCCTCATAAATACTAGAAATTCTCCTTTTTAACCGTGCTTCTGCTTGAGGCACAATGTCTTTGTTTCTCCACAAGTGCAGTGCATACTGTTTTATATTGATATAATTCGCCTTTTTGGGATGTACCTGAATTGCAACTTCATTTTTTCGCCAAAACTTTTCTTTTAATGCACTCATTTCTTCATAAGACGCACATCGCTTGTGTGGTTCTAAATTTAGCATAATATGTTCCCATCCGACATTATTAAAATTTGTCGCTGAGCATTGCCCATAAGCATTTTCTGACAAAGGAAATTTATATTCATATCTTTCCTTTTCAGAAAAACCTTGTACTACTTTTAGAAGAAAATTTCCATATGTATTGCTTGGCAAATTAATTCTTTGTAAATCTTTCATTTTTACTTTACCTCCTTAAATTTAGTTAGAGGTATCGAAACCTCCAAACTAGAAAATTGTTTTTTGGTTTCTGTTTCTAAAAAGCTTTTCTATATGATATCATATTTTACATAAAATTGCAAGTATTTTTACCAAAAACTCCTACCTTTATTTTCGGTAGGAGTTTTGGTTCATAACTAATAAAACTAGAAAAATCGATACTTCTGTACTTTTTCAAGATACGTAACTTCTTTGTTAGTACATCTTGAAATATTTTCAGCTATCCAACTAGCTGGCTTTTCTTCCTGTTCGCCGTTTTCATACTTAATCCAAAATTCTGTAGTAGCATAACAGCAAAGTTCCTTTTCCTTCTCCACCGAATCTTCCAAAAGCCCCTTGAGAATCTGAAATTTTTCATTGGAGCAGTCCTGTAGTGTATGAATTACGTCATAAAACTCCTTTACTTTTTCCACGTCACCTGCTTTCAATGCCGTATTCAGCATTTTCAAGAACTCCTGCGTATTACACTGCATTTTATTTTGTATCCTACTAGCCGTTAATCCAGTTGGTTCTTCTTTCAGAATAGAAAATCTTAGCATTTCAAATATGATATTTCCTAGCCAATTATCATAAGGACAATCCCAATCATTTTCATCTTCTAACTTAAATTCAGCAACTGGCTCAATAAAGTCCATCAACTTGCCGTCTTTCGTGCCAATTGTCCGCCGAACTTTCCCTAAAATGAAAGAATTTTCATCTGGTGTAGGATACCTTTTATCTACTGACTGGTACCATGTAAACGGACGATCCAGTCGATATTGAGATTCCTCGTTATAAAAACTAGTAGCATTTGTATACAGGCTAAGCCTGAATTTTTCGGCATCATAGAAATACAGACGTTTCTCTGTCCGCTTTCTCTTTTGGTATTCCTTCTGTGCTTCTTTCACCTTTTGATTGATGATTTTATTCATTTCATCACCAAAAGAAGTCTGAACTGTTTTGGTATATTCGGTAACAATCACACGGAAAAGTGTGTTTTCATGTACTTTTATAACCCATTGGGTCTCCGGAACAATCAAAATCTCCTTTTTTTCAGATGTCTCATCTTTCAGTATTTGTCCGTCTATGCACCAGTAGATTTTCCAATTTTCATATTTCGTAAAATCCGTACCAAATTTGTCAAGTTTTTTCAATTCTCTAATTTCCTACTTTAATATCTCCACAATCATTCTCAATCTTCAGCGTAACTTCACTATGACGATTGTTATTAGCAATTTTCAAATCTCCCAAACTTGTTTTAGCATCAATATAAATCTCATTGGTTTGCCCAATTTTGATATCGCCAAAATTATTGACAATCATCGAGTCTTCCGCAAGATTTACCGAATTTATTTTCACATCTCCACAAGATAAATCAATTGATGCTCGATTCAAAATACTTTCAATTTTCACATTTCCATATTCATTATTAATCAAAGCATTTTTCACTTTTCCCAAAGTAATATCTCCACAATCTGCCTCAATGTTCATCGAAGCATTCTCTAAATCAATTGCTTTGATATCGCCATAATTTGCTTTAATAGCGATTTCATTAGCATAACTTTTTGGAAGATACACAATTATATCATTACAATAAAAATGAAAACCAAAAAATACATTTTTATGTTTATATTTCGAATAATCCACTTTTAATCGATTTTCTTTCAAATCAACACTCAAATCTTCTGCATTTTCCCCATAAACAACCACTTTTATTTTGTCTTCCATATTTTCTTCTAATTGAATATCTCCTGCAACTGACAAAATCTCTAAATTGCCAACTTCACTTACATTATAGCTCGTATCAAAAATAACATTTGAACTTTTCTTAACGCCCCATCTTTTGCCTCGAAAACTTCCATTTAAACAGCCAATCAAAAAATGAATTAACCCTACAATAATGATTACTAAAATAACAATCAAAACAATCGTCCATTCTTTACTTTTCATCTGATTTCTCCTCCTTTAACAAAAACAACAAGCTCACAACTTGACAAAGTAAGCCATCAATTACAAAAATAATCCAAGTAACCTCCCACGCCATTGTCGAAAAACTAACAATAAAATAAAGAACCGTACAAAAAGCGCCCAAAATTCCATTGATTTGTTTTACAATTTCTTTTTCCTTTATTTCTTCTTTTGTTTCTTCAAATTTAGGAATCGACATATAATGACGAACCAATCTTGCTGACGCAAAGCCTACTGCAATTAAAAATAATGCTGTTGCAATCACAGGGTCAAAATTCAATGTTGCTACCGCTACAGTAAATAGCGCTACCGCAATCACACAAATAAAAACCGATGTACTTACTACTTCTGCTGATTTTCTTCTGGTTTCTTCTTTGGTCATCACCTTTTCTATTTGAGGTTCTTCAAGAATCGTTTCCTGCTTTTCTTCTCGTTTTTTTCCAGTCAATAATTCTTCTGCACCAATTCCAAATAATTCGCATAATGGTATAATTTTATCAAAATCTGGTGTACTTTGATTCGTCTCCCATTTTGAAACCGTTTGTCTAGTTACATTTAGTTTTTCTGCTACTTCCTCTTGCGACAAATTTTTTTCCTTTCTCAACTCAAATAATTTTTCTCCAATGTTCACTTTAAAATCCTTTCTCCTTTCCTTTTCTTAAAAACAATTATACCATTTTTTAGTAGTTGCTTCTACCAATTTTAGTTGGAAATTTGTCAACTGAAATTAACATTTGGCTGTTTGCAAGAAGTTGATATCTTGATTTTTGCATAAAAAAACTCACGTCGAACTCTTGGTTCTTATGTGAGTTTTAAAATGTTATAAACCGTAGTTTCTCAAGACAAGATTCCAATTGTGGCTGAAAAACAATAAAAAATTGTTTAATTGTATTCCAATCATATTGAGTAAACGTTTTAGGCAATAATTCCTGTTCTGCATCTTCAAAATAACTTAACCCCATGATAATATTCGCATAATTTACATTTTCGCCACATTTTTTTATTAGAGCATTTGCCAATTCATTAGGATAATAAAAAAACTAACCTGTACACCGCTCAAGAACAACATCACAAGTTCCTTTTTGGTTTTGTTTAACTTCTAACTTGCCAATTTTTCTTAAATCTTCCAATAATACTTCATTATTAAATTGGGTCGGTACACAAAAGTCAAAGTCAAAAGATTCTCTTAAGCCCATTTGCAAGGATAAAGCAGTACCACCAATCATGTAATAATCGTTTAAAGTAATATTTTCAGTAATCTTTTCCAATAATTTATATCTTTTTTCATCTATTATATTCCAATACATTATCCATTTACTCTCCAATATTCATAGTTAGTCGCCACTACTGTTTTATAATAAGCCATTTCTTCTTTTTTTAGCCTAAATTGTTGTTTCAAATAATTGGCTACAAGCGGATTCAAATTTCTACTGTTTATTGCAACATCTTTTATTTCTTCTTGGGTATATACACTTTTTATCCACCTTATGGCTTCTAAATCTCCATAGCAATATAATCTTGCAATAATATATCTTTTATTTGCTTTCAAATCTAGCTTTTCAAATTCCGTATCCCAAAAATACTTTTTAAATTCAGTTGGCATTTTTATCTCCTAATTCTTTAAATTCCCATAATATTATAACCACTATCTGCATAAATAATCTGCCCTGTAATGGCACTTGACATTGGACTTAGTAAAAAAGCTACACTGTCTCCCACTTGTTCTTTTGTAACATTTCTTCTAAGTGGTGCTTTTTCTTCGACTACGTCCAAAATCGAGCCAAAATCTTTGATTCCTTTTGCAGACAAAGTTTTAATTGGTCCTGCCGAAACAGCATTTACTCGCATTCCCATTGGTCCTAAATTATCTGCCAAATAGCGAACACTACATTCCAATGCAGCTTTTGCAACACCCATTACATTATAATTTGGCAATACTTTTGTTGAACCATGATAAGTCAAACTCACTAAACTTGCGTCCTCTGCTAAAACATCTTTTTCTTTAGCAATTCTTGCTGTTGCAACAAATGTATACGCACTTACATCTACTGCATGAGAATAGCCATCTTTGCTAGTTTCTACGAATGGATTATGTAGGTCATCTGTAAAAGCATGAGCAATACAGTGAACAATTCCATCAATTTTGCCAAAATCATTTTGGATATTGGTAAATAAAGTTTCTAATTCACTATCTATTGACGCATCACAAGCATAGGCTTTCGTCTCGCCAAATTCAGCAATTAACTCTTCAATTTTGTCCCTGTTTTCTTCTCCCATAAATGTAAAAATCACTTTTGCCCCTTGGTCGAAAGCAGATTTGGCTGCTCCATAGGCAATACTCCATTTGTTTCTGATTCCCATAACAAGAATTGTTTTGTTTTTTAAAATCATTTTTGATTCCTCCTTAAATTTTTATTTGATATATTCTCCCATATTTCTAAACTTCTGGTATCTCTCTTCAACCAATTCTTCTTTCGACTTTTTATTTAACTTTTTGGTTGCAGATACAATTTCCTTTTTCATATTTTCTGCCACATTTTCAATATCGTTTTGTGCTCCCCCAATTGGTTCTTCGATGATTTTATCAATAACCTTGAATTTTTTCAAGTCCCCAGCAGTCATTTTCATTTTTTCGGCAGCTTCTTTTACTTTGGTGCTATCTTTCCATAAAATGCTAGCATAGCCTTCTGGTGATAAAACAGAATAGACTGCATTTTCCAACATAATAATTTCATCTCCAACACCAATAGCAAGCGCTCCACCACTTGAACCTTCCCCGATTACAATACAAATAATTGGTGTTCTCAAATTTGCCATTTCCATCATACTTTTAGCGATTGCTTCGCCCTGACCACGCTCTTCTGCACCAATTCCGGGATATGCACCTTTGGTATCAATAAACGTGATAATTGGTCTGCCAAATTTTTCAGCTTGTTTCATCAAGCGAATGGCTTTTCGATAACTTTCAGGATTGGGCATACCAAAATTACGTTTGATATTTTCCTTAGTGTTTCGCCCTTTTTGCTCAGCAATAATCGTGAAATTTTGCTTGTCGATGCTAGCTAGACCACAGACAATCGCTTCATCGTCGCGATAAAGGCGATCGCCATGAAGTTCCATAAATTCATCAAAAATGATGTCGATATAATCTAGCGCAGTTGGACGTTTGGGATTTCGGGCAATTTCTAATCTCTCCCATGCCGTCAATTTGCTATTCTCCTTACGCGCAATTTTCTCCAATTTGGACATCGCTTCTTTTAGCTCCTGCGTGACATCGAGCATCTTGTCTTTGCTTAGATTTTTGAGTTCTTTGACCGTATTTTCTAGTTCTTGAATTTCCGTTAATTTCTCATCTTTCGGCAAAATCATTCCCCCCTTTAGTTGTAATATTTTGTTCTTTCATCTCAAACATATGAAAAAAACAATCATGTCTTCTTCTAAAAACTTCTTTATCTTTCGCTTTTTCATAAACATATTTGGCAACATCATATGCACTAAGAACTTTATTGTCACTATCTGTAACAACATCTAAATTTGATTTATCGATTTTCATAGGTAAATTTACGTCATATTCTGTAAAGGCACCAATTTTGGCTTCTCCAAGTTGTTCTTCATTAAGTCTAACTCTAAAATATATTTCATCTTTCAATTTTCTAATCATTCCTTTACAGGCAACATCTTTATTCATCAAATCATCTGAATTAAAATCAGATAATTCAAGAAAATATTTTTTATATTCTTCTGGAATTTCTGATATTTTTATTTCATTCGTAAATTCATAAATAAAAGAATTTATAATTCCCATAATACCTTTTCCACCTTTTGAAACAGAAACATTTTCCCTATCATTTACTAATTGACTTGCTGTTCCAATTGAGGGGATTAGTCCATTATTTAATATGCTATCCACATTGGTTCGATTGGTAAAATGAAAATAGTCATTGTTAAAATCACAATCTTTTATATCAATTGTCATACTACTCTTCCCTTTCTTTCTCGCAGACAATTTCCAATAAATCTGCTATATCGTCCAATTTGTAGTCATATTTTTCTACTTCTCCAAATCCATATGACACAAAGCCAAATGGAATTCCAGCAAAGTCTGCCACTGTTTTATCGCCAATGGTATCTCCGACATAAATTGGATTTTTTAGGTTATTCCTTTCCATGACCAATTTGATATTTTCTCCTTTGCTCAAACCAGTTTTCCCATGGCTTTCATAATCGCAAAAATAATTAGTTAAATCATGATTATTTAGAAACACTTCGATATATCCTTCCAAGCAGTTACTTACAATGCATAATTTTAAGTTTTTTGATAATTGCTTCATTGTATCATGCACATTGGGATAAAGCACTCCGCCATGTTTTTTGAGATTTTCTACATTTAACATAAAAGCTTCTTGTGCATATTGCATCGCTTTTTTCTCTTCTAAATAACCATAATACACTTTTGCACCTTCCTGAAAAGGAAGTCCCATTGCTTTTTTCACATCTTCAGAAGATAATTCCTGCAAAATATCCTGATGTTTACTTTTTACGATAGCCAAACATTTCTCGGCACTTTCAATCGTACTCCATAATGTTCCATCTAAATCAAAAATAATGCTATCCAATATGTTCATCCTAATCCCCCTCAATTGGCTTATCTGTGAATTCTGATAAATATATATTCAGACTCTACATTGCCATTATTGCAAATTTCGTGATACACATTGGCTGGATACATGAATACATCCCCAACCTTATATGGATATTCTCCATCTTCATCTTTTACAGTTCCTGTACCTTTTAATACATACATTATTTCATCAATATTTTCATGATTATGCCAAGAGTATTTATTTCCTATAGGTAACCAACCATACGTCATTCCTTGAACGTTTCCTAATTCACGATCTGAAATATATAGTTTTCTACTGCCACTACCTCCATGTGCTTCTTCTTTTACAACCTCATTATCAGACTTTTTCATTACTTTCATATCGTTTCTCTCCTTACAAAATCCTATTTATGAAACTTAATAATCTTCCAAAGCATCTCTTTCATGTCCTTCCTCTCAACAATTTTATCCACAAACCCATGCTCCATCAAAAATTCCGCTGTCTGGAATCCTTCTGGCAAATCTTCTCCAATCGTCTGTTTGATAACTCTTTTACCTGCAAAACCAATCATCGCATTTGGTTCTGCCAAAATAATATCTCCCAAGGATGCAAAACTTGCTGTCACTCCGCCATACGTTGGGTCAGTCAAAACAGAAATAAATAGTCCACCAACTTCATTTAGTTTAGCAACTGCGCTCGATGTTTTCGCCATTTGCATCAGCGAAATAATGCCTTCCTGCATTCTTGCTCCACCAGAAACCGAAAATATGATGAGTGGCAATTTTCGTTCAATTGCTTTTTCAATCGAATACGTAATTTTTTCGCCAACAACACTTCCCATACTTCCCATTAAAAAGTTTCCATCCATCACACAAATAACAACTTCTTCTTTGTTAATCTTCCCAGTTCCACAAACCACAGCATCATCTATACCAAGTTTATCTTGCAAGCCTTTTAATTTTACTGCATAATCTTCTAATTCTAATGGATTGACAGTCTGCAACTGCAAATCAAATGGCTTAAAGGAATCTTCATCAAGCGTTTGCCAAATTCTACGCCTACTCGATAAACGAAAATGATTTCCACAGTTCATGCACACACTGTAGTTTTTGTGCAAATCTTCTTTATACAAAATTTCGCCACATTGATCGCATTTTACCCATTTTCCAATAGGAATATCGCTCTTATTTTCTGGGGTTCGTAAATTCTTTGAACCTCTTTTTTTGATTTTATCTATAACCATTATTTTCTCCCCCTTCCTTCAATGCTTAGTTATCTATTACGATTTACATATCAAATTCTTTCTTAATAAATGATGTATCAAAATCACCTGAAATAAATTTTTCGTTTTCTAGAATCTGGTATAGAAAATCGATGTTGGTATCTACGCCGTCTATGACACATTCCTCTAGTGCTACCTTCATTTTAGCAATCGCTTCGGTTCGATTACTTGCATGAACAATAATTTTGGCTATCATTGAATCATATACTGGTGGAATCTTATATCCCGTATATACTGCTGTATCAATTCTTACACCATTTCCTCCTGGCAAATGTAAATCCGTAATCGTTCCAGGACATGGCATAAAATTATTTTCTGGATTTTCTGCATTAATTCTGCATTCAATACTGTGCCCTTTTACACAAATATCAGTTTGTGAATATTCAAGTTTTTCACCTGAAGCTATTTTTAGTTGCTCTTTTACAATATCAATGCCAGTTACCCATTCTGTAACAGGGTGTTCTACTTGAATTCTGGTGTTCATTTCCATGAAATAGAAATTTTTGTGTTTGTCAACCAAAAATTCAATTGTTCCTGCATTCGAATAATGTGCTGCTTTTACCGCATTAATTGCTGCTTCCCCCATTTTTTTTCTTAATTTGGCATCAAGAACTGTTGATGGGCTTTCCTCTAAAACCTTCTGATTTCGCCTTTGCACAGAACAATCTCTTTCTCCTAAATGAATACAATTTCCATATTCATCTGCTAACACTTGAATTTCAACATGTCTTGGATTTTCAATGAATTTTTCTATGTAGATTTCGTCATCACTAAACGACAATTTGGCTTCTTGTTTAACAATTTCATAACTTTCTTTTAACTCTTCTGGGGCTCTTACCAAACGAATTCCTTTTCCGCCACCACCCGCAGCTGCTTTAATCATAATCGGATATCCAATTTGGTCAGCAATTTTAATTGCTTCGTCCAAACTTTTGATACTTCCTTCCGAACCCGGAACGACTGGAACTTTCGCATTTTTCATCAATTCCTTGGCATTTGATTTATTGCCCATTAAGTCAATTACTTTATAATTAGGTCCGATAAATTTAATGTTGCTTTCTTCGCACATTTTGGCAAAATTAGCATTTTCAGATAAAAATCCAAATCCCGGATGAATGCTGTCTGCACCTGTTCCGCAAGCAGCTTCTAGGATATTTTTAATATTCAAATAACTTTGTGAAGACTTGGCAGCGCCAATGCACACAGCTTCGTCAGCAAGCCTTGTATGTAAGGCGTTTTTGTCAGCTTCCGAATAGACTGCAACAGTAGCAATTCCAAGTTCTCGACAAGCCCTTATAATACGAACGGCAATCTCGCCACGATTGGCGATTAAAACTTTTTTAAGCATTTTGTTCAATCCTTTCTTATTGACTTTTTTGTAAATTTTTGATATGATTTGTTTATCAATTTTTTAGGAGGTGTTATTATGGCAAGAATACTTGCAGCAAGACTTAACGATGTACACACGCGATATTGTGGCTGTTGTTCAATCACCTATTTTGGAATTAGTGAACGAACAATAAATCGGTACAAACCTTTGGTAGAAGAAATACGCTATTTTTTCTGGGAAAATCGGTATTCTGATCCGTGTCCTCAAAAAATTAAATTTTCGAGACATTATAAGCGCAGGGACATCGTTCGGATTTTCTCCGAAATTGGCGGTCTAAAAATCACTCGTTACACCAACGAATACGGAAAAACTACTGTTAATTTTGAAGATGTTTCCGATTCGCAGTAACCGCTAAGGTTACATCTCAAAGTCGCACAGGCAATCTTGCTTGTGTGACTTTTTCATTTGTTCCTACCCTACGATAGCAAACGTCAATTCTCCCTTCGCTGCCACTTGCCCATCTACTGTGGCAATGGCTTCTCCTACTCCAATTAGTCCTTTTTTCTTGATAATTTTGACTTCCAATTTTAGCATATCTCCTGGAATGACCTGCCTTTTAAAGCGTAATTTATCAATTCCGCCAAACAAAGCATTTTTTCCTTTATTTTCTTCCATGGATAAAATCGCAACCGCACCAGTCTGCGCTAATGCCTCCACAATTAATACGCCTGGCATAATTGGCTGTCCTGGAAAATGTCCCGCAAAATGTGGTTCATTGATACAGACATTTTTGTAGGCTGTACAACTTTCCCCTGGAACATACTCTTCGACTTTATCTATCATTAAAAATGGTGCGCGTTGTGGAATGATTTCCATGATTTGGTTAATGTTTAACATCTTTTCTCTCCCTTCGGGTAGGCAGGTCAAAACCTCGCCTCTACAGTTTTAATCTTTATTTTGCAAATCTTGTATGTGATACAAATTGTATCCTTCGTAATGGTAACTTGCGTCAATTCCTTTCATATAAACTTCTCTATCATCAATTTTATCAGTTAATGCATTTTTTAATAATTCCTTGATTTCTAGCCCTTTGATAGGACTTCTTTCCATCGCTAATAAATAATCTTGCTTTGGAATTTTGCTCCAGTCAACAACTTTCCCAATTTCTCTTTTTAAAATTGCATCTAACCAAATTCTTGTACTTCTGCCATTGCCTTCTCGAAAAGGATGCGCAATGTTCATTTCTATATATTTTTGAACAATTTCGTCAAAATCAGATTGTGGCATTTTGTCAATCTCTTTTAGAGCTTCTTCTAAGTACATAGCTGATGCAAATCGAAAATTATTTTTGGCAATATTTTCGGTACGAATTTTTCCAGCAAAGTCATAGATATCTTCAAATAAAAATTCGTGAATTTGAGATAAACCTTTAAAAGTTCCTACTTCAAAGTCTTCTAACTTTCCCGTTTCAAATAATTCAAATGCCTTTTTCTTGGTTATTTTTTCTTCTATTGGAGCAAGTTGTAATGAACTTTTTATGCCTAATTTGTTTTCTAACATTAAATTTTCTCCTTTTGGGGTATTCCTTATAAGTAAGAGCAGGTCAAAACCTCGCCTCTACATTTTTCACACAAAATTTACAAAATCATGACATTTTTTTCACATTTTTGTGTCTATTTGATAATAAATAATGATTGCCCGTATTCTACCATTTCATCGTCATTTACGAGAATATCTACGATTTCACCGTCAAATTCGGATTCAATTTCATTCATTAGTTTCATGGCTTCAATGATGCATAAAGTATCGCCTTTTTTGACTTTACTTCCGATTTTGACAAAAGGGTCTGCAGTTGGTGATGATTTTGAGTAAAATGTTCCTACCATTGGCGATTTTACGATGTTGCCTTCTGGTTTGGTTATTTCATTTTTTACTTCAAGTGGTGCTTGTGCTTGTATGATGTTCATTGGTGGCTGCGCTTGTGGTATAACTGCTGGCACAGGCGCTGAAAGTTTTTTAGCATCTTCTTTTTTCATACTAATTTTAATTCCGTCTGGAAATTCGATTTCCAATTCCGTTAATTTCGAATTTCCCATATCGTCCATTAATTTTTTGATTTCTTGATATTCCATGATTTTCTCCTTTCTATTTTAGGTATTCGTTACATTAATTTATTGCTCATATTTCTTGAAAATGATACTTCCATTATGTCCGCCAAAACCTAACGAGTTTGACATGGCATATTTAATTTCTTGGGTTCTTGGTTTATTGGGAACAATGTCTAAATCGCACTCTTCGTCTTTGACTTGATAATTAATCGTTGGTGGTATGATTCCTTTTTCGATTGCTTTAATACACGCAATTGCTTCGACTCCGCCTGCTGCACCTAGTAAATGTCCTGTATTTCCTTTGGTTGAACTCATTGCTACTTTGGTGCTTGCTTCTCCAAAAGCAGTTTTAACAGCGGCTGTTTCGCCAGAATCATTTAAATGTGTCGATGTTCCGTGTGCATTAATGTAGGTTATTTCTCCTGGCTTAATTCCTGCATCTTTCATTGCATTTGTCATAGCCCTTGCTCCGCCTTCTCCGTTAGGTGCAGGTGATGTGATGTGGTAACTATCGGAAGTTGCTCCGTATCCCACCATTTCGGCATAGATTTTTGCCCCTCTTTTTTTCGCGTGTTCTAATTCTTCTAGCATAATGAGACCGCAACCTTCTCCCATCACAAATCCGCTTCTTTCTTTGTCAAATGGGATACTGGCTCTGTTTTTGTCTTCTGCAGTTGATAAAGCTTTCATATTAGCAAATCCTGCGACTGCAATTGGTGTGATTGGCGCTTCCGTTCCTCCTGCCATGATGACATCTTGATAGCCATGTTTAATCATACGGAAAGCTTCTCCAATGGAATCGGTTCCACTAGCACAAGCCGTTGTTAAGCAGAATGTTTGCCCCTTAGCTCCCACTTCGATTGAAACATTCCCAGCAGCCATATTGCTAATTGCCATTGGAATGAAAAATGGAGATACTCTTGCTGGACCTTTTTCGTTTAATAAAGTTACGCCTGTATCAGTTGTTGTAAGCCCTCCAATTCCAGAACCAATGATGACACCAAAACGGGTGCTATCGATTTGGTCTACTTTCAAATTGCTGTCTTTCATAACTTCTTGGCTAGCCACTAATGCAAATTGGGTAAATCTGTCCATTCTTTTGGCTTCTTTTTTGTCGATATAATCTTCTGGACTAAAATTTTTGACTTCGCCTGCTAAATGAACTTTGTGGTCTGTCACGTCAAATAAGGTTATTTCGTCAATTCCACATTTTCCTTCTTCAATTCCTTTCCAAAATTCTTCAACATTATTTCCGATTGGGGTAATACAACCTAATCCTGTTATTACTACTCTTCTTTCCATTTTTAATTTCCTTTCATAAGATATTTTTAAAGTTTTACATGACCATTCCGCCATCTACATTGATAACTTGACCAGTGATGTAAGCTGAATCTTCTGAGGCTAAAAATTTGACTAGATTTGCTACATCTTCGGCTGTTCCCATTCTTTTTAACGGAATTTGGGTATTGATGCTTTCTTTGACAGTGTCAGATAAAACACTGGTCATATCAGTTGCAATAAATCCTGGTGCAACTGCATTGACTAAGATATTTCGGCTAGCAACTTCTCTTGCTAAACTTTTGGTAAAACCAATAATTCCTGCTTTTGAGGCAGAATAATTTGTTTGCCCAGCATTTCCAGTTACTCCAACAACAGATGAAATGTTGATAATTCGACCAGATTTTTGTTTTATCATAAGTGGAATAACATTTCTGGTTACATTAAACGTTCCTACTAAATTAATATCAACAACACTTTCAAAATCTTCTTTTGACATTCTCATTAACAAACCATCTTTGGTAATTCCCGCATTGTTGACTAAAACATCAATCTTTCCTAATTGTTCGACTGTTTCTTTAACCATTTTTTCAGCGTCTTCAAATTTAGAAACATCACCTTGCACCAAAGCGCATTTGACTCCAAAATTGGTTTCTATTTCGGTTTTCAAATGTTCCAATTCATCATTCATTGTTCGATAATTGATGGCCACATCATAGCCTTCTCTTGCCATTTTCATCGCAATTTCTTTACCAATTCCGCGGGCTGCCCCTGTAACGAATACTGTTTTTTTGTTTTCCATTTTTTCTTTTCCTTCCTTTTTCATTTCTCTATTCAAATTCCTTTTGCAATATACTTCTGCTACACAAACGATTGATAATCGTCCCTACGCTTTTAATTCTTGGATTGCATTTTGTAAGGACTCTACATTATTTATATTCAGACAGGTTACATCTTTATCCACTTTTTTTACAAAACCAGTTAATACTTTGCCAGGTCCAATTTCAACAAATGTATCCACTCCATTATCAATCATATATTGGATTGAAGCTGAAAATTTGACTGAATGAATCACGTGTTTTGCTAAAATATCTTTTTTGTCTTCGTTTTCTGAATACGGCAAAGCATCGATGTTTTTGATGACTTTTATCTCTGGATTTTTGATTTCTATGTTTTCCAATTCTTTTCTTAATTCCTCTGATGCTTTTTGCAATTTGACAGTATGAAATGGTCCTGCTGTTTTTAATTCTAAACAGCGTTTGGCACCTACTTCTTTTAGTTTCTCCATGGCAGTGATAACACCTGTTTTGTCTCCTGAAATCGCAACTTGCCCTGGGCAATTATAGTTGGCTGGAACAACAAAACCGTCTGTTATGGTTTGACAAACTTCTTCTACGGTTGAATCTTCTAAGCCAAGAATGGCTGCCATTGCCCATTGACCTTCTGGGCTTAAATTTTGCATAAATTCTCCACGTTTTTTTACGATTTTTAACACATCTTCAAAATTGATTGCTCCGCCACAATAAAGAGCTGAATACTCGCCAAGACTCAGACCTGCTGTATATTCTGGAGTAATCCCATTTTTCTTTAATATTTCTAAAATCGCAATACTCATCGTTAGAATTGCAATTTGGGTATTTTTCGTTTGGAATAATTCTGCTTCTTCAGAATCAAATGTTAGTTTCGCAATATCGATTCCGGTAACTTCACTTGCTTTTTGATATATTTTTCTTATTTCTTCGTATGTTTCATACAAATCTTTTCCCATACCAACGCTTTGCGCACCTTGACCGGGAAATAAAAACGCTATTTTCATGACTTTTCCCCTTATTTTATTTTTTACGTATGCATTATATAACATTTTTTTGAAAAATGGAATAGAACGAGCGGTCAGATTTTGATTTTTTTATATGCTAATAAAAAATATGCAAGCTCAAAATTTCAAGCTTGCATATTTTCTTAAATATCAAGAAATCTTTTTTTCTCAATTTGCTTACCAAAATGTTCTATAATCTCCTCTTTCCAAATTTGAGATAATTCATCAAAAAATAAATTTTGATAAAAATCAAGTATAAGAATCCCAATATTAGTTGGGCAGGAAAAGGTTTGACAAGCTATTTGGTTCCAAATATGAGTGAAAGAAGTAATTCGATTAAAATCTCCTTTCTTTTTCCACTCATCTTCACAACATTCTCTAAATAGTTCTCTATAGCGAGTATATGGCATGATAAGTGAATAAATAAATGCCTTTTCCGTATCGCTCATCCGTATTGAAAAAGGTTTTATAATTTCAAATTCACACACATTACGTTCTCTAAAAATCCTAAACCCGATTGCATATGCCAAGCATACTTTTTGGGAAGAAGGAGCGATTGTTGTTAGAGAATTTCCAGAAAATTCCATTGGTAAGTTAAGTGTGTATTTTTCTTCATTTGAAAAGGTACTTTTGTGATAATTAAGTAAACACCCTGTCGCAGAAAAAATATCCTCATGTTCGATAGTCATACTTAAATCTTTCAACAACCGATTTAGGTTACTCTCATCTAATAAAGCAATTCCTCTCTCATAAAATTCATATTTTTTTAGGAACTCTTCTCCTTCTCTTACCATTTCTCTTAAGCTTTCCTCGTAAGAATTGACAAAATCCTGATTGGCCTCCTCTAAATTCCGTATTTTCTTTGCTACATTTTCAATTGAATTCATAGCCTTCCCTCCTATCTTTTTTATGTTGATATTATACTACAGCATTGGCATTTTGTCAATTCTTAAGTTATTATCATTTTCCGTGCCTTCAAATTTTATTTCGTTCCAAAAATTCGATCTCCTGCATCTCCTAATCCTGGAACAATGTATCCATTTTCATTCAAATGTTCATCAATGGCTGCACAATAGATTGGCACGTCTGGATGAATTTCTTGCATTTTCTTGATTCCTTCTGGGGCTGCAATAATGCACAAAAATTTTAGTTTGGTTGCGCCATCTTCTTTTAGCATGGTTAGCGCGTCAATTCCAGAACCTCCAGTTGCAAGCATTGGGTCAAGAACGATGACTTCTCTGTTTGCTAAATCTTTTGGTGTTTTGTAATAATATTTGACTGGCTTTAGGGTTTCTTCGTTTCGGTACATTCCGATATGCCCAATTTTAGCATTTGGCATGATGCGGATTAAACCATCTAGCATTCCTGTTCCTGCTCTTAAAATTGGTACAAATGCGTAGTTGTCTTCGTTTAATTTGTGTGCTTTCATAGTGCAAATTGGTGTTTCGATTTGGATTTCATCTGTTTTGGCATCTTTTAGTGCCTCATAGCAAAGAAGGGTCGATAATTCTCCTATGATTTCACGAAATTCTTTTGTGCCTGTATTTTTGTCTCTTAAAATAGTTAATTTGTGTGAAACAAGTGGATGATTTAGTTCAATAACTCCCATAATTTTCTCCTTTTCATTTTTCTTTTAGTTTATCTTATTTTGTAAAATGTGTCAATTCTTTCGCAACAAAAAATGGATTGACTGTTTTTAGCAAAACAGCCAATCCATTTTGATGTACTACAAGTGCAGTTAATCCGTAACATATTTTTCTCTTAATAAGCTTTCCAATAAGCTAAGATTATGCTTCTCTTTCAGAAAAACTTTTACTATGTTTTCTGCTTCTCCATCTTCTGATTGTAAAAGAATTTCAAACATTAACTCTTTTTCTTCCTGTGAAAGTTCTTCGTAAAAAGCATTGAAGTCTTCGGCCGATCTTGTTGCAAAAACTTTTTTCACAAATTTTACTTTCCATGAAGCCATATAGTCAAGTGCAAATATTCTTGCACAGATTTCAGCATCAAAAAGTCCAATTTGTTCCAATTTTTCGTCCGCTAAATATGCTAAATATTCAACTTTGTCTGATTCGAAAAGATTAGCACAAAACCAAGAGTAAAAATGGCTATCTGCACGCTCCAAAAGAGCAAAATCAGACTTTGACAGGACATCATATAGTTTCTCTTCCCTAATTTGCTTGCAGATGGAAAGCAAATCTTGCTCCGTCTTCCTTATCTCTTCGAGAATTCTACGCATTACCACTGCATCCATATTTTCCAGAATTTTAGCTATTGTAGCATCAGAAAGGTTAGCAATTTTCCGGAAAATATTTGCTATTTCTTCCTGCTTGGCAGTGCATACTTCATTTTCCTCTTTCACACACAGCCAAACAAGGAATTGGTTAATTGCGTTACAATATTCTTTCCTGGCATAATGAAAAAAGTTCTCCAACATCTCTTCATCTAAAATACTTAGGAGCCTGCACTGGCGCTCTTCATTCGTTGCCAAGAACAACTTTAAAATATCGTCTGCATAGTTTAATATCTCTTTTAATTGACTATTCCAAAGAGTATCAAACAGGTTTGAATTCGAGCAGCACCTTTTAATCCAGACGTCACTTGGAAAGATAGCAAACAGTATTTTTTTTTTTCCAAGATCTATAAAAATGCCTCTCAGTTCATAGAATTCGGCATCTGTTAAGCCCCTTTCCAATTCTTCATAAGCACTCAAAGGAAGCTTCGCCACAAGTTTATAGGCATTTTCTTCAAAGCCTAGCCACCGATACTTCCATTGCTGTTTCCGAAAAAGTTTTCGAAGTTTCTTTTCTAATGTCTTCATCATATACGTTACTCCTTTCTATATCCCTTATTGGGTTGATGAGTTTACTTTATCATATTTTACATAAAATGTCAAGTTAAAAACTATTAATAAACTCCCCTATTCTTGACTTATTTTGTATCGAATGATACGATTCTGAATATAATTTATGTAGGAGGTTTTTATGTTTGATGAAATAATTGAAAATCAAAAAAACGACATGATCGATTCGGTATGTAAATTAATCCGTTTCAAAAGTGTGTCTGTTGAAACGGAAAATCCTGAAATTCCTTTCGGCGAAGAATGCAAAAATGCATTGGAATATACTTTAAATCTGGCTAAAAAATTAGGATTTCGCACCAAAAATTTGGATGGATACTGTGGCTACGTTGAGTTTGGAGAAGGCGAAGAAATGGTGGGAATGATTGGGCATTTGGATGTTGTTCCTGCTCAAATGGCAGATGGTTGGACAACGCCCCCCTTTGAAGCCACCATTCGAGAGAATAAGATTTATGGTCGTGGCTCTATTGATGACAAAGGTCCAGTAATTGCAAGCCTTTACGCTATGAAAGCAATTTTAGATTCTGGCGTACCCTTAAATAAACGTGTTCGTTTGATTCTAGGTTTGAACGAAGAAAAAGCTTGGAAATGTATCAATCACTATAAAGACATTGGCGAAGAAACGCCAACCATTGGATTTAGTCCAGATGCGGATTTTCCTTGCATTTATGCGGAAAAGGGAATTTTGTCAATTCGCTTGCATCACCCATTTTCCATAAAAAACGAGGACATTTTAAACATTGATTGCAAGAACAATGCGCTAAATGTCGTACCAAAATATTGCTCAATTACATTAAAAAATAACAAATCTGGTGTCATCTCAAAACTAGAATTCCATGGAACTTCTGCTCACGCAGCTCACCCAGATTTGGGCGATAATGCGATTACAAAATTAGTCAAAAACCTAAACTCAACATTAGATAAAAACTGTACAGAACATGAATTTACTTTTCTTTCTCAATTATACCAGTTGGGGGTATTTGATATAACCTCTCCTCAATTTTTGTCAAATTCTCCAGTAGAAGACGAATCTGGAGTTTTGACTTCCAATGTTGGATTTTTAGGATTTGAAAATCATGTTTTGGAAATCGGCTTAAATTTGCGTGTTCCTGTCAACACTTCACTTGCCGAAATAAAAGAAAAATATCACAAACTTACTGATATTTTTCCAGATTTAGAAGTAACCTTTCCCGCTGAGCAAGCACCTTTATATGTTCCAAAAGATAGTCAATTAGTCAAAACTTTAACAGAAATTTTTCACCAAAAAACTGGTTTAAATGCTGATGCTATCGCTATTGGTGGCGGAACTTATGCTCGTGCTTTTCCAAATTGTGTTGCCTTTGGAGCTAATATGCCTGGTCAGAAGGATATGTGCCATCAAGTGGACGAATTTATCAATTTAGATACTTTCATTTTGAGTGCCAAAATTTATGCTGAGGCAATTTTTCGATTGGCTACTATGGATTAATCCTTCTCCCAATATCGATAAAAAGGAATATGCAGAACATATTCCTTTTTACATTATGGCTCGATTATTTTTGTATATCCTGTTAAATCTGGTAATGCAATATCTTCATCGGTAACTTCGCCTACTTTAAATTCGTAAGTAATTTCTGTTAAAACTTTTTCATTCTTTTCTGAGTTCATCATATCTATTGAATAATAAATTGGCAAATAGGTATCTCTGCTAATTATCAATGTTTGCGTATTGGTTGCAATTTTGTAGCATTTTTGATTATGATAGTCTACTGGCAAAATGTATTTTACTTTTAAAAATTCTTTGATATTAAATTGATTATCTTGGTAAACTAAAAGTATTAAATCAGGCAAATTTATTAAATTTTTTGAGTGGCTAATTAAAAATTCTTTTTCCCAAAAAATCTTATCTTTTAAACTTATGGTATATTCTTGGTCTTCATCAAAACATTTCCATTGGCAATATTCATCTATATTTTCCTTCTTTTGATTCCATTTAACAATATTATCTTTCAAAATGATTTCTTGTTCTAGAGTTGATGTGTTTTGTATTATAACCGAATAATATCTGTTGTTTTCATTTTCAAAATTCTCAATTGCTTGATAAACCTCATTGAGCACCATAAAATGATATATTCTACTACCTATTATTAATATCACTAATACTACTAAAATAACTATTCCAATCTTTTTCTTCATTCTTTGGTTCCTTCCTATTCCACTATAATCTTTATTACATAATCAATACTTTTATTCTTTCCATACATCAATGTGAATTTATAAATAGCCTCTCCTCTTTCAAAAAATACCTTTTGGCCAACTGTAATATTGACAATTTCTTCACTAAATTCTTCTGTGTTTGGCTTTGTTTTTGTATAAAAAATATAGTCATTTAGTCTACCATCTTTTACAATCAAATTGATTTTATCATTTTCGTTTAATGTTATTTCATTTATCGTAGCATTTTCTTCTAGTTTGGTGGCTTGTATCTCTTCTCCATTTTCTAGCTTCAAATACAATTGAGGAATATTAAACATTCCATAAGAAGTTGGATATAAAATTAAACTCATTAACACAATAATTACAAACGTAATTATTGCAATCTTTTTAGAATTCTTATCAAATTCCTCTTTAGCAGAAATCATTTTTATTCTTTTTTCTAGCGTCTTAGCTGTACTTGACAATCCTAAAACTTGCTCTTGTTTAAGGTTTAAATTAGACATGGCTGAAATTGCTACCATTGTTTTACAATAAAGCATTCTTTCGATTACGTCCATCTTATCAATTGCTATTTCATCTGTTGCTAATTCCATTTCGTCTCTTATGGTTTTAAACATTTTCATCATAGCTGGATTAAACCAATGAAGTGATTTTAGAATTAAAATCATAAAATTCACAACATTATCTTTTCTCTTATAGTGTGATAATTCATGCATAAGCACATTCGTTATAGAAACATCATCTAAACTTAAGAAGAAATCTGAAACTAAGATTCTTACATTAAAAATCCCAATCGTTGATGGCATTCCAGTAAAGTCTTGTCTGATTAATTTTATATTTCTCCTAATTTTTAACTTCTTTTTACAATTTTCAAATAGTGCAATAATTCTTTCATCTTCCACTTCTTCATGACCAATTAATTGGTTCATCGCAAAGTAGGAGAACATTTTTCTCCCTAGTAAAACCATAGAAATAACGAACCAAGTAATAGCAACTAATTTTTCAAAATATTTATTTAGTATTTTATTATTGTTAGTAATATAACTTTTCATTATATCTTTTGAAATAATGTCCTCGCTATTTTTACTTTTCCACAAGCTTAGCATCTGTTCTGCTTCTGAATTTTTCACTTCTTTCATATCACTAATATCAATATAATTATAAATACTAATCCTACTTGGTATGGCAATTGGAAATATTAAAGCAATAAGAAATACGAACCAAATCAAATAGTTAGCATTGGGTGATAATCTCTTTTTAATCACTTTCTTTAACAGTAAAATAATACTACCAATAACTGTTGCTATGATTGACATATATATTATTTGATAAAAGAAAGTCAATATAAAATCATTAAATATCACAATCACTCCTTTACTTTATCATATCTTCTATTTGCTCAAGTAAATCTTTTAATTCATTTTTTGACAATTCATTACTGTCTACAAAATTTAGCAACATTTCGTTTACAGAACCATGGTATAGTTGTTTTAGGAGACTAGTTGTTCTTTTTGCTTTATATTCATCTTCTTTTATCAGTGGCACATAAGTGTATGTTTTTCCTTCTTTTTTAGCAATTCCTACTGCCTTCTTCGCAATTAATCGATTAATTAAGGTTCGAATTGTATTATCATTCCAATTATGATTTTGTAATTCTCGAATAATTTCTAACGAAGTTGCTTCTTTTTTCTCCCATATTACTTTCATTACTTCAATTTCTGCATCAGATATTTTTATCATAATTTTCCTCCTTATTATTTATTCTACATTGGTAGTTTACTATATTCTACAATAATTTCTTCTAAAAGTCAATACTTCTTGCATATTTACTTAAAAAGCACGTTATTTTGTCGAAAAATGTCGAACGATTTTGCTTGACTTATGTAATTTTTCGTATTATACATAATTTACAATTGCAATATGTAAATTTTGCAATATGGTGTCGATTATAATGGATTTTATCATTTTCTATCGGCACACACAAAGATGGGGTTGTCTTTTGAAAGGAGTATACAAATGATAAAAGTTTTTAAAAATTTAAAAAAGCAACTCGCGATTCTTCTTGTAGCAACTTTTATGCTGTCATCAACAGCATTTGCTGCAGAAGCAGAATCTGAGATTCGGGAAGTAGAAAATTCTGATTCTGTTTTAGAGATTATCTCAGAGCTGGAACAGGATGAGTCCAATGAACGTGTTTTCTATTTTCCTGAAACATACTCAACTGTCGTTCCTGTTGCTGCTTACAACGACTGGCGGTTCTCCTCAAGGAGTGCCAAAGAGTTTCTTGACTTAGATATGCCTTGCGATACCATATCCCTGACTGCTACTTGTACAGAAGCAGGTGCCACAGACAATTTAGGGTTCTACATAATTGATTACACTCATGATGGTGCTTTCAATACATTGTTACCCTTCACCGCAGATGGTAGTGTAACGACGATTGCTCGATCGTTACCTGCGGGGCATTATGCGGTATATTTTACTGGAGATGCTAACATACAAAAAGCAAAAGCAACCGCAATTTTTGCCAAATTTGACTAAAGGTAATCCCGATTTTGGCCAGATTTGACTAAAGCAATTGCATTTTTGCCACATTATTAATTAGTAATTTAATAACCCAATCCCATCTTTGGCGGAAAGCAAATCTCTGGATTTGCTTTCCGTTTTCTTTTTTGCTAAAACACTACCTTTTTCGCCATTTTTTGCTTCTTTATTAAAAATTTTTTTAACTTTTTTGTAAAAATATCTTGACAAATGTCGTTCACTTGTTTTAAAATAGAATTTGTCGTTACACTTGTAGTGATTAATGGAAAGGGGTATTATTATGAAAATTGGGAATTTATTATTGAATAAAAATTTTATTATTAACTCTGTTTTAGCTATTGTATTTGTAGAAATTTCTTTAATCTTTTTCCAAAAAATTTTTAAAACACCAATTTCAAAAAAAAATAATTCTATTTGCATTTTAATCAATGCTTTTGCTTTTCTACTTGGTAATGTATTAAGAAATTGTATTTATGCTTATAGTTTTATGCTTGTTGGCTCTTTGGGATTTTTCATTTATAAATTAAAAATTTCCGATGTAAAAGTATTGAGTTATTTTAGTTTAATGGCAATACTTATCTTAAATCTACAATTTCTTATTTTTAATTTATTTTCTTATTCTTCTTACTTAAGTATGATTCAATCTCCACTTTGTGGCATTTTAGTTTTAACCATCTTGTCAGTTGTTGGATTTATTGTTAATTTTGTCCTACAACATCTAAAATTAGATAATCTTTTTACAAATTCTATTACCAAAAATTCACCCTTAATTATTAGTATTTCTCTATTGAATTTACTTACAATTTTTGCGATTTTTTATACTTTCTTTGAATTATTTAGTCAAAATATTTTTTATATTTTGATACTGGATTTTAGCTTCTACTTTTCATTAAATCTAGTCTTATGTTTATGTTATTCAAGCTACTCAAAGCAAAAAATAAATAACTTAAGATTATGTAACAAAACTGTTTTAAGTTTATATGATAATACTCGAGCTTTTAAACATGATTTTCACAATATTATTCAAGCTATTGGTGGATATATTCTTACAAACGATATGGATGGATTAAAAAAATATTATGCACAAATTTCAAAAGATTGCAAAATTTCTAACAATCTTTCTAAATTAAATCCTGAATTAATTAATAATCCAGCAATATATAATATTTTAGCTGATAAATACCATCTTGCCAATAGTCACAATATCGACATTAATTTGGATGTAATGGTAGATTTAAACAATCTTAATATGAATATTTATGAATTAACTAGAATTTTGGGAATTTTGCTAGATAATGCAATTGAAGCTTCTAAAGAGTGCAATAAAAAAAGCATTAATATTGCTTTTAAACAAGATAAATATAAACAAATGCTCACAATTGAAAATACTTACAGCAACAAGCAAATTTGTATTGATAAGATATTTGAGAAAGATTACACAACAAAACCACATAATACTGGTTTAGGTCTATGGGAAGTCAGAAAAATTTTAAATAGAAATTCTAACTTAAATTTACACACCACCAAAAACAACGACTATTTTTCACAACAACTAGAAATTTATTCCGCATAAATTTCTAGTTGTTGTGAAAATAACAAATTTCATCTCAAAAATTTCTTCTTTTGAGATGAATTATTTCTTTCTCCAATTTTATACCGATTTTCGGCCTTCCTTTCTTTTTTGAGAATGATATGCGATTTCCAAAGACAAACCTGTTGGTGAAATTTTATTTCCAACATAAATTAATTTCATCATCTTCCCAGGAATAATCACTTTTTTATTTTTGAACATCTGGTCAATTGCATATTGGGCAACATATTCACTAGACAACCCTTTTAAATTAAAACGAACATTTGCCACATTATTAAAATTCGTATTCACAGGTCCTGGACATAGCACGCTAACTGTAACTTTTGAACCATCTTTTTTCAATTCTTTATCAATTGCCTTCGAAAGAGAAACAACATAATTTTTGGTCGCATAATAAGTCGCCATCAGCGGACCTGACATAAAACCTGCAATGGATGCCACATTGAGAATTCGACCACTGTTCTTCTTTTTCATTTGCGTCAAATACAATTTGCTTAAAATATGAAGTGACTTAATATTGGTATCAATCATAGATAATTCTTTTTCTAAATCTGTTTCCGTAAATTTTCCGAAATCACCAAACCCTGCATTATTAATTAAAATATCAATATCTGGATTGTTTTTAAAAAGTTTCTGGCAATTTTCGGTTTGAGATAAGTCCATACATTCAATTTTTATGTTTGTATTTAATTCTTTTTTCAATTCTTCTAACAGTTTTTCATTTCGTGCCACGATGACTAAATCATAGCCAATCTTTGATAAATATCTTGCCATATCTCTTCCGATACCTGATGAGGCTCCTGTTATTAGGGCTTGCATGGGTTGTCTCCTTTCTTTCAAGGGCGGGGCAAAACCACGCCCCTACGAATTTTGTATATCTGTTTTTGATTCTGGGTCTGTATTTTTGACGTAAACCGTTTGCGTTGGATACGCCAAATCAATATTTTCGATTTCAACCAATTCCAAAATATCACAATAAATGCCTTCTTTGACTTTTAAGAATTTTGCAAAATCAATTTCATTTATGTAAAGAACAACTTTTATGTCTGAACTATAACTTGATATTTCGTCTAGTCCAACCTGAATTGTATCTTCTAAAACTTGAGAATTATTTCTCAAAATCAACTTAATTTTTTCTAATAAATTTTTAATTTTTTCAGAAGTCGTATCCATACTCAAATTCAGCACAAATTCCAATCTTCTGCTTTGCAAGCGACTCCAATTGACAACACATTCTACTGTAATCGTGCTATTGGGAATTGTAACAATCGAATTATCAATGGCTTTAATGCGTATACTACGAAATGTCATATCAATAACCGTTCCTTTATGAGTACCAATTTCGATACAATCTCCGATATCAAATGGTTTGTCTGTCAAAATAACTGCACCACTCAGTAAACTTTTTACGGTATCTTGTGCTGCAAGTGACAAAATTACACCACCAAGTCCAAATCCAGCAATCAAACCACTTAAATCAAAACCTAATTCCTTCATGATAATATAACCCGAAATAGTCCATACCATACCTCTTATAATCTTACAAATAAAATTTCCCGCTGTTGCGCTATTTTTTTGATGTTCTAAATATCGTTTTATCCATTTTGCGTCTTTCGTAATAAACGAGTTGACAGCATTTGTTACCAATATAATACAAATGATTCTAAAATAGCAATCTACTTTTACTAATGTTTCAAAAGGAACATTCAGCATTCGAATTGCTAAATACAAGCCCAAAAAAACAAAATAATAATTTAAAGTTTTATAAACCTTGCTTTCCTTGGGCTTTTGCTTATTTTTCGTTACCCAAAAAACAATTTTTAAAATAATATTAGAAAATAATTTTCTAAAAATGACAAAAATGAAAAATAGTAAAAATGCCATAATTTCTTTGCCTAAAAAATTGACTGGATTGATTTCATTAAAAATTGCTTGAAAATATTCCATCGCTTTCTCCTTTTCGCCTAATTTTTTGTACAACAAGGGCAGACGACAGCGTCTGCCCTTAGTCCTTATAGTAGAAAATCTACTATAGCGTAGATTCTCTACTAAGAGCGAGCGAAATTTTACTTCGTAAAATTTCTCACGCTTTTTATCCTTTGTAAAATGCTTCGTATGCCTTATAGGCTTGGTATACGTCAAATTTGCTTGTAATTTCATATGGTGAATGCATTGATAAAACTGGCACACCGCAATCAATCACACTCATGCCACGATTTGCCAAAACAACTGCAATGGTGCCTCCACCGCCTAAATCAACTTTTCCAAGTTCAGACGATTGATAAACAACACTGTTTTTCTCAAAAATTCCTCTTACTTCCGCAACAAATTCTGCTGGTGCTTCCGATGCCCCTGATTTTCCTCTTGACCCCGTATATTTTACAATCGTTGGTCCTTTTCCAATAAAACAACTATTCGTTTTGTCAAATGAAGAAGGAAAACTTGGGTCAAATGCGCCATCTACATCAGCTGAAATTACTTTCGAATTGTGAAATACTTTTTCCAACGCATTTGGTCTATTTTGATCTGCTTTATTTAATAATTCTGTTATAAAATATTCAAACGTTTTCGATTCCATTCCTGTTACACCGCAAAAACCGATTTCTTCTTTGTCGGTTAATACGCAAACCGCTGTATTTTTCGGTGTTCCAATGTCTAAAATTCCTCTTAAAGCCGTATAGCAACATACTTTATCATCTTGCCCATATCCTGCGACCATGCTTCTGTCAAATCCTAAACTTTTGGCTTTAAATGCTGGAACAAATTCGATTTCTGAACTTGTAAAATCAATTTCTTTGATTCCATAAGTATCATTCAATAACTTCAAAATATTTAATTTAATGGCTTCTGAAACTTTTTCATCTTCAAATGGAATGCTTCCTGCAACAATATTTAATTCTTCCCCTTGCACACCTTCTTTTAATTTTCGATCCATTTGTTGTGCTGCCAAATGTGGCAATAAATCTGAAATCGTAAAAATAGGATCTTCTTCCTTTTCTCCCATTGTGATTTCAATTTTTTCGCCATTTGATTTCACAAATGTTCCATGCATACTAAGTGGAATATTCGTCCATTGATATTTCTTGATTCCGCCATAATAATGTGTTTTAAATAAACCCAAACCGCTATCTTCGTATAATGGATTTGGTTTTAAGTCAATTCTAGGTGAATCGCCATGTGCAGCAATCATGCGAATTCCATTTTCTAGGGATTCTTGACCTATAATGGCTGAAAAAATCGTTCGATCGCGATTGACTAAAAATACTCTGTCTCCTGCTTTCAAATCTTGTTTTTCATTCAAATCTACAAAACCATTTTTGATAAAAATATCTTTTGATGTTTTTACAATTTCCTTTTCGGTTTTGGAAGAATTCAAGTAATCCATATATTCATCTGCAAATTTGAAAACTGCACTTCGGATCTCTTCTGACATTCCTTCCCAACCTGTTTTTTTATCATTAAATAACTCCTCTTTTAATTTTTGACCTTCTGTGTTTTCCATGATTTTTCTCCCTTCATTTTTATAAAATCTCGTCAATTATCTTTTCTTTTGCAATCGTTTCTGGAACAATTTGGTAGGCAGATTTTAATTGTTCTACTAAATCGTCAATCTTTTCAGAATGATTGGCATGTAGATACGCCAAACATTCTCCGTTTTCTACTTTGTCACCAATCTTTTTGCACAAAATAATTCCTACTCTTCTATCAATTTCATCTGTCTTATTTTTTCTTCCAGCGCCTAAATCTATACTAATTTTACCCACTTTTTCTGCATTTAATTCCTTCACCCAACCGTTTTTCTCTGAAATAACTGGAACAATAATTGGCGCTTTTTCTAATTTGTTCAAATCATACAAATACGAAGCATCTGCACCTTGTTTTTGTGCTAATTGCACAAATTTTTCAAATGCTTTTCCATTGTGAATTACTTCCCAAATTTGATTTTCCAGTTCTTTTTCAGTTTCTGTGCGACCTGCCAATTTTAGCATTTGAACACACATCGTAATTACTACTTCTTTCAAATCGTCTGCCATTTGACCATGCAACGCTTGCACAGCTTCTACTACTTCTAAAATATTACCAACGCTATATCCCAAAGGTTGTTCCATTTTAGAAATAACACAAGTAATTTGTTTATCTTTTCCTTTCCAAATTTCTTGCATTGCTTTGGCTAATCTTTTAGCTTGCATTTTGTCTTTCATAAACGCACCAGAACCATAGGTTACATCAATGACAATTTTATTACTTCCTGCCGCAATTTTCTTACTCATAATGCTAGAAGCAATCAATGGAATACTGTTTACTGCAGCAATGCTATCACGAAGAGCATATATTTTTTTGTCAGCTGGCGCCAAATCCATCGTTTGAGAAATGAGACTAATTCCAATTTCTTTGACATTGCTTTTAAATTCTTCAATCGAAATATCTGTTCTGTAAGCTGGAATCGATTGCAATTTATCGACTGTTCCTCCTGTAATGCCAAGACCTCTTCCACTCATTTTAGCAATCGGAACACCCAAACTTGCCACAATTGGCGAAATAATTAGAGTAACTTTATCGCCCACGCCTCCTGTGCTGTGTTTGTCAACAACAGACTCTGAAATATCGCTTAAATCAAGTTTTTCACCTGAATTTGCCATAGCAAGCGTCATGGCTAAAATTTCGTCTTCATTCATTCCATTCATACAAATTGCCATAATTAATGCTGCTGCTTGATAGTCTGGAATTTCGTCTTTGGTATATCCTTCAATAAAATAGTTTATTTCTTCTTCAGATAGTTCTTTTCCCATTCTTTTTTTATCAATGATATCGATTATGTTCATTTTTTCTCCTTCTTTCGTATTTTATATAATTTCTACTACTCTTGATGTTGGATAAATCTTACGTTTTACAATTTTAAAAGCTTCTGCCAAATTTTTCGTTGCTCCCATGACTTTGCTTTCGTCATTTGTGTGAATATAGGCAACAATTTCACCTGATTTAACATCGTCTCCGATTTTCTTATTCAAAACAATTCCTGCAGTTCTGTCAATTTTGTCTTCTTCATTCATTCTTCCTGCACCTAAATAGCCAGCAATACTGCCTACAATGTCAGCATCAATTTTCTCGATGTAGCCTTCTTCGGAACTGTAAACTGGCATAACGAACTCTGCTTTTTCAAACAAGTCAGGATTTTCAATATAACTTGTATTTCCACCTTGGGCTGCAATCATTTGAAGAAATTTTTCATAAGCTTTTCCATTTCGTATGACCTCTTTTACGGTATCTTCATTGGCTTTTAAGTTTTTACTTTTGGTCGCTAATGCCAAAATCACACTTCCAATGGTAACCACAACATCTCCCAAATCTTCTGGCATTTTTCCTTTCAAACTTTGAATGGCTTCAATCATTTCCAAATTATGTCCAATTGAATATCCCAATGGTTCGTCCACATTTGTGATAACAGACATAATCCCTTTGTTCAGTTTTTTGCCAACCATTTTTAGAATGCGAGCCAAGCGTTTGGCTTGGTCTTTTGTTTTGATATAGGTTCCATTTCCATAAGTGATTTCAAATACAATTTTTTGACTTCCTGTTAGCAATTTAATGCTCATCAGACTTGCTGCAATAATAGGTACACAATCGGTACAAGCAATTTCATTTCTTAATTTATAGATTTTACTTTCGGCTGGATTCAAATTTTCGGATTGATTTAAAATTCCAACACCATATTCTTTGATGTTTTCTTTAAATGTTTCCATTGAAATTTCTGTATTGTATCCTGGAATTGACTCAAATTTATCAATTGTCCCTCCCGTAATTCCCATACCTCGACTGGAAACTTTGGCAATTGGAATTCCCAAAGCAGCAATAACTGGCATTAAAATCAAAGTAACTTTGTCTCCCACTCCACCTGTACTGTGCTTATCTACAATATTTTGGCTAATATCATCTAAATTGATTTTTTGCCCAGAATTTGCCATAGCAAGAGCAAAAGCAATAATTTCGTTTTCGGTCATTCCGTCTTTGTAAATGTAACTCAGAAGCGCTCCTGCTTGTGCTTCTGAGATTTCGCCTTTTTGGTATTTGCCAACAAATAATTTGATTTCTTCTTCGGTCAGTTCTTTTCGATCTCTTTTTTTCGCGATGATTGTTTTGATATCCATCTTTTTTCCTTTCTTTTGTATCTTAAATGAAATTTTTAATAAATGTTTTTCGATGTAACATACATGGTCCATTTTCTTTAATCGTTTTAATATGTTCCGCTGTTCCATACCCTTTATGTTTGGCAAAACCATAAATCGGATAAATTTCGTCCCATTCACGCATCATTCGATCCCTTGTAACTTTTGCAATAATGGACGCTGCTGCAATGCAATAATTTTTCGCATCACCTTTTACAACAGAAATATAGGGAATTCCACCTGTATCGATATGATTCAAAGCGTCTACCATGATGACATCTGGTTTGGTTTGTAAACCTTCAATTGCTAATTTTAGACCTAGTTTTGTGGCATTTAAAATATTGATTTCGTCAATTTGGGTTTGGTCGACAATTCCGACACTGTAACTTATTGCTTCTTCAATAATTTGTTCATAAATTTTTTCACGTTTTTTCTCCGAAATTTTTTTCGAATCATTAACACCTTCAATAAAGGAATCTGCTGGCATAATAACTGCACCAACTACAACTGGTCCTGCTAAAGGTCCTCTGCCTGCTTCATCAATTCCACAAACAAAGTTAATTTTTTCGTTTTCATACAATTTATTTTCTTCTGCTTTTAACAGATTTAATCGTTCAATTTCTTTTTCTTTCAATTATTTCCCTCGTTTCATTAATCATTGTATCTGTTTTTATAAATAAAATTCAAACCTGTCATAGAATAGTAATACGTTTTCTCTGTTCCTACATCATAAGTCGTTCCTTTATTCCAAGCAACTTCGTCAAATTCATAATTAACAAAGAAAAATTCTGTTTCTTTATTTCGTAATAAATTTGGATCCAACCCTTGTTTTACTAAAGTTTGAGCAGTCCATTTATACCACACACTTCCTGCAAGCCCTGTCTTTCCAGAATTTTGTTCTATCAACTGAATTTCTCTTTCTGATAAAAAGTCTACACTAACTGGCTCGCCAACCAAATCTTCGCTATTTCCTGAAAATTGATACTGTTCGTAAATGGTTTCAGCTTTTGCTTTTACAAGAGCCATATTCGCAACCGTTCGTCCAAGTTTAATATCCGTTATGACAGAATATCCTGTTCCCAATGAAACACCTGTTAAAATGAGTAAAATCAAAACGGTTATGACTAATGCTAAAATCGTAATTCCTTTGTTATTTTTTAACATATTTCCTCCAAAAATTGATTTTATTTAAGATTATTTTAATCAATTAACTGTATTATATCTATATCATTAAATTTTTTCAATAGAAACTCTAAAAAATTTTAGATAATTTTATTGTAAATCTTTCATTTTTAGAGTATGATATAGTTATATTTTATGGAGGCGATTTTCATGGATGATTTTAATAATGAATTTAAACAATCCGGATTTTCAAAAGAAAACAATGCAAAAAAATTTTTAGTACCTTTTACGGCTAGCGTACTTGGTGCAGGATTAGTGGTCGGACTTTGCTTTGGTGTGCCAGGAATCAAAAATCAATTAATGGATTCAAAAGAACCCAGCAAATTTCAGACAAGTACATCTTCCTCTGAAATCTCAAAAGATTTGATTGATTTGGTAGAATATTCCAATACTTCTGTTACTGTCGCACAAAAAGTTTCTCCTTCGATTGTAGGAATTAAAATTAAATATTCGATTAGTTCTGTTTTCGGCTCAAGTGAAGCAGAAGCAACTGGTTCTGGAATTATTTTTAGTGAAGATGGATACATTATTACAAACAATCACGTTGTATCAACTGAAAGTTCTTCTTCCTACTATGCCATCGAAGAAGCAACCAGTATGACAGTAACACTTTACAACGATTCCACAGAATACGAAGCCAAAATTATCGGAACCGATGAATATACTGATTTAGCAGTTATCAAAATCGATGCTTCCAATTTAACACCTGCAACCTTTGGAAACTCAGATAATGTACACGTTGGCGAATTTGCAATGGCAATTGGATGTCCACTTGGCTTGGGGAGTACGGTTACTTCTGGAATTATCAGTGCTGTTGACAGAACCGTTAATGATACTTCTGGTGCAGAATATACTTGTATTCAAACTGATGCTGCTATTAATTCTGGAAATAGTGGCGGAGCATTGGTCAATAGTAATGGAGAAGTTATTGGAATCAACACTTTGAAACTTTCTGGAACTGGAGTAGAAGGAATGGGATTTGCGATTCCAATTAATTCGACAACAGAAATTATTCACCAACTAATTGAATATCAAACTGTCAAACGACCTTATATTGGCATTTCTTCTGTGGCAGTTGATGAAGAAACTGCAAAAAAATATAATCTTCCAAATGGTGTGTATGTTTATACTGTAGAAAAAAATTCTCCAGCAGAAAAAGCAGGTCTGCAAAAAGGTGATGTTATCACCAAAGTGGAGGGTACAGAAGTAAAAAGTGTAAATGAATTAAATAAAGAAAAAAATAAATATAAAATTGGAGATACGATTAGGCTTAGTGTTTATCGAAATAGTGAAGAAAATGAGATTTCTCTTCATTTAGAGGAAACACCTGTTGAAGAAGAAACTTCAGCAACCAATCAGGAAATTGAAGATTCTTTGTTTAATCAAAACAATAAAAATAATCAACAAAATAGTGGTTCTATTTTTGATTTCTTTAATTGGTAAATAACTTTTAATAAAGGAGAAAATCATGTCAGTTAAATTGAATGAAGATAAAGAAATGGTAAAATTAGTACAAGAAGGTTTGAAAAGAACCGGTGGATATTGTCCTTGTCGAACAGAAAAAACGCAAGATACAAAATGTATGTGTAAAGAATTTCGTGAACAAATCAAAGATCCAGATTTTGAAGGATATTGTCATTGTTTGCTTTATTATAAGTCAAAAGGAAATAGTGATTAAACTATTTCCTTTTCTATTTTAGAAGCAATGATGATTTCCACTTCTATTATGATGATTTCTAGCCTCAACTGTTTTGTAACAATTCTCTTGTCTTACACAAGTATTGTAGATATGTTGCTCTGTTCTTGGACATTCTTCTACATTGCATTCATATTGATTATACTCATGTGGTCTAGTTTGTGTACAATTTTCAATATTGCAAAATGTTTGTGAACGGTGCATTTGACCTGCATAAGCCACACAAGTAATTCCAATTACTCCAAGAAACCCTAATATTAATAAAGTTTTCTTCATTTCATTCACCTCCGATTATTAGGCTATAATTTATTTATGGTTATTGTATCATAAAAATAAATTTTTATCAACCTATTTTGTATGGATTCCATTGAAAAAAATTCTAAAAATTTTCTAAAAATTTTTGGAATTTTTTATTTTGTCTTGACATATAATGGATTATGAGCTATAATAAATAAGCATTGCAAAAGAAAAATATTAGCAAAATGGCGCCATAGCCAAGTGGTAAGGCACGAGTCTGCAAAACTCTGATCCCCGGTCCGAATCCGGGTGGCGCCTCCAAGGATTAGAAAAAAACAATGGTTTTATTATATTCCATTGTTTTTTTATTATGTTTTATTACCTAGTATTTTCAGGCATTATATGTCATATTTCCATATACCTAATTTTGATAAATATTTATTATTTTCTATTATTTTATGATTATTTTTTATAAAATTGCATTAAAAAATATTTTCTCTATCTGATAAAATATTTGTAAAATCAATTCTTATTTCATTAAAAAACTTTACAAATATTCTATAATGTATTCTTATAATAATTCTTTCGTATAAACTAAAATCTTTTAAAATCTCCTTTAATACATATTCATCTACATTTGTTTTATTCATTGTTACCTCCATTCAATGCGGTTTTTCTTTTCTCTACATTTGTATTTTTGATTATACGACATTTTTCGACAAAATTTCATAAAAATAACGTTTTTTACCAATTTGTCGAAAAGCCGCTATTCTTTTATTACCAATGACTTTAGTGCATTTTTATGCAATTTTAATGACTCATGGCATGAGTCACTCTGGAAAAAAATTTATAAAAATTTTTTATTTTTTTGGACATATTAAATTCAAGAGGTGTAAAAATGTTTCTTTTTGTAATCAAAAAATATAAAGTTAAACGAATTGTGTGATAAAACTGGATTATCACATTCGTATCTAACAAAACTAGAAAACAATCACTTAGACAGCTGTAATATGAAAACACTTAAAAAAATTTCAGATGCTCTCGAAGTTAATATGAAAGATTTATTTTATACAGTATACGATATTGATGATTTAGAAGAAGAACTAAATGAAATTGTCGACGAATACGGACTTAGTTCAGAAGAAGTATTAGAAATGAGTCAACTCATAGATTCGCTTATGAATATAATGAACAAAGAGATATAGTTTTTTCTATATCTCTTTTCTAATATACTTAAATTTCAACAGGAATGATATTTTTAGGCAGGGGAATCATTCAGCTATTTACATTCTAGTCTATTTATACTATAACAAAATTCCGCTACCTATTGGGAAAAATCAAACACAACAATTTACATTCTACTATACTCAAATTAAAATTATTGGTGGTAGTAGTGGAACTGTAAATATTTCAGCATTCACATTCTATTATATTTAGACTATAACTTCGTCCCAACATCTTGTGTAATAGTATAATTTACATTCCAGTATGCTTAAATTAAATCCAAGCCTTGTCGAATTTCTTACTATCGCCAATAGTATTTTACATTCTACTATACACAAATAAACTTTTCTCTCACAATTTCCCATCCTACAATTCCAAAATTCAAATTTTCTTTCTGTTCCAATATTTCATTTAATTTATCTTCCGTCATTTCCGCCACCAAACTCACATTTTCATCATATTGTACATTTACAATTTTACAATTTTTCTGTTTCAAATAATATTTCAACTTCTCCAAGTCTGCATAATTTACCCTAATTTTAACCTCTTTGCCAAGTGCCTTTTCTACTCTATTGGTGCAACTCAAAGCTTCTAATGTAGCAGAAGAATATGCTTTCACAAGTCCACCTGTTCCTAGCAAAATTCCACCAAAATAACGCGTTACAATAATTAATATATTCGCCAAATTCTGCGTTGTCAAAATATTCAGCATTGGTCCGACCTGCCGTTCCAGACGGTTCTCCATCATCACTAAATCGCTCAATTACGCCATTTTGTGTCATCACACGAAATGCATAACAATTGTGTCTGGCATCAAAATATTTCTTATTGATTTGCTTTATCAATTCTTCCGCCTGTTCTATTGATTCAACATAAAAAGCATGACCAATAAACTTCGACTTTTTCTCCACAACCTCAGCATTCACATTCTCATCAATCGTTTTAAACATGATTCCCTCCTGCCACAAATCCTGTAGAATACGCAATTTGCAAATTAAATCCGCCAGTGTAACTATCGACATCAATGATTTCTCCAGCAAAATGCAAACCTTTTACCAGTTTCGACTCCATCGTTTTGGGATTAATTTCCTTCGTAGAAACTCCCCCAGCCGTCACAATTGCTTCCTCAATTGGGCGAAATCCTGTTATTGTCACTTTAAAACTTTTCAGTAAATCCACGAGTTTTAGCCTTTCTGCCTTCGTAATTTCATTTACTTTTTTATTTGGTTTGATGTTCGACAGCTCAATCACTGTTTCAATCATTTTTTTCGGTAATAATTTATCTAAACTATTTTTAAATTCCTTATTTTTCACTTCTTCAAAATCTCGCCTTACGCGCAAATCCAATTCCTCACAACGCAAAGCTGGCTTTAAATCAATCAGCAATTTTATTTTTCCTTTTTCCAATAATTCTTCCACGTTTTTAACTCTTAGCAAATGCGCTGATGAACTCAAAATCGTAGGTCCACTCACACCAAAATGTGTAAACAACATTTCTCCAAAATCGTCATATATTTTTTGATTGGATTCTATATTTTTCAAGGTAATTTTTACATTTTTCAAAGACAACCCTTGCAGATTTTGGCATAATTTCCTGTCTGCTTCTAGTGGAACAATCGAAGCTCGTGGCGTGATAATCGTATGCCCTAAATCTTGTGCCATTTTATATCCTTCGCCATTAGAGCCCGTTTTCGGATAACTTTTTCCGCCAGTTGCCAAAATGACTTTATCTGCCCCAATTTTCTCGCCATTCGACTTTAAGGAAATACTTGCTACTTTTCGCTCCATATTTTCTGTTTTAACGTCAATCTGAGCCACATCAGCATTCGTCTTAATCAAAACATGGTTTTCCTTCAATTCCTTCACAAAGCAATCTAAAACACTCTGCGCCTTATCCGTCACAGGGAAAACTCGATTTCCTCTTTCTTGTTTTACTTCCAATCCATTTTTCTTCAGCATTTGAATAATATCTTGGTTGGTAAATTGCTCAAAAACGCTAAATAAAAACCTCCCATTTCCTGGCGTGTTGTGAATAAATTCACTCATTTCCAAAGAACTGGTAATATTGCATCTTCCTTTTCCTGTTATCAAAAGTTTTCGCCCCAAAGATTGATTTTTTTCTAACAAAATAACAGAATTTCCCTCTTTTGCAGCCCTTATTGCAGCCATCATTCCGGCTGGCCCGCCACCGATTACAACTACTTTCATAATTCTCCTTTTTTTCATTATACCATTTTCTGGAAATTTTTTCAATAGTAGCAAAAATTCATTTTCTCTTCTATACTAAACGCTTAAAATCGTTTTTAAGCAACCGTTTTTAAAAAATAAAGAAAAATGATTAAATTTCTTCAAAAGCCAAAAATTTTATGCTTTTTATGTCTCAGGACAACACAAAAACATATTCCATCGGAAAAATGGTTTTTTAAACAAAGCATTAGAATCGCCATATTGGGGATTTTTAAAGCAAGGTATACATAAATCATTTCCAATCTCAAAATGCTACTCAAAGCAATTTTAAGGCACTTTTAATGGCTATTAAAGATTTCGAATCACTTGCAATTTGTAAAACTTTAAAAATCGATTGCGAGATTTAAAGAAAGTGATAAAAAGGAATCAATATACAAAAATCGTATCCACATCCTTATCCCCTCTCCCCGACAAATTCACGATGATACAATCCTCTTTATGATATTTTTTAGCAATCTTAATCGCATAAGCAACCGCATGACTACTTTCTAATGCTGGAATAATTCCTTCCTCTAAAGTTAGTATTTTAAAGGCTTCGATTGCTTCATCATCTGTGATACTATCATATTTTCCCCTTCCCATTTCATGTAAAAAAGCATGCTCTGGTCCAATTCCGGGATAATCCAAACCTGATGAAATAGAATACGCCTCTTGCAACTTATGATTTTCATCTTGCATCACATATGTTTTCATTCCATGGAGAATGCCAATTTTTCCTTGATAGATACTAGAAGCGTGTTTTCCAGTCTTCAGTCCTTTGCCCGCACCTTCAATTCCATAAATATCCACATTTTCTCCTATAAAATCATGAAATAGCCCAATACTGTTACTTCCCCCACCAATACAAGCAATCATGGCTTTGGGCAATTTTCCTTCTTGTTCTAAGATTTGCTGTTTTGCTTCTCTGCCAATTACCGTTTGAAATTGTTTTACCATTTCTGGATAAGGTGCTGGACCAACTGCAGAACCAATCAAATAAAATACATCTTTATGTTCAAGCAAATACTCAAAAGCCTCATCTACAGCATCTGCTAATGTTCCTTGTCCTCTGGTCACCGATTTTACTTCTGCTCCGAGCAATTTCATTTTGTCTACATTGACTTTTTGCTTTTCGATGTCAACTTTTCCCATAAAAATGGTACATTTTATCTTAAATAAACTGCAAACCGTTGCAGTTGCCAATCCGTGCTGTCCAGCTCCTGTTTCTGCAATAATATGCGTTTTGTTCATTTTTTTAGCTAATAAAACTTGCCCAATTGCATTATTGATTTTGTGAGCACCTGTGTGATTCAAATCTTCTCGTTTTAAGTAAATTTTGGCTCCACCGCAAAATTTTGTAAAATTTTCAGCATAATACAAAGGACTTGGGCGTCCTACGTATTGTTTTAAATAATACTCATATTTTTTGAGAAACTCTTTATCTTCCATTGCTTCCTTAAAATTTTTTTCAATCAAATCCAATTCTTTTTTTAATTCTTGTGGCACATATTGCCCACCAAATTCTCCATCATTCATAACACATTCCTTCTTTCTCTTTTTCATTTATGATTTCCTTTAAAAACGCCAACTTTTCATATTCTCACCTCCTTACCTATAAAAAAAGCACCTGTATGAATAAAATTCAAAAATTTTACTCATACAAGTGCTTGAAATTTTACTTATTTTTGGCACTACAAATCTGTATGAGTTTTTACCCATACATTCCACCAATTATTCAATTGCAAATTGATTACTTTTTTCATAATTTTTACTCTCTTTTTATAATATATTCGTATAATCTTAAAGTGTTAATCTATCTTTCTTAAATTTATTATATCATGTTTAGGAAAATTTTGTCAAGCATTCAAAAATGCGTTTTAAAGCATAGTTAAAAATATGTTTCTGGTATTCTCTGTTGCATTTTTCAATAGAATTTCTGCACAAATTTATTTTCCCTTTTTCAACTTTTCAATTTCTACCTTCGTTAATTTTGTATATTTTTCTATTTTCTCAATTTTCTCTCCATTTTCAAGCATTTCTTTGGCAATTTCAATGGATTTGTTTTTCTCCCCTTGTTCCATTCCCTGTTCTAAACCTTCTTTCCTAGCATAACTCATACCACTTTTATAATCTCTTTCCCACTTATCTTTCAATTCCTCTATTCTTCTCGTTTCTTCATCTCCTGATAACTCTACAAACTCTACTTCCACTTTTCTTAGCAATTCATTTTTTTCCTTCGCCATTTCAATCAACTCCTCATCTACATCATCTATGATTGCTAGCCATTGATTCACTTTTTTCTCCATATCCGGCTTACTTTTTCGGAATTTCGGTAACTCAATAAAATACCACTCTATTCCGTCAATCACCACATATTTTCTGTGATGATCCATTACCGTTACCGTTTTTGTAATGTAATTCTCAAATGGAAACAATTCATAGTTTAAGATATTTATCATCATTATTTTTTTGATGTTCGCATATTCTTCCCCTTTTGCCGTTAATCTCGTGATTTGCTTGGCTCCGTAAAACATGGTTCTAGCAATAATGTTGTGTCTATCATCTACTTGCATTTCTATATCCACTACAATTCCATCATTCAAAATTGCTTGAATATCAAGACTTCCTGTCTTTTCTTGGGGCGAAAATCTGCCAAGATTGACCTCTTGTTCAATTTTTATCGTCTCTATTTTGATTTCTAATAGCGCCTCTAGAAAATCGATTAAAAACGCCTCATTTCCTTTTCGACTAAAAAAGGTCTTGAATATGACATCATTTTTTAAGTTATTTTTCATTTATTTTCTTCCTTTCTATTATACCAAATTTTATTTTCTTTTTCAACTTTTTTCGTTCGACAATTACTCTTGTAACTCTTGAAAATCGTGGCAGAAATGCCTGAAATTTTTGCAGGATATTGACTATATCCTTAAGATACTTTATTTTATATTACATTGTTTTACACTTGTCAATACTAATTTTTAAAATTCTTATCCATTTTCCCTAATTTTTTGATCGACAAACTGGCTATCTTGTGCTATAATCATACCAACAAAACTTGAAAGGAAAACTTATGAATCAAAAATCACTTGAAAAACTTGAATTTGATAAAATTCGCAAAATCGTATCTGATTTTGCCATCACATATCTTGGGAAAAATCTTGCAAATACGCTTACCCCTATGTCTGCAAAAAAAGATGTGGCAAAAGCACAAGCCCAAACAACAGAAGCAGTAACCCTTTTGTATCGTCTTGGAAGCACTCCTATTTCTGAAATTGCGGACATCACAATTTGTCTAAAACAGTTAGAAAACAGTCATTCTTTGACTATGAAGCAACTGCTTGATTTGGCTCACATTTTGCAAGTTTCACAAAATTTAAAAACTTATTTGGATAGCGAAATCATCGAAACTTCAGATTTTCCTGCCATTCAAAATTTGTTTGAAAATTTATATTCCAATCCTGGACTTGTAAAATCCGTTACCACAGCCATTCTCGACGAAAACACAATAGCTGATGACGCTTCCCCAAATTTAAAAAATATTCGCAACAATATTCGCAAAAAAGAGCAGGAAATCCACACAAAATTGCATTCTCTTTTACATTCAAAATATGTGCAAGAGCCAATTGTAACTATGAGAAATAACCGTTTTGTCATTCCAGTCAAAAGCGAATATCGTGCCAATATCAAAGGTTTTGTGCATGATACTTCGACTAGCGGTTCGAGTCTTTTCATTGAACCAATTGCCATTTTTGACATAAACAACGAAATCAGCAATTTACACAACGAAGAAAATTTAGAAATGGAAAAAATTTTGATGAAGTTATCTTCTCTGTTTTTTGAGCATACAGAAAATTTGTCCAATACTACCAATTTAATTGGTTTGCTTGACTTTATCTTTGCCAAAGCCAAATTTTCGAAAGAATTTGATTGTACAGAACCAATCATAAATGATGAGAAATTGATTTCTCTTATCGACTGCTATCATCCTTTGATTTCTCGCAAAATCGCTGTCAAAAACACGATTGAATTAGGCAAAAATTACACAAGTTTAATCATCACAGGACCAAATACTGGCGGAAAAACCGTTGTACTAAAAACCGTAGGATTGCTTGTTTTAATGGGAATGAGCGGACTTCACATTCCTGCGAAATCTGGAAGTAGCATTTTTCTGTTTGACGATGTTTTCGCAGATATCGGCGACGAGCAAAGTATTGCCGATTCTTTGAGTACGTTTTCTTCCCATATCAAAAATATTGCTTATCTTTTGCAAAATGCGACACCGAACAGTCTTGTTTTAGTAGACGAATTAGGCTCTGGAACTGACCCAATTGAAGGCTCCCGTTTGGCAATTAGCATTTTGGAACATTTAAACCATACTCAAATTTTGACTTTGGCAACCACTCATTATCACGAAATTAAAAATTACGCTTTAGTAACAAATGGCTTTGAAAATGCAAGTGTAGAGTTTGATTTTAACACTTTATCTCCAACCTATAAACTCTTAATCGGCGTTCCAGGACGTAGTAATGCTTTTATTATTAGTGAAAAATTAGGAATTTCGGAAGAAATTATTGCTCGTGCCAGAGAATTTATGAATGAAGATACCATCAATATTGAAGAACTTTTAAATACGATTTATGAGGATAAACGTATTGCTGAAGAAGAAAAACGTAAAATTGAGATTACCTCGCGTGAAATTGAGTCCCTTAAAAACTCGTATGAAACAGACTCCGAAATTTTAAAGAAAAAAGAAAGCGAAATTCTGGAAAATGCCAAAATTAAAGCTCGCGAAATTTTGCTTTCTGCTAAAGAAGACGCTAATTTTATGATTCGAGAATTGGAAAATCGTCCAGACAGCCAAAAAGCAAATCGCTTAAGAAATGATTTAAATGAAAAAATCGAAAGTTTGTCAAGTGTGAAACTAGAGAAAAATCAGCCTGCTGTTCTTGAAAAATCACAAATAAAGCCTGGTTTGGAAATCGAAATTCCATCACTTCATCAGGTGGGAATTGTTCTTTCTGAAGTAACGAAAAATGATACGATTCAAGTACAAATCGGAAGTCTTAAAACGTATTTTAAAATTTCAGAAATTGCCCTTGCCAAAAGCGTATCAAAAAAGCAAGTCATTTCTTCTAAAAAACATGATTTTAAAGTATCTAGTCTATCGCCTGAAATTAACGTGATTGGGCAAAATGTAGAAGAAGCGTGTTTTATGATTGATAAATATTTGGATAATTGCGTTTTAAATGGACTTGGCTCAGCACGAATTGTGCATGGAAAAGGCACTGGCGCCTTAAAAAAGGGAATTCATGCATTTTTAAAAAATCACCCTCACATCAAAAGTTTCCGTTTGGGCACTTTTGGAGAGGGTGAAGATGGTGTGACGGTGGTGGAATTGAAATAGTTTTATTGATAATTCGTTAAATTAATTGCTTGATATTTTGTGGGGATAGTATAATACGTTTCGTCCCCTATTTTTCTACCTTTTGCTGAATAAATGGTATGACTTTGTTCATCAATATAATAATCTGTTCTTTGTAATGATAAATTATCTAATTTACTTAAATCAATCATGAACAGCTTTCCATTATTATTGGGATTATAATTGACATTATTTTGATTATAATTTTCAATTAAGCCATCATTTCCGCTCTGTTCTGCTGATTTCAACATATTGGTTTGTAACTGGTAATGCTTTGTGTTCTAAGTAATACAAAGCAATTTTTTCATCTAGCAATTCGATATCGGCACACATCGTGTAATACGAATTTAATTTATAACTATTAACCGAATTATACGTAATAGCTCCAAAAATCAATCCCATCATAATAACGGTTGTAACAAGCAACATTAATGTAATACCTTTTTCACTTTTCATTTGAATTCCTCCTTCATATCAAAATTATTTTCTCCAATTTTGATATTTATTTTTATATTCTGTCAGTGTATCTGCTAGTTTTTTCGTGGTTTTAAAAGCAAATAAATAGTTGATTTTTTCTTTTCTTCTTTCTTGGTCTTCACGAATATTGGCTTTTAGTTCTTCGTATTTTACGAGAATATTGTTTTCCCTTGCAAATTCTCTTAATTTTACGACTAAATTCATCGAATGCGCAATATCAATTGTCAAAATGCCAAAGAAAAATCCAATCACAAATGAAAATGTTAGATTATTAGCTAGCCAATTGACTGCTTCTATCATGTGCCTTTGGATTAGAAAATAGTAAACTGCACTTAAAATCGTCCAAAAAAAGGTATAAAGCGGACAAATGATTCCTTGAATATTTCCCCACATATTTGAATAATCCCACAATTTTACTTTCATGCCTTTGATGAAAATTAGCCCCGCAATGTATTCAATCAGCGTCATGGCAATTCCCATGAAAATCACAATCATGACCGTTTGCCAAATTGGATTTTGGATAAAGGACATATCTACTAAGGACAGCAAGAATAACGTGCATAGCCCAATTCCATAAATCGGCAAATATGGTCCTGTTAAAAATCCTGGATTAATCCATTTTTTGGATATTGTACGTCTAAAAAACAATTCTAAAACCCATCCAAAGGAACTTCCGATATAAAATAGAAATGCTAAAACCAATGCTACATTCATTATTTCTTCTCCTGCTTTTTAATTAATTAGATTATAACATACTCTTTTTACGAAGTAAATATTTTTTATTTTATTTTCTCCAAAACTTCTTTAAGCCCCACTTTCTCCTGCGTCTTCTGGTTCATATTTTTTAGCATCACGCAATTTTCCTTTATTTCGTCTTCCCCAATAATGATGACATATGGAATATTTAATTTATCTGCATATTTCAATTTTGCTTTCATATCCTTTGAAAAATTAGAGTACATATCCGTATTAACTCCGTTTTCACGCAAATTCTTGGCAATTTTTAGGGCAAATCCACTTGCCATTTCATTCATGGGAATAACCAAAACTTTGGAAATCGAATCTCTCGTCTCTTCAATCAATCCCATTTCTTTTAATTGTGCAAACAATCTTGTTAGCCCAATCGAAATGCCAACTCCTTGGAATTTTCGTTCTGTGTAATATTCAGTTAAATTATCGTATCTTCCGCCCTGAGCAGACACTTCCTAAGTTCCTATAGGCATCAAAAAATGTTTCATACACAGTTCCTGTGTAGTAATCTAGACCTCTTGCAATTTTTAGATCAATATGAAAATACTCTTCTGGAATGCCGAATTCTTGCACATATTTCGCAACTTTTTCAAGTTCAATCAAGCCTTCTGCAAAAGTCTCGTTCTCGATTTTCATGTCTTTTAATTTCGCAATTTTATCAAGCGTCGTTCCAGAAATCAGAATAAATTCACAGATTTTATCAATTTTTTCTGGCGCAACTTCAATTTCGCTAAGTTCTTTTCTCATCATCTCTTCGCCAATTTTATCAACTTTATCAATGATTCTCAAAACTTCCACTTTTTTATCTGCAATTTCCAATTCTTCAAAAAATCCATTCAAAATTTTACGATTATTAATGCAAATCGTAAATTTTGCCAAATTCAAAGACTGAAACGCCTCATAAATCACATTTACCATTTCTGCGTCGTTAATAACATCCAATTTATCCGAAATGACATCGACATCGCATTGATAAAACTCTCTAAATCTACATTTTTGTGGTCTTTCACCACGATATACTTTTCCTATTTGATATCTCTTAAATGGAAACGCCAATTCATTTTGATGGATTGATACATATTTGGCAAACGGAACTGTCAAATCGAAACGTAATGACAAATCGTTGTCTCCTTTGTTAAAACGATAAATTTGTTTTTCCGTCTCTCCACCTGCTTTAGCAAGCAAAATCTCGGACAATTCAATAATTGGCGTGTCAAGTGGCAAAAAGCCAAAACTTTCATATGCCTTTCTAATTTTATCTACCATTTGATTAAACACAATTTGGTCGTTGGGAAGTAGTTCCATCGTTCCAGACAAGGTTCTTGGTTTTACTTTATTACTCATATTTTTCTCCCTTCTATTTACAAAAAATTTTCCTTTATCTTACTCTTTATCCCTATCAATGTTCTTTCTTTGTTCTAATTGTATTTTTGCTTTTTCTATACTATCCATAAACTTTTGCTGTAATATTTCTTTTGGTACATATTCTGTTAAATATTGTGCTATATGTATTCCACTATTATCTAATTCTAGCAGTTCTGCAATCATATCTTTTTTGGTTGCACATAATATGATTGCAATTGGTGGCTCTTCTCCTTCTGCTTTTTCATATTTATCTAGCCACTTTAAATAAAATTCTACTTGTCCTTTATGCTCTGGTCTAAATTTATCTAATTTTAATTCAATAACAACCAACCTTTTCATTTTTCTATGATAAAATAACAAGTCAATATAGTAATCTTCTCCATCTATTGTTATTCTTTTTTGTCTAGCCAAAAATGCAAAATCATTTCCCATTTCTAAAATAAATCTTTCTAATTCACCTAAAATTGCATTTTCTAGATCCTTTTCGCTATAGGTATCTTTTAAATCCAAAAAGTCTAAAATATAAGGATCTCTAAAAAATAAATTTGTAGTCATTTTATTTTCTTTGCTCAATAGTTGTAAATCATTTATAATTGTTTGTTCTGGCTTTTTCGATATTGCCGTTCTTTCAAATAAAGCAGATCCTATTCTTTCCCTTAATGTTCTGATAGACCATATCTCATTTGCACACATTGTGGCATAGAACTCTCTTTTTAATTTATCTGATATTTGTAATAATTCAACAAAATGTGACCAACTTAATTTTCTCGACAGTGTCGAGAATTTTTCAAAATCCGGAAAATATTCATATATTTTTAGCATCCTAAATAGATTAGCACTACTATATCCACGCCCATATTCATTGGATAACCTTTGACTTAATTTCTTTATTACAGACTCACCATATTCCGCTTTTTGATTTTTTAGCACATTTTCTGTTATATCTTTTCCTATATTCCAATATAAAAAAGTCATTTCGCTATTTACTTTTACAGCAACATTTCTTTTTGCATTTTCTATCAGTACAACAATTTTATTGTACAATTCATCTATATTATCATTATCTATATTCTCTAAATCGTTCATTTTACCTTCTTTCTATTTTATTAATTGGTACTATACAAAAAAACTATGTAGCACCCTACATAGTTTAGAAATCAATCTATTGTAGGCAATGCTAAATAACGCTTATAGCCTACCTTTTTTAAGAAGGCTTAAACGTTCCTACAATGATGATGAAGTTTACTTTTTTGAAATGTATCCATTTACTATTCTCCTTAAATATATTATACTATATTTTGTAAAATTTGTCAAATGGTTCTACAAACTCTCCCAGACTGCCTCTGAAATTGCTATTACATACTGCTCCATTTGCGCTTTTAGGATTTCTAAATCGTTTTTGATATATCCCATTTCAATTTGGTAACACTCAATTCCTTGATTTGATTCATAATATGGATTGGCCGAATAGCTTTTGTTTCTGCCATCTACATACGCCTTTGTTGCAATTCCACCAACCTCTCGAATGGTATATAAATACGGTGTATCCAGTGTTATATTATATGGTTCATACCCTTTTTTAGTGGCCGTAGCAGCCAATTCATCAATGACATTTTTTGTATAATTTCTAACATAAACGCCTTCTTCTTTTTTGAAAGATTTGTTATTGGAATATTCGATGTCTGTATAAGTTACTATTTTATTGGCTATATTTTTAGCAAATTCTAAATTGGATTTACACGGTGAATAAATTTCCAACCCTCTTAAACCTTTGTTTCCATTATTGATGTGGAGTGATAGCATATATTTTGCTTTTGATTGGCACGCAATGGATATTCTCCCATTTTCGTCGTACATATTCGTTGCTGTGTAATGATTTGTATTGGCATCGTCTCTGGTCAATTTTACTTTTAATCCTTGAGTTTCTAATCTTTCCTTTAACAATTTGGCATAGGCTAACGCAATATCTGCTTCGGTATCTGTTCCTGATTTTTCTCCGACATCTTTTCCACCATGTCCTGCATCGATAACGATATCGTAAACTTCTGCTGGTTTTTCAGCATTGGCAACAGTTAGCGATAAATAGGCACAATCGCGGTTATCGTATTTCTGAGATTTGAATTCTAGATTTATTTTACGATTTTGATTTTCTTTCGTTACCGTAAAATACTCGATATTTTCCAAATTCGAAGCATTGGATAAAGAATAATATTTTGGATTTACACTATTGTTTAATTTTAATCGCACTAAAACGACATATTCTCCTTCTGGTAAATCATCTAAAATGAGCCCACTATTGAGCTGAGCAGTTGTGGAAATTTGAAAATTTCCCTCTTCAAAACTAGCATCTAGTGGATAGGTTTTTTCAAATTCATTGCCATCTGTGAGATAAAGTTTTGCACTTTCAAAATTGTCTTTTACAGCCCCCTCGAGTTTTCCAGAAAAATGAAAGCATTTTCCATAGGTAAAAATTTCTGTTGCTTCTACTTCTTTTGTTTGTAACTTTTCAAAAATTGCTTCTTGTAATTTTTGCTCTTCGTTTGAATCTGATTTTGTTGCAAAATATAAACCAATTCCTAGACCACTTATAATAAATATTAACATGATAAAAGTAAGAATTTTTTTGAACATTTTATACTCCTTTTTGTTAATACATTTTTTTCTATTATATAAAACTTAATAAAATTAGTCAATATGTGAATTGAGTGGTGTTTATAAGAAACTTTATCAAACTTGTCCTCATTTCCGAAAAATGGCTGATTTATAATTTTTAAGGTGGCAGAAATCTGCCACCTTTTTTCTATGTATTTTTATTAATAAATTCCAATTCTTGCTAAAATAACTAATATAAAACTTGCAATCAATTCTATTATCACAAATTTTTTCACAAACGTTTCATTTTCTTCTTCAAACAAACTTCTCATACCAAAATACATCAAAACCATACTAACTGCTGATAAGGTACTTGAAATTGGGCTAGAGATAATCGTAATTCCACTAATCAAAGCTTCTACAATATCAATCACAGAATTAATGACAACTGGTATTCTTGTTGCAATTAACGTACAAATTACTGTTATCAATGACTTTTTATTGGTTTTATTCATCATTAAAATCACAATGGCTGGCACAACAATATAGAATATTGGATTTAGGAATGCTGCAACTAAGCCTAAAAGATTATCGCCAAGTCCCGAATATTTTCCATATTTGATAAGTGAAATGATTTTATAAATGACTTCTGCTAAAATGAAAACAATCATAATCATAACTGCTTTTTTTAAGATATTTTCTTCTCCACTTGCAATTTTTTTAATGGTTGCAAACGGATTGGCAAGCATTTCTTTCAAAAATCCTTTGGTTTCTTCTGTATCTTTTTTGAAATCAACATTTTTAATCGTGTCTTTGACTTGATTTACCGTATCTTTTGTTTCGTTTTTCAATTGCTCAGTTTGAGCAGAAAATTTCTCATTTTCTTCCATATAAAAATCCCCCTTTATATTTATATTTTTATTATAGCTATGTTCGTGACAAAAGTCAATCTTTTATTTTCCCTATCAAATCATACTTTTGGCCAACTCCTGTAATTTCGCATTCTACAAAATCGCCAATTCTTGTTTTTCCTGTATTTTCTATGTAAATGACGCCATCTTCGTCTGGAATATCCATATAGCTTCTCGCAATGGCATATTTTCCGTCATTCGCAAATCCGTCAATTAATGCTGTATAGGTATTTCCAAGCTTTTCTTCCAATTTCTGCCTTGAAATTTCTTCTTGACATTTCATCAGCAAATTCCAACGTTTTTGTTTGGTTCTATAATGAATTTGCTCTTTTAGTTTGCTAGCAGGCGTTCCATCTTCTTTGGAATATTGAAAAGCACCCAATTTTTCAAATTTGGCTCTTTTAATAAATTCATATAATTCATCAAAATCGTTTTCTGTTTCGCCTGGAAAACCAACAATAAATGTGGTTCGAATTATCACATCTGGAATTTCCTTTCGTAATTTCGTGATTAGTTTTTCTATCGATTTCGAATCACTTTTTCGATTCATTCTTTTTAAAACTTGATTGGAAAAATGTTGCAATGGAATATCAAAATAATGACAAATTTTATCTTGTTTTTTGACAACTTCAATTAACTCATCTGTAATGCTTTCTGGATAGGCATACAAAAATCGAATCCACTTAACGTTCTGTATTTGGCAAAGTTTTTTCAATAATTCTGGTAGTTTTGATTCGCCATATAAATCGATTCCATATTTTGTGGTGTCTTGTGCAATTACGATTATTTCTTGATAGCCTAAATCCGCCAGACGTCTGGCTTCTTTCAAAATCTCTTCCATTGGTCGACTAATATATGGCCCACGAATACTTGGAATAGCGCAATATGTGCAATGATTGCTACAACCTTCTGCAATTTTCAAATATGCCGTTTTATCTCCTGTAGAAATCGTTCTATCCAGATAATCTAACGTATTCTTTGATTTTCTTGGTAAATCTAATAAATTCTCAATTTTACACCATATTTCATCATATTCATCTACAGAAATGAATAAGTCCACTTCTGGCAATGCTTTTTCCAACTCTTTTTGATAGCGTTTCACAAGGCAACCTGTAACAATTAAAAATTGACATTTTGCCGTTTGCTTTAATTCTGCCATTTCTAAAATTGTCTGAATCGCCTCTTCTTTTGCACTCTCAATAAAGCCACACGTATTGATTACAATAATTTGAGCTTCGTGTTGGTTACTTACAATTTCAAATTTTTCCTTTTTAAATAAGCCAACAAACATTTCTGTATCCACTAAATTTTTGCTACAACCGCAGTGATACAAATCCTACCTTCATACATTTCTCCTAAAAAATAAATGACAAAATAATCGCAAGCACAACTCCTGGAACACCCAAAATTCCTGTAAGCAAAATGCTCCACCACGTTATTGCCATAAAAATTCCAAACTTTGCTAAAAAATACAACAAAATTCCACCAATTACAGAATTCACAATAAATTTGCAAATTAGTCTAATCGGAAATGTCAATATTTTTAACACAACAATTAAAACAAAAATCGCTCCAATAAACATTAAATAACTCATTTTTTCCTCCTTAATTAAATCGATTCATCGCCGAATCAATTCCGTTTTTTAGCAGTTCAACTACTGCTTCTTTTGCTAAATTTACACCCGTTTCCAAATCTTTTTTCTCTTCTTCTGGAATGCTTCCTATGACATATTCTATCACATTCTCATCTTCCTTCGGTTTCCCAATTCCGACTCGAATTCTTGGAAAATTCTCACTATTTAAAAAATGCACCACTGATTTCATTCCATTATGACTGCCTGGCGAACCACTTTTTCGAATTCTGATTTTTCCAGGTTCAATATCCATATCATCATAAATAATGATAATTTTGTCAAGTTCTATTTTATAAAAATTCACAAACTCAATGACCGCTTCTCCACTCACATTCATAAAGGTTTGTGGTTTCACCAAAATGACTTTTTGCCCTTCAATAATTGCATTTTCATATTCGCTACGAAACTTTTTTCGGGCAATATCGATTCCATACTGTTTTGCTAATTCGTTTATGACATGAAATCCCATGTTATGTCTTGTTTGGGCATAATCGGATTCTGGATTTCCTAGACCTACTATTAAATACATTTTCGTCCTCCGTTTCTTTAAAATTCCCAATAGTTGTATCCGCAACTTCTTAAGAGCCTGTTCATAATTGCAATCCCTAAACCGTCTCTTTTTACGCCTTCTATGATAACCAATTCTCCCAATAATTCATCTGATTTTCTCAAAGCAGAATAAATATTTTGAGCAATTTCTTTCAAATTATCTTTACTGCCCAAACAAATAAATCGATGTTCTGACACAACAATTTGTTCCTTATGCTCATCAAATCCTAGAACCACCACATCGCCTTTTAATTCTTTTATCATTCTGTTAATTCCAAAAATTAAATCCTTTTCGTCTTCGGAATAAACTAATTGAGCAGGTTTATTGGGTGCATAATGCTTGTATTTAACTCCCGGACTTTCTACTTTTTCATCTTCTTCAACAGGAGCAAAAATTCCATTTCCAAAATCAACAATTCCAATCACTTCTTCAATTTGTTCTGGTGTAATAGCGCCTGGTCTTAAAATACATGGAATTTCGTCAATTACTTTTACAACTGTCGATTCCAAACCGATTTGTGATTCGCCACCATCGACAATCGCTGAAACTTTTCCTTCTAATTCTCTTCGAATATCTTCTACCATTGTTCCACTTGGTTTACCAGAAACATTGGCGCTTGGTGCCGCAATTGGTACACCAGAAAACGTGATAATTCCTCTGGCAATGACATTATCCGGCATTCGAATTCCTACGGTATCTAGGCCAGCAGAAACAATATTGGGTATTTTATCTGTTTTTTTCAAAATTAATGTAAATGGACCTGGCATGAAATGATCAATTAATTTTTGTTCTACTTCAGTTATGTCTTTAGCGATTTCATAAATTTTTTGTTTATCAGCAATATGAACAATCAGTGGATTATTGGATGGTCTACCCTTTGCCATAAAAATTTTTCCGACCGCTTTTTCATCAAAAGCATTTGCTCCAATTCCATAGACAGTTTCTGTTGGAAATATGACAATTTCGCCGTTTTTTATTAAATTACATACTACTTTTAATTCTTCTGTATTCGTATTTTCTTTCCAATTATAATACATCATTCTCCCTCGCGCGGAAATATTATATCATACTAAGTAAAAAAAGTCTAGTAATCCATTCAATTTATATCATTATGATTTTATACAAAAAAAGATTCGTTTTTGACGCGAATCTTTCTTTTTTTATATTTCTATATTTCGTTCAAACTGCACATCAGTTGCCACAAAATAAATGCCATACACTAATCCAAAAATTCCAATCACAACCACCATGTTTTTCCAAATTTCTCCCACCGTTACAGCAACTGTAAAAATTTGCCCCACAATTAAAACTGCTGGAATGCTAATCAAAACTGGAATTAACATTGGTAAACAAAAATAAAATAAAATCTGTTTCAAAATGGTTTTCCTAATTCCTTGTTCCTCCATACCTAATTTTTTAAGCAATTCATAACGATATTTATATTTTTCAGAATCACTCAATTGTTGAATAGCAAGAATGGTCGCTGTTGCCATTACAAAAATTAATGCTACATAAAACGCCAAGAACGATATCATCGTGTAAAATGATTTGACTTGGGTCATTCGATTTCCTCTTGTGCTTACGTTCCCTAAGGCAATATTGACCATAAAATGTTGTTCTTCTCCATCAATTATCGTCGTTTGCTCTAATTCGTCGTATACAAGATATTCAGATAATCCATTATAGAAAGCCTCTGTGGTTGTTTCTTCTGTTTGCACTACTAGTTTGTAAATATCATTGTAAGACGGTTTTTCGACTTTTAACCCTCTGTTTTCAATTTCTTCCAATACCGCATCTGAAACTACGATGCAATACATATAGCCATTAAATCCAAGTTGCGAAAGATGTTCTGCCCTAACTTCTTTAATCTTAATTTCTTTTCCCAGCATTTCGATTTTGTGATTCTTTTTTGCATAATCTACAAAAAGTTTTTCAGCACTTTTCATGCATTGAACAATAACTTCATCTTCTTTTAAAGAAACGCTTTCATAGCCCAACATTTCTCGCAAACGATTATAATCTTTCAAGTCTAGCACTGTATCTAATTCGTCGTCAAATCTTTCTTCAAATGTCGTGCCTTCTAAAGCTTTATGGACATTTGTTTTTGAGATATAGTAGGTTTGATATTCATACCAATCCGTTACTTTTGCATTTTTTTCAATATATTCTCTGTATTTCGAAAAATCGCCATCTAAACTGCTTACCATAATTTCGAAAGGATAGCCCATTGCAATTTCATTGTTTAACATTCCATTCATTAGTAACGCCACATTTCCACCAATCATAATAAACGCAAATAACATCGCAATCGTGCCTAAAGTCGTACTCATTGTATTAATTTTAGAAGTCAAATTTCGGTACAAAAATAAATGATTTTTTTGATATTTTCTTGTTTTATTTTCCAAATATCGTTTGACAATAAAACTCGAAATACTTCGGTAAAACAAATACACGCCTGTAATGAACATCACAATTGCTATCATGGTTTCTTTTCCATCCATCTTGTCAACATCAGCATAATCCAAATTTAGCACAAACAAACCTATCAAAAATAAAATAATCGAAATAACAAACAAAGCTACATTTCCTTTGGCATTTTGAATGCGATTGTTTTCGTTTTGCTTATCGGCATAAAGCAAATCATGGACTTTGGTTTTCTTAATTTTCCTTCTGCTATTTAATAGTACCAAAACAAACATACAAAAAAAACATAAAGCTGTTGTTTGTACTGCTTTCCAGTCAAATACAATCGCAATTTGGTAAGGTTGCTCAAAAATATTCATAATGATACTGGTAAAAACTTGATAAACCAAACAGCCAAACGCTGTTCCCACCACAAATGCTAACATTCCTATGATTAAATTTTCAATCGTAAACATCTTGGAAATATCCTTTTTCTCAATTCCCAAAATCTCATAAGTTCCAAATTCTTTGCTTCGTTTTTCTAGCATAAAGCGCATGGTATAATTGACAAGCCATGCCATCACAAAAACAATTAACAGATTGATTCCAAAAATAACTTGCGAAAAATCCTTCATACTTGAAGACAATTCTGCAATATCGCTCGATACTGCAATGGAGTTAAAACTAAAGAGCAAAGCCACCGCAATCACAATCGTGATAAAATAAATGACATAATCTTTTGCCTGCCTTTTGGCATTTCGAAAGGATAATTTACCTAACATCGTTTTGTTCACCTCCAAGAAGTGCTAGCACATCTAAGATTTCATGATAAAAATCTTTTCTGGTTTTTTCGCCTTTTTGAATTTTGTTAAAAATTTTGCCGTCTTTCAAAAAAAGAATTTTGTTGCAATAGCTAGCAGACACTGGGTCGTGTGTTACCATTAAAATGGTGGCTTTCATGTTTTGGTTCATATTTTCTATGATTTCGAGCAATTGTCTGGCTGATTTGGAATCCAAACTTCCCGTTGGCTCGTCTGCCAAAATAATTTTGGGGTTATTGACAATGGCTCTGCAAGCCGCACATCGTTGTTTTTGTCCTCCAGAGACTTGGTATGGATATTTGTTCAAAATTTCTTCAATGCCTAATTTTTTGGCAATTTCCAAAATTCGTGTATCGATTTCTTTTTCTGGCACTTGATTAATGGTTAAAATTAAGGCAATATTTTCTTCTATCGTCAAAGTATCTAATAAATTGAAATCTTGAAAAATGAAACCTAGATTTTTCCTACGAAATTGGGCAATATCCTCTTCTTTGATTTCTGTAATGTCTTGATTTTCCAAATAAATATGTCCAGCACTTACCGTGTCAATCGTCGAAATGCAGTTCAAAAGCGTGGTTTTACCGCTTCCGCTTGCGCCCATAATGCCGATAAATTCGCCTTCTTCAACATCAAAACTAATTTCGTCGATTGCTTTGGTTAGATTGTCCTTATTTCCATAAAATTTCTGAATTTGCTCCACTTTTAATATTTTTTTCAAAATCATCACTCCTTCTTAAATTGTATCCATTTTCTAAATGGTTAATTTAAGTATATCTTGTTTTTTTAAGGATTGGTATAGAAAATGTTTGAATGAATCTTACAGTTTTGTAAGATTAGTAAAGTTTTTCATTTTATGTAGACTATATTGTAATAAAAACAAAAAGCTCTTGACATTTTATGTAAATTTTGCTATAATATAATTAAGAACAACTTATATTAGTTTCAATAAGAAAAGGAGAAATGACTATGAAAGATTCAAAACGGAGTAATGCAATTCAGGTTTTAGAAAGGGAAATCCAGAAGCACTCTAAAGTGTTAAACCGGCTGCTTATGGAAGAAAAAGACGTAGAACTTCGGAATGGAGTTTACTTTCCGAAGGAAGCACTTAATCACGTTGATTTGAACGCAATCAGAACGGACAGGCGAAAGTTCGAAAAAATCATTGCTGACTTAATGCTTGTTCGACAGGCACTGAAAAAAAAGAGAAACAGCGTTATTTTATGCGGACCTTGTCTGCCCATTGAACTTTGCAATTCCTTTGAGGCAGCAGGATTAACCTTTGATGGTAATGGATTCACCGGTGAGATTTTCTTCGATTAATCTCCTACCGCCCGCCTCAAGCACTATCGAGGCAGGCGGTTTTCTTTTATTGCTCGATTTTTTTCTCTCTCGGAATCGTAATCGTGATTTTGGTAAATTCATTTTCTTTGCTTTCTGCCTCAATTCCCATTCCTAATTGCTCACATAGTTTTTGACACAAATAAAGCCCAATTCCTGTCGATTTGGTTTGCCTTCTGCCATTGGTTCCAGTAAAACCTTTCTCAAAAATTCGGTCAAGTTCGCTTGGCTTAATTCCAATTCCGTTATCTTGAATCCACAATTTTACGTTTTTCTCATTTTCTTCGGTTCCAATCAAAACCGCTGAATCCTTGTCCTTTCTATATTTAATACTATTGACAATCAGTTGATTTAAAATAAACTCCAGCCATTTTTCGTCTGTATATGCATTCACCTGAATGTTGTCAATTTCCACTTTCATTTGATTTTGTATCATACTTTTTTTATTTCTCGCCAAAACATTTCGAATTGCTTCTTCTAAATTGACTTTTCGTATCATAAAATCATTCGAAACACAATCTAATCTTGCATAAAATAAGGCTTGCTCCACAAAATTATTGATTTCTTCCATTTCATCATCGATTTTACTTGTCAACTCGGATTTGTGATTTTCGCACAACAATTTAGCCGATGTAATCGGAATTTTTATCTCATGCACCCAACTTTCAATATATTCTTTATAATCTTTCTGCGCTTTTCTAGACTGATTAACATTTTCAAGCATGGATTTATTGGCTCTTTTTAAAATTTTGTAATATGCCAAATCTTGGCTATTTCTTGGCTTTTTCATTACTTCTGAAAGCAAATATTTTTCTGGCAAATTGTCCAAAATGGTTTCTATTTCCTGCCAATATTTCCTTTTTCTTTGATATGCCATAAAAAATCCTGTTATGAAAAATAGACAGGAAATTGTAAACAAAATGAAGATAACATTTTTGTCAATTTGCAGCGCATTTGTATAGGTAAAAATAATTATGTTATAGATAAGAAATGCAAGTATCGCATTTATTTTGTCTTTGATATAGCCTGTGAATTTCATATTTTATATCCTTGTCCTCTTTTCGTTTCAATGAAATTTTCGATTCCTAAATCTTTCAATTTTTCCCTTAATCTTGTAACAATCACACTTAAGCTATTGTCGTCTGCATAGACGCCATTGTCCCACAAATAGTCAATAATTTCTTCTCTCGAAACAATTTTATCTTGATTGGTAAAAAAATAATATAATGTCTTAAATTCGGTTTTCGTAAGCTCCATTTCTTTTTCTTTATATTGAAGCATCGATTTTAAAATGTCTAATGTTATTCCTTTATATTGAAGATTGCTAATTTCATCTGTGGGATATGCTCTATTTAATAAATTTTGTATTCTAGCTAGCAAAATCGGAACATTATATGGTTTTTCAATATAATCATCTCCACCTCTCATAATTCCGTTTAATTCATCCATTGCACTATTTTTGCTCGTCACAAAAATAATAGGAATTTTTGATTTTGTTCTAATTTTACTACAAATTTCATAACCATCTTTTTGAGGTAAATTAACATCTAATAATATCAGATGACTTTCTGTATTTAAAATTTGTTGTTCAGCATTTTGAAAATCTGTAATCAAATTGATTTCATATCCACTATTTTGTAATAAAATTTTCAATTCTTCTCGAATTTCTTTGTCATCTTCTACAATTGAAATTTTGTACATTTTCATTCTCCTTGTTTTATTTCAAAAAAGAATTTCCTATAAAAAGGAAATTCTTTTGTTCTTATTGTTTTTTTGTATTGTCTGCAATATAATATCCTACACCTCTTTTGGTAATCAATATTTTTGGATCTGCTTTATCTTTTTCAATTTTATCGCGAATTCGGTTCATTGTAACATCAATGGTTCGAATGGCTCCAATATATTCATCATATTCCCAAATTTCGTGAAGCAATCTTTCTCTTGTTACAACCTCTCCTGGTTGACTGGCAAGGAATTTTAAAACATCAAATTCCTTTTTGGTTAGGTTGACAACTTCGCCTTTTACACGTGCTTCGATTTTCTTTAAATCAAGTGTCAACTCGCCCACTTCTATGATTTCGTCATTTTTTTCTTCTTGTTCTTCCACTTCAGTTGGAACAGCTACCACTTTGGCTTCTGCTTTTCTTAAATTTGCTTTAATTCTTGCCATTAATTCACGAATTTGGAATGGTTTGGTAATATAATCATCAGCTCCCATTTCCAAACCTACGATTTTATCGGATTCGGTATCTTTTGCAGAGACCATTAGAATTGGCATGGTTGAAATATTGAGATAATATCTTATTTTTTTGCATACTGAAATTCCATCTAACTTTGGAATCATGACATCTAACAAAATTAAATCTGGGCGTTCTTTTAATGCCATTTCAACTGCTGTTAAGCCGTCATATGCTTTTAGGGTGTTATATCCTTCTTTTTCAAGATTGTACACCAACAAATCCATGATACTTTCTTCATCATCGACTACCAAAATCGTCTTTTTTTCTTGTTCTACTAGGTCTTCTAATCCTTCCACAAAAAATCCCACCTTTCTTTCTATTCTTTTTATATCACATTAATTTTATTTCGGCAAGTTTTTTTACATAAATATTTGAACATTATAAATTCTTCCATCATCACAAAGCGGAATTTTCTTGTCTTTCACTTCGTTTCCGTTGACGAAAAATTTATCTATACCTGTATTTTTTCCGTCTTGGTTTTTGACAACAATTTGGTAAATCGTGGTTTTATATTTATATTTGATTTCATATTCTTTCCAAGATTTGCTAATGCAAGGTTCTACACTTAGGAAACCGTTTCTGATTTTCAATCCTAAAATTGACTCAATAATCGCCTTAAAATACCAACTACTAGACCCCGTATACCAGTTCCAGCCACCACGCCCCATTAAATCTTTATTGGTGTAAATATCTGCCTCCATGACATAAGGCTCTAGTTTGAACTTTTTGGCTTCTTCTTTGGTTTTGGTGTGTTCAATTGGATTAATTAGTTCAGCAAATTCGACAGCTTTATCACCAAATCCAAGCAAGGCTTCGGCAATAATTAACCATACGCTTCCGATGCGTATATTGTCCACCATTTTCTCGAATTCCAGCTGGATATGATTTGATATATCCTGGATTAAAACTAGAATTTTCAAAGGCTGGTTCAAATAATTTAATTAATTTATTTTCTCGATCAACTAAATAATTTTCGGCTTCTTCGATGGAAATGAATTTTTTATCATTATCTGCCGCATTGGAAATAACTGCCCAACTCTGTGCAATACAGTCAATTCTGCATTCTTCACTGCTCATGCTTCCGATTTCGTAGCCATCGTCATTAATGGCTCTTTTGTACCAACGTCCATCCCATGCTTTAGTATTTAAGTTTTTCTTTAATTCTTCTTTTAGTTTAGTGTATTTTTCTACCAAATCTGCACGTTTTCTTTCTTCGCAAATGGGAATAAATCGATTTAAAATATCGTACAAGAAAAATCCTAGCCAAATGCTTTCGCCTTTTCCTTTGCTTCCCAAATTACTAAATCCATCATTCCAGTCGCCTACACCAATTTTAGGAAATGGGTCAATTCCTTTTGAGATAACTTGTTCAATGGAACGAATGCAATGTTCAAAAATACTTTCTTTGACGTCGCTTTCGTAAAAGATATCGTATTTTTCAAGTTCGTCTTCTTTTAGCAAATTGCCTTTGATGTAAGAAACTTGCTCATCTAAAATATCCCTTTGATTTGTGAATTCGACATATTCCAAAACGCCATAAACAAGCCATAATAAGTCATCTGAAAAACGGGTTCTGATGCCTTTTTTTGTTTCTAAATGCCACCAATGCAAAACATCGCCCTCAACAAATTGATGTCTAGCACAGTTTAAAATTTGTTCTCTTAAAAATGAACTATCAATATATTTAATACCAAAGCAATCCTGCAATTGATCACGAAATCCAAAAGCTCCACCAGATTGATGATATCCACTTCTGGCAAATAATCGGCTCACAATGGTTTGGTACACAAGCCAGCCATTCATCAAAAGATTAATGGATTCGGACGGCGTTTTTACATTAATCACACTTAAAATATTATTCCATTTTGATTTCACATTTTCCAGCTTGACTTCTACATCGTATTCTTTCTGGTATTGGCTAGCCACTTCTTTTATTTTTTCTACACTATTTTCTTGGCCAATTAAAATTGAAAACTTTTTGTCTTCAAATTTATCCAATTCTAAATCAATTTGGAAACCAATACATGAATCTTTTCCAAGACCAGAATTGCCGTCCAATTGTTTGTATAAAGCGTCTGGTTCTTCGATTGTACCATTACCAAAGAAATCTGCTTTGTCTCCAGTGAAACTGCTGATATTTTCGTTGCTAGTTACATACATAATTTTATCTTTAAAATCTTCATCTGCAAACATATTTTTAACGAGCAACAAATTTCCTTTTTTCTCAAGTTTGATATTTCCATTGCTAAAATATTCATCTTCGCCTAAAACTGGTTTGATATAAACCACCAATTTGATTTTTCGATTTTCGCCAATGATATTTTTGATACGAAAATTTAACACTTTTACATTTTCTTCATTTGGTACAAAAACATCAACGGTTTGTATTAAATTATCGTAACTATTTTGGAAACTAGAATAGCCAAATCCATGCCTAATATAATAATAGTTTGGGCTTGGATTGACACTGCTGTTTATTGTCCAAACTTGTGAATTGTCTTCATCTTTTAGATAATAAATTTCAGATGGAACATCTAAAACTGTGTTGTTGTTCCAAGCCGTTAGACGATTTAGTCGGCTGTTTTTGTACCAAGTGTATCCTCCTAATCCATCTGTTACAACAGTTCCAAAGAATTTATTGGCTAGAACGTTGCTCCAAACAGAAGGTAATTTATTTTCTGTGTTTTTGTAAATGATATATTCTTTTCCGTTTTGAGAAAATCCTCCAAAATCGTTATCATAAAGCAATTCTTCTTTTTTGAGTGGTAATAATTCTTCGCCTATTTGAACCTGTTTTGGTTTTTCGATTTGGTCTTTTTGAGCATCTTGTTTTTCTTGCATTTCTTTTAAAAATGCTGATAAATCTCCTTTTTTCGAATCAAGAATGACACGCGCTTTTAATTCGATTGCTTTTAAATCTTCTTTGGGCAAATCTTTTTGGTTTAGCACAAAAATTCCGCCAGACGTATTTTTCAAAAATTGCAGTTGTCTTTCCGAAATGACGGAATGAATTGCATCATCTACAAATCGTTCATACACGTTTTTTTCGTTATTTAAAATCACCAAATCCATAGAAATATTTTTAATTCGGTAATATTCAAAGGCTCGTATGATATCTTCTAAAACGTATATTTCATCAAATTTTGCAATTTTTAAAACAAAAATTGGCAAATCGCCAGAAATTCCGTATTTCCACAAACTCTGAATTGAACATTCTGGTGTATCATTCTTTTTATCGCTAGCATTTAATTGCAAAATATAATTTAATAATTGCTGATACATTTCCAGTTTGCTTGATTTGATTCGTAAATATTTATTTTGTTCTTCGCATCGCGCCATAGCAACATTGAAGATTTTATCAACTTCTTCTTTTCCTTTGACTTTTTGAATAAGACTTCTTACTTCTTCTTTTGTGTCCCCAGCTGTGATGATTAAATCTACTGTTGCATCTGATTGAGAAGCAACTTTTACCGTTCTTTTCATAACTACAATCGGCGATACAACTTGCGCAATTTGCTTTGAAAAAATCTTCTGATTTTTAATCATTTGTGGCAAACCATAATTTTCTCTTGCGCGATATTTTTCGCCATCAATTTCGTATTCAAAATTCACAATTTGGTCACTTTCTGTGTATAAGGTTGTTGCTAAATAGACACTTTTTTCAAGACTTCTTGATTTTCTTTGAACAATGATATTTTCATTTTCTTCTTCAAATTTCAAAAATAATTTATTGAAAGCTGGATGCGCATACTGCGCGGATTGTTCAGAAAGTACTGGCTCAAATTCACAAATTACTTCCAATACTTCATCACTTTTTCCAAAATTCTCAATTTCCACACGCCTAATTTCGATGCATTTATCTGGGTCTAAGGTTACCGTTACTTCGAATTTTAAATTGGCATCTTTCCCAATAAATTTGGCTTTATCAGGAGCAAAAATTACTTTATCACATTTTTCTAATTGGATAATTTTCTTGGTTTTTGTGTTTCGAATATAAAAGAAAATTCCATTTTTGAGTTCGGAAGTTACTTTATAATCGTTAATCATTTGATTTTTGTAAGTGCTGACTCCTTCACCAAAGTCGTTAATCATAATTTTATAATTGGGATTAGCAATCACATTTACATTTTTAAATCTAGGATTTCGATTTTCAATGACTCTTTCAACATATCCGCTGTCTACTGGAGTTTTATTTTTGGAGATTTTCTCTTTTTTCTCCTTAGTAATAATCATTTTAACTGGCATTTTTTCTTGCAATAACACATTGACAGATTCGATTTCTGGATTTTTATTAAATCGCTTTTGTAAAATATTTTCATGAAGGCAATTATTAATGGATAGCAAAATCAAACCTTGATGATGTGCCATATATGTTTTTACAACTTCGTGTGTTTCACCTTTTTTGAGCCTGCTACTTGTATAATCAACTGCTTCATAAAAACCATATTTTCCTCGAGAGCCTTCTTTTTCCAAATACTTCAAATTTTGAATGGCTTGCGATCGTACATACGGTAACGACAAAAATGTGCTATAAGGAGAAATAACAATATCTTCCTCCAATCCTCTTTTCAAGCCAAGCCACGGAACACCAAATGCTTTATATTGATAATGTCCATGCAAATCTCTTAAATTAAATGCTGATTCTGAAATGCCCCAAGGTACTTTGAGCTTTTTGGCATATTCCATTTGGCTCAGAATAGCAAATCGACTGGCTTCATCAATCAAGCTTCCTTCATATTGTTTTAAATTAATATTGGGCATTAAATATTCAAATGTGGTTCCTGTCCATGAAATCAAGCCTTTGTAGCCTTTTAAGGACGTAACTGTTCGGCTTAAGTTGTTCCACAGTTTACTTGGTGCATCGCCTTTGGCAATGGCAACAAGACTGGCTTGTCTTGCTTCTGAAGCTAGAAAATCATAGTATGAATCGGTTAGTTCGTTATCTTCCAAGTTAAATCCAATTGACATGAGCTTGTTTTCTGGACTATATAATTTTGAAAAGTCCGTATTATCAATCAAATCTGAAACATTTTGAATGAGATTGTCTAACTCAAATTTGCTATTTTGTTCCATTAAAAATTGTTTTACTACATATAAATAGCCCACCAAGTTTCCACTATCTACAGAAGAAACATATCGCGGAATGAGTGGCTCTAGTGTTTCTAATTGATACCAATTGTATAAATGTCCATTCCATTTTGCCAAACCATTTATGGTTTCGATAACTTTTGTAATATAATCAATGGCTTGTTTTTGATTTATATAGCCAAGGTCATAAGCAGAAATAAAGGCTAATAATTCTAAGCCTATATTGGTTGAAGAAGTTCGTTTTACAGTTTTTTCTTTACGGTTTTCTTGGTAGTTATCTGGCATTAAATAATGCGTATCTTCTGTTATGTGGTCTTTAAAAAATTGCCAAGTGGCTTTTCCCACCTCTTTTAGATAATCCAAATCTTCTGTACTCATTTGATTTTCGTGCCCTATATCCAAACTAATATACCAAGCCACAATTGGTGCTACAATCCATAAAATTCCCAAAGAAACCGCAATCGGATTTTGGAAACATAAAAACAAAATGCCAAGAATTACATTGCTTCTCATTTGGAAAAAATGAGATTGCAAATCTGTTTTTGAATTTTTATCTGCCTCTTCTGCGGTTACCCATTCTAGCAATTTTGTTTTGGTTTTCATACGATACATACTTTTACAAATGGCATCTAAATTTTTAAACATTTCATAAGGTAAAAATAAAATGCTTAAAAGAATTCGAATAAAACTAATGGTTCCATTTTTCATATCTTTCGAGAATTTTTTGTCGCTATACACAGCACCCTCGACATTGCTTTCTTTAAAAACAATGTAATTGACACCATCTAAAATATAGGAAATAATGATTGCTAAAACCGACCACAAAATGACTTCAATTCCCAAATCTTTCAAAGTCAAATAAATCAAATTTCCTGTCAAAATACCGACAAATGCCATAATATTTAATAAACTTCTTCTTAAGTTGTCAAATATTTTAAATTTTGAAATTTCATTTAATCGATTGCTTTTTAGCCATTTTATAATCTGCCAATCGCCTCTTGTCCATCTGTGATTTCGCAAAATATAAGGAATATAGCGAAGTGGATAGCCGTCAAGCAACATGACATCTGTTAAAAGTCCACAACGCAAAAAATTTCCTTCTAGCAAATCATGGCTAAGCACAGTATTTTCTTCGATTTCTCCGTCTAACATTTGATTGTAGACAGAAACGTCATAAATTCCTTTTCCAGTAAAAATTCCTTCTCCAAAATAATCTTGGTAAATATCAGAAATGGCATTTGTGTAAAAATCAATTCCGCCCTTGAATGCTAAATAATTCAATAAATTTGCTTTTCTTTGCCAAATCCAAATCTAGCCCAATTCGTGGTTGCATAATTCCATAACCAGATACAACTTTGTTATTTTCAATTACTGGAACATTTAGCACATGGCTCATCGCACCAATTAACTTTTGTGCGGTTTCCAAACTTAAATTTGTGTCACTATCTAATGTAATAATATATTTAATTTCTGGCAAATTCTCTTTTTGTTCTTCCATTGTGTTGACCAAAAAATTGTTTCTAAGTTTTCCTTTAATGTATTTGTTAAACGTAACCAAAAGTCCTCTTTTTCTTTCCCAACCAATATACGATTTTTCGTGCGGATTCCATTCTCTTTTTCGATACAAAAAATGAAATTTCGGAAACCCAAAATTACTGTATTTTTGATTCAACTTTTCAGCATACTTTTTTCCATATTCCATAACGTTTTTGTCAAATTGAGTTTGCTCGGTTTGTTCCTCGCTACAATCACCCAGTAGAGCAAAATATAAGTTTTCTGATTTGTTTGCCAAATAGTAAACTTCCAATTTTTCAAACATTTCTTTTATTTTTTCTTCCGATTTTAAAATCGTGGGCATAACAACAAACGTGCTTGCTGTTTCAGGAATTCCATTTTCATAACTGATTTTCGGAATTTTGGTAGGCTTTTTGCATTTTCCCATCACATAATTGAAAATTCTTAAAAATATTTCCGAAATCGGAACATACAAAATCAACCAAAGTAGAATGCTTAACAACGCAAAATCATATTTCAAATATACTTTTGCACAAATCAAAAAGTCTAAAAACATGGGAATTGCAATATTGCAAGCCACATAAAAACGACCAGCCACCTTTTTTTCAACTTGTTTGTGATGTCTAATTTCTAGCATATCTTTTAATTCGTCAATTCCATCATCAATCAAATAATAGCCAACGTGTGCCTTTTTTTTCTCGGTTATATTGGTATAATTTTCATATCTTTGGCACAGTTCAATAATTTTCTCACAAATATAAATCTCAGAAATCTTACTTTTCTTCGAAATTTCCTCAATTTTACCTCGATAATAGGCTTTACTATCTTGATCCATTGATTCATAAACACCTGCTGGATCCATCTTCAAAATTTCTTCCGAAACATTAATATAACCAAATAATTCCGAAAAGCTAATTCGATTGATTGCTTTAATACTGGTAATACAATTGCCAATTTTAATTTTTAAATTCGCAATATACAAATGCTCTTTTTGAATGACATCTGAAAGTGTAACGCCCAATTTTAATACTTCTTTTTCCAACACATTTTGATACTCAATCGCCTTTTTTCCATACACTTTCAGTTTATATGACATATACTCAATAAAAGGATATTTTAATTGACTATCACTAAAAACCTTTACATTGGAAGTATTTTTAAACTTTCTCTCATTTGCACTTTTTCCATCAATAACACACTCTATAATGCTTTCTACTTTGTATTTTTGCATTTGAGAAGAATAAATTTTTTCGCAAACTTCACGGATATGGGAAATCATGGAAATTTTAAAAAACGTACCAATATTGTAGATTTCATCCATTGTCAAAAATTTCTTCTTTTGATACGCTTTTAAACATAAATCAATAATTTCTCTATCAATTTTTCCATCACTATATGCCACGATTTCTTCTGCCAAAACGTAACTTCTTGCAAAACCTTGAAAACGTCCATTTGAAAGCCCAATCATGGATTTATATTTTTTGAGTGGCATCTCTTTTTCAATCGATTTGACAGTTTCTTCAATGATATAAAAATTATCCAAAAGCCATTCTCCTGCCGAATGTATTTTAATACCAAGTTTGATATGTTTGTCAAGTAATTTATACGTTTCTAGTATAAATTGGAAATCTTCTTTTACATTTAGCACAGGATACGTATCTTTGCTAGACGAACTTCTGATGTTATGTTCTGCTGCAATTTTTTCTAAATAGCTACTGAGTTGATTTCGATCTAGCAACGTTCCTCGAATATTTAGGCTTCTACTTTTTTTCATAAAATTCTCCTTTAATCTTTTTTGGTTATTTTCTGTAAATCAAGGAAATTTTATGCATAAAAAAGACCACAAAAAGTTGTTTTTTTACTTTTTGTGGTATAAAAATTTTATTTAAAGAAATTGTTTTCATCATTTTTTATTTTTACAATTTTGTCAATCATAAAATATATCCCCACATTGCAAAATACCTGCAATGTGGGGGGAAAATTACTCGACAGCAAATCCATTTTCAATTTTAAGCACTTTACGATATCTTCCAAGAAGTTCCTGCAGATATCTTCTTTCTTGTTCATTAACAGAAAATCCGTTCAAAAAACTCATTTTTTCTGCTACTTCCGGTGAATCATGTGCATCCTCTGTGTAAATGCCCGTCTTACTTTCAACCTGTAACCAAATTCCGCTTTCTTCTTTATAATGAACATTTACTCTATCTACCGGCATGGCTTCTTCTGTACTTGTCGTACTCATTTCTAACAAATCCAAAATTCCAAGAGCTATTATTCGGATTGTTGTAAGCCGAATTCCAGCCTCTCTGGCTTTTCTTCTCTCTTCCACTTCAGCAGCCTTTTGGGCAATTTCTTGTTCTACTGTCATATTAATCTCTCCTTTCACCCACCCTACATTTAGGCAAGATACAATTTGTTAATTGTTTCAAAAAAACTACCTTACTATTATACCATATTTTTCCGATTTTGCAAGTTTTTTTTCATATTTTGCCCTTACAACTCATATCCTTTTATGGGTGATTTTATGATTTTAATCAATAAGAAAAAAATACTCTATCTTTTATCTTGTATTACAATTTCTGTGATTTTTTTTAATTACACAGCCACTCCTGTAACAGTTGAGACTTCTTCTACTCCTGTTTCTAATCATGTTGTTATTTTAGATGCTGGTCATGGCTTGCCAGACGGAGGAGCAGAAGCATCCGATGGAACGTATGAGTCGAATATTAATTTGTCAATTGTGGAAAAATTGCAAAAATTGTTGGAAAGTTCCTCTTGTACCGTCGTTTTGACGCGTTCTGACGAAAATGGAATTTATGAATTGGACGCCGATACTATTCGTAAGAAAAAAATCTCGGATATGAAAAATCGTGTAGAAATTGGAAATCATTCGGATGCTGAAATTTTTGTATCGATTCATTTGAACAAAATTCCTGCTTCTCAATATAGTGGTTGGCAAACTTTTTATAAGCCAGAAAATGAAGCTAGTTTAAATTTAGCCAATTGCATTCAAGATAACCTAAATTACGCCATTCAAAAAGAAAACAAACGCGTTCCTGCCAAAGTTCCAGACATTTATTTGACAAAACATTTGGAAATTCCATTTACTATTGTCGAATGCGGATTTTTGTCAAATTCAAACGAATGTGCTATGCTACAAACTGACAATTATCAAGAGATTTTAGCTTGGGGAATTTATACAGGAATTATGGATTATTTTAAATAAACGATACTTAATTTATGTTTGAAAATTTTAGCAGAAATTGCTAAGAAATTTTTAGAATTTAAAACTTTTTATAAACATCTCCTCTGTTATCTACTTCTGTTACATCTATGTAAATATTATGATCAAGCCATTCAAATAGAATTCTGTATTCACCGTACACGCAATCGATACTTTTGATTTGTGTTCTGTATTCTTTTAACATCACCTTGCGGAAGTTTGCTAATGGCTTGATATATCCTTATTTTTTGATTTCTAGATTGTTTATCGATAAATTTTCTTGCCTTCTTTTTTATGCGAATTTCGTATTTCATTCTAGCAATCCCTCCAGTCCCTCTTCTTTTAAAATGATTTCCAAAGGAATTGCTTCTTCTTTCTCTTTTATTTTTTCCTCTTCTGTTAAAGATAACTCTCGAATCAACATTACCTTTTCTGTAATATCCATATTTTCTAATATCGCATCTGGCGCTAAAGCAAGTATTTTCTCGTCTAGCATTTTTTCTTCTAATCTTTTTACCACATTTTGTTGTTCAAGACTTAAAATACAAGCAATATTATGAATATCCACAATATTTTGTTTTTGTTGCTCACTCATTTTATCACTCCTTTTTTATTTATATTTATAGTATACCACAGAATTTGTTTTTTGCAACTTTTTATCAAAATAATTATCAAAAATTTTGTACTTTTTTGTAAAAAAATGTTTACTTTTTTCATTTTATTCGGTACAATAGTGGTAGAAATCAAAAAATTAAATTTCATTTTCTCTTGAAAATTCTTCATTTGAGGTAGATTTTCACAGAAAATATGAAACTTGACAAAACAGTTTTCAATCTTTACTAAACGATCGAAAAATAATCTACCAATGAATTTGAAAGGAGTACAAAATATGAAAATTTTAATGCTATCATGGGAATATCCACCAAGAGTTGTAGGAGGAATTGCAAGAGTTGTGCATGATTTATCCCATCGTTTATATCAAGATGGTCATGATGTAACCGTTGTAACCTACCGTGATGGCAACGTACCCTATTTCGAAGATGATAAAGGCGTAAAAGTTCACCGAGTTGATAATTTTATGATTAGTTCTAACAATTTTATTGATTGGGTTATGCAACTTAATTTCAATATGATTGCTAAAGTAGGCGAACTAATTAACCAAGGCGAAAAATTTGACGTCATTCATGCTCATGATTGGCTAACTGCTTACGCTGGAAAAACGCTAAAAACAGCATATGGTATTTCCCTTGTTTCCACCATTCATGCAACCGAAGCTGGCAGAAATAGTGGAATCCAAGGCGAAACGCAAAAATACATAAATGATACCGAATGGATGCTTACTTACGAGTCTTCTGAAGTCATTGTCAATAGCAATTACATGAAAAATGAATTGCAACGTCTTTTTGGTTTGCCTTATGAAAAAATCAATGTTGTACCAAATGGAGTTAACATCAATCTATTTAGTGAAGTCGAACGAGATTACGATTTCAGAAGACAATATGCTATGGACAACGAAAAAATCATTCTTTTTATGGGACGTTTAGTTTATGAAAAAGGCATTCAAAATTTAATTTCTGCTATGCCAAAAATTTTGGCAAATTATCACGATGCCAAATTAATTATCGCTGGTAAAGGTGGAATGATTGATGAATTGCGCGCCCAAGTAAATTCTTTGGGCTTAGGAAATAAAGTATATTTTACAGGATATCTAAATTCCAAAAATGTGCAAAAAATGTATAAATGCGCTGATATTTCAGTTTTCCCTAGTACCTATGAACCATTTGGAATTGTTGCATTGGAAGCTATGCTTTCTGGCACACCTGTTGTTGTTTCTGATATTGGCGGTTTAAATGAAATTGTTGACCATGGGATTAATGGAATGAAAAGTTATGCTGGAAATCCAAATTCACTTGCTGATTCAATTTTAACTCTTTTGTTTGACCCAAAATTATGTAGTGATGTTGTCAAAAATGCACAAGCCAAAGTGAAAACCGATTACAATTGGCAAAAAATCGCACAAGATACGCATTTTACCTATCAAAAAGCCATTTGTGAAACCATGGCCGAACGTCAAGCAAGGCAAATTGAGCAAGAAAAAGCGCAAAAGCAAATCAAAAAAGCAAATGAAATCACGAATCTTCTTTCTTTCAAGAAAGGGAGACAAGCATTTGCACAATAATATATATTTTATGGCGATTCATCTTATGAATCGCCATTTGACTTTTATGTTAATTTATGGTATAATAATTTTAGAAAGCTTTTAGAAAATATTAAAGGAGGCATTTTATGTTAAAATTGCGGAATTGCTATCTAATACTTTTTGTGTCATTTGTATGTGATGCTTATTTGTGTCATTACGAACTTCATAATATTCAAAGTAGTATAATTTTTGGGGTAGTTAATCTAATTGTTAGTTTCTTTATTTGGCATAATACTTCCAAAATTGAACATCTAGCAATAAAAGGTATTACATTAAATTATCCTCTTTACTCAAAACGTTATACTTTGGTATTATCTATTCCTGCTCGTTGGGCATACATGACTAATAGAAACATCTCTATTTTTATAATGCTCACAAGCATTGTATCACTTCTAAATGACATCTTTTAAGAACTCTTTTGGGAGTTCTTTTCTTTTTTACAAAATCTTTATCAACTCTCCCAAATCTTTCCCCACTTTTTCTGGCACAGCCAAAATCTGAAACTTGGAAACTTTATCTCCAAATTTAATTTCCACAATATCGCCTGCCTTTACATCAAAACTTGGCTTGACTACTTTTCCGATTTACCGAAATCCTTCCACTATCTGCCGCTTCGTTGGCAACGGTTCTTCGTTTTATCACACGACTTACTTTTAAAAATTTATCTAATCTCATGTTTTTCTCCTTTTTTATTATTGCAAGAGAAATGTTATTATAACATTTCTCTTGTAGGAAAGTTAGGCAGAATGGTTTATAGTTGCTTCTTTTCAGTATAAACAAATTCATACTTCATAGGCAAAAGGCCTCTTAGTTGCAATTCTCTTATTTGAGCTCGTTTTTGCTTCCATTCCATTTCCGATAAAAATGGTACTTCATCTTCCAAAAAAGAGTTTTCTTCTGAAATTTCTTGCTCACTATCCAGAAGTTCTACTAAAGTTTCCATGTTTGTAACTTCACCAGCCATTATCTCACTCTCCTCTTCTTCTAATATCTGCCATAACTGAGTTTGATTATAACATGAATTAATAAAAAAGTAAAGAATTTTAATTTATTAAAAAATTCTCTTGACAAATGCAAACATATGTTTTATAATAATTTCAATCAAAACAAGGATGTGATAATTTGAACGAAACAAATACACTTATGCCTACTTATGAATTTGAAAACATAAAAAATTTAATTTACACCATACGTCAAAAACAAGTCATGCTCGATAGCGATGTGGCAATGCTATATCATTATGAAACAAAAAAAATCAATCAAACTGTAAAACGAAATATTAAAAGATTTCCTGAAAAGTTTTGTTTTCAATTAACAGAAAATGAATTAGCAAACTTGAGGTCACAAATTGTGACCTCAAGTTTAGAAAAGGAAAATTATGGTGGAAGAAGATATTTACCATATGTATTTACAGAGCAAGGAATTGCCATGCTTTCTGGATTACTTAAAAATGAAATTGCTGTACAAGTAAGCATTCATATTATGGATGCATTTGTAGAAATGAGAAAATTTTTACTTGTAAACGGACAACTCTTTGAAAGATTAACAAACGTAGAATATAAATTATTAGAACATGATAAAAAATTTGACAATGTATTCAACGAACTACAAAAAAATGCAAAAACTGAATTTCAACAAAAAGTTTTCTTTAATGGGCAGATTTATGATGCTTATCGTTTAATTGTTGATATAATAAAGTCTGCAAAAATCAAAATTGTAATCATTGATAATTACATAGACGACAGTATTTTGAAAATGCTATCTAAGAAAAATAGAGATGTACAAGTCGTTATCTTAACATCGCAAAATTGTCATTTTATAAAATTAGATATTGATAAATTTAACAAACAATATCCTACTTTAAAAATAACCTATACAAACAAATTCCATGATCGATTTATGATAATTGACGAAAAGGAATTATATCATATTGGCGCTTCTTTAAAAGATTTGGGTAAAAAATGTTTTGCAATTTCTAAAATAAATGATTTAGAATATGTAGAAAAAATGAGTAAAATTAGTTAATTTGAAAGGAGAAAATAATGGAAAGATTTAAGTTGGTGGTTGCCGTTCATTTAATATTAATCGAAAATAATCAAATTTTGTTGCTAAGAAGATACAATACTGGCTATGAAGATGGAAATTATAGCGTTGTTGCCGGACATATTGATGGAAATGAAAGTGTCATCAAAGCTATGCAAAGAGAAGTTTCGGAAGAAGCAGGAATTTGGATTGAAGAACAAGATTTGCAAATTGTTCACGTCATGCATAGAAACACACCTAATCGAGAAAGTATTGACTATTTTTTGACTTGCAAAAATTATAGCGGACAAATCCAAATTATGGAAAAAGATAAGTGCGATGAGCTTAAATTTTATGATTTGGAACATTTGCCAGATAATGTGATTCCTTATGTAAGGAAGGCAATTGAGTGTTATCGAAATGGTGAAAATTTTTCGGTATATGGGTGGTAACACTAAAAATCGAGAACCAAATATTGACAAAGTGAAAAAAAAGAAATATAATTGTTATGTAAATTTATTGTAACTTTTTTAATTTAGGAGGAAACATTATGGCAATACGAAGAAAACTTGATTCTCTGCGGAGACTAAGTCTCCCCGCTAATTTTCTTAATGCACTCAACCTTTCCAAAGGACAAGCAACAGAAATCTCAATCCAATATGGTAAAATCTGTATAGCAAAATTTGAAAATCAAGATTTACAGACAAAACCATTTATTGGAATCATAAGAAATTTAGACTCACAAGACAGAATAGTTATTCCATCTGAATATATAAATCTTTTACAATTTAATTGCGGAGATTTTGTCAACTTGGAACTGGAAAATGGCTTCATCAAAATTAAAAAGTAATCTCATACATTGTATGAAAAAATGCGAACATCTTACTAATTAGATAGATGTTCGCATTTTGCATTATATCAGAATCTCTGGCTGATATTTCTCTAGCCAAGTATTCACCTGAATCAAATAAGCCATCAATTGCGGACCTGTCATCAATTGCCCAAACCATGGTCTTGTAAACGCTTTGCCTTCTGTATCAATAATCTCTAAAATATAATCTCGATTTAAAAGTCCATTAATTGGAGCATTTTTATCTTTCATAATATTCGTCAAGCCTTCTTTGACAATTTTCGTATAGTTTGGATTATGTGTCTTAGGATAAGGGCTCTTCTTTCGATGAATAATCTCGTCTGGCAAAACGCCTTCCATCGCAAGTCTCAAAAGCCCTTTCTCCCTTCCTTTGTAAGCCTTCATTTCCCATGGAATATTCCAAACATATTCTACAATTCTGTAATCACAAAATGGAACTCTTACCTCAAATCCGTTATACATACTCATTCTGTCCGTTCTGTCAAGAAGCGTTTGCATAAACCAGTTTGATGTCAAATAAATCAATTTTCTTTGTAATCGATTTATTTCACTATCACTTGGCAAGAATTCCACTTTACTTAAAGAATGCTGATATTGCTGATCAATATATTCCTTCAAATTAATCTTTTTCGCAATTTCTGGATTAAGCAAATTCTGCCTTTCGGAAATAGCAAGCGACCATGGAAACGTATTGCTTTCCAAACTATCTTTTCTAAAATACCAAGGATATCCACCAAAAATCTCATCTGAGCATTCTCCAGAAAGCGTTACTTTCGCCTGCTTTTTGACTTCTCTAAAAAATAGTAAATACGAAGAATCCACATCTGCCATTCCTGGAAAATCTCGGGCAATCATGGCATCTTCCAAGCCTTTGTATAATTCTGGCGTGTCTAGCACGATTTTGTGATGGTCTGTGTCAAATTCTTTGACCATTAAATCGATAAAATAATTGTCACTATTTGGCTGAAAATCACTCTTGACAAAATTCTTGTCGTTATCCACATAATCTACCGAAAAAGTGGATAATTTTCTACCATATTTTTCTTTATAATACTTACTTGCATAGGCAGTAATAATGCTCGAATCTAGTCCACCTGACAGCAAACAACAAAGTGGTACATCGGATACTAGTTGCCTTTCAATGGAATCTTTAAGCAAAAATCGGATTTTTTCACACGTTGTTTCCAAATCGTCCGTATGTTCCTTGGTTTGGAGTTTCCAATATTCTTCCTTTTTGAAATAATTTTTATTAAATACCATAAAATGGGCAGGTTCTAATTCATGAATTCCCTTAAATGGACTAATTCCTGGTGTATGACTTGGTCCAATTCCAAATAATTCCGAAATTCCCGTTTTGTCAAGAATTGGTTTGGACATTGGGTGCTCAAAAATTGCCTTTACTTCTGAGGCAAAAATCAGATTATTTCCGACAATGGAATAATATAAAGGCTTAATCCCGAAATGGTCTCTGGCAACAAAAATCTCTTCTGTTTTGCTATTCCAAATAGCAAATGCAAAAATTCCATTCAAATGTTTACACACATCTTTACCATAAAAAATATAACTTTTTAGCAAAATTTCCGTGTCCGAATGCCCTTTGAACTCAAAACCATTTTCTAGCAATGTTTCCCTTAATTCTTTTGTGTTATATATCTGTCCATTATAAACTATGGTATATGTAGCCTCATTAAACTGACAAGACATTGGTTGTTTTCCATTTTCGATGTCAATAATGCTAAGTCTTCTGTGCCCTAAATTACAATGTTTTTCTAGAAACACTCCTTCTTCATCTGGACCTCTTTTTGACAATGCTTTTGTCATATTTCGAATGATTGTATGCCCATTCGAAATATCTTCTCGGTCATTTACAATTCCAACAATTCCACACATAAAAAAACTCCTTTGATAAAATATATTATTAATATTTTATGCACGGAGTTTTTAAAATATGACAATTTGTTTTCAGTTTACGCACGTGGATGTGCTTTATTATAAATATCTTTCAAATTTTCGTTCTTAAATTGCATATACACTTGTGTTGAAGAAATGTCTGAATGTCCAAGCATTGTTTGGATGGATTTTAAATCTGCTCCATTTCTCAAAAGATGCGTTGCAAAAGAATGTCTTAAAACGTGTGGTGTAATATCTTTTGAAATGTGTGCTTGTTCTTTATAATATTTAACAATTTTCCAGAAACCTTGTCTGGTAAGTCTTTTTCCATTAATATTAACAAAAAGTGCTTGATCTCTTTCATCTTTAATTAATACTGGTCTTGCTTTTTCAATATATTCTACTAAAGCTTGCAAAGACATTGATCCTAATGGAATGTTTCTGCTTTTGCTTCCAGTATTGCAAGAAACATAGCTTTCTTCTACATTAACATCTGTTACATTTAATGAAATAATTTCTGTAACTCTCATTCCCGTAGCATAAGCAATTTCAAGCATTGCTTTATCACGAATTCCTTTTAAATCAATATTTTTAGGTTGTTCTAACAATAATTCAACCTCTTTTGCTGTCAATACACTAGGAACACTTTTTTCCACTTTTGGTGCATGAATTCCATCCGTTGGATCTTTTTTCACTTTTTTCGTGCGTACTAAATATTGATAAAAAGCTCTAATTGTAGCCAAATTTCTAGAAATTGTTGATGGCTTTTTATTCATTCTTGACAAACTTTTTAAATATTTACTTAGATCTTCTGAATCTAGTTTCAAATAATTTAATTTATTTTTGTCTATGTAAGCTTGATATTGCAAAATATCTCTTTTGTATGACTGTAACGTATTGTTTGATAATTTTTTATCATTTTGTAAAAATTCCAAAAAAAGTTTGATTTGTTTATCCATTCTTAATACCCCATTTCTTTATAATTTACATAAGACATTACTGTTATATCAGATTTTTTCCAAAATGTAAAGGGTTTTTACAAAATTTCTTTAAAAAAATATAAAAAATTTGTAGATACATATACCTCAACAAAGCTGGAAATAATTGCTATCACTAATGTTAGCAGTGATATTACAGTATGTCTAATAAATTCAAATTTTATGTCCACATATTGATTTTGTCTTAATTTTTTAAATAACTTGATTCCACTATCTGATAAAATGAACAACATTGGTAAAAATATTATATTTTGCAATACTAATGCAGATGCCACAAAAATCGTTCCGAGATTTCACTCCCAAAGTTGCTATAATTGCTGAAGCCGTATATCCAATAGAAAATCCTTTATATAAAATAGCAACATAAATCAAAAAACTTCCTAGTAATGTGCATCCTAAAATCCATATAATTCCTACAAACACAAGATTTTGCTTTATACTTTGCGTTAAAATTACAGTTTTATTAATTTCGTCAGAAGTCTTTAAATTATCTTTTAGTGAATTCACATAAGAGGAAATTTCCTGCATTTGTTCTGCTCTTACATTATTAATGAATGCAATTCCAGCTATCATACCGATTAAAAATATCAGAATTAGAAAAATTAGATTTTTTTTGTTGTTCTTTACATAATAAAAAAATACACTTTTGTTTTTCATAAATTTCTTTCCTTTTGTTTGGGTTCAGGTAAGTTAGTCAGTTCCGACCTCTACGAAACCCTATTTTGTTTTATTTAAGTGTATTCATATGTTCTCATTTTATTCTACTTTTCCGTAAACTCCTCCACCGCCCTTCTACAATGTGCATTTTTCCTTCTCTTGCAAGAATAATATTTTCAGAAATTTTGCTACCTACTATTGCTTCAATATCATCCTTTGAAATTTTATGTAATATCGTCATTTCTGTACCAAAATGATTTAACAATTTATCAATTGTTTTGCCACCTAAGCCTGGTATAAAGTTAAGCGGAATTTGATAAATATATTCTGGTCTAAAGTTTGGACTCTTTGTATTTTCCTTATCTTTAATGATTTCGATTCGGTCAAAAACACCCATCGTGATATTTTTACTATCGCAAGTATCACATTTGGTAACTGGCGCAGTCCCTTCAATTTTTTTATCACAAACTTCGCAATAGGTTCGATGATATTTTCCAAGTTTTGGGTCTAAACCATAATTGGCAACAATTTTTCGTCCTTCTTCATTTTTCAAAGCCTTGCAGAATTCTTTAAAACTGATATCGCCCAACTGCATTTTATTGTATTCCCTCGCAATTTTGGGCAAAGAATGAGCATCGGAGTTGGTTAAAAACGTTTTGGTTTCCAATTCAGAAATTTGGTCAGCCAAAAAAGTATCAGAACTTAAGCCTAACTCGATTGCCGGAATTTTATCATATCTTTCCTTAAAAATACGTTTTAAAGATGATGTGCAATTTCCATAAAAACTCTTATGTGGCGTAAAACAATGCGCCGGAATTAAAATTCCATGGTATTTTTCTACAATATCAATCAATTCATAAGCCGAAATATCGGCTCTTTGTGAACTAAGTGTCATATTTTTAATATGATTTGACATCTCACTAGAAAAATGTTTAATATCGTTCAATGTTGGAAAATAGCACAAATTATGCGCACTTCCTGTTTTCCCTTCATCATTTATTTCAGATGTTTCAATTTCACTTCCTAAAATAATGCAAACTTTGTTTTGATAAATAATTCCTCCATCTGGAATTTCAAAAGCCTCGCCTGTTTTCAGAAAATTCTCAATATCTTCTATCACATAAGGTGATGCACAATCGATGATTCCTACTACATTAATTCCTTTTTTTTCAACACATTCTTTAGCAATGTTGGCAAAATTCAAACTCCTCGCCGCCGTTATTTTGATTGGTTTTCCATTTTCAGATCTTCCAATATGAACGTGTAAATCTGCAAATACTTCGTACATTACTCTTCGTCCTCTCCTAATTTATCTGCCACAACGCTGTGGTCTCCATCATCGCTATTATCTTTCGTCAAAATAAAACCAGTGGCAATTGGTCTTGTTTTGTGTGCTCCTGTACTATCGATTGGGTCATTGACAATCGTGTTATTGACAACTAATACGCTTGACGTTCCACCATCTAAATTTGCAGCATTGTAGGCTCCATAATCTAGTAAAACATCAATTAAATCATCCATATCCGCACCCGGTTTGGAAGCGGTTCTTCCATCAATAACTAAAAATAGCACAATTCCATCTTTTCTTTGGGCAATCGCAGTTCTAGGCGCTGTACCCCAACCGCCATTTCCAACAACAGAAGATTTTTTGCCATTCACAATCAAAAATGGTCCAAATGTAACGGCATCTCTGATGTCTTTTGCTTTTGCTTCTTTGACATTTACTTTGGAAGTCAAAATCAATTTATTAGCTCTGGTAAATCCGATGATTCCACCTGCACCATTATATTTGGCTTGAGAAGTATACGCCCAATTACAAATGGTTACACCAAGTGGTGAGCCACCGGTACTGCTAAAATTCGGATCATCAAATCCACCACCATTGACGGCAATCAAAGCATCATTATCTTCTGCCATTTTGGTTAAATATTGCCCAGATACACCCAAATTTTTGGTGCAAACCGTTTGAATTCTAGCAGGGTCGTATACAGCAACTAAATAACCTGTAAATTTCTTTTTGTTAATTTCGATGATTTTGTAGTCGTTGTTCTTCGGATCACGCTCTAGGATTTGGCGTTCGAATTCGTTTTCGTATTCTGTGGTTTTACTACTTGCAATGTTAATCATATTGGTATCCGTGTCTTCCTCAATTTCTACAATTTTATTTCGATTCAATACATCGTCGATTACTTCTGGGCTGTAAAACCAAGTGGCATAGTATTGATGTGTCATCGTTGTCATGGCTGTTGTGATGAGCCATTCTCTAAAATTTTTCCATGGACCATATAAAAGTGTTAAACCCATTATAATTCCTACGGAACCTAGCAAGAACATAGCTGAAAAAAATCGTTTTACCCCAACATATTCTGGTTTCGCTTGCGTTTTTTTATTGTTTTTTCTTTGTTTTTTTGATTTTTTTAGTTCTTCTCTTTCGCTCATAATTGCTTTATCGATTGTACTCATTCTCATGTGTTATCTTTTCCCTTCTTTCTTCTGAAATATAAATCATTTGTGTTTCGAAAATGGGCGATTAATAATCGCCCCTACATTTTATTTTACCTAATTTTTTTCATTTTGTCTAGTGATTTCCAGAAAATATTATCAAAATTTGTCAAATTTAGGTGTTGCTGAAAATTGAGGGGACGGGGACAGTCTTAAAGAGAAGTAAAAGTTAATGTAATGATTGGAATTTAATGGATTTTATAGATTTTTTGATAGAAATGAAATAAGTAAAATTGGGGACGGGGACACTCTTAGAAAATAAATGTTAAAAAATCAAAAAATTTCTTTCAGATTTTAATAATTTTTCTATTGTTTTCAAGCTTCTGAATTTTTTTTATTTTTTAAAGACCGTCCCTAAAATTATTATTTTAGGAAAATCATTTTTTCCACTGTTTGCAAATCTTAGCGGTCCTTTTTTCTTCTTTAAGAGTGTCCCCGTCCCCAAATAAATCAAAAAATCATTGACTTTCTTAAAATTTTCTAGTATATTTATATTTAATATAATATTTAATATTTAATAATATAATATAATAACATAATATTTAATATATTAGGGGGAAATTTTTATGAACGATTTAATGTCATTACTATTTGAAACAAATGCATTCAAAGTATGCGAAGAAAACAAACCATTTTGGCTAACGTCTGGAACAATTAGTCCTTATTTTTCTAATACCCATTTTCTCTATGGAAGTGAAAAATCTGCTCAAGAATTCCTTAATTTTATTGATAATCAATTAGAAACTGTCCCAAAAGACCTAATTCCAGCTAATCTTTTTGAGCAAGTTTTAAAGCAATATGAAAGCAATGAAATTTACAAAACCGTTGTCGATACTTTAAAAGAGTTTATCGAAAGTAAAATTGATTTAACAGTTATTGATTATATCTCTGGTGGAGAAAGACGTGATTGGTATTTCTCGCTTATTATGGCATATTTACTGGGGAAACCACATATCACAATTTACAAAGATTTAACAACAGTTGTTAATACTTGTGATTTTGAGGAAGCAACTCCTGTTGAAAAATTAGAAGGAAAACGTGTTTTACATATCGCAGATTTAATCACAATGGCTTCAAGTTATCTAAAATCTTGGATTCCTGCTATTAAGAAATTAGATGCTAATATTGTAACAAGTGTCGCTGTTGTTAACCGTTTACAAGGTGGAGATCAAGTATTAACCAATCTTGGCATTCGTTCTTTATCGTTATCGCAAATTAACGAAACTTTATTTGAAAAAGCAAAAGAACTAGGCGTGATTAATGAAGCTCAACTAAAAATGTTAAAGCAATTTGCAGAAGATCCTTACAAATCAATGAGAGATTTTATGATTGCTCATCCTGATTTCTTAGAAAATTCGCTAAAATCAAGTGATAGCAAAACAGCAAAAAGAGCAAAAGCTTGTAAAGATCAAAATTTGTACAATTTATAAAATATCAAAAAAATCGCACTCGTAAGAGTGCGATTTTGGTAGCGAAGGGGAGATTCGAACTCTCGACACCTTGGGTATGAACCAAGTGCTCTAGCCAACTGAGCTACTTCGCCATTTGAAATTAACAAATATTATTATAAACGTATTATTCTCATTTGTCAAGAAATTTATGAAAATTTTTGTGAAAATTGGTAAAAATAATATGATTTATACAATTGAGCCTCTACCTTTTATTATATCATATTTATGCAAATTTGTCAACTTGACATTTTTTCAAAAATATGCTATTGGCCGATTAGCACCCGATTGGTAATCGCCCCTACAAATTGAATTTTGTTTTAGAAAGGGAAAATTATGCTAAATTTGTTTCAAGATATTTCATTTTTTGTAATTTTAATCATTTGTGTTATGGGAAAAATACGTCAAATGAGAAATAAGGATGAAAATATTTCTGCTGAAAATCGTTTTCTTGAAAAATTTGCTACTCCTCTTTTTCTTATTGTCTTACTAATTGGTGTAATAACTTTTTCTTACAAAACAAACCAAATTCCAAAAGGTTTGCACGTTGATGAAGCAGGTGCTTTGTATGATGCGATTTGTCTTTCAAAACACAGTGTTGACCGCTATTTAAACCATTTACCTGTTTATCTTATCAATTTTGGTGGTGGTCAAAGTGCTTTGTATGCTTATTTGGCAGCGATTTTGATAAAAATTTTTGGCACAAGTGTTTCAGTTTTTCGTTTGCCTGCAGTTCTCCTAAGTTTGCTTTCTATGATTTGTTTTTACCAAATGCTTAGCAAACATTTTGGTAAAAAACAAGGTGTGCTTGGTGTGCTGATTTTAGCAGTTAGTCCTTGGAATATCTTGAAATCACGTTGGGGCTTAGATTGCAATTTGATGAGTTCTATGATGCTGATTTCGATTTATCTATTTGATAAAGCTATTCTTTCTAGCAAACGCTATTGGTATATCCTTTCTGGAATTAGTTGGGGATTGACGCTCTATACCTATGTTATCTCCTATTTGGTTGTGCCAATTTTCTTGGCAATTTCTTTGCTGTATACTTTAAGGATAAAGAAGGTGGACATCCAATCTCTTATTTGCTTGGCAATCCCTTTGGGGATCCTTGGTCTTCCTTTGATTATGATGTTGCTATATAATAATGGAATGTTGCAAAATGCTAATTTTCCTATTTTTTCCATTCCAAAATTGTGGTTTTATCGCGGTGGCGAGATTGCTTTGAGAAATATTCCTGAAAATCTGAAAAATATATTTGATATTTTATTTATTAAAGACTTCCTAAATTACAACGCCATTCCCACATTTGGAACTTTGTATAAAATCTCCATTCCTCTTGTGATATTTGGTTTAGTTGAAATTACCAAAAACGTTATTAAATCTATCAAACAAAAGGATTTTTCACTTGATTTGTGGATCCTTCTTTCCTTTATAATTACTTTTTGCGTGGGACTTTGTATTAGTGAACTTAACATCAACAAGCTAAATGCAATTTATATTCCGATGATTTATTTAGCAAGCAGATTTTTGTATTGTTTGTTCAAAAGTATAAAACCGTTTGCTATTCTTATTGTATTACTGTATATTATTCATTTTACAATTTTTATTAATTACTATTTTACGGATTTTACCAATCATGATTTGATGTATTTTGAAAACGACATTTTGTCTGCTTCAGAAAAAGCAGAAAGTTTAGGAAAATCTCAAATTTACGTGGAGAATTGCTTGAACCAGACTTACATTTATACTTTGGTTCAAACTCCAATTTCGCCTTACGATTTTCAGCAAAATTTAAGAATTGAGAATGGAGTTGTGGTGGAATATGGAAAATATCGATTTGAGATCCCACAAGAAATGACTGAAAATGCTGTTTATGTTGTGAAAAATGAAGAAATCGTCAAACTATTAGTCGAAAATGGATTTGAAGAAGAAATTTTCGGAGAATTTTCTGTTTTGTGGAAAAAAATATAGAGCGACAAATCCGTCGCTCTGTTTTATTTTTTATTTTTCGCCTTTGGAATTACGATTCCTTTTTTCTTTTTTTCTAAATCCTTGGGTCTTAAATTATTCATGCAATCTCCCACATCTGAAATATCTAGATTAGAGTCATCACCAAAAACAATTTCAATATCATTCTCATTTTTTTGTACCTTATCTTCTTGTTCTTCTTTTTTCTCTTTATTTCTAAATTTCATCGTTCCTCTCCTCTATTTTTTATTCCACATATTTATTATACCACAAATTATCTGTTTATGTAAATAGAATAATTTAAAATTTCTCCATTTTTTTGTAAATAGTTCACGATATATTCTCGAATTTCTTTTGATTCTTGATAAAAACAGTCTTGCTCGTCCGTAAAAATAAGAATTTCCGTATTTTTCATTTTAGAAATTTTTTCAATTGTTTTTTGGATTCCGTGATAGCCAAAATTCCCCGCAAGTGGCAAGTCAAATTCGCGATTGTTCATTTTTAAAGGTATCATATAAGAAACTGCTTCATAGGATAGTACAATTACTTTTGTACCTTCTGCTTTTTTGTTTTCAATATAATGCGTCATTTCTTCTATTTTTTCTTTGTCTTCTTTTGCAATTGGTGCATTATAAAATGCGTGATTTTTATCAAAATGTTCTAATTCTTTATATTTTGTAACATATAAGTATCCAACTCTTGCATACAAACAAAACATCATGCAAAAACAAATTCCAATTGCGATGGATTGATGTAATTTTTCAGTAAATAATTCACTAATAAATAATCTGTCTATAATATACACAAAAATCAAATAGTAGAATAACATCGTCATATTAATATGATATTTATTTGCAATTGGAAACATATTAAAAGAAAGACCAATTGCTAAACATAGCAAAAATTTCACATTCGATTTATGTTTTGAAACCTGTTTTTGTTTCAAAGCATAAATCGAAAATCCAATAATAAATAGGATAACAACAATACTTACCCCATTTTCCCTTTTAAACGTTCGATTCTGAGAACCAAATTCCAAAATGCCTCCAAAACATAAATCAAAAAAGTCCAACAAATTTCCTTGTATGTACATAATTCCTAACGAAATTAGAAGCGCTGGCAAAAATGTAGCCAGTTTTAGGCATTGATTTTGAAAAAACTTCTTATTAAATCCATTTTCTAATAGTTCAAATAAAACAATTCCAAATGCATAGTAAATTCCAATGGTTTGCTTTGTGAAAAACACTAAGAAAATAATGATTCCTTGGACAGCATGATAGCCTTTTTTATGGTAATTCGAAAAATACCAAAGCATTCCTAGCAAGCAAAACACAATTCCTAATTGATTATAATTTGCTCCATTGCAAATATAAGTTGTTTCTAAAATTAGCCACAAACTAATATACATTATGGTAAAAGTTTGACGTATTTTAAATTTTCGCAATAATAAGAAAATAAGCAAAATTTCCACAAAGTAAATTAAAACACCATATATACGAAAAACATTAAAATTTGCGCCAAATAGATGAAATATAAAATTTCCTATTACAAAAAAGATTGGTGTATCAATTACATTATTATCCAAGTATAGTAGACCGCCATTGTACATTTTATAAATATTTTGGAAATTCCATGCTTCATCCATACAATTAAATTCTGATGTCAATAAGTAAAACACCAAAAATCCAAGCACACTTATAAAAAATAAATAGGTCCATAAATTATCTTTTATTTTTTTCATTTTCTTCTCCATTCGTATAAAATTATATATAATTTATTGGATTATTTCAATAAATTTACAAATTTTTGCAAAAAAGTATTTACAAACCATAAATTTGATGGTATAATAGAATATATAGAGATATGTTTATAAAATTATAAATGTAGAAAAGGAGGAAAAAACTATGAATAGAAAGGTAATTAGAATTGCATCTATCTTATTAATGATTTTAATGGTTGTTACAATGTTATCTACATCTGTGCTAGCAGTAACTGCAAATAGTGTTGGCGTAGATACTTTTAAAAATGCCAAAGATGATTCTGGAGCTGCTGATGCTTTTTCAAATATTATTGGTTCAATTATTACAATTGTTCAAGTAATTGGTATGGGTGTTGCAATCATCATGCTTATTGTAATGGCTATTAAATACATATCTGCTGCTCCAAGCGAAAAAGCAGAAATCAAAAAGGGTGTTACTATTTATGTAGTAGGTGCTGTTGTATTATTTGCTGCATCAGGAATTTTAGGAATTATTAAAAACTTTGCTTCTACTAACATTAAAGCTACTTCAATGCAAAATTCTGTTTATGCAGAAGTAGTTGATGTAGATGAAATGTATTTAGGATAGAATTTAATAGGTTAATAGATAAAAGACATTTACTCTCTAGTAAATGTCTTTTTTTCAAAACATATCACTTTTATGTCTCTTTTATATTACTTTTTTATTACAATTTTAGGAAAAGTATTGAAAAAAATGACAATGTATTATAAAATAGAATTAGAGTATGGAGGAAAAAATGAAACGACAAACCATAAAACGAATTTTTACTACCCTATTTATCCTAAGTTTCCTATTTAGCTTTTTGTCAACATCTTTAGCTAGTTCCCCTTTCGATTTCAGTCAATATGATACTCTTAAGGGCAATCATGATGCTGATAAAATTGCTCAAACTACAATGGGAACTGCTATTAATATCATTCGAATTGTAGCAACTGGTGTTGCCATTATTATGCTTAGCTATATGGCAATAAAATATATTATGGCTGCTCCAAGTGAAAAAGCTGAATTTAAAAAATCTGCTACTATTTATATTTTGGGTGCTATACTCATCTTTGCAGCAGGAAATATTTTAGGAATTATAGCAAATTACACAACAGTAAATATTAAAGCATCTTAAATAAATCAATAAAGGAGAAAATTATGAAAAAAAATCTAAAAATAATTTATGTATTGTTCATTTTTGTCAGTATAGTATTTTTATTAGGAAATACAGCATTAGCAGCAGGTCAGCAACAAAGTCAAAATGATGGTGGAAGTACCACTGGCAGTAGCAGTAGTTGGGCTACAAAATACCTAAGCGATGCAGAAAATTGGGGAGCTGAAGACGACGGTGGTATCTCGGAAACAACGCAAACTATTGTTGGATCTATTATTACTGTTATAAGAATAGTAGGTATTGGAATTGCGATTATCATGACAACTTATGTAGCTATTAAATATATGTCTGCCGCACCAAATGAGAAAGCTGAATTTAAAAAATCAGCAACTGGTTTAATAGTTGGTGCAGTCGTATTATTTGCTACATCTGGAATTCTAGGAATTATTGCTGATTTTGCTACCAAAAACATATCAGCATAAAAAGTGCCATATGGCACTTTTTTAACTTTTCATTGCTAATTTTACATCAATTATAAATTCTCTCCCACTTCTTTGGATTTTTAATTTTACCATATCATTTGGAGATTTATGATAGATGTATTTTTTTAGTTCATTCATTTTATTGACTTTGGTATCATCAATTTGAGTGATAATGTCTCCTTCTTGTATATCCAAATTAACCAATGGTCCATCTGCAGCAATTTGTGCAACATAAATTCCATTTTCAATTTTAATATCCGAATTCAAATAACGAATTGCTTCTTTATCGTATCCATAAATTCCAAGCCAGGCTTCGTCAAATTTTCCGTTGTTGATTAGTTTATTAATAATTGGTTTGACAATATTAACTGGAACAGCAAAACCAATTCCTTCTGCATTGCTGATTTTAACAGAATTAATCCCAATTAATTCGCCAGCAGAATTAATGAGTGCACCTCCACTGTTTCCTTCATTTATGGTTGCATCTGTTTGAATTAAATCTTCCATATAGACATTTTGGTTTTCCTCTTCAATTTTAATGGTTCGATTTAAACTACTTATAATTCCTTTTGTGACTGTTTTCTGAAATTCTAGTCCAAGTGGATTTCCAATGGCATAGACATCCTGGGCTAAAGTTAAATCATCAGAATCTCCCAATTTTAAATATTCAAGGCTTGCTTTATTGATTTTTACAATTGCTAAATCAATGTTGCTATCTGCCCAAATTACATTTCCTTCGTATGTGTTTGCATCATCTAACGTTACGTAGCAACTGCTGTATTTGTTTCCTGCAACGTGTTGATTGGTTAAAATATAGCCATTGTCTGTGATAATCACTCCACTTCCTAAGCCCAATTTTTGTTCTGCATTATTGACAAAAATAGAACTTCCGCTTTGTTTTAGTTTGGAAATTCCAACAATCGCTTTTATGGATTCGTTTATTGAATTTATATTGGATATCTCTTCCTTTTTTTCTTCCTTTTGCGTATTTTCATCGAAATTTACTTTTTGTGCTTGATATTGATTTACTTTTGCCATATCTCCTACTTCAGATTTTATAATTAATACGACTAATAATGCAATAATAATCGCCATAAAAAAATATAGCATTAGTTTTTCTTTGTTTTTCTTTTTTTCTTCATAATACATCTATTTTGCACCTTCCCTTTTTGGATATTTTTTCCGAAAACAACAATTTTATACATTTTTTTAATATTTTGTCAGATAGATATTGATTTTTTGTTGGTTATTGGATAAGATAGAGTAAAATTTAGGTGAAAAAGGAAGTAGAAATGGAAAATAATGCAAATGAAGAAATAAAATATTATAATCTAAGTATACCTCAAGAAAATATTTGGCTGATTGAAAAATTGAATGAAAATAGTAATATTAATAACGTCTGCGGAACTTTTTTTATAAAAAAAGCTTTAGATTTAGATATTTTAAAAAAGGCCATCAATAAAATTATTGAAAATAATGATGCTTTACGCATTCGTATAACAATGCAAGATTTAAATCCAGTTCAATATATTCACCAATATGAATATGATGATTTACCTGTTTATTTTCTAGATGAAGATAATGAGACAAAAATTAAAGAAATACTTGATACAATTAATTTAGAACATATTAATATTTTAAATAACAAATTGTATGATTTAAGATTAATTGCTACACCAACTAGTGTCTGTGTTTGTATAAAAATGCATCATATTATTGCCGATGGTTGGTCTATGGGGCAGATTTTTATTGAAAATATTCAAAAATATTATACAGAAATAGAAGAAAATAGAGTAATTGATAAAAAAACTTCTTATCTTGATTATGTTAAGAAAAGTCAAAACTATAAATCTTCTGATAAATATCTACGCGATATGGAATTCTGGAAAAAATACGTTAAAAATATATCTTCAAAAAATGAATTCGAAATTGTAAAAGATAAGAAAAATAATAGAATTATTAAGACAATCGATTTTAATTTGCAACAAAAAATTCTTTCTTTTTGTGAGAAAAACAATATATCAGAATTCGCATTTTTTTTGGGTATTATTTCAATTTATTTTTCAAAAATATTTAATCAAAAAAACATTGTAATTGGTACTCCTTTCTTGAATCGACAGAAATCTCAGAAAGAACTTGAAATAATGGGGATGTTTGTAGCTACTCTCCCAATTAGTATACAGGTGAAAGAAAATTTAAGTTTTATGGAGTTATGCAAACAAATTAGTGCAACAAATATGGCTTGTTTTAAACATTCTAGTTTTCCTTATGGAGAAATTCAAAAAGAATACATGAGCTTATCTGGTGGTAATACTAATTTATATGAAATTGCTTTTTCCTATCAAGTTAATAATTTAGAGAAAAACTTTGATAGCGAAATTTATAAAACAACTTGGCTTCCTAATCATGTTCAACTAACTCCGCTTGTTATTAGTTATGTTAATCATTTTGGTGAAAATGAATTATGTTATGATTACTTATTAAATCTTTTCTCTGAAAATGATATCGATAATCTCCATGAAAGATTTCTTCATATTATTAAACAAGTCCTTAGAAATAATAATTGCATCATTCAAAATATAAACATTCTTTGTGATACTGATATTGCGTTACTTCAAAAATTTAATAATACTGGAGATATTGTCCTTGAAGATGAAACAATTATAAGTAGATTTCAAAAAATTGTACAACAAAATAAATCTAAGGTTGCCTTAAAATATAATGAAACTGAGATTACTTATAAGCAATTAGATGAATTATCTAATGCAGTTGCAAATGGAATTATTAAGCAAAAAGTGCGAAAAGGTTCTCCTATTTCTCTTATTTTTGATAAAAGCATTGAAATGTTTGTAGCTATGCTAGGAGTCATGAAAGCAGGTTGTTATTATATTCCGATACTGCCAGAAGAAGAGCAAGATCGTGCTGAATTTATTGTTAAAAATAGTGAATCAGAATTACTTATTACAGAAGAAAAATATTCTACGCAAATTGGAAACAACATTATCGAAAATCAAGTTGTAATTAATGATTTATTAAATGAAGATATTTCTATGCCGAACATCCATATTAAATCAACGGATTTATGCTATATGATTTATACTTCTGGTTCAACTGGAACACCAAAAGGAGTTATGTTGAAACATGAAAATGTGGTATCTCTTATTACTTCATTAAATCAGCATAAGGATTTAAAATTTTTGCCAGATGATATTGCTATTTCATTATTAAAATATTCTTTTGACGCATCAACAATCGATATTTATACATGTCTTCTAAATGGCGGAAAATTAGTTATTGTACCGAAAAATATAGAACTTGATCCAAACGAAGTATGTAAAATTATTCAACAAGAAAAAATAACTCGTTTCTTTACGGTTTCAAAATGGATAGAGCAAATACAAAATATATCTCAAAAACAAAAAATAGATCTAAGTTTTATACGATTAATTGGTACTGGTGGTGAAGTATTAAAACCAGAAAAATTCAAATATCTTCATAAAAATTATCCAAATTTGAAGTTTTATAATACTTACGGTCCAACGGAAACTACTGTAATGGTTACATCGCATCTTATGGATGATAATGATGTTAGTAATAACTCTTCTTCAATTGGCAAACTTATTCCATTTTCAAGAGCCATTGTTATGAATCATAGTACAAATGAGATATTACCAGTTAATGTAAAAGGTGAACTAGTGATCTTTGAAGATAACTCATCTATTCATAATATTTCAAATGGATACTTTAAACTAGAAAATAGAACAAAGGAAAATTTCATTACATTTATCAATCCTTATACTCATAAAACTGTAAAAGGCTATAAAACTGGCGATTTCGTTAAAATAAATAAAAATCTTGAACTTGATTTTTATGGCAGAAATGATGATTTTAAAAAAGTTAATGGTGGCTATTTAGTTTCTTTAATAGAAGTAGAAACTAGAATCCAAAATATTTTAGGAACTTCCTTTGATATTAGTCTAGTTTCAATTCCTATTAGAAACACTAATACTATTGTACTTTTCATAGCAAAAAAATCTGATAGTGTTAATATTACAGTTTCAGATATAAAAAATGTAATTGACGAACATCTTACCTTTTATATGAGACCAAAGCAAATTATTGAACTTGATAATCTTCCATTTACTAATAACGGAAAAATCAACAAAAAATTACTGGAAAAACAGGCAATTGAATATTTTGATCAAAAAAATGATTTGTTACTACCAACTAATAAAACAGAGCAACAAATCTACGATATTGTCCATGGAATCGTAAATTTTGATTTTTCCATAACAGATGATTTTGAGGATGATTTAGGAATTGATTCACTTAATATTGCCATTTTATATGCCAAACTTAATAACAAGAAAATATCAATTCAAGATTTATACAATTATCCTACTGTCAAAGATTTAGCATATTTAATCAAAAAGGAACTTGCATCTGATGAAATAATTACTACAAATCCTACTAAAATTTTGAATGCTTCTAGCCAAATGGATTTAGAAAAAATTTTATTAACTGGTACAACTGGATTTGTCGGCGTTCATTTATTAAAGGAATTTGCTTTATCAGATACTACAAAAAAAATATATTGCATCGTCAGACAAAAATTAAATTTAACAAGTGAAGATCGTTTTGATGAAATTATACATACTTATTTTGATGAAGAAACCTGCAAATTAATTAAGAAAAAATCGGTTGTATTAAATGGTGATTTAAGAAAAGAAAATTTAGGTTTAAATGAAAGCACTTATAATCGAGTATTTAAGGATGTAAAAACAATTGTTAATGCCGCTGCAAATGTAAAACATATTGGTAAATATCCTATTTCTTATGTAGATAATGTAGAAACTGTTAATCATTTAATTAAAATATGTATAGACTTTCATATTAGTTTAGCACACATCTCTACCCTATCTTTAAATGGTTACTCAAATAAAAATGTTACCGAAAAATTTACAGAAAATACACTTAATATCAATCAGACATTTAATAAAAATCCTTATTTAATGTCAAAATTTGAAGCAGAGCAAAGTATTTTAAAAAATATTTTGGAAAATGCTTTAAATGCAAAAATATTTAGAATTGGAAATATTATGCCAAGAATTTCAGACAATGTTTTCCAAATTAATTATAATCAAAATGGATTTTTATTAGCAATTAATGCATTAAGTCAATTGCAAATGTGTACTGATGAAACACTACAATCAAAATTGTGTTTAACTCCTGTAGATGATTGTTGCAAAGCAATTTATAAAATCCTAAATAGCGATTATTGTAACACCATTTATCATATTGAAAATGACAAAAAAATCAAAATTTCATCTATTTTGGATATTTTAAAAGAAAGAAATATAGAATTTTCTACTGTTAGTACTAAAGCATTTCAGAAAAAACTATCTAATAATTATTCTATTGGCAATGAATATTTGAAATCTACATTAGATAGTAATTATAATAAATATAGTAATGAGATTACTATGGAAATTTTAGACAAATTAGATTTTAAATGGGAACCAATTACTAAAAATTATTTAGAAAATATTATTAATATAGCAATGAAAATAAAATAAGGAGAATAAAATGAATACGAAGGAAGTAAAAAAATTGAAAAGAAAAAATTTCTTTTTTCTAGGACTAATTAATCTTATTATTATCATTTGTACCTCTATCATAATGCCTGTAATTTTTAATTATCCACCTTTTGCAGAAAATGATTTAGAATTTCAAAACACGATTGAACCTTTGAATCATGTTCAACAATATATTGTAATTTTTATACTATTAACAATTATATTTACTATTATTACCAATATACTTATGCGTAATATTTATAGATTTTTAAATAAATATTATCGCAAACAGACCATTGAAATTGAAGAAATCCAAAAAATTAGGAAAGATTGTTTCAACATTCCTTATATATTTTATCTATCTGAAATTATAGTTACATGGTCAGTTGGAATTATTTTGAGTGCAGTATTGGGTATTTCTAATATTATTATCCTAAAATTTGCCCTATTATTAATTACAATTCTTTCACTAATTAGTTTATTGCAATTCATGTTTTTGCAAAAGCAATTAAAAGCAATTACAGTTTTAACCTACGAAATCTCAAATAATTCAGAAAAATATACTGGATTTAGAATAAAGTTTTCTACTAATTTAATTATACAAATTATTCCATTTTTACTCGCTTCCATTATAGTAATTTCCTTAGTTGGTTATGCAAAAACGACTGAAGAAAAAGGTAATTCTACTATGAACTATTATAAAGCATATTTTGATAATAGAAACTTCAGCAGTATTAATATGGAAGATTTAAAATCAGAATTAAACACAATTCCATTACTTTCAGACTCTGATTATTATATCATTATTCCACCAAACAGAGAAACTATCTATGTTTCTGATACAGCAGCAGAAGTTACCGATTTCTTTTTAACTTATTTGAATTATTTCTTCTACGACACAAATGGAATGGTATATGAATATTATGGAACTGAGCAACAAGCATATATGATAGAATTAAAAGATACTAACGGAGAAAGTTGGTATATTGGATTTGAATATTATATCACCGATTACTCTTTGCTATATTTTTATATAGGTATAATCATTGCAGTTTTAACACTATACTTTGTATTTATTTACATCTGGTCCAAAAATACATCAACCAACATATCCACTATATCACAATCATTAGAACATGTAATTGAAGAAAACGACTATTCGTCTAGAAAAATTCTACCAATCCTTTCAAACGACGAATTCGGTGACCTTGCTTATTCTTACAATAAAATTGAAGAACTTACAAGTCAACATCTACGAAAAATCCAAAACAACCAAGATATGCTCATCGAACAAGAGCGTCTTGCCTCTCTTGGTCAAATGATTGGTGGAATTGCCCACAACTTAAAAACCCCTATTTTCTCCGTTGCAGGAGGTTTAGAAGGTCTATCCGACCTCATCAACGAATACGATGCTTCCATTGACAACTCTTCTGTCACAAACGAAGATATGCATGAAATCGCAGGTGATATGCGAGAATGGGTTGAAAAACTAAGAGGACACATTTCTTATATGTCAGACGTTATCACAACTGTAAAAGGCCAAACCGTAACTTTAGCAGACAACGAATCCATTGAATTTTCTGTTACAGAATTATTCAAACGTATCGACATTTTAATGAAGCATGAAGTCAAAAATGCGCTTGCCACTCTAAAAATTCAAAATAATGTTGGAGATTCCGATTTACTAACCGGAAATATCAACAGTTTAGTTCAAATCATCAACAACATTATTTCCAACTCAATTGAAGCCTATGGCAACAATTATACAGACAAAATCATCGAGCTAACCGCCAATCGAGACAGTTCAAATCTTATCATCTCGATAAAAGATTACGGTCCTGGTATTTCCGAAATCGCACAGGCAAAATTATTCAAAGAAATGATTACCACAAAGGGCAAAAACGGTACTGGACTTGGAATGTTCATGTCTTACTCCAATATTCGAGCTCATTTTAATGGCAATCTAAGTTATGAAACCGAAATTCGGCAAAGGTACCACTTTTTATATTACCTTGCCAATCAAAAATTAACCTTTCAATGAGAGATTCCCATCTCTCATTTTTGTTTGAAATTTTATGGAAATTTTGTCAAACTATATTGACTATTCCCACCAAAATAAGATAAAATAGAAGAAACAAAGTAAGGAGATTATGCTTATGAGACTTTCTGAACAAAACAAACTTTCCGAAAAAAACGATTATAAAATAATCGCAGTAGATGACGAAGGCGGAATTATTGATTCACTATCCGTATTTTTACGTCGTTCTGGCTATACTTTAATTGGTTGTACCAATCCCCTAGAAGCCATCGAACGTGTCAAAAACGAACATTTTGACCTCATGCTACTTGATTTCATCATGACTCCTATCCATGGCGATCAAGTCGTCGAAGAAATTCGAAAATTCAATCAAGAATTATACATTATTTTGCTAACTGGTCACAAAGATTTGGCTCCACCATTGGAAACCATTAAACGCCTTTCAATTCAAGGTTACTGCGAAAAAAGTGATAAATTTGACCAATTGCTATTGCTGATTGAATCTGCTATAAAGTCAATCAAGCAAATGCAGATTATTACAGAAATCAATGACGAATTAAAAGAATCCCGTGAAAATTTAGAAAAAGCTTATTTAGAAAGCATCGAAATTATCAGGCACACCGTTGAAGCTAAAGATACATATACGCGTGGTCATTCAGACCGAGTTTCAGCCTATTCTGTTCTAATTGGAAAACAAATGGGATTATCGGAAGACGATTTACATACCTTAAAAATCGGTGGACTTTTCCACGATATTGGAAAAATTGGAATTCCAGATAGTATTTTGCTAAAAGAAGCGAAACTAACCGATGACGAATATTCGCAAATTAAAAATCATCCTTCTATTGGAAAACACATTCTTTCCAATGCTACGATTTTTCAGGATATTGTGCCAATTGTTTTTCATCATCATGAAAAATTTGATGGTCACGGCTACCCAAGTGGATTAGCAGGTGAAAATATTCCACTTTTTGCAAGAATTGCCGCAATAGCCGATACTTTTGATGCCATGACATCAAAGCGTTCCTACAGAAATGCTCTTCCACTTGATGTGGTTATCACAGAAATCCAAAAATGCTCAGGAACACAATTTGATCCAGAAATTGCAAATGTATTTTTAGATATTTTAAAAAATCATTATCATGAAGTTGAGGAAATACAAAATAAATATCAAGCCTAAAAGAAGGATAAATTCCTTCTTTTTACTTTCTCATCACAGTCCTACCCTCTTGACAATTTTATGTAAATATGATATAATATTGTATATTAATTTTATTAGCATTTGAAGGAGGAATGCATTATGGCTAACAGCAAGCAAAATTATCGAACCTTTTCATGGGATTACCAATTAATTGACGAAAAAATGATAAGATCTGTTATGGTACGGATTTTCAGACCACTTCCTGAAGTAATTGCAACTAACTATCTTCAATTGGTTGACACAGATGGTAAAACAATTCAAAAAAGCTCTCGGAGTCTTAAAAAGCACATATCAGACTACTCTTATGTAATTCTTTCAACAGGACTCTTTGAAAAAACGCACCTTCACTCGGAAAATTCTTTTATTTTGTTCATAAAATTATATATGACAAGTGATTTTGACATATCTAAGATACAAAATGTGAAATTTCCGGGAAAATCCTATCTTTTAGATGCCTATCAGCAACTTCAAAATACTGATTTGAGTTTGACACCAGCTTCAAAATCTGAACCAGATATGATAAAGTATTTTAAAAAGAAGGTCGGCGCTGAGTATGAAAACTTTTATTCACTTCTACAAGAATCTGTGCAGACAGAAGATTTCAATTTAACTGACAGACTTTTCAAAAACAATGGCATTTCCAACAAATATCAAGCTCTTTTCTGGAAAGAGCTGTACTTAAAAGAAAAAAGGAAATAATTTTCTAACATTCTATAAAAGACATTCTTTTTAAGGAGAATGTCTTTTGTCTTTTTATTTTAGATTTTCCAAAGCTTGACATTTATGTCAATTTGTGATATAAACATCATAACCAATGGTTATAGGTATCTTTCTAAAATAATTTAAAAGGAGGAAAAAGATATGGCAAATCCAAATTATGTAATTGGTTGCTATAATCTCTGGACAAATCAAGATTTTTCCATGGATGATTATCGGACTGGAAAATTAAAGGGGCTTTATATCCCAGAGGAAAGAAAAGCTCTCGTAAAAGAATGCGGTGAAGATTCTGTGAATTTGGTATTTGGTCCGCCCACTCACCTCGAGAAAGCTGAGGCTATGTTTCTAAGAATGAGAGAACTAGAAAGAGACAACTGGCTTTCTGAAGAAAAGAAATGTGAATACCTAATCCGTATTTCTTATGAAATCTCAAACGCCTGCGGTAAAGAATTGGATTCGAATAATCCAATATGGGATAAGTATGCTACTTTGTATGCCGAAATACCGATTGAAGGCTATCGGTCTGCTACCTCGCCGCTCTCCTATCCAGAACTAAAAAAAGAGACAATGACTGTTACAGCAGATGAGCTTAATGTCGCCAAAACTTGGCTTGAGTCATCTGAGGCTCAAAACAATTTAGAAAAGAAATTGTATTTGGAATATATCATCGAATTGGTTTATATTTCTTTGAAGAAGATATTTCCAGAAGTAAAAAAAGAAATTATGGGTCAGTAACATCAAGCCCCCTTACAATGCATTAAAACATTGTGAGGGGGTTTCTCTAAAACTTATATTTCTCTCCGTAAATTAGATTTTTAACATAATTGCAACAGTCCTACCCTCTTGACTTTTTTATGTAAATGTGGTATAATATTATATATTAATTTTTGCATTAAGGAGGATTTTTCATGAAAAAACGGCAAAAAAATTTTTACCAATTTAAAATCTGCAATCGCTTTAAATTTGGAAAATACTACATTCGCGTAAATATATTGGGGCTAGTAAACTTGTATCACAATTATACGCTTATCGCTACTTTTGATTATAAAGCAAAGTTTGGTGATATATTTGACACCTCAACCTACATCAAAGTATGGGACTACCTTTATCAAGAATGTAAAAAGTACACCAATCGTCCAATTTATATCGAAAAAGATTATGTTGATGCTTATTATAAACGTTTCATGAAAGTTTAACGACCTGCTCTTGCAAGTCGTTTCTTTATTATTTCATACTTAAACTTACTTTATGCTTTTCCCCATCAATTCCAATCACTTTCACTTTTACAATATCCCCCACCGAAACAACTTCCGAAGGATTTTTGATGTATTTTTCTGACATTTCCGAAATATGAACCAACCCATCATATTTTACGCCAATATCCACAAATGCTCCAAAATCAATCACATTTCGAACCGTTCCAGTCAGTTCCATACCTTGTTGTAAATCTTCAAATTTTAAAACATCACTACGCAAAATTGGCTTTGGCAAATCTTCTCTAGGGTCCCTTCCTGGTTTTGACAATTCATCAATGATATCTTTTAGTGTCAAACTTCCTACTTCTAATTCTCTTGCTGTTTTTTCCAAATCGATTTTTTTGAAACTATTTTTAATTTCCTCTAATTTCTCTTTATCCAGTAAGTTTTCCACAGAATATCCAAATTTTGTTAATAAGCGTTCTGCAATTTCATAACTTTCTGGGTGAACGCTCGTTACTTCCAACGGATTTTTTCCGCCAAAAATTCGGATAAATCCTGCACATTGCTTAAACGCAGCCTGTCCTAATTTCGGAACCTTCAATAATTCTTTTCTTTGCTTCAATTCTCCGTTTTCATCACGATATTTCACAATATTTTTGGCAATCGTTCCGATTGATTCCTGCCACATAAGAAAGGAGCGAAGGTGTAGCAGTATTAACATCAACACCAACCGAATTTACGGCATCTTCTACAACGCCTGTTAAACTTTCATTCAATCTTTTTTGATTGACATCATGCTGATATTGCCCAACACCAATGGATTTGGGGTCAATTTTGACCAATTCCGAAAGTGGATCTTGCAAACGACGTGCAATTGAAATCGCACCTCGAAGCGAAACATTGATGTCTGGATATTCCTCTGTTGCCAATTTTGACGCAGAATAAACGGACGCTCCTGCTTCACTCACAATCGCATAATAAATTTCGCTATCAATTTCTTTTATCATATTAGAAACAAACATCTCGGACTCACGCGAAGCCGTTCCATTTCCAATCGCAATCATGTTGACATGATGTTTGCTAATCAAATCTTTTAAAACTTTTTTTGCACCTTCTACGTCGTTTTGTGGTTCAGTTGGATACACGGTTGTGGTTGCTAAAACCTTTCCTGTTTTGTCAATCACGGCAATTTTGCAACCAGTTCGGTAGGCTGGGTCAAATCCTAAGACTGTTCTATTTTTGATTGGTGGTTGCAATAATAATTGTTTGGCATTTTTGCCAAATACTTTGATGGCTTGCTCTTCTGCTTTTTCTGTTAAGTCACTGCGTATCTCTCTTTCAATGGAAGGCTCTATCAGCCTTTTATAGGAATCAATTATGGCTTTTTCCAAACATGAAAAAAATTGACTTTTATAATCTTGAATAATCTGTTTTTTCAAATAATCAATGATTTTTTCTTCTGGTTTGTCCAATTTTACTTTCAGAAATTCTTCTTTCTCTCCACGATTCATCGCTAAAATTCGGTGACTTGGCATTTTCAAAATGGCTTCGCTATAATCGTAATACATTTCATAAGGCGATTTTTCTTCTTTTGCCACTTTTGACGAAATCACTGCTTCGCGGAAACAAAATGATTTGATTTTTTTCCTAAAATCCGCGTTATCTGCAATATTTTCAGCAATGATATCTAAAGCGCCGTCAATGGCTTCTTCCTCAGAATTGACGCCTTTTTCTTCGCTTACATATTCTTTGGCAATCTCAAATAAATCTCTTTTTTCGTTTTGCTCATAAATGATATTGCTAAGTGGCTCTAAGCCTTTTTCTTTGGCAATTGTAGCACGCGTTCTTTTCTTTGGCTTGTATGGTCTGTAAATGTCTTCTAGTTCTGATAAAATCATGGTGCTTGCAATTTTTAGGGTTAATTCATCTGTTAATTTGCCTTGTTCGTCAATCAATCGAATGATTTCTTCTTTTCGTTCTTCAAGATTACGTAAATATTTTAATCTTTCGTCCAATTCACGCAAAATTTCATCACTTAAGTTTCCTGTTGCTTCTTTTCTATAACGTGCTATAAAAGGAATCGTGTTTCCTTCATCAATTAATTTGACGGTACTTTCGACTTGTGATTCGCGAATTTGTAGTTCTTCTGCGATTTTTTTGTAAATTTTATTCATGGTTATTCTCCTTGTTTTCATTTATTTCGTATTTTATCACTATTTTTTCAATTTTTCCATAATTTAGAAAAATTTTTGAAAAACTATTGAAATTTATGTAAATTATGTTATAATGATAGTACAATAAAATATAATTTCATCGTCGCCCTTAAGCGACATAGGAGGAAACGATTATGGTAAAAAATGCTAAAAGAATGCGGGAAAAAAGAGTACTAATTTCTACCTTCAAGGAACTGAAAACAGTTTCTCAGGAAAGTTGCATTCTTCTTCCTGAAGATTCTGACCTTTTTTTGAAAGATGTGACTAAAATGATCGTTTATGACGGTTATTTTAACTCTTGTACAACCAAAGAAGAATTTGCTGAAGAACTCCGCTCGTTAGCAAGTATTCTACGAAAAGACTATACAAAAGCGCCTGCAATTTAGGCGCTTTTGGCGTTTTATTTTTCCTCCAAATATTCATCATAAGTGCATTCCCTGATAACAACATTGTTATTGGTAATATCAACAATTTTATTGGCAACGGTTTGTGTTAATTGATGGTCATGCGACGTAAATAGCATAACACCTTTGTATTTCTGCATTCCTTCGTTTAAAGCTGTGATTGCTTCCATGTCTAAATGGTTGGTCGGTTCATCAAAAATTAGGAAATTGGCTCCAGAAAGCATTAATTTGGAAAGCACACAGCGCACCTTTTCCCCACCAGACATGACATTGACTTTTTTTAGTGCCTCTTCACCCGAGAAAAGCATTCGTCCTAAAAATCCTCTGACATAAGTTTCATCAGGGTCTTTAGAATACTGACGTAGCCAATCTACGATATTCAAATCGTCTTGGAATAAATAATTATTATCTTTTGGAAAATAATCTTTTGTAATTGTTGTTCCCCAAATAATTTCTCCTGAATCAGCTTCAATTTCTCCTGCTAATATTTGAAACAATACCGTTTTGGCAATTTCGTTATCAGAAAGTAAGGCAATTTTATCGTCTCTTTTTACGGTAAAACTGATGTTATCTAATATTTTTTCTCCATTGATGGTTTTGGATAAGTTTTTGATTTCCAAAACTTCTTTTCCTTGCTCTCTTTCGATTTTGAAATCGACATATGGATATTTTCGGTTAGAAGGTTTAATTTCGTCAAGTTCGATTTTCTCAAGCGATTTTTTTCTTGATGTCGCCTGTTTAGATTTGGAAGCATTCGCACTAAAACGTGCAATGAATTCTTGCAATTCTTTGATGCGTTCTTCCTTTTTCTTATTGGCTTCTTTCATTTGTTTCAATGCCAACTGGCTGGATTCGTACCAGAAATCGTAATTTCCGGGATAAACTTTAATTTTGCCAAAATCGACATCCGCAATGTGCGTACAAACTTTGTTTAAAAAATAGCGGTCGTGTGATACAACAATGACAGTATTTTCAAAGTCGATTAGAAAATCTTGTAGCCAATTGATGGTTTTGATGTCTAAATCGTTTGTAGGTTCGTCTAATAAAAGCACATCTGGATTGCCAAATAGACTTTGCGCAAGCAACACTTTTACTTTATCCCTTGCTTCGATTTCGCTCATAAATTTATAGTGCATATCGCTTTCAATTCCCAAATCGTTTAGTAATTTGGCAGCATCTGATTCAGCATTCCAGCCATCTAATTCGGCAAAGCGTTCTTCTAATTTGGCTGCTTTCATGCCATCTGCTTCTGAAAAATCCGGTTTGGCATAAATTTCATCTTTCTCTTTCATGATTCGATATAATTCACTATTTCCCATCATAACCGTGTCCAAAACTGTATAACCTTCAAAAGCATAGTGGTCTTGCTTTAACACGGATAATCTTTCCCCTTTGTCAAGTACGACTTCGCCCTTGTTTGGCTCAATTTCTCCTGATAAAATCTTTAAAAACGTAGATTTTCCGGCTCCGTTAGCACCAATCAAACCATAGCAATTTCCTTTCGTAAATTTTATATTGACATCTTCAAATAAAACTCTTTTTCCGAATCTTAGTGTCACACCATTTGAAATAAGCATTTTTTTTACTTCCTTTCTGTTTTTTATTGATTTTTATATTATAACCTATTTTTTGAAACTTTGCAAATGTTTTTTGTTACACAAATGTAATGCAAATTTAATCGAATTGTAATTGCTTTCGATTTTGCTTAAAGGTATGATTATAGTATGTTATATTGGGTATTTAGCAAATCTATACAAAGGAGGAAAAAAATTGGCTACTACAAAAGAAATTTCAGATAGATTTTATATTGTTGCAAAAGCACAACATGATGAATTATTAAAAAATGTAGATAATCCAGAAGAATTTCAGTTTACCAAAACTTCTGACGATTTCTTTGCAGATTTACAAAATGGTATAGCCAAACAATATGAAAACTATCCCTCAAAAGTTCAAGAGGATATTAGAAAAAGTATTTGGAAACAATTAGCAAAAGACTCTCTTAATGCACAACAACATAATGTAATGGCAAATGATGGAAATTTAAATACTTCTTTTTTACAATCTGTATCAGAAATTGCCATAAATACTCTGAAACAAACCTTGCCACCGGAAAGATTTGAAGCAAAAGCAGAAAATGAACTTACTACAAATGAAAATAAAAAAGAGATTGATTTTAGTAATCCAGAAGAAAAAGAAGCCTATTTTACCCATTTGTTTGATGAGTATAGTAATTTGAAAACTTTTAATGAAAAATTAAAGTTCTTTAATGAAAATTTTTATGATATTTCTCATTTAACAAAAGAAGAACAAAAACAAGTATTAAATGCTTATGAAATTGGAAATGAAAATGCTCAAATGTATAAAAAAATACTTGTAGAGCATCCAGAAGCATCTGATGAAGAGATTCAAAAATTATATGATGAATGCTTAGAAAAGAAATCAAAAGAAACAGAAACCTCTCTTGACCATTAAAAAAAATGTGACAATTATCTTAATCTATTAGAACAAGTTTCGCTATTACCTGATGGTCCCAAAAAAGACGAACTTATAAAAAAACTTTCCGATTTAGGAAAAGATTTAAAAACCTCAAAAGAAAAAGAAACGGAGTTCATTAACGAAATCACATCTAAAAGTAATGAATTTAAAGAAAATCCTATTTTAACTGGATTTGAAGAAAATCAATTAACAGAAGATTCTATTTTACCTGAAACTGAAGAAAATGATTTAACAGAAGATTCTATTTTACCTGAAACTGAAGAAAATGATTTAACAGAAGATTCTATTTTGCCTGAAACTGAAGAAAATAATTTAGCAGAAGATTCTATTTTACCTGAAACTGAAGAAAATAATTTAACAGAAGATTTTATTTTACCTGGAGTTGAAAAAGATGAATTAGGCCATGATGATTCAAATACTTCATCTTTACAAAATGGAGATATCCCTATTCCAGAAAATATGAAATTCAACTCTTTTGGTTTAAATATAAACGATTTACCAGAACAGTCAAACAATACAATTGGAAAAGAATTAGCAATAATTCCAGAAAAAAATAGATTTTCAAAATTTTTAGAATCTGTAACCAATAAAATTAAAAACTCTAAATTATTTAATAAATTTTTTAACAAACAAATTGCCAAACCGCAAAACAAAAATTCTTTCGAAATTAATGCTTCGGAGAATGATGTTTCTAAAAATTCTACTAACTTTATAGATTCACTTACAACAGATGCACCGTCTTATATTCAACAACGTCAAAACTCTCAAAAATGGCAAGAAACAAAAAAGCAAAAATTAGAAGGCTCCTCTGTCATTCAAGTGGATGAAAAAGAAACAATCTAAATGTATAAAAAACCGTTGGCTAAACGGTTTTTTATTTTAATCATCTCTTTCATCTCCCTGATATCTAGAGCGAATTCTTTCTCCCATAAGCCCATAGATTACAGTTGGTTTATCTGGTTTTTGATTAATCCCTAAAATAATTTCAGATGTTTCACACATTGATAAGAAAAGCTCTGCTAAATTTGATTGTTGTTTTGCCTTTCTAATTTGAACGCTTCTGTCTGTTTCTTTTAATAGAGCATCACTTTGTAGTTTAACAACTTCTATTACATATTGATGTGCTATTGGCGTTTGTGGCACTTCAGAACACATTTTTCTTAATGTAGCAACGTGGCTTTTTACTTTCTCATTATCATACGATATTTTAGTACCTTTATTAGCTGGTGTTTTCATCTCATATATAGTATATCTTTGATGATTTTTTTCTGCAACAGCATTATCTACACAACAGTCTTTTATTATCTCATTCATTTGTTTTAAAAATGATTTATAAACTTCATCTCTCATATTTTCAAATCTCCTTTATTTATTTTTATATTAACATAATACCACAAATATTTACATTTGTCAAGCTTTTTTCGAAAAAATTTTTCTTAATCTATTAAAATCTGACATTTTTTGTTACAAAAATGTAACTCAAATTTAACATAATTGTATTTGAATTTTCATTTGCATGGGTATACAATAATAATATGTAATATTGAGTTTTCATAATATTAATACTGCAAAAGGAGGAACATAATGCCTACATTAGCACTAGATGACATTGCAAGAGACATTTTTAGAAACTCACAAATTGAAAAAAGGCAAAATTATTCTATTGAAAAAGCCAATACTTTTTACAGTCAATTTCGTGAAGAATTCGATAAAATGTATCTTAAAACTTTGAATAATCTAAAAATCAATGAACGAAAAAATCCAAGCTTAGCAAGCCTTGTGAAGAATGATTTGCTAAAGGTTTTATCTGAAGAAAGTGAATATATTACAATTAATCCATCAACTCATAAATTAGATTTCTCTGCTTTTCGTGAAAAAACATTAAAAAAGACAGACAGTCGCGTAAAAAAACTTCATTCCAATTCAGAATTGGAAATTGCCGAAAAAAATCCTGAAATATCTGCTACTTACCAATCTTCTGATACTATAAGCAATAATGGAGAAACTACCGAAAAAGATGATTTTTCTCTTGACAAATTCTTGAAAAATTATAATTCTCTATCTACACGTCAACAAAAATTGAATTTTATTAGGGAAAACATTGTCAATGACGACAATTTATCTGATAATGCAAAACAAATTGTTACCGAGCATCTTGCCAATTACTTGGATTATCGTCAATTCGTAACAGACATTCGAGCAATTACGCCAGATATTACACGTGAAGAATTAAGAGAATTTTATTTAAGTGAGCATCCTGAATTAAATCGAAAAGAGTTTTATGAAAATACTGATTTTTCAAAAGCCTACTTAAATTTGAAGCAAGCTGAAAGCGACTATGCTGTGCTTGTCAAACTGTGCGAAGGAAAAGATGAGGATTATTTGCAGGAAGAACGAAATAAACTTCTTGAGAAAATCTTAGTAAATGGTGAAATTGTTGAAAATTTCATGGAAAAACATCATCTAACTGAAAAAGAATCCGCAGAACTTGCCAATACTTTGGATGATTCGAGTCTAGAAAATTCTGTAACTGATGAGGAATTCGAGCAAGCAGAAGGAGAAGAATTCGAAGAAGATTTGTCTGGTAAAACAATTTACGAAAATGATTCCAATGTCTTAGATACGAATGAATTTGCCAAATTTTATGCTAAAATGACAGAACTTCAGGAACAATACGAGCAAAATCCTTCTCCTGAGTTAAAAGACGTTATGGAACAATATCAGAAAATCGTTGAACATTATATTAAACAAAATGATTTATCTGAAGAAGATTTAATCACAATCATTGAAAATTCTGATTTAGAAGAATCCCCTACCAAGGAAACTTTGTCTGATAATTTCGAAAAAACGCCTATTTCCTCCATCTTAGATGACCATGGCTCTGTCACCGAAGAAATTAGGCAAAACCTCGAACAAGAAAATGATAAAGTATCAGAAACTTCTGTAGAAATAAAAGAAAATCCAATTGCTCAATTTTTCAAAAACATTCAAAATAGGTTCACTCAAAAATTCTTACCCAGTGGGCAAACTGCTTTAAATTTAGAAGATTCTACCAAACCAAAAGAATCCTTTTTCTCTAAAATCAAAAATACATTTTCAAGATTAGCCAATCTGCCTACTCAAAAACCTTCTGTCCTTGAAAAACCTACTTTGTCTACAGAAGCCAAACCAAATGCTTGGGATTTATCAGAAGAAAATCGTCAATCTCTTCAATTAGGAGCAAAACAAATTGCACAAGAAATGCAAAATCGTCAAAAAAATGCAAAACCTTCCGATGTTATTGAAACAGATATTTCGATACAAATTTAAAAAATAAACCGCAGATAGCGGTTTATTTTGATTTTATGCAATAATCTCCAATCCAGCAAATCGCGCCATCAATCGCTTATGCCCTACTTTGTCAAATGCAATGTCTACTTTCAAATCGTCTCCTTCTGCTTCAACTGAATTAATCACACCTTCACCGAATTTTTTATGATACACTCTTGCACCTGATTTATAATCATTCAAATTAACTTCTGCACCATTTTTTGACTGATTTAAATTCGCCAAGAAACATTCCGCACTTTTAAAACCGAAACTTGAAGCTGTCGCCTTTTTGGGAATTTTGTTACTCTTATATGACGTAATCGCACTATTAAAGAATCCACTATTTGCACCACCATAACTCCATTCATATTTACTTTCGCTAAATCTATCATTGCCACTTTGTTCCAATTCTTCATACCCATCAAGCATATTGGCAGGAATTTCTTTGATAAATCTTGAAATCGCATTAAAACTGGTTGATCCAAAAACCGTTCTTTGTTTGGCACACGTCATAAATAATTTCTCTTTTGCACGTGTAATGCCAACATAACACAATCTACGTTCTTCCTCCAATTCTTTCGGTTCACCAATCGATTGATAACCTGGGAAAATCCCCTCTTCCATTCCTACTAAAAATACAACTGGAAATTCAAGCCCTTTGGCACTATGTAACGTCATCAAAGTAACGGATTCGTCCGTTTCTTCCATATTATCTAAATCAGAACTCAATGTGATTCCTTCTAAGAATTCGGTCAATGAGTTGTCAGCTGATTGTTCTTCAAATTCGATGGCAACTGTTAAAAATTCGTTTAAGTTATCAATTCTATTTTCCGCCTCAACTGTATTTTCTTCTTCTAATGCCTTCGTATAACCTGTCTTTTTCAAGGTTTCTTTGATTAATTCAGAAATAAGTTTGGAATCTTTGAGACTTCGCAATTCTTCAATTGCGCTAATAAATTCTCTCGTGTTCGCAAACACTCGATTTAGCCCAAACTCGTCCGCTCTTTTAATCACTTCATACATGGAAATTCCATTTCCAGTCGCTATTTGTTCTACATTATCCAAACTTGTTTTTCCGACGCCACGTTTTGGCTCATTAATAATTCTTGTCAAACTTAAATTATCCGCTGGATTATGAATCAACCTTAAATATGCAACAATGTCTTTGATTTCCTTTCGTTCATAGAATTTCAAACCACCTATAATTTTATAAGGAATATCTTCTCTACGCAAAATATCCTCGATACTACGTGATTGTGTATTCATTCGATACAAAACAGCAAAATCTGAATATTTGTAATATTCGGTTCTGCGTAGCTCGTTGATTTGACTGACAATGTAGTTGGCTTCCTCGTATTCATTATCACCACGATAAACTTTTGGTAAACTTCCAGCTTCATTACTTGTCCACAATTTTTTCTCATATTTGGTTTCATTATTTTTAATAACTTCATTGGCTGCATTTAAAACATTTTGTGTACATCTGTAATTTTGCTCTAGCTTGATGATTTTTGTGCCAGGAAAATCTTTTTCAAAATTCAAAATGTTTGAAATATCCGCACCACGGAATGAATAGATTCCTTGGTCGTTGTCTCCCACAACGGTAATGTTGCCAAATTTGCTGGCAAGTAAAGTAATTAGCGTGAATTGGGCTTTGTTAGTATCTTGGTATTCGTCAACTAGGACGTATTTGAATTTGTCGGAATAAAATTCTAATATATCTGGATTGTCTAGTAAAATTTCAATGGTAAAATTGATGATATCGTCAAAATCAATGGCATTATTTTCTTTTAATCTTGTTTGATATTGGCTATAAATTTCTGCAATTTTTTCTTTTCGAAAGTCGCCATTTGCACGCGCTGCATACTGTGCAGGTGTTAGCATTTCATTTTTGGCATTACTGATTTCGTATAGAACAGATTTATCAGTAAAAATTTTATCATCTAGATTTTGCTCTTTTAGAATTTTTTTGACCATTGTTTTTTGATCAGAAGTATCAAAAATAATGAAAGAACTGTCAAATCCAATTCGATCAATGGTTTTTCTTAAAATGCGTACACAAATAGAATGGAAGGTTCCCATCCAAATATCGTTTGTCGTTTCTCCAACTAAATTTTTGACCCTTTCTTTCATTTCGTTGGCTGCTTTGTTGGTAAATGTGATGGCCAATATATTCCATGGTTTTACGTTTTTTTCACTCATTAAATATGCAATTTTATGTGTTAAAACCTTCGTTTTTCCACTTCCTGCTCCTGCAATGACCAAACTTGGTCCTTCTGCACAAGTTACGGCTTCGTATTGTTTATCGTTTAATTCATCTAATAATCCCATTTTTTCTCCTTTATTTTATAAAACTTCTGTTTGCTAAGTTATTATATCATCTTTTGAAAAAAAGTCAATGATTTTTGTGTTAAAAAAGCAAATTATGAATTGCTTCATAATTTGCTTTTTTATTTTACATATAAATATGACATTCCAAATTTCTTCTACCAAAACTTAAACATTCTGCCATTGAATCCATCCAAACATCTAAGTGATGATTGGTAATTGCACCTCCTGTATCTTGTACCACGAACCAGCCACCATTTGGCTTGTTAGCAAAATACGGAATATAAATGACAGTTCCTGCTGGGTACCCTCTTCCTGCTGCCACAGTGTACCAAGAAGATGCTGTTGCACCACTTGAGGTTCGTGTATTTCCACCACAAGATGCAGCACAATAGGCTGAAGTGTTTAAAGTAACCACTTTAGGTGTTTTTCCTTGTGCACTTGCTGCTACAGTAGAACTAGAATATCTACTTCCAGAAGACCTTGCTACGATTTTTGTTGAAATTTGAATAATTTTGTCAACTGGTTCTTTGATGATGGTTTCCGAAATAGTTTCCCTTTCTTTTTCTACATCATCTTGAAATTTTACTTTATATTTTACTTCTTTTAAACCATTTTCTCCTTGTTGTAATACTTTATTGGTCGTATCGGTTCCTGAAGAAGAAACATCTTTTGTTATAGTTTCATAAGGAATTTCAATTTGTTCTGTAATGATTTTTTCAGTAATTGTTACATAATTTCCTAAAATTTCTTCTGTTGAAATACTTTCTACTTCCTCGGCAATCACCTTTTTTTCCTGTGTCATTTTAGAAATGGTTATGGTTTTTGTAAAATCGATATTGGTATTCATATCTGGATAAACCTGTTCGTCTGATTTAAGCATAATATGATTTTCTTCTAATATCTCTGATACCAATACTTTCGATGTCATAACCGTTGTTTCACAGTCATCTGCAAAAACGATTTTTACCGAATTTACATCGGATTTTGCTGCCATAACTCCAATCGCCAATATACAGACAAATACAATACTTACGAAAGCAATTTTACGCATTACCCTAATCGATAATTTGTCATCTGTTTTCATAAAATTTGTCCCTCCCTAAATGATAGTTTGATTATATGATAAAATAAAAATTTTGTCAATTTAATTTTGGAAACATTTTTGTTTCACAAAACGCTAATCTCTCCTATCCGTTTATTTTCAAAGGTTGAAGTTTATTAATTAATAAAACTTTTTTCTTACTACATAATATGTCCAAAAATTGTGAATATTACTTTTTTATTTTCGCACGAAAAAAAAGCCAGCATTTTGCTGACCTTTCCTATTCGTGATTTTCTATAATTTCATATTCTGAAATGTCTGGCTCAATTAAATCAGCATCTGTTACACTATCAAAAACAATATCGTAGTCCCAAACCCCATTAACCACACCACTGTAGAGACCATGCGACGCACCGCCCTGGAACTCTTACTGGTAAGCCATTTTCTTTGTCAATGTAAACACCAAATCCGGGTTCATACATTTGATTCGTAAATTCTTTAAAATTCGATAAATAATAGCAATCTCTTCCATTACATTTAGTTTCCTGAATTGAGCACAGTAGCACATTTAGCCAAAAATTCCCTGCATTCCATATTCGTGTCTGGCTATAAGCACCATACAAATCGTCATAAATCCAATCTTGCTCTATTTCCCACGGAAAAAAATACTCTTCTCGCATTTTCCAATTTAAAATCACTGTTTTTTTGCCATTTTGCTCTGTATAAATATTGGCTTGCTTACTTTCTCCGTCGTAAAATCTCATTGTTTTTAACGTAGTATACTCTGGGTTTTTGGTATTATAATTATAACTACTTAAAATTGTCAACAATTTTTTACCTTTTCGATAAGTTTCTCGAATACAAACTCCTGTGTGGTCATATTGCGTATATTTCACATAATAATTATCAGACTGTTGATTTTTTTCCGCTTTTTGTGAAACCATTAGCAAAATTATCATTCTTCGCCAAAAAACTAGAAATATAATGAAAAATACAATAAAAATAATAACTTTTAATTGCGTCATTCTCCTTTTATATTTTTTGAAATAATTCACTTTTTTCCCATCTATTGGTATTTCGGAATTCTCTAAATTTTCCTTCAAACTTTCATAAACGTTCCTACATTTTTTACATTCATTTAAGTGCTGCTTTACATATTCATTCGTTTCCTTATCTGTCAATCCTTCGATATAATTCGGCAACAAATCTTGCACAATTTTACAATTCTTCATATCAATCAACTTCTTTCAATTTCTTTTTTCCGCGATAAAAAGTAACTCTCGCCCAGTTTTCGGTTTTATTCAAAATATCTGCAATTTCTTTAAAACTGAGTTCTCCAGTAATTCGCAAATACATCACTTCTCGCGTTTTCTCGTCCAGTTCTTGCAATTGCTTGTATAAGTCTACCTTACTACTATTTTCAATAACAATATCTTCTGTTTTTTCTTTCGATGGAATGAAAAGCCAATCTTCCTTTTCTAACTTTTCTATCTTTTTATTTTTCTTTAACTCATCGTGCCAAAGATTTTTCGCAATCTGGCATAACCAGACCGATATTTTACAATTGCCTTTAAACGTATTTATCTTTTGCACGGCTCGATAAAACGTTTCTTGTGTCAAGTCTTCGGAAATATCTCGATTGCGAGTTAAACAGAATAAATATTTATAGACTGTTTCAAAATCTTCTTCGTATATTTTGTCAATATTCTGCATCTTTTTTCTCCTTTGTTATAAGACGATTTTTGAGTTAATTTCGTTACAAGAAATTTAAAAAAGTGCTGGCATTTTAATGTCAACACTTTTTTCTTTATTCTTCGGCATGAATTTTCCTTCGATTAATCACATACGCACTTCCCATAATTGATTTTGCACGATGTTTTACTTGAGCTCCCACTTCACCAATTTCCAAAGTGGAATGGAAAATAACTGGATCAACTTCTACCACCGCGATAGAAATCGTGGTCATCGGAAATTGTTCCATAACGCCTTTCCTGTTTTCAATTTCTACAAATCCACGCTCCATATCTTTTCGGTTATAAAACTTTTCAACACCAGTATCAAACCCAATAATGATTTCTTGACAGATTTTATCGTAATCTGTTTTATCAACAATCGCTACAAAATCGTCCCCACCAATATGCCCCACAAAATTGCTACTGTTTTCTACATTATGCACATATTGCGAAATGGTTTTGGCCGTGAATTTTATAATTTCGTCGCCATTAGAAAAACCGTAAACATCGTTGTAGGCTTTGAAATTGTCTAAATCAATATATAAAATCGCAAAGATATCTTGCTTAAGCAATCTTTTTTTCATTTCGGCTTGAATTTGGACATTTCCTGGAAGTCCCGTAAGCGGACTTACTTTTCGGTTGGTGTATAATAATTCAACAATGTTTTTTACCGTATAAAATAAATATTGTTCATCAATTGGCTTTTTAATGAAATATTGCACTGATGTTTTTAATATCTCAATTCGATGCTGTTTTTCAATATTGGAACTGACTACTGCAACAGGAGTAATATTATTGTCATCATCGTTTCGGATAGTGTTGCAGATATCGATAATATCAACATTGGTATTGTCTTCATCAACAATAATGAGTGCTGGAATGTTTCTTAAGGCTAGTCCCAATTCTTCTGCTTTTACATTGATAAATCGATATTGGTTCATTCCTGCAAATAGTCTGCCAAGTGATTCTATTAATTCTTTTTTGTCATCAATCACATATATATCTTGTATCATCTGTTTTCTCCTGATTCTTTTTCTGCTGTGTTTTTGAAATCTTATTCATTCGAAGTTTCTTCACCTTCATTGGACGTTGGATTTTCTGTTTCATTGGTTGTATTAGACGTATCGTTTGTGTCAGCTGTGTTTTCTGATGATGAATTATTTCCACTGTTTGCATCTCCATAATTGCATTCACCATCAAATGTTGTATCTGTTCCATCAACACTCTTAACTGTAATAATAATTCGATTATAGCCAACATCTAATTTTTGCTCAAATTGAATTGATGTTGGTGTTCCCTCACCAATGTCAATATTATAGTCTACATTATTGAAATTGTAAGCAACCGATTCAATTCCTTTTTCATGTGTTGCTCTAATATCAATACTACTTCCATCTTGTGACAAGGTTACTTTTATTTCAGGTTTTGTAAGCCCTATAAATGCCTTAGTTTCCGTAGTTGTATTACTACTTGCATCAACCGCAACAACCGTTAAATCATTTTCGCCTTTTAAAATTTCAATTTCTGTTATAATTTCTTTACTACCTTCTTCTGCATAAACAGTTTCCTCTTCTTCTTCATTCCAACGATAGGTCATGAAATCTAGTGCCGTTTCGTCTGTAACTTTAATCTGTAATTTACGATCAATTACTTTTAATTCAATAATTGGATTGATAATATCAACACCTTGTTCTGAAGAAACTTCTTCGTCATGTGTGGTTTCTACACCATTTTCGTCAATCACTTTAATGTGGAGTGTGTTATCTCCTGCTGGAACATCGATGGTTTCTTCCATATATTTTTCCGAGCCTTTTATGCTTCTTTCGGAACTTTCGTTCCAACTGTATACCAATTTTTGAATATTTTTATCGTGTGTTACTTTAATGGTTACTTGGGCTTCCTTTAAGTCAACTGCTATATTGGCATACGTTATTTGTCCAGACTCTTTATTCATTTCATTTTTGTTGGCAATCATTCCATATACCACTACTCCAATAAGTGCAATGGCAAATAGAATTAAAATAATGGCAAAGACTCTGACAACTTTGTCAGAACCTCCTGATTTTTTTGATTTATTGTTGGGAGCATAGTCTAAAATTTGGTTCATTTTTCCACCTCGTTTTTTATATTACAATTTTATTATAACATATCCATTTTTTAATGTAAATTCATTTTTGAAAATTATTTTGATTTATTCGATTTCGATTGTTTCATCGTTTTCTAATATTTCATATTCGACTTCATATTTGTCAAACATTTCTTCTATGAATTTAAAATCTGGTGGAAAGGCTGGATTATCCATATGAATTGGCAAAGTCAAAATGGCACCAACTTCTTTGGCATATAAAGCTGCCTCAAAAGCAGACATGGTTACACCATGACCTGTGACAGGAACGCATAAAATATCTGCTTTATATTCGTTTTGAAAGCAGATTGTATCACTCGTTGTATAGAATCGATTTTGTCCATCATCAATGATATATCCTACATTTTCATAAATTTCTTTTCCTCCTTTTAGCAATGGTTGATAACCATGTATAGCGTGTACAACTTCTATTTTGATGGTATCAAGTTCCAAGACATCATTTTCTTTTACTACGTTAATTGGCAATGCTTGATAGGCATTTTGCACTTCTTGTGTGGAATAAATTTTTATGGTTTGCCCAAGTTTTTCCAAAACTTCTGCATAGCAGTGATCTGGGTGTTTGTGGGTAATTAAAATCAAATCGACATTGCTCCAAATGGGAAAATATTCTTCTTTGTACTTTAAATTGCCTGGGTCAATTAATATTTTTTTGCCTTTCGTTTCAAGTAATAAACAACTTTGTGGAAATTTTGTAATTTTCATTATTTATCAAGCCTTTCTTTTATCAATTTTATTTATTTTATATCATAAATTACAAAAATTGTATAGTATTTTTTAGATTTTATGGCAATTTTAAATATGACATTTTAATGTCATATTTAAAATTTAATGTAAAATAAAATCCAACTCCTAATAAGTTGGATTTTGCCTATTATATATTTTTATTTTTTATGTAATTTCCATCAAACTCTTCCGCCAAAATATCCATATACACATCATCATAATATTTCCCATTCAAAAAATAACTTTTTCTCCTTTTTCCGAATTCCTGAAAACCAACCTTTTTATAGCAATGAATTGCCCTTTCATTAAAGGATTTAACTGTTAGCATGATATTATTCAAATTCAAATAACGAAAACCATATTCCACTAGCAATTTCAAAGCCTCTGCTCCATATCCATGGCTTCTATTTTCCTCTTCACCGATGAAAATTCCGACAGTTCCGATTCGATTCGGACAACTAATATCATGCAAGCTACAATTTCCAATTAGTTCGTCATTTTCCAGTTTTACGATTGAAAAAAAGAAATCTCCATTTTTTGATGCATTTTCTATCCATTCTTTTTCTTTCTCAACTGTCATAATCTGTCCACTTCTTCCAACACCGTCCGTTACTCTAAAATCACAAAACCATTCCGCATATTTTTCTACGTCTTCCACATTTAACGGAGATAAATAAATATTTTCTCCAAGTAATTTTTTAAAATATTTCATTTTTAATTCCTCCCTTAATATTATGTTTGCATTTTTCACTCCTCACAACTCAAATCTTTCTTTTATCATTTTCGCCACTTCTTCTGGAGAAAGATTCGTATTATCAATTTTTATATAATTTTTAAAAATTTTCTCTCCCTCTCCTGGCTCAGAATTCAATTTATGTTTTTTCATAGACGCAAGTAAATCATTTTCGCTCCATTCTAAATCTCTTTTAGAAGCCTTATGTTCTAATCGATTTGCTGTTTTATTTCTTCGCAATCTTTCTTCCAAAGTTGTCTCTAATTCTATCACATACGATTCCTCAAACAAATTCGTCCATTTATCTTTCTCCTCTTTTTCTTCTGCAAAATCCTTCCCAAAATCAAAACAGCCTGTAAAAATAATGCCTTTTTCATTACTTCTTGAAAATTCCTTAAAAACTTCATATCGAATCAACTGATTCATTTTTTCGTACGCTTTTTTATCATAATCAAAAATCAAGCGAACCATTTCAATTGTCATATGATTATAAAACAATTTATAACCAACTAGTTTTGACAATTCCTGACCTATCGTCATTTTCCCAACCGCTTGCGGACCGATTATTAAAACAAATTTCGGCATTTCTATCCCTCCTTAAAAAACAAAAAATCTCACAAAAAAATCTTTTTAAGACTCCTTTGCAAGACTTTGATCTCACTTTTTAAGTGTAAGTAGCACTTATTTTGCTACCCTTTACCGCTCGAATTAAATTCTAGGTAAACTCTTAAATATAATTTATTTTATCATATTAGGATTTATTTGTCAATCTTTACTCGCAATTTTCAAAAAAATATGTTATAATATCTTTGACTCAAATTAGCAAATGGTGGCAAAGCCAATGAGAAAGGACGTGTGATTTTATGCAAACATGTTATCATGCCAACCCGTCTTACAGCATAAGCAATCCCATATTGAATACTCAGATTACTTTTATTGTATCTGTCAAAGGTCGGCTACAGGATATAGTCTGGCGCTATGAAACTTCTGAAAACGGAATACGGGAATATTCTTGGGGAAACGAGACACGGGAACGCTTGGATTTGCAAAATGATGCAAACGAATACGATTTAGCACAAGCATTTGAACAATTAGCTCTTGGAAATCCTACCGATTTTAAGGAACTTTTCAATTTTAATTAAATTTGAACTCTGCCATCAAAAAGAACTCCCACTGCATTTTAGTGGAAGTTCTTTTCTTGTATTTTCGGACAAATTTAAAATATGACATTAAAATGTCATATTTAGGTTTTATGATCTTTTGGGGAATCTCTTTGAGAATCTTTTTGGGGACGGGGACACTCTTGAAAATTTGTTTTTCTGATCTTTTCTTTCTCTCCGTAGAACCCTCTATTTTCTTTCATTTTTTTCTAACACTGTCTCCGTCCCCATTTTGGCTTATTTTATTTTTTCAAAAAATTTGCTTAATCTATTTAATTTCAATCATTACATTAGTTTTTATTTTTCTTCAAGACTGTCCCCGTCCCCCAAAAAATCTCAAAACAACTTCTCCACCATATTTCGATTTAATAACAAATTCGACAAAAACTTCCCATTCTCAAAATTCGCCCAATTCTGAAACACACACAGAACATTTTTGGCTTTTTCCAAAGTATCAACTTTTTCAAATCTCCAAAATAGGGCTTTTTCTTTTTCGAAGAAATTGTACAAATCCCATTTTTGTGCTGTTTTTTGCAATCTTCCATTGCGTATTCTAACAACTCTTTTCCATATCCATTCTTCTTAAAACTACCTGCCACCCACAAACAATAAATATACAAAAAATTCTCTCCACTCACAGGACACCAAGCTTTTTCCAAAGGTGCATATTCGATAAAAACTTTCCCTTGTGCATTCAATTTTCGAAAAATATGTCCTTCTGGAATTCTCTCTTTCAACCATTCCTTCTTCAAATTCACACCATTTTGATGCTTTTTATCCGAAATTGCACAGCATAAGTGCTCCTGTTCTAAATTTTCTAATGTCAAATTAACAAATTCATTCATTTTTCTTCTCCTTATAAAAAGCTCAGCTGTTCCCCATCATCCCTCTTTTGATAAGCCTGAATAATATCCTTCATTTTATATAACAAGCCATATTTCTTACATTCTTCTTCAAAAACATTTTTCAAATTTTCATTGAAAGGACAGCAAAAATATTGATTTCCAAAAGTTCTTCTATATTTTTCTTTCAAATTCGGAAACAGCTGGTCCAATTTTTCAAAAAAATACTCTCTCTGATTTTCACGAAGCGTCACTCCACCCATAGAAAATACAAATTTTGCTCCATTTTCTGCTGACAAACGAATCACATTTTTGATATTTTCTTCCGAATCCGTCAAAAATGGCAAAATCGGTGTAAGCAAAGTTCCCACAAATAACCCTGCATTTGATAATTGCTCCATTGCTTTCCATCTTTCTGAAGAATTGCAAACACAAGGTTCTATCTTTTTGCACAACGTATCATCTGCTGTTGTTATCGTAAATTTTAATATCACATCTGAGGTCGTATTTATCTTTTGAAACAAATCAATATCTCGTACAATTAAATTGCTTTTTGTTTCAATCGACACGCCAAAATGATAATCCGAAATAAGTTTCAACGCTTTTCGTGTTATTTCATATTGTTTTTCAAAAGGATTGTAAGTATCAGACATTGCTCCAATTCCTATCACACCTTTTTTTCGTTTGGACTGCAATTCCTGATTTAAAATTTCGATTTCATTTTCTTTCCCACGCACTCTGTCAAAATCTTCTATTTGGTAGCAATTACTTCGACTATCACAGTAAATACATTGATGTGGGCAACCTTTATATAAGTTCATATTATAATCAATTCCAAACCATTCTTCTCCATGGCTTGCTTTTTGCAAAATTGATTTTGCAGGCAAAAATTCCATTATTTTTCCTTTCTTACTGGAATTCGAATGACTGTTTTCAAATTTTCTACTTTTGTTCTTCTTGGATCGGATAAATAAATTTCATGATGTTTTCTTTCATTTCCAATATCATTTTTTAAGCTATTTTCTTGTATAAAATGTTCCATTTGAGCAATGGTTGCCGTTTCTTCGTCATACGATCCAATATGCATCATTTGCACGCATAAACCTTCTTGGATTTCTTCAAATCTTGCCTTTTCAGTTGCCAAATCTTTTTTCTTTTTTAATTCATATTTTGCCCATTCAAATACGTCTGGCGTTACAAATTCTGGCTGTCTTATCATAGAAATCCATTGAAAATTCTCTTTCGTACCTTCCATATGATTCCACCAAAATCCTTCTAATGGCGGAACAACATATTCAAAATAACCATCAATTTTGTTTTCTCCCATTTTACTCATTTTTATCGTAAACGACAAGCCATACAATAATTCCATTGCTTTTTGATATTCTCCATTTTCCGTATTTGGATTGCCTTTTCCTTCCACCAAAATGAATTTCATTTTTGGCACATTGATTAAACTTGGGGTTGTTTTTGGCAAATATAAATCTTTATATTCTTTTTTATAATCGAATTTTTCCATTTTTTCCTCCTTTTTGGGGACGGGGACACTCTTCATAATTTATTTTTCTCATCTTTTCCTTCTGGCTGTAAAATTTTATTAATTTATTTATTTTTTCTAAGAGTGTCCCCGTCCCTATTTTCTGTTTATTTTATTTTCCAAAAAAACAGTTTAACTCCTTTAATTTCAATTATTTCACCGTTTCTTATTTTTCTTCAAGACTGTCCCCGTCCCCCCAAAAATTTAATCTTCCAATCCAATATAAATATGAATTTCCTGATTTTGTATATCTTCAGAATTATTTTGATATTCTTCAAAATCGCAACCATATTTTCTTTTCAAATCCATCTGCCAAATTTTACCCCAAGCCTCGCCAACAGACTTTTGCACATCGCCTCTTATTACAAATTTGGCATATTTTCCTTTGGGAATGATTTTTGTCACTCCACTTTGAGATTTTTTCTCAACTTCACACCCAACCATAAAATAGTACGGTTTCGTATAATCTCCTTCATAATCAGTATACAAACCAATTGTTTTTTGATTTATCTTATGCGCAATTTCGTCATACTCTCCTTCTGCAAAAAACTTCTGCCACAACAAGCCAATATCCTGCATTGACTTTCCATTTTCATTTGTAGTTCTAATTCCAATTCCTTCTACCATTTTTTCTTGTAATTCAACAATTTCAAATTCCATATTCTTTTACCTCCTGAAAACAGGATAACAAATTAAATATGACATCATAATGTCATATTATAAAATAATTTCCTAAACTTCTTCTCAATTTTTTCTTAACTTCATTTCTCACATATTCTGGAGAAATCACTTTTGCAAATTCCCCAAAAGACAAAATATATCCATAAATCCAATCTGTTTCTGGAAAATCCACTTCTACCAAGAAATCTCCATTTTTCATTTGTGTTATATTTTCCTTTTCAAATTCATCATATACTCGATATGCTTGCTTTTTCGAAATTTCTAACACCATTTTTACATTTCTAAAATGTGGTTCTCTCTCAATCAACTCCGGTAATTCTCTTTCAAAAGTTTCTTCCAATATTTGAACTTCCTTCATCCTAGCCATTTTAAAAAATCGATAATCTTGCCTATCTCTTACATACGCTTTTAAATACCATGCTTTATCTTTAAAATAAATTTGCAAGGGCTCTGCTTGTCTCATTTTCTCCTCACCAGCCGAATTATAATACACAAACTGCAGGACTTTTCGTGCAAGCACTGCCTCTTTTATACGTTCGAAATTACAGTCATGCCCACTCACATTTCCCCAACTTGACAAATCAATATCAATCCAATTGGTTTTACTTTTATGAAAAAGTGTACTCATTTTATCCAAAACCTCTTGCCCATTTTGATTTCCCATTTTTTCCATTCCTTGTAACGCAAACAAAATCTGACTTTGTTCTTCTTCTGACAAAATTGATTTATCAAGCACAAATTCCTCCAATAAACAAATTCCACCACCTTTTCCTTTATTAGTATAAACTGGAATTTTGGCACTACTTAAAACATCAATATCTCGGTAAATTGTTCGCATTGAAACCTCAAAGCGTTCAGCTAATTCTTTGGCTGTAACTACCTTTTTTTCTAATAAAATATATACTATTTCAAATAATCGATTAATTTGCATCTTAAATCTCCTTTGAATTATTATATCATATAATATGACATTTTAATGTCATATTTAAAATTTTTTATTTTCTGGAATTTTGGGGACGGGGACACTCTTGAAAATTTATTTTTTTCATCGTGTTCTTCCCTTCGTAAATTTCTACCATTTTCTTTAATTTTTCTCTAAGACTGTCCCCGTCCCCATTTTGCTTATTCTATTTCTAAAAAAAATCTCTTTAATCTCTTTATTTTTAAGCTCTACATTATTTTTTATTTTTCTTCAAGACTGTCCCCGTCCCCCAACAACTACTTTTCTTTTTCCAAGAACGTCCCCCATTCCTAAAAAAGAAAAGAGTGTTGACTTTTTTCTTTGTCAACACTCTAAACGCGATTTCTCGTGTTCCTGTTTTTTATCGATTCATAATCTCTTCAAATTCTTCTCCGTCAATTTTTTCTCTTTCCATTAACACATTGGCAACATCATGCAATTTGCTCATATTTTGATTTAAAATATCGACTGCCCTTCTATAAGCCGTATCAATGATATTTTTTACTTCTGCATCAATCACAGCTGCTGTTTGCTCGCTGACGTCTTTATGTTGTGCAAAATCTCTTCCTAGGAAAACCTCTTCTTGTCCTGAACCAAACATAATTGCTCCTACAACATCGCTCATACCATATTTTGTAACCATGCTTCTTGCAATTTTTGATGCTCTTTCGATATCATTACTTGCACCAGTCGAAATATCTCCTAAAACAAGTTGCTCTGCCACTCTACCACCAAGTAATGATACAATGTTTTCTTCCATTTCTGATTTACTCATAAATGATTTATCTTCTGCAGGACGATACATGGTATATCCACCAGCCATTCCTCTTGGTACAATAGAAATTTGATGAACATTATCTTGTGTTGGCAAAAATCTGCTAACAACAGCGTGTCCTGCTTCGTGAAAGGCTACCAATTTCTTTTCTTTTTCACTAATTACCCTTGACTTTTTCTCAGGTCCCATGGTAACTTTTACCATCGCTTCTTCAATTTCTTGCATACCAATTTCTTGCTTATCTCTTCTTGCTGTAAGAAGCGCTGCCTCATTTAATACGTTTTCCAAATCTGCTCCAGCAAATCCTGCTGTATTTTTCGCAACAATACTTAAGTCAACATCTGGAGCCATTCTTTTCTTTCTTGCATGAACTTCCAAAATTTCTTCTCTTGCTTTAACATCTGGTGCGCCAACAACAATTTGTCTATCAAAACGTCCTGCTCTTAATAAGGCTTTATCTAAAACGTCTGGTCTATTGGTTGCAGCAAGTACAATAACGCCTTCATTTGGGCTAAATCCGTCCATTTCAACCAATAATTGATTTAAGGTTTGCTCTCTTTCATCATGTCCACCACCAAGACCTGCTCCTCTTTGACGTCCAACCGCATCAATTTCGTCAATAAACACAATACAAGGCGCATTTTTCTTCGCTTGGTCAAACAAATCTCTTACACGAGATGCACCAACACCTACAAACATTTCCACAAAATCAGAACCACTAATAATGAAGAAAGGAACGCCTGCTTCACCTGCAACAGCTTTAGCAAGTAAGGTTTTACCTGTTCCTGGTTGTCCTACTAATAGAACACCTTTTGGAATTCTGGCTCCCATATCTGTGAATTTTTTTGGTGATTTTAAGAATTCTACAATTTCTTGTAATTCTTCTTTTTCTTCATCAACACCCGCAACATCTTTAAACAATACTTTATTTTTATCAGTCGAACTAATCATTCTTGCTTTACTTTTTCCAAATGTCATCGAACTTTTATTACCACCTTGGTTTGGATTCATTAATAATAACCAAAATACCAAGAAAATAATCAAAATAACAAATGGTGAGAAAATACTCAAAATAGCAACAAACGCTGATTCTTCATCTTGCGTAACCGCTATTTGTCCTTCCAATACATGATTGGATATCTCATCCATAAACGCATCCAAACTTGGAATGGTTACTTCTTTTACTTTATTGGTTGTGTCTGCATTTTTTAAAGTCGCGTAAACTGTTTGTTTATCAGACGATATTTCTATCTCTGAGACTTCTCCTTGATTAATTTCCTGAATTAATTCTGAATAATTCATTTTTCTGTCTGAACTATTAAGCAATCCACTTAATATTCCAACTGAAGCGATGATAATAATCAGCCAAATCGCTAATGTTTTAATTCCGTTTTTCAATTTTTTTCCTCCTTTAAATTCTATTTGCTCAATAATAGCATACAAAAATTTCTTTTTCAAGTCTTTTTTTCAAATGTCATATTCTTGTAATATTTGCCAAATTGGGTTTCTTACGGATTAGCAGGTTACCGCCATTATTTTTAATTGTTTCTTTTGTGTTACAATTTTCATATGTTTGTTTGGGGTCAAATATTTGTTGCCAATATTGTTGTTACATAGTTTTATGATATCTTCCATATGTATTTTTTCAATGCCTTGGGTCGTACCAAATATTTTTCGAATCGCATATAAAATGACTTTTTTTTGCACAACTTTTTCTAGTTCATTAAACTTTTTCAAATCTATCACAATTTCATTTTTGTTTAACTCACAATCGGAAATACAAACCTCCTGATACACTTGACTAATTTGTTTTTCCCAATATATTTCTTCCTCTTCTACAATGCTAGATAATCGTTGCAATGCCAAGATAAGATTGGGATTGAATTCCTTCTTCAAATACGGAATAAGCTCATTTCTTATTTTATTTCTTGTGTAAGTGTTGTCATCATTGGATTCGTCGTGCCTTGCCACAATGTGATTTTGATTTAGATATTCTTCGATTTCATGTCGTTTTATCTCAAGCAAAGGTCGAATATACTTTCCATTCTTTTTTTCTATACCGATTAACCCTTTGGTGCCTGTCCCTCTTAGAAGGTTCATTAAGATTGTTTCTGCATTATCATTGCAATGATGAGCAATAGCAATTTTGTTACTAGCTGTTTTTTCCATAATCTCATCAAAAAATTCATATCGTATCTTTCTGCCAGTTTCTTCTATTCCACGCTTTTGTTCTTGCGCAATTTGTTTGATATTTACGTGTTTTACAAAAAAAGGAACTCCTATTTTTTGGCAAAAATCTTGTACAAACTTTTCATCCATTTCTGCGTTTTCTCGTAATCCATGATTGATATGAGCCACAAAAATTTCAAAATTGATTTCCTTAGATATTTTATGCAAAATATTTAACATCGCAATTGAATCTGGGCCACCCGAAACACCCAAAACGATTTTATCGCCATTTTCAATCAATTGATATTTGGTTACAAATTTAAAAATTTTTTGTTCTATCATAATTCTTCCCTTTTTTGCTCTATCATAAACGTTAATTTTTTAAAAACCTTCATCATAACGACGTTCTAAATTCGCAAATTTCGTAAAACTTGGCATCCACGCTAATTTCACCGTTCCTGTTGAACCGCCTCTATGTTTTGCCATAATGATTTCTGCCACATTTTTCTCTTCGCTATTTTCATTGTAATAATCATCTCTGTAGATAAACATAACAATATCCGCATCTTGCTCGATGGCTCCAGATTCTCTTAAATCAGAAAGCATTGGACGTTTGTCATCACGTTTTTCCGCTCCACGAGATAATTGTGAAAGTGCAATAACTGGAACGTCTAATTCTTTAGCAAGAATTTTAAGGGATCTACTGATTTCAGAAATTTCCTGTTCACGACTACTATTTCTTTTTCCACTTCCTTGAATTAATTGTAAATAGTCAATCACAATCAATCCCACATTTTTTTCCATCTTTAATTTTCTACATTTTGCACGAATTTCCATAATCGAAATTCCAGGAGTATCATCAATATAAATGGGTGCATCTGACAAAATGCCAAGAGTAGAGGCCAATTTCATCCAATCTTGGTCTTCAATTTGTCCTGTTTTGATTTTATTATTGTCTACCATAGCTTCACTACAAAGAATTCTGTTTCCAATTTGTTCTTTGGACATTTCTAAATTAAAAATTGCAACTGGAATTTTATCTTGAACCGCAGCATTTGTGGCTATATTGATTGCGAAAGCAGATTTCCCCATTGCTGGACGTGCTGCCAAAATAATCAATTCAGAGCCATGAAAGCCTGAAGTTTTGTAATCCAAATCAGAGAATCCAGTGGAAACACCTGTTATATGACCTTTTTGGTTGTACAATTTTTCTAGTGCAGCAAACGATTCCACTAATACATCTTTAATTGAAGAATAACCAGTTGTATTCTTTTTTTGCGTTAAATCAAAAATTTCTTTTTCTGCCTTATCTAATATTTTGTCAACATCTTCTGTTTCATCATACCCCAGTGCAATCATCTGATTAGCTGACTGCACTAAATTGCGGAGCATAAACTTTTCGTCTACAATTTTGATATATTTTTCAACATTCGCAGTGGTTGGCACTTTATCTGGCAGTGACGCCAAATATTCAATCCCTCCAACTCTTTCAAAGTTACCAGTTTCAACTAATTCAGCTTTGACTGTGATAATATCAATTGGTTCATTTTTCGCATATAAGTTTAAAATTGCTGAAAAAATCGCTTTGTTATCTTCTCGATAAAATGCGTCTTCTTTTAAAATTTCAATACTACTAATTACAGCATCTTTGTCGGTAAGCATAGAACCTAAAATTGCTTGTTCTGCTTCAATATCATGTGGTGGCACTTTTCCTACATCCATTTTTTCTCTCCTATTTTATAAGGTTGTTACCATGACAGATAACTTGGCTATAACTCCTTCGTTTAACTTAATTTCCACTTTTGTAACTCCTGCAACTTTGATGTTTTCAACAAGCATAATTTTCTTTTTATCAACTATAATATTATGTTCTTTTTTTAGCGCTTCTGCAATTTCTTTGGCAGTTATGCTACCGAATAAACATCCATTTTCACCGGCTTTTACTTTGAATTCAAGTGTCATATCTTTCATTTGTTCGGCTAATGCTTTTGAAGCTTTTAAATCTTCACCTTTTCTGAAACTTTCCGAATCCTTTTTGGCTTGCAAATTGTTCATATTTCCGGTATCTGCTGGAACAGCTAAGTTTTTAGGAAACAAATAATTTCTTGCATAGCCATCAGCAGCATTAATAACTTGATCTTTTTTTCCAACACCTTTTATGTCTTGTTTTAAAATTACTTTCATACTATCTTCCTTTCTAATTAGAAGTGTTTGTTAAAGTGTATTGTATAACAAATCGCAGAATTTTTCAAGTCTATTTGATAAATTTTTAAGCCCTGCAACATTTTACTGCAGGGCTTTTTATTTATTTTATTTTTTGAAATGTGCCATTTATTTTATTTAACACACTATCTTTATTATCTGAACTTGATTCAATCTGAATTCCTTCTGCTGATTTTACAATTTTCAAATTCTGAGTTGCGCCCAAACGACTTTCATTATAAATGATTTCATTTGTTGTATAAGCTGTTGCTTCTGCATCCCACGCTTCTATTTTTGAATTCATGGTAATGTTTAATCTTTGTTCATCGATTTGAGCAAGCACAATGGTATAATTCGCATTGGTATAAATCCCGTCCCAGTTTAATTTTGAAAAAGCCTGCCAATCATAATCTCCAGCAAATTCCTTTAGTGAAGAATTTGCTGATGTACTCAGTTTAAAACCATGTTGTGTTTTTTCAATTTCTATACTTTGTTTTGCATCATACACCAATTTTGAATCTGAATTTAATTCAATTTTCCTTGAATCAACTGTCATACTGTTGTTATATTTTGTCATCGTAATTTGGATTTTGGAAATGCCAGTTCGAATTAATGTTATGGTATAATTGTCTTTTGTATAAACTCCATTCCAATCATTTAACTTGGCACTTTCTTCTGCGTTGATTGGATTGTTTTCAACATTTTCTCTTTCAGCGTTTTTCTTAATCAAATTCCAACATACTAATATTACAATAATAGCAATCGCTACAATAGCCAATTGAAGCACAGTAATTCCTTTTTCATTTTTTTTCAAATCTTTTTCCTCCTATTTTTGGGATTAATCTATCATTTGGAATTCTTGCTTTAATCTTACATAGCCCAATTCTTCCCAGAAATTATAGGCTAAATTTAGACGAAACAATAATTTAGGTTTTGCACCGGCTCTGTTTTTATCGACAACACAAGAATAATAGCGTACATCTGGGTCATCAAAATTTTCCAAGTCCTGATATTCTTTTGCTTCTTCAATAGGCGAATATTCGTATTTAGAGAGTGTCTGCGGATTAATTTGTTTTATCAAACAAAGCGTGTCCAAAACTTCTTTTACAGTTCGGCTAGCTGACATATCGTTAATCGTCAAATTAACTGGCAGTGTGGTACTTTCTAGTAATTGCATTGACGAACCAATGAAAATCTCAAATTTTTGTGCTAAATTGGATAAAATAGTTGCTGTTTTCTTGACTTCTTCACCATTTCCAATGTTTTCTGTATCTGCTTTTAAAGTATCATAGAAAATATATTCGATGTTTTCTTTGTAATAATAGTTCATAATTATTTTTCGAATATCGTCGTTGGTATGTTCTGTGATGTGGATAAAATAAATCGAATTATCAATTTGGTTGTTGAGCCATTCGGTTGTTGCAATGGTTTTTTTGAATTCAGTGGAAATTTCGTTTAGCCTTTGGACAAAATCGTCTATTGATTCATTTTCTTCTCTTAAAATAAATCCTTTCTCATCTAGTTTGATCCCTTTTTTCTTGTCTGGTCTAAATTTTAATTCTAGCAATTCTCCTTCTGTTTTGTGCAAATCTTGTCCATGTAGATTTTGGTATGCCTTGTTATTTAAAACGGTTGTAATCAAGCAAAGTTTCATTTTTTCAACAGACATTTCATTAGAAATAATCAAAACTTTTTTCTTTTCCACAAAAGCCAAGTAGCTTGCAATATTTATGGTAAATCTACTCTTTCCAGAGTTTGATGGCATCGCGTACACAAATGTTTCTCCTTTTCGGATTCCTTTGAATACGCTAGTTAAGATTGGAAAAGGTAAGGCAGCACCTGTTGCTAGTGTGCTTTCGTCGTTTAGTAAAAAGCGAGTAGTGTTGTCATTTAGTCTTCCTTGGCTAAGTCCACTCGTCACACCAATTTGCTCTATCGCACTTTCAACCTCTTCTACAGTCATTTCGTCATATAATTCATAATTGATGATATTTAAAATATTGTCGCGAATGATTTTGGTTGGTGCTAATAAATAATTTTTTTTCAAAATAAACAATTTTTTTAGCATTGTATAAATGACTTCGATATCGTAATTTTTTTCGCTTGCCATTTCTTGTAATTGAACTTTTAGATTATAACTTTCTTTGGCTTCTAAAGGCAGTTTGAAGCCTTCTTTGGCAATTGCTGGAGCGTATTGCTCAGATTCACGAAAGATAATAATTCGGTACATATTGTCTAATTCTTTGTCTGAAAAATGGCAGTCTTCGAATTTAAAATAATAGCGAGAAATTGCTTTTGGGTTATTTAATAATAAGCCTAAAAAGATGTATTCTGCTTTTAGGCTAGATAATTTTTCTAAATCTAATTGTTCAGGTGTTTTGACTGGCTCTTGTTGGGTTTCTTCTACCTCTACTTCTTCATTATCTTCTATGTCTTCGACTTCTTCATATTCTTCGTCATTTTCTAATTCTTCATACTCTTCGTTGTCTTCATATTCTTCATCATCTTCGATTTCTTCATATTCTTCGTCATCTTCGATTTCTTCGTATTCTTCATCATCTTCTATTTCTTCATATTCTTCGTCATCTTCGATTTCTTCGTATTCTTCGTCATCTTCGATTTCTTCGTATTCTTCGTCATCTTCGATTTCTTCGTATTCTTCGTCATCTTCGATTTCTTCATATTCTTTATCGTCTTCTAATTCTTCGTATTCTTCATCGTATTCGATTTCTTCATATTCTTCCAAATCGTCTAAATCTTTCTCATTTTTCGAATCCATTTTCTTCCTCCTATCTTTTGTATTTCTTTGTTCAAATTATATCGATGATTGCTTTTTTTGTCAACTCAAATTACTTTTTATTTAGGAGATTTTAATAAAAACAGAAATAGAGCCACTCTTAGTTTTAATTCTTAAGAGTGACTCTTGTTTTAGATGATTCATAAAAATCCCTATGAACATTTTGAAATGAGTTTCAATAATAAATATCTTCGTATTCGTCTTCTTGAAATTTTTGAATATCACATCCATTATCTCTAAATCTCTTTTGCCTCTCGAAGCAAAGCATTTGAGTTAAAATATGATAACCAACTGAAAGATGAAACATACAAATTTGAGATTTGTTGCACAAGTAGGTTAGAAACTTGTTGCCATCAAAATTGCCTGTTAACCAATCTTCAAACCTACCTGCTTTGTAAAAATAATCCAATTCCTTTTTATATAAAGATATCGGCAATAAAGTCAGTATAGCAAGTAAATCTGCGGTTGTTAATCCAGTAAAGTCAGCATCTATAAAAAACGGATTCGTTATCATTGTCGTTTGAACACCTAGATAATCCATTGCTATTGCTTTAGCAATTGTCCATCTTTTATCTTTATAGCATATTTTCCGAGAAATTCTTAAACGTTTATTAGTTAAATACCCCCATTCTTTAATAGAAAAACGATCATTCTGCCACTTGTCCACCCATTCTACATCAAATCCTAGCTCTTTAGCAACAAGTTCGACATCAAATGGTAATGTAATTATCTCATCATTTTTTTTGTAAGCTTCATTGGCTATTTTTTCTATTTCCTTAGAAAATTTCCAATACTCAGATATTGTCGTGCCGCATTGATTTAATAAATTGTTCATTCTTTCCTCCTTAACAATAACTGCTTGATAGGTTCTCATTTCATTTATAATAAATGTAAATCATAGAATAATTATATTATAGTTTACAGAAAAAGTCAAGTAAATATTATCCTTTTACAAAAATCATAAAATTAGATATGAAAAAGCCACTATGCTACATAGTGGCTAAATATTTCTATATATTTATTCTGCTGAGTCTACAGTTTCAGCATCTGGAGAGTCATAAGCCTCTAAAATAGCTTTTTGAACTTTCTCTCTCGTTTCAGCATTAATTGGATGTGCTATATCTTTGAATTCTCCGTTAGGAGTTTTTCTACTTGGCATAGCGATAAATAATCCATTTGCGCTTTCGATAACTTTGATATCGTGAATAACGAATTCATTATCGAATGTTACAGAAGCAACAGCTTTCATTCTGTTCTCTGAATTTACTTTTCTTAAACGTACATCTGTTATTTGCATTTTGGCACCTCTTTCTATTGTTTATATTAATACATAAGTTATTTTTTGTATGTATTAATTATATTATTCGCCAAAAGCAGAAAAATTCCTTCTAAATTTTTACAATATTTTATCTTTTTTGCAAAAAATATTTTTTATTATAAAATTCCGTTAGTCTTACTGTTTTTCGACTTTTTTCGACAGTTTCCTTCTTCCCTACCATTAAATACTTCTTGTACTCTATTGACATTTACCTAAATTTATGTTTAACATTCCTTGTATAATTTTTTTCGATATTATTATAATAAATATTAACATTATACTTGAAAATAGCATATTTTAATTGTATAATGTTTTTTGGAGGTAAAAAATGGCTTTTGAAATTGATGATTTATCAAACTATAAACATATTCATTTAATTGGAATTGGCGGAATCAGCATGAGTGCCATTGCGGAAACGCTACATAATTGGAAACATGTTGTAACTGGCTCGGATTTGAATCAAAGCGAAATTACAGATAAATTGAATTCACATGGCATTCAAACAACCATTGGGCACAATACTGAAATTTGCAAAAAGGCTGATTTAATCATCTATTCGGCTGCCATCAAAGAAGATGATCCAGAAATGGTTGTTGCCAAAGAAAACTCCATTCCTTTAATGAGTCGTGGCGATTTTGTTGGGTATTTGACAAAATTGTATCAAGAATCCATTTGCATTTCTGGAACACATGGAAAAACAACGACTACTTCTATGATTGCCATTTGTTTTATCAATGCACAAAAAGATCCTTCCATTGAAGTTGGGGCAATTTTGGATAAAATTGATGGAAATTATCAAGTAGGAAATAGTGAATATTTTATTGTGGAATCTTGCGAATATCAGGCTAATTTTTTGAAATTATTTCCGAAAACAGAAATCATTTTAAATATTGATAACGACCATCTTGATTTTTATAAAACATTTGACAATGTTGTAAAAGCCTTTCAAGATTTTACCTTGCTTTTAGATGAAAACGGCTTACTCGTTACCAATGCAGACGATAAAAATTGTTTGGCTTTGAAAAATATAACAAAATCAAAATTCATTTCTTATGGAATCGAAAACGAAAAAGCCACCTTTTTAGCAAAAAATATTACCTTTGACAAAAACGGATTTGCCAAATTTGATGTGTATCAATCCAATCAATTTTTTCATCAATTTGAATTGTCAGTTGCAGGAAAACATAATGTTTTGAATGCTTTGGCCTGTATCGCAGTTTGTGATTTTTATGGAATTGATAAAGAAACTATGGCAGAATCACTAAAAAGTTTTACTGGCGCCAGTCGCCGTTTAGAATATAAAGGCTCCTTTGACGAAATTTCTGTGTTTGATGATTATGGGCATCATCCAACCGAAATTTTGGCAACTGCAAATGCGATTAAAAACAAGCAATATCACGAATCTTGGGTAATTTTTCAACCTCACACTTATAGCAGAACTGCCACACATTTGGATGCTTTTGCGGAAGCCTTAAGTCAATTTGACCATATTGTTTTAGTTGATATTTACGCTGCTCGCGAAAAAAATACGATTGGCATTTCTTCCAAAGATTTGCTTGAAAAAATTCAGGAAACTGGAAAAGAAGTTGTTTACATTCCAAATTTTGATGAGGTTGTAAGTTTTATAAAATCCAATGCCAAACCACATGATTTAGTCTTAACTTTGGGCGCTGGAACTGTGACGGAAATTGGACCGATGTTAGTAAAATAGATAAAAAAGAAAGCAAACTGCTTTCTTTTTCTTTATTCTTTCATACACTCTATCTCATAATTTCCGCTTTCTACATAAAAATAAATATATTGTTCATCTTCCGAATCATATTTTACATTTTTTCTTTTTTTCGGTTTACCGGATTTAAAAATCACTTTTCCGTTTAGCATAATATTTGACTTTTCACTTATTTTTGGTACAGCAATGCGCGTTTTTGCAGGCACTTCCATTTTAATAGAAATGGCATTTTCTTTTCTTTGTGCTTCTAATTTTATATCGCCTTTTATGGTTGTTACTTGACTTTTTATCTTGCTTAATTTACCAAATTGCGGTTTGATTGAAATCACATTATAGCCCGCCTCAAGTGGCTCAATTCCTGCAAAATATTGAGATAAAACAATCATCGGTCCACCAGCCCAAGCATGATTTTTGGTATTAACGGATGCGTCCCAGTTTTCCCATAGTGTCGAACAACTTTCTGGACCATTTACCATTTCATCATAGCGATATTTGATGCGCTCTCCAGCTTCTTCAATTTTATTCATTTGGCACAATGCTTCTAAAATATATTTTTCCATGTATGGTGTCGAATCATAAGAAGTTGTCAAAATATTGGTAATGGTATCATATTTGTCAGAATCCGCCAAACCAGAAATCACTGCTAATGCATTTGTTCTTTCATCGATTTTTTCAGCATTTGGTGTCTTATAGCCTTCCTCTGTCCATAATTTTTGATAATTCTGTTTTAGATTTTGAAGACGATTACCAAATTCCTGCTTATCTTCTTCATAACCCAAAATATCCGCCATTTTGCTTACTTCGCTTAAAGTTAAATAATACCAAGCATTTTCCAAAGCTTCATAATCCACATTTCCGCTCGAATCTCCCCATTCCCAAATGTAATACATATTTGAATTATCCACTAAACCACTATCTTCCCTTACATACCACAAATTCAAATAATTTTTCACATAAGGATACACATATTCCAAAAACTCCCTTTTGCCCGTATATTGATAATATTGATACATCGAATGAACGCCAGCTAATGCTTGCAATGGTAAATGCAAAACGCCTTCTTCCGAATCAGGAACAACCGTTAGGAAAACATGTTCATTTTGTATCCAACCAATGGTTGTTCGAATGCCTTTTTCGTATAAATCATAGGCGGACGTATCTAAACCATACATTGCCTCTAGCATTTCCAAAGTCATATCGCCCATCCATTGAGCACGTTCGCGGTTTGGGCAATCCATATAGCTATCTCTCATATTGACATATAGTGTTCGATTTCCCATTTGCCAGATTTTATTGAAAAATGCATCATCTGATTCGAATTTTCCTGTCATTTCAGTATCATAGCCACTTTCTCGATAGCCTAAACTAAGAATTTTTACACCTGCTGGAATTTCATAATAGACATTTTCTCCATTCATCCAAGCAGGAGACTCGAATTCTTGCTCTCCTGTTTTCGTTAAATAGGTACATTTTACAGAATCTCCGTTGATATTTTCGTAAAAATCTGTTTTGATTGTTATTTTCTTTCCAGCTGGAGCATTGATTTTTAGATATGGCGTAAATTGTGCATTGTATGGAATTTTTAGTTCCAACGTCTCTTTTTTCTTGGTGGTGTAATCTTTATATTGCGCCATATTTTCATATTCTTTCAGGCCAAAATCTTTGAACTGTGGAATATTTCGCTCAATCAATTCTCCCCAAGGCTGAGTGCCTGCTGTTCCCAAAACAGTGCTGTTTGCCCAAGTTTCGTCATCAAAATCTTGAGTATACCAATTTTCTGAGGCTAAAGTAGCATCGTAGTAAACATTGTATTCGATTAATCGTCCGTTTGGACGCAACTTATCTTGCAAATAGGCTGGATGCCTAAATACTTTCCAAGTTTCATCACTGATTAAATAATGGTCTCCCATTTTAGCTTGAAAAAGAAGTGCACCTTGTCCGCTGGAATTATGGGAAATGCTTGTATCTCCCCAATACCAAACAAGAATAGCAATGGTATTTTGACCTTCTTTTAAATGTTTGGTAAGATCGACTTCGTCATAGTAAGTCGAATTCATGGTTTCACCACGTTTTACAGCGCCTTCACGAATGACCATTTCTCCATTGATGTATAACCAATATTTGGAATCCACGGCAATTTGTGCGACGACTTTTTGGATTTCTTCTCCGCGTCAAATCCACTTTTTTTCGGAAACACATCCATTGATTGTTTTCCGTTGTTCCATCCCAAATGTAATTTCCGTGCCATTCGACAGGTTCTTTTTGAGCAATTTGTTCTGGGATGCTATTGGTTGGCTTAGTTTGTACAAAAAATCTTTTTGATACCAAAATCACAATAACAACGATCGTTGCTAGAATGATTAATTTTATCCATTTCTTCTTCATTTTCTGCTCCTTTGCTATTTTTTCAAGGTTATCTTATCACAGATACAATTATTTTTCAAGCATATTGGATTTTTGAATTGACTATTTTAAAAAGCAAAAAAGGGTCATTTCGACCCTTCCTGCTTAGTTATTGTATGGCATCTTCATCAGAAATTTCTTTTTTTCGAATATCTTTATTCATAACAAAGCTCTGTTATTCCAAGAAATGACCTGTAAGTTTAATTAGTCAAATTTTACTTTCTGTAAAATTAAATATTCTCATTTCGTATCGTCTCAATCGTATTCTGACGATTAATCTTCGCCATCGAATATTTCATAATCACAAACACTAGCACAAATACTGCGACAATTGAAATCGCAATTGGCTTTATTGGCAAATACATTTCTGTACTGATTTTGATTGAAAATGCTTTGTATAACGCAAATGTTCCTATCAAACCTAACACAATCCCATAAATTAATGCTTTGGTAGAATAGAAAATCGTTTCCAAATTAATCATTCGATTAAACTCTTTTTTGGTCATTCCCACGCTTTTTAGCATAGCAAATTCTTTTTGCCTTAATTCCATATTAGATGTAATCGTATTGAAAATATTGGTTACACCGATTAATGTAATAACCGCAATAAATCCATACAAAAAGATTTTGATTACTAAAACCATCGCTTTTTCCTGTTTTGCTGATTCTTCAAAATTAGAATAGCCAAGGTTGTCATTTTTTAAATTTTTCATTTCTTGTACCAAACTATCTGGCTTACTGGATTGGATATTAATATAACTTGGCGAAAATTCCATATTTTTGAACTCTTCTAAATTCACGACCAAATATCCATCTTCATAATACGATTTTTCAAGCCCATATGGGTTAATATCTGTTACTTTTCCAACTTGAATTCCGTATTTCCTTTCCCCCCATTTTTCCGCTAATTGTTTCACCTACTTCATATTTATATCTTCGCATTTCGATTTGTTTGCCAGTGTTATCATAACACAAATAATGATCGCATAAAATTCCCATATTTTTTATTTTATTGCCTTTGACACCTATCTTCTTAGCATATTTCTGAAAAGTTTCATTATCCAAAGCCACAATCTGCAATTTTGCCACTTTACCTTCTCCAGTTTCAATATATTCGCCCATTTCTTCATCATAATAAGCATCTTCTAGCAATTCCATGTATGGTATTTCGTTAATTTTACTCAAATCTTTGATTTTCATGTAATCTTGATTTTCATACAAAACAAAACTTTCATCAATATAATTTAAATTCGTAATTTTATCAACTGTTTCTTTCGTTTCTCCTCTGCAATAAACCCTCACATTATAGTCATAATCTTCATAATAATTACTCGAAAAATCAAACATATTGGCTAAAAAACTATTCATCGTAATGAAAATAAATATGCTAACGGCAAGTGATATAACTGTTGTTCGATATTTTTTCTTGCTTCTCTTCAAATTTTTATAAGCCAATTCGCCACCAATCTTAAAACATTTTTCAATAATTTTCGGCGTTCTTAATTTTTTGCCCTTGATTTTAATTTCATTCGAATTTCGAACCAAGTCCATTGGTGTAACTTTACTTGCTCGTCTTGCAGAAGATAGCGCAGATAAATAAATCGTTATCACACCAAGCACAATCGTTAGAATAATCGGAACAATCGAAATATCGACCACAATTCCGTCGACATGACTTAGCAAAAATTCGCCCAAAATTTGGTTCACAATTTTAATCAGCACAAACACCGCAAAAATACCAGACAAAATGCCTACTGGAATTCCCACAATTCCTAACAGCAAACTTTCAAATATCACATTTTTTCGGATTTGCTTTTTCGTAGCTCCCACACTTGCAAGCATTCCATACATTTTCATCTTCTCCGTTGTGGCAATTGCAAAAGAATTTCGTATACAGAATATACTTGTAAACAAAATAATGAAAATCACAACACCTGCCATCGTATATAGCATTGTCACAGTGCTATCACTAAAGGCAAAAACTTCCCATCTTAACAATTCTTTGTTTAAGTCAAAATTCTCATATTTTAATTCTTCCTCTTGAATGTGGTTATAATCAGAAGCACCTAAAATTTCTGGAATCACTATTTTATATTTACTTGGATTTTTTAAAGAAAGATAAATATCTCGTTTTCCGCTATTTTCATTGGTTGTAATAATTGTATATCCTGGATCTCGATAAGCTTCAAAATCATAATTGGCTCTTTCCATGATTCCCACGACTGTGAATTCGTGAAATTTCGTATTTGCCAATTCCTCTTCGCCTTCTTGATAAGAATTAGAAAAATACAAATCTTCTCCATCTTTCGTCTTCCTGCTTCCAATATCAATACAAATTTTATCGCCGATTTTATAATCTACTCCACCATTTTCGATAATGTGTTTGCTAACAATGATTTCATTTTCATTGGTAGGGAAACTTCCTTCTGTTAAATGAAATTTCAGATATTCAAACAATGTCTTGTCCATGGAATACAATTTTAAATATGGCTTGTTTTCGTTTTTTCCGTTTTCCAGTTTACCATAGCCGATTTCATGGGCTGTAAAAACATCTTTGATTTGCTTGTTGTTTTCAAAAGATTTCACATCTTCCTTCGGTACATCAGAAATTTTCAAATGATAATACCCTGTTTCATTAATTGCATTTTCAACTAGCGTCGCTTGAAAGCTCGTAACCATCGTCGCTACAGCACAAATCAAACTACACGACAAAATAATGCCAATCACAGTGCTAACCGTTCTTTTCTTATTTAATTTTAAACTTTTAATCGATAATTGTTTAAGAATGTCCATTTTTTTACCTCCTTAAACCAATCTACCATCTTCGATTTTTAAGATTCGGTCAGCCACTTTGGCAATTTCCATATTGTGCGTAATCATCAAAATGGTTTGTCCATACTCTTGATTTGACTTTTTTAGTAATTCTACAATTTCATCGCTAGCTTTGGAATCCAAATTTCCTGTCGGCTCATCTGCCAAAATAATGGCTGGACTTGTAATCAAGCTTCTTGCAATCGAAGTTCTTTGCTGTTGCCCACCAGATAATTCATTTGGCAAATGCGTTTTGCGATTTTCCAAGCCTAACAATTTGATTAATTCATTCAATTTTCCTTGATCCACCTCTCGATGATCCAATTTTAATGGCAATGTGATATTTTCTTCCACATTTAAAATCGGTATCAAATTATAAAATTGATAAATCAATCCAACTTGCCTTCTCCTAAAAATCGCAAGTTCATCATCTGTTAATTGATAAATATCCTTTCCATCAATCAACACTTTTCCACTACTTGGTCTATCAACTCCACCAATCAAATGTAAAAGTGTTGATTTTCCACTTCCGCGATGCGCCAACAATAGCTACAAATTCGCCTTTTTCTACTTGGAAAGATAGATTATCAATTGCCTTTACTTGAGTCGTCCCTTTTCCATAAACTTTACTTAAGTTTTCTACTCTTAAAATCTCCATAAAACACCCCTTCTTGATTTTGATAATTTTATTATAGTACATTCGAAAACTCAAGTAAATGTTATTGACCCAAGATTAAGAAAAGATTAATATTTACATCATTTCTATTTTGCCTTCAAATACTATTTGTGCTTCGCCTGTCATCTCCATGACATTTTCAGTTTTGTCATAATGAATTTGCAAATTTCCGCCTTTTAAATTAACTGTTACATCATTTCCAGTCAATTTCTCTTTAATAGCAATCATAGTTCCCGCACACGCACCAGTTCCACAAGCGTTGGTTTCTCCAACCCCTCTTTCCCAGACTCTTAATTTTATATTTTTATCGTCCACGATTTCCACAAATTCCACATTGGTTTTGTGGGGAAAATATTTATAATTTTCTAAAATTGGTCCTATTTTCTCAACCTCAAAATCCTCCACATCTTTTACAAAACAAACTGCGTGTGGATTTCCCATTGAAATCGAATGCACTTTATATTGCTTATTTTCAATTTCAATAATATATTGCAAATTCTCAATTTCTGGTTCACCCATATTAACCGTCGTAAAAAGCACCGTTTGGTTTTCCACTTCTAATTTCACTTTTTTCACACCTGCTAATGTTTCAATGGAAAATTCCGTTTTATCTGTTTTATGTTTCTCAAATACATATTTGGCTACACAACGAATTCCATTTCCGCACATCTGTGCTTCTGTTCCATCGCTATTAAAAATTCTCATTTTAAAATCTGCTATTTCGCTTTCATCAACCAAAATAACGCCATCTGCACCAACTCCATAATGTCTATCACATAAAAATTGGCTTAATACCTCCAAACTGTATTCGAATTCATTTTCTGTACAGTCAATCACCACAAAATCGTTTCCTATTCCTTGCATTTTACAAAAAGAAAACATATAACCACCTCTTCTAAGTAAATTATATGTTTTCCATTTTCGTTTATGACTCCTGTTCTTTTTGAACAACAATATCCACCACAGAGCCTTCTTCAACCGATTTTTCTCCTTGTGGCTCTTGTGATACAACTTTTCCCTCTGTGCCTTCTATTTTTATATTCAATTTTTGTTCTTTTACTTTTTGCCTTGCTTCTGTTATGGTTAAACCTATTAAAGTAGGAACTTGTACAGACATTCTTGTATCATTTTCGGCAGTATATAAATATACATCTGCCCCTTTTTCTAGCACGGTTCCTGCTTTTGGCATTTGATCTGTTACAAGACTTGTATTTTCATTTTCTGTAATATTAAAAGTAACATTCAAACCATATCCTTCTAATATCTTTTTCGCACCTGCAACTGTTTTAGAAGAAACATTAGGAACTGCTACTGTGGATTTCTCCTGTGTTGTTACATTTTCACCATTTTTGTTGATGCCCAAATATGGCAATACTTCGGATAAAATATTTTTAACTGCTGGACCAGCTGTTTGTCCACCGTGATAATGTTTGTTTTGGTCTGGGTCGTACAATACCACCAAAACAGCAACTTGTGTATTTTCAATTGGCGAAATTCCAATAAACGATGCCACATATCCTGCCTCTTCGTTTCCTGACATTGGCTCTGATGTACCACTTTTTCCGCCAATTGTGTATCCTTCTACTGCCGCTGTTTTTCCCGTTCCATATAACACAACCGATTCCATCATATTTTTAATTTTTTCTGATGTTTCTTTTGAAATAACTTGCCTTACTTCCTTATCTTCTTGAACTTCAATAACTCCTGTATCAGAATTTTCAACTTGTTTTACAATTTTGGGCTGAACCAATACGCCATCGTTTGCAACACTTGATACTGCCGTTATTAACTGTAATGGCGATATTTCAAATCTTTGTCCAAACGAAGCCGTAGCAAGTTCCACTTTTCCAACATTTTTTAATGGCCAAATTTTGATTGGATATGTTTTCGCAATGTCACTTCCAATTTGGTCAAATAAACCAAATGCTTCGCAATATTTATATAAGGTAGTTGGACCAACTCGTTGCCCTAATTGTATAAATGCTGGGTTGCAAGAGTTTTGCAAGGCTTCTCTTAAGGTTTGTGAGCCATGTGGCTCTGCTCTCCAACAAGAAATATCGTAATCTTCTACTTGATAAGAACCTGTGCACATGAAATCATTGGCAGTATCTGTTTGCACAAGATTTTCTTCCAATGCTATCGCAGCTGTAATAATTTTAAATGTAGAACCTGGTTCGTATAATTGTGAAACCGATTTATTTACCCATAATTTATGATGTGCTTCTGTTTTTTGAGCAGTTGTTAGTGTATCCCAAACAGCAGCTTGTCCTGTTGCTTCAATATTATATGGTTCGTTTAAATTGTAGTCTGGATAGGTTGCCATTGCTAAAATTTCTCCGTTTTGTGGATTCATAATAATAACATTTCCTCCACCAGAACAAGCATTTTCTTCTACTGCTTGCTTTAGATATTTTTCAGCAATTTGTTGAATTGTAATATCAATTGTAAGATACAAATTACTTCCATTTTCAACTGGAACATATTGCTCCATTTCATCTGAAATTGGGTTTTGATGAACATCTTGCACTGTAACGATTTTGCCAGCCGTTCCTGTTAGTTTCGTGTTCCAACGATTTTCAACTCCAATCGTACCACTATTGTCGTCATTGCAAATTCCAATTAAATTCGAGGCTACGTTGTTATATGGATAATATCTTTTGGTGTCCTCATCAATATTGACGCCACTTGTGATTTTTTTCTCACCTAGCCAAGTTTTCAAACTTTCCGCTTTTTCTTCACTCACTTTTTTGGCAATAACAACAACCGAAGATTTAGCATTTGCAATTTTTTCGAAAACTTCATTATAGTCCAATTCCAAGTTTTCGGCTAAACCTTGTGCAATGACTTCATTTTCGACTATTTTTTTATTAGAATATGAAATTTTTCCTGGATTGACAGAAATCGTTTCAACCGCAATACTCATAGCTAAAATATTTCCATTTACATCATAAATTTTGCCTCTTTTGGGGCTGATGATTTGATTTTTCATCTGCCTTTTATAAGCAGCTTCGCTATATTCTTGCCCATGTACAACGATTAGTCTTCCTAAATTTGCTGTAATTCCTAGAAAGCAAAAAGTCGCAATACAACCAGTTATCGCTAATTTTCTTATCATACTTTTCTTTTCTTTGGTTTTCTCTTCTTTTACTTTTTTCTTTTTGGTTTTTTTCTCTTTTATCTTAATCACCGCCATTCTTGGTGCGAGCAATTAATAATCGCCCCTATATATTAAGAAACATCTCCGATATTTCTTAATATATAGGCGAGCGAAATTTTGCTTCGCAAAATTTCTCACGCTTTTTTATTGAAAAATTGATTTGATTCCATCTATTATGCTTGTCAAAATTGAGGAAGTAATATCAACTAAAAATTTTATGACAAAGTTTTCTTGGTACAAATTTGTAAGTGAGTTTTTTACAAATGGAATATGCCACAAAATAAATAGGCTAACAATCACAGCAAATATCGCTATTAGTAATCGTTTGACTCGTAACCATGTCCATGGATATTTTACTTTATAACCTTGTTTTTGCAAATAATCTCCATACGCTTGAATTTGCATTTCGCGTTTAATTTGTTGCTGTTTTTGCGCTTCTCTTTTGGCTTTGCGAAATTCTTTTTTGGCTTGTTTTTCAGCCAATTTTTTTTGCTGTTCTTGCTTTATTTTTTGTTCTTCATAATTATCCATTATGTTATTGATTTGATTTGAAATGGTCTTTCTAAGTCTTTCTTCTTTGTTTGATTCTACTAAATTTTCTGGCTCTTTTTCGTTTTTTACTTGAACATTTTCTAGTAATTCTTCTGCTCTTTTAGTTGCTAAATCGGAATCGTATTTTTTACGCTTTTCAGAATCAGACAAAATACCATAAGCAATTTTTATTCTTCTAACTTGTTCAATAACTGTTTCATTTGGTGGCAAAGAATCTGCTTTTTGCAATATTTTATGATAAGACTCTGTTATTTCTTCTTGAGTCGCATTTTCCTTAACTTGCAACAATTCATATAATGTGCTCAAAATGATTTCTCCTTTACCTGATTATACCATTTGCCAAATTTTATAGCAATATTATATATCAAAAAAATAACTTGCTTCTAAGTCAGCTTCATGTAATAACAAAGCAAGTGGAAATTTTTTGAAAGCTTGACCTAATGTTCCATAGACTTCTTTTGGCTCTGTAAATCCCATATGCCAACGAATACAGTATTTTTCTTCTACGGTAAGTTTTATGTATTCTGTAATCATCATGACACTTTTTTCGCCATGACCATATGGAATCGTGTCTTCAATTGTATAATAGGGCACTTTTTCCCATTCGCCAAAGGAATTTTTAGCATTTCTGTAATCAACTTTATAGAAATTGACTTTGCAAATGTCATGCAACAATGCAACAATAATCAAAGTTTCTTCACTTGCGTTTATTTCGATAACTGAATTTTTCACTTTATTTTGCAAAATTTCATATACTTTCATACTATGTTCCAAAAGTCCGCCTTCGTATGCACCATGATATTTTGTGCTAGCAGGTGCTTTAAAAAAATCGGATTTTTCAATAAATTCAATCAGTTTGTCCATTCCTTCGCGCTCAATTGTTTTTAATAATTTTAAAAATTCTTCTTTCATATTTGGTTCCTTTCTGCAAAAAAATTTCTTTTCATTATTTTATCACATATTTTTTATTTACACAATACGAATTGCTATTTTCCTTTTTCTATGTTATACTATTTCTAGAAAGGATTTTTACCATGAACCTTACTCAAGAAACAAAATTTATTCTAAAAAAATATCACATTACTGCCAACAAAAATTTCGGGCAAAACTTTTTAATCGATGAAAATATTGTTGACTCCATTGTTACATCAGCTAATATTTCAAAAAACGATTTAGTCATCGAAATTGGTCCTGGGCTTGGCACTCTTACTGCTCGTTTACTAGAAAAAGCAGGCAAAGTGATTTGCATTGAACTTGACAAAAAAATGCTCGATATTTTAAATGACCGTTTTCAACTATACAACAATTTTGAATTAATTAATGAAGACGTTTTAAAAGTAGATTTGCAAACTTTAATTAATGAAAACCTAGAAACCTACCAATCAGCAAAAGTTGTAGCAAATTTGCCATATTATATTACAACACCCATTATTATGAAATTATTAGAAGACAAATTGAATTTAGAAAGCATCACCGTTATGGTTCAAAAAGAAGTTGCTGAACGCTTAGTAGAAACTCCCAGCGGAAAAAACACTGGAAGTATTACTTATAGTATTCATTATTACACAAAACCAAATTTGGTCACTCATGTGTCAAATACGTGCTTTATTCCAAGTCCACAAGTAGACTCAAGCGTTATTCACTTGGAATTATTAGAAAAACCTGCCGTTTCTCCACTCGATGAAAATTTGTTTTTCAAAACCATCAAAACCGCTTTTCTTCAAAAAAGAAAAACACTTATTAATACATTTGTATTGGGAAAATTAGGTGAGCGAGAATTTTTTGAAAAAATGTTAAATGAATTACATATTGACTTAAAAATTCGTGGAGAAAAACTTACGTTAGAGCAATTTCGAGAGATTGCAGATTATATTTATCAAAATGGAAATATTAGATAGCCAATTCTTCTATTTCCTCTTTTGTCAACCCTGTACTTTCCATAATAATTTCTATGCTGACACCCTTTTTTAATAATTTTTGGGCAATTTCTCTTGCTTTTTGATATCTCTCACATTTCACATCCATATTTCTATCAAATGCCCATCGCTCCCTCAATTCCACAAGCCTTCTTATTTCTTCATCACCAGTCAAATAATTCATCACGTTTCGTGCTTCTTTTAAGGTTTTATTTTTATTTTCCGCCATTCTTATTTTCCCCCTATCATAATCATCAATAAATACTAGCCATTGATTTAACTTATCTTCCATATCTACATTTGCTTTTCTGAATTTCGGCAGTTCTATGAAATACCATTTGGGATTTTTTATTATTTCATATTCTCGATGTTTTTTCAATACAATGGCTGTTTCTGATAAATAATCTTCTACTTCAAGCAATTCAAAATCCAAAATATTAATTAAAATTATTTGATTCAATTTCCCATATTTTAAGCCATTTCCTTGTTCTCTTGCCATCATTTTAGAAGCATATAAAGAAGTTCGTTCCAAATAATCAATTTGTTTTTGAATTTGCATTTCTATATCAATTGAAATTCCGTCATTTAACTGAACAAGTAAGTCAAGTCTTCCACCTTTTTCTTCCTTAAAAAGTTTTTCAATACTTACTTCATCTTTAATGACAATCTTTTTTATCTCAATTTTCAAAAGCGCTACCAAAAATTCCTTTAAAAATGTTTCATTGCCTTTTCGGCCAAAAAACGCTTTAAAAATAATATCACTCTTTAAATTATATTTCACTTATTCTTCCTTTCTATTATAGCAAATTTCCCTTGATTATTCAACATCTTTTACTACAATTTTACTGTTTTTATTCGACAATTACTTTTGTCATCTTACCTGAAATTTTGGCAGAATCGCCTGAATTTTTTGAACATAGAAATTGTTCTTAGATTGCTTAAGTTTATACCATAGTTATTTATGTTTGTCAATATTTTGTGTAATATTAATCATAAATTTTTCTTAAAATAAATTGCTAACTGCTTAAAAAGATTTATAATTTCCAAATGTATTTCAAGTTTTAAAAATCAAGGTATTATTCCGAAATCCGAATAATACCTTGATTTTTTATCATGTCATTCTTTTGTCAGAACGATATCGCATCACCCTTTCACCTTCTTCTGAATCTCCTCCAATCCCTTCGCCATCTGGTCTGGGCAAGATGTACTTTTATAGCCACATGGAATTCCTTTTAATCGTTTGATGGCTTCTTCCACCGTCATTCCAACCAGAAGATTGGATAGTCCGACTGTATTTCCTGCACACCCTCCAACAATTTGCGCCTTTCGAATAATTCCATTCTCCACATCTACAATCATTTCTTGTGAACAAACACCTTGTGGTTTAAATTTGTATTGCATACTTTTTTCCTCCTTTTAAAAACAAACAATTTCTTTATAGATCTGACTAATATACGAATCCGTCATTCCAGAAATATAATCAATAATTGCTTTGCAATAATCTTTTTCGTTTTCTAAATCATACACAATTTTATTATTATATTCTGTTTCTTTTCTATCTTCTGTTTTGGCATAATTGGAAAGCCAAGCCACGAATTCTTGAGATAAATTCGGATAATACCTTGCAAGACACTTTAAATGATATATTGTGCGTTTTCCATCAAATTCATTCTTCAAACAATAAAAAATTTCATTCATTAAAACCTTAAAATAACGAATCGTTGGCATCATTTTTTCATTTCGATAAATTTTTTCATAATTGAAATCTTTTATCAGTTTCATAACCTCCAATGCTTCATCTGAAAAACATAATCCACACTCAGGAGAACTATTTTGGCACAAATCAACAGTTAAATAATTCATAATATTTGTATTATTCACATCCATTTTCTGAATCAAAGTATCAATTTTTTTCAAGTCCTCGTCATCTAATAATTTCATTACTCTCGCATCTTCCATATCTCTTCCAATATAGGAAATCTTATCCGCAATTTTTACGACACAAGCCTCCCAAGTATATGGTGCATATTGATTTGGTTCAAGATAATTTTTCAAATCAATATTTTCCATTCTTGGCTTCAAAGAATTCTCATCAATTTCGCCACAATGCGAAACAATTCCATCTCGAACCGCATATGTTAAATTCAAATTTCGCTTTCTATTTTCAAAATCAACCAATAATTCAATATCATCTACAAAATGAAGTCCGTTTTTCTCGTGCCAAAATTTCTCACCAATTTCTCGCTCCGAAATGCTCGATAAAATCTTCTCTCCTTGATGCCCAAACGAACTGTGCCCCAAATCATGCGCCACAGCAATCGCTTTGGTAAGTTCTGTATTCAGTCCCAGAAAACTGGCAATTGTGTAACTCACCGATTCTACTAGATTGACATGCTCAATTCTTGTACAAATATGGTCATTTTCTGGCGAGAAAAAAACTTGGGTTTTATGTTTTAATCGCTTATAAGCATTCGAATTAATAATCCTCGTATAATCTCGATCAAACTCGGTTCTTAAAGAGGATAAACCATGCGAATATAATTCATCTTGCCTTTTGATTGCCTCTTTCCATTTTTCATTTGTTTCTATCATTGCTACATTTTCAAATTTCTTCATTCGTTTCCTCTATTATTTTAATGTTTTTCTAATTTCTTCCAATTCTTCCTTCGAAAAATCATATTCCTGATTGCAAAAATGACATCTCGTATTGGCTTTTCCATCTTCTTCAATAATTTTTTCAAGTTCCGTCTTTCCAATCGAAGCCAAACCATCGGCAAAACGTTCTTTCGAGCAATCACATTTGAATTCAATTTTTAAATCATCAATCAAAAATAACGCATTTTCATCTCCTGTAACCGTTCTTACCATTTCTTCCAAACTCATATTTTGCTCTAACATTTGACTTACCGTTTGAGAATGACGAACCGCTTGCTCAATTTTTGAAATCTCCTCTTCTGTCGCATCTGGCATTAACTGAATCATATAACCACCACTTCGTTTGACTCCGTTTTTGTCAACCAAAACACCCAAAGCAATTACCGTTGGTTTCTGCTGAGATTTAGCAAAATATTCTGTAAAATCTTCTGCAATTTCTCCTGAAACTAATGGTACTAAGCCATTATATGCTTTCTCCGTCAATTCATTCTCTCGAATGATATTCAAAAATCCATTCGTTCCAACTGCCTCACCTACTGCAATTTTTCCATTTTCATTTAATGGCAACTCGACTTTTGGATTTTGCGCATATAATTTTATTAATGATTTGTTATTTTCTCTTTTTATGACAGAAACAATCGAACCGAACTGGTCCCCTGCCATTGATTTGGACGGTAATACTATCCTCTTTTTCTTTGATTTCCGTCAACCCCATCATGCCTGAAATCGTGGCAATTCTTCCTAAAACGGCTGTAGTTGTTGGCGTTAAATCGTGCAAATTTCGGATATATTCGATTAATTCTGTCGTTTCTGCTGCGATACAACTTACTTTTCCTTCATGGGCTAATCCTTTTATCGTTCTATCCATTTTTATCTTCCTTTCTTTATTGATTAAATGCATTTTTTACAGTAGGATAACTGTTCATTAATAACGTATATTTCATATCTTCTGGAACATCTTCATTGTACATGGCATTGGTAATCGGAATTGTATATAAAGAATATTTTGGCATAAATAGCCTTGTTTTTACGATATAATCAATTAAGCAATCACTTTCTTTGATGGCAATCTCATGCCTTTGCAAAAAATTTCTTAGCATTTGCGTATACTCATGATGAAAATAATTTAAAATCTGCGTATATTCCTGAGTTTCCATTACTGTTTGATTTTCGTATTTTTTTAACATTTTTAACCTCATCTTTTGGTACATTTTTGTTTATTTTATAACATATTCAGAAAAATGGCAAGTATTATTAAAAATTAAATATAAAAAGAGCCATACGATTTCGTATCACTCTTTTGCTAGGTTTTATACTCTATTCCATGATAGTTGTATCTCCTGAAAATTGTTCAATCAAATCATACAAATTACTTTGTAAAAAGTTGCCATATATTACCATAATATCTTCCATTGTTAGTTCTTCTGAATTTACAACATCGTTCATATCAAATTCGCTAAGTTCTTCGTCATAAACAACATTACCTGTTGCAGTAGCTGTTACTGTGATTCCTTCGGCTGTTGCAGTTACTTCGGCTGTTGCTTGATCTCCATTATCTTGGATTTTTACAGTTCCTTCTATGATTTTCTCGTCATCTTCTACGATTTCATAAGCATATTCTTCACTTGACACTTGTGTCATTTGAATTCTTATTTCTTCGCCATTGTCTGTTATAACAAAGTCAACTCTTACAATTTCTGGAAGAATTCCTTTTGTATATAAATCTAATTCAAAATATGTATCATCCGAAATTTCAGTGTCATCGATTTGATTGATGATATCTTGTAGCATACTTTTTACTTCTGCACCATCTTCAAAGCAACCAATAAATTCATCATTGTTTGATAGATTTTGGCATACATTTTGGATAGCTTCTTTTAATTCTTTTCCTGACATTTTTAAAACATTTTTCGTTATGTTTTCACCATCAATTGTTGTTTTTTCAGAAACAAAATATTCTGTTTTTAACTCATTTTTAATTTCCTTTTTCAAAATAGCTTCTGCTTTTTTAGCGGTTAACAATTGCATAAAGTTTAGAGATTCTGTAGCATCCGCTCCATCTTCAAGTAGTTCAGAAATATCCATTGCAATCGTCTTGTTAAAAATTTCTCCTAAATTAACATAGGCTTTTTCTGATTCAGAATCCATTTTTGCATTAGCATTAATAATTTCGTCTTCTCCTTTTGTTAATTTAATACCATATTGTTCGTCTTTTGTTTCGTTGTCAATTTCCATATTGAAAGACATTTTTGCATCATTTAGCAAATTTGCCATTTCTTCTGTTTCTTCCCCACCATCAATGTGCATAGCTAATTCCATATTCATTTTCATTGATTTGTGATTTTCTGCATTTTCATATGTAAAAAGTTTGTCAATTTGCTTTTCAAAAATTGCTTTTGGAGTTTTATTGGCTGCCATAGCAATTACTGCTAAACCAAGAATAGCTACAATTACTATCATAACTACAAAAAGCACTTTTTTTGATTTGTTATTGGATTCATTTTTGTTTTCTGATTCCATTTGTTTTTCCCCCTTTTATTTAATATATGTTAGTTATATTACATTTATTCGAATTTGTCAACTTTTCTCCCACAAATCCTTTACTTCTCTATCTTCTTTACCTACTTGAATTCCTTGTTTTATTTGATTATCAATTTTCTTTAACGTATTAGTAAATAGTGAAAGAGCATCTTGTGTATCTGATACTTTTACAAAACCCATACCTCTTTTTCCATTTTCTTCTACAATCTGGTTTCGCAATGCCATATTTTCTCGTTTTAGTAAATTTGTTTGAAATCTTGTCTTTCCAAAAAATCGTGGTGCTTTTGGTATATCCGAAATTTGTACTGGTAGTTTACTTTGTTGTTCTTTTATTTTTTCATCTGCTAGCATCTTCATTTGTTCAATTGAAAAAATTTCTGCTCCGTTCTGGTTTGTATTGTTGATTAATTGCATTGTATAATTTAAACATTTCAGGAGTCAAATATCCATCAAATTCTGTTTTGGCACAAACCCATAAATCAACTAACATATCTTTAACACTATAATTTTCCTGTTCTTCTGGTTGAGCTGCTTCTGCTAATTGAATTTTCAAGTTCATTTGATTCACTTTTTCATTTTTAATCTCTTCTTTTCCCATTAGCTTTCCTAAAAGGCCAACTTTTTTTTGAGATTCTTCATCTCGACAATTTCTATATTTTTTTATTTTTGCTTCTTGAATTGTTTTTTGCACTTTGTTGTACAAATTTCTTTTAATTTCATTCTCAGATTGATTTTCGTGTAATTGAACAGTTTCTTCCAATGTTGTAGCTGATATCATTGAAAATTTGATTCCGTTTATCATTGGAATTAATTTTTTCATATCTGTTTCTAATCCATCATTTTCTGTAGAATTTGCATCTTCTATTATTTTTTGGATGTGTTTTATTGTATTTTGAATCCTATCAACCTGATTTGGAATTCCTGTATTAAAAGTATTTTTGCTATAAGGTACTCCTAAGCTTTTCGCTTTTTCTTTAAAATGTCTTTCATTTTTAAGTACTCCTCTATATGTTCTTGTTATTTGATTACTTAAACTTTTTATCGTTTCAAGATTCTCTCCGATATTGAAATTTTCCATAATTTTCTCCTTCTTATTTATTTTATCAATGTTTTTCTGTAAAGTCAATATTTTCACAATTTTTATTTTTTTTCATATTATAAAATAAAAAATATAAGTAAGGAAGGATTTTTAATATGGTTATTTTACGTTTAAATTCGACTGGACCCTATGTAGAACTTTTGCAAAGTACTTTGAAAAAATTGGGGTTTTATAGTGGAAGTATTGATGGAAATTTCGGCACACAGACAGAAAATGCTGTCAAGAATTTTCAAAGAAATTTCGGTTTGACAAGCGATGGAATTGTAGGCAATAATACATGGGATGCTTTGTTTCCATATATTAATGGATATACAAACTATACGGTAAAAAGTGGAGATACTCTTTTCGTCATTGCACGAAATTTTTCTACCACAGTTGACAGCATTTTATATGCAAATCCAGATATTGATTCTGAGAATTTACATATTGGGCAACAAATTATTGTACCGTTTGGTAGTGTTGTACCAACCAATATTAGTTACACTTCGGATTTTATGGAAATGAATTTATCTGCTTTAAAGACGATTTATCCATTTCTTGAAATCTCGCTAATTGGTACGAGTGTGCTTGGGAAAAATATTCCTGCTATCAGATTTGGAAATGGTGCAAAAGAAATATTTTATTGTGCTTCAACACACGCAAACGAATGGATTACGAGTCCTTTGTTAATGAAATTTTTGGAAAATTTATCAAAAAGTTATGTGAATGGTATTCAAATTTATGGAAAAGACCCCAGAGAATTGTTTTCGGAAGTGTCGCTCTATTTGGTTCCAATGGTTAATCCTGACGGGGTTGACGTTTGTTGGATGGGATAATAGTGGATTCTACTATATTTTTATTACAACAAAAGAAGGAGAGAAGTAAAATGGAAAAAATAGATATTTACATTCTACTATATTTTTATTACAACGCTACCTGTATAAGTATCTTGTCTTTCCCTTACATATATTTACATTCTACTATATTTTTATTACAACTCTACTTCTTTTCTATTCTCTTCTTTTTCCTTTTTTTCATATATTTACATTCTACTA
>CANEDP010000001.1 GCA_947426305.1 uncultured Clostridia bacterium | reverse complement strand
ATAGAATATTAAAAATAAATTTATATTAAATTAGAAAGTATATATTGAGTTTTAACTAAATAAGATAAAACCGATTACTACACTTACAAAATAGTAAAGTTATTTAAAGATGAAAATAAATGCTGATAAAACAAATTTTAAACTGATGTAATAAAACTTAAAAATGGTTAATGATTTTTGATAAATTGGAGTTAAAAGATAACAGAATAAAGTAATTGTCATTATGTAATGAAAATTGTTGATAAATTTGAAATAGGATATATTTGATTTTAAGAAGAAAATATAAAAAGAGAATATAAAGGGACTTGAAAGAATGAAATAGTTGAGAATTTGGAAAAGATATTAATAGTATGAGAGAAGATTGCAAGAATCAATAAAATGCATCTAAATTTAAAAAGTTCACATAATTTTGTGTTTGGCTTGAATAATGAGTTAAAATTTGATTGAAAAATCGGATAGAATGTATGGGAAGTATGTGGATATGGTAAGTATTCTAGTAACAAAAAATAATAAACATAAATCAAAATGGATAGTTGACTGAAAGACAATTTCGGTTCGAAATAAGTTTATGAAAATATTAGGCTTAGATATTAACAACTTAAAATCAGAGACTATTTTTTAAAATAAAAGTGAAATATTATATGGATATAGAATAAATTAAAATCATAAAATAATTTTTAAGAAGATTGAGTATAAAATGAAAATAAAAATAGTAAATTTATTACAAAAGAACTGCCAAAATATTTTAGCAGTTCTTTTGTATATTTATTTAATTGATTTTCTCTTCATTTTTATTTTCTTTTACAATATTTTCAATTTCAATTGCTTTTTTAAAATTATTTTTTTCTTTTAAATTATCTTTAGCAACAGTTATTAATAATTTAATTCGATTTGTCTGATTTGTTTTACTTGCTCCAGGGTCATAATCTACTGGGGCGATATTGGCATATGAATATTTTTCTCGAATTGTTTTTATAACACCTTTTCCTACTACATGATTTGGCAAACAAGCAAAAGGTTGAATGCAAACAATATTTGGAATTCCGTGCTCAATATATTCTACCATTTCTGCTGTCAAAAACCAACCTTCTCCTGTTTGATTTCCAATTGATAAAATATTTTTTACTTTATTTTCTAATTCCCAAATATTACAAGGTAATAAATAATCTTTTTTTGATTTTTTTAATGCATTAAAATTATCTTTTTCAAAAAGTGCCATTAATTTTAATACAATTTTAAATATTGCAGATTTTGTTTTATCTCTATTTAATAAAGTATTATTTGTAATTTTATGTGTGCAAATAAATTTCAAAAATCCCATAAAATCTGGTGCAATTACTTCGGCGCCTTCTTGTTCTAATACGTCAACAATATAATTGTTTCCAAAAGGATGATATTTTATTAAAACCTCACCAACAATGCCAACTTTTGGTTTTTCTTGAGTTAAATCTAGTTCGATTTCTTCGAAATCTTCGACAATTTCGTAAATGCTTTTTTTAAATTCTGACATTGTAGAATTTGCCACTAATTTTTTGCATTTTTCCATCCACTTATTAAACTTTTCTTGTGTTTCGCCTTTGTGAATTTCGTAGGCTCTATTCTTATAAAGTAATTTTTGCAATAAATCTCCGTATAAACAACATTGTAGGATTTTTTCAATCATTTTACTATTTATTTTAAAACCATTTGCTTTTTCCATTCCCACAATATTAAAAGAAACCACTGGAACATTTGGAAAGCCAGCATCTTTTAATGCTTTTCGGATAAATCCAATATAATTGGTTGCTCGGCAACCACCGCCTGTTTGGGACATAATCAAAGCCGTTTTATTCACATCATATTTTCCGCTTTCCAATGCTTCAATCATTTGTCCAGTCGTTAAAATCGATGGATAACAAGCGTCATTATTAACATATTTTAAACCTGTTTCTACGGTATGTTCTGTGCAATCTTTTAATAATTTCAAATTATAGCCCAGAGATTGCGTCGCCGATTCCAATAATTCAAAATGAATAGGAGCCATTTGTGGACACAAAATGGTGTAACCTTGCTCTTTCATATCTTTTGTGAAAAACTTTTTGTCAATTTCATAATTTCCCAATTTTTCAGGTGACTTTTTACTTGCAATTCGCTTATTCATACTTGCCAAAAGTGAACGCACACGAATGCGAATTGCACCTAAATTATTAATTTCGTCAATTTTAATCAAAGTGTACATATTATCATAACTTTTCAAAATTTCTTCTACTTGGTCAGTAGTAACCGCATCAACTCCGCAACCGAACGAATTTAATTGAATCATTTCCAAATTATCGTGTTTTCCTACAAAATCTGCTGCCGCATACAATCTTGAATGATAAACCCATTGATTAACAACACGAATCGGTTTTTTAATTTTTCCTTGATTTTCAATACTATCTTCAGATAAAACACATAAACCAAGCGATGTAATCAAAGTATCAATTCCATGATTAATTTCTGGGTCAACATGATAAGGACGTCCTGCCAAAACAATGCCACGCAAATCATGCTCTTCTATATATTGTAAAACTTCGTTTCCCTTATTACGCACATCTTTTTTATAGGTTTGATATTCTGCTTCAGCCTTCTCAGCAGCCATTTTCAACTCAGATTTACTAAAATTGTATTCTTTAAACTCGTCCAAAGAGCCAATTACTTTTACCAAATTTTTCGTGTTATCAATCGGCAAGAAAGAATTAATATATTTAATATCTTTCAATTTTTCCACATTATTTTTAATAACTTCCGAATACGAAATTACAATTGGGCAATTATAATGATTATCAGCCACTTCATGTTCTTTTCTCGAATAAGGAATACAAGGATAAAATATTGTTTTAATACCTTGCTCAATCAAACTTTCAATATGTCCATGTGCCAATTTTGCAGGATAGCAAACTGACTCAGAAGGCATTGACTCAATTCCTTTTTCATACGTTTTTCGATTACTTTTCTCAGAAAGAATGACACGAAATCCCAAATTCGTAAAAAAGGTAAACCAAAATGGATAATCTTCATACATATTCAAAACTCTAGGAATACCAATCGTTCCGCGTTTTGCTTCCGATTCTTCCAATGGTTTATAACCAAATAATCTTTCAAATTTATATTGATATAAATTCGGTAAATCTTTATTTTTAGAAGTCTCTCCACTGCCTTTTTCACAGCGATTTCCTGAAATAAATTTTTTGCCATTGTCGAACATATTAATTGTTAGTAAACAGTGATTTTCACAACCGTTGCAACGAGTGTGTGTAATTTTGATATTTAATTTATCTAATTCTTCTGCTTTTAATACAGTAGAAAAATATTCCATATCCATATTCGCAATAAATTGCTCTTTCGCAAGCAAAGCAACACCATAAGCCCCCATCAATCCTGCAATATTAGGTCTTACGACTTCATGTCCAACAATTTTTTCGAAACTGCGTAAGACAGCATCATTGTAAAATGTTCCACCTTGAACTACAATATGTTCGCCAAGTGTTTTGACATCACGCACTTTCATCACTTTTTGAATTGCATTTTTAATAATCGAATACGAAAGTCCGCTTGATATATCGCCGACTGAAGCGCCTTCTTTTTGAGCTTGCTTAATTTTAGAATTCATAAATACAGTGCAACGTGACCCTAAATCCACTGGCGTTTTCGAATTTAATGCTTCTTGCACGAATTCTTCAATCGAAATTCCCAAACTTTTTGCAAATGTCTCCAAAAATGAACCACAACCAGACGAGCAAGCTTCATTTAGCATGATATTGTCAATTGTGTCATCTTTGATTTTTATGTATTTCATATCCTGACCACCAATATCGATAATACTTGATACTTCTGGCTCGAATTCTTTTGCAGCCGTATAATGCGCAATGGTTTCAATTTCGTTTAAATCGATATTTAATCCAGTTTGAATTAATTTTTCGCCATAGCCAGTAACGCCACTAAAGCGTAATTTTGCAGTTTTGGGCAAAACTTGATATAATTCTTTCAACATTTCAATCACAGAAGTAAGTGGATTTCCGTTGTTTCCGCGGTATAGCGAATATAAAATTTCGTTTTCTTCATTTATTAATACTAATTTGGTAGTTGTAGATCCAGCATCGATTCCAAGATAGCAATTTCCGGAGAAATTTTCTAAAGAAGTTTGGTTGACAGTATGCTTGCTGTGTCTTTCCTTAAAGTTCTCATAATCTTGTTTGGTTGCAAATAAGGGTGGTAAAGGCTTGCTTTCTGTATAATTGCATTTTTCGAATTTTTTTAAGTTATTTTCTAAAGTTTTTGTGGAAATCGTTTCTGTTTCCACAGAGTAAAATGCAGCACCTGTTGCTACTAATAAATGGGCATTTTCTGGGACAATAATTTCCTCATCTTTTAAATCAAGAGTTTCAATGAAACGATTACGAAGTTCGGACAAGTAACTCAAAGGTCCACCCAAAAAGGCCACTTTTCCACGAATTGGTCGACCGCAAGCTAAGCCAGAAATAGTTTGATTCACAACCGCCTGAAAAATGGAAACAGCAATATCTTCTTTGGCAGCACCTTCGTTGATCAAGGGCTGGATATCGGTTTTTGCAAAAACGCCACAACGCGAAGCAATTGGATAAATGGTTTGGTAACTTTTGGCAAGTTCATTTAAGCCGGAAGTATCTGTATTTAGTAAAGATGCCATTTGGTCAAGGAAAGCACCGGTTCCACCAGCACAAGTTCCGTTCATACGTTGTTCGATAAATTTGTCAAAATAAATAATTTTTGCGTCTTCGCCACCAAGTTCAATAACAACATCAGTCTGTGGAATTAGGTTTTCCACAGATTTTTTGCAAGCAATTACTTCTTGAATAAAAGAAATATTTAGCAAACGCGAAATCTCCAAAGCACCTGAACCAGTAAGAGACATGGTGAATTCGGAGTGTGGATAATCTTTTATGAATTTTAATAAGACTTCAGATAATGTTTTTTTGGTATCTGAAAAATGTCTGGTATAACTAGAATATATTGGTTTTAAGGAATCGTCTAATACCACTATTTTTATTGTAGTAGAGCCTATGTCTAGGCCGACGTGCAATTTATTTTTCATTATGTATACACCTTCTTTTTAATAATATGTTAGAATAAACATTTCAACATAATTCTATCATATAATGTTTGTCGGAATTTGTCAATTGGTAAATTTAAAGAATTGTGGGGGAAATTGGGAGATATCCTTAATTTTAAAAGCATAAAAGAAGATAAAAGTAAATTATCTTCTTAAAATATGCCCTATCTTTTATTATATCATATTTTTTGAATTATGTCAAGTTGACAAAATATGCGAAATGTGATACAATATGCATACTGAAAATTGTCTATTGTAGAAAATTTATTAAGGAGGGTCAACTTATGACAAAAGAAGTGTTTTTCCGGACCTACATTCTTCCTTATTTGGATGATGTAATTAATTGGAAGGTAGTGCTGTTTTTAGATGAGAGAACGGTAGCAACGCTAACAGAGGTAGAGCTTATAAAAAAGCGGGAGTCGACAGATAGGGAAGTAGATTCCTTTATCGTATGTGGCGAATACAAAATACAATTTCATCGGTGGCTTTATAATATTTCCAAAATTCAAAAAGGTGATGAAATTCTGTATGAGTATACAGAGGAAAAGGCTTTCGAAAAACAGCCTGAGATAGGATATATGCTGATTTCCTATCTTTAAGTAAATGGTTCTTTTGCAAAATTTTACTGCCAATACACGAAAAATCCCCAATAATTTTACAATTATTGGGGATTTTTTATCGTATTTTAACATTTTATTAATAACAGAACTATTTTAAAGTAATTAATATATAATCTTCATCATTTACTTCGACCGTATAATACATAGTATCTTTTAAAACTTCCAAATTATCAGGTATTACAGCATTTTCATCACTGATTACAAGAACATTATTTAACTTAAAATAATGTACAAAATAGTAAATATCCCACATCCAGACACTTCCAAAAGATTGTGTAATAAGTCTATGAAGTATATTTTGATAACCTTGTGGCATATGCTCGATAGCAGGCGCTTTTCCAATGGTTCCGTTTAACTGAATTGTTTTTGAAGTATTTTGTGTCAAATTATTTAATTCATTTACGACTGACTGAACTCTAAAGTCGATATACCTTTTTTGCTCACTTAAAGCATTTCCATAGGTAAAAGAAAAAGTAAATAAAAACCAACATAAGCCTAAAACAATTAATTTGGGAAAATATAATTTTTTACTATTTGTTGAATTAACGCCAAGTAGCGCAAGTAAAATTCCGAAACCATACATTGCTCTTGGCAAAAATAAAGGTTTAACTAATCCAGGATATAAACCAAATACGAGTAATCCAGAGAAAGCAAGCAACATAATTGAAACAAGAATGGATAATACCTTTTTCTGTTTACTTTGTTTTACTTGAATAAATATAAAGCAAATAGTCATCAATCCAATTAATAATAAACAAGATTTTCTAAAATCACTTCTCACATAGCCATAATAAGTCTTTAAATTGCCAAAAAATCCAGGAATCAATTCTTTGATTGGGAAAAAAGAGCTTGAAACATAGGTGTCTGCAGGTATCATAATAAATAATTTAAAAGTGATTAACCCTAAAAGATAACTGATGGCAGATAATCCTAAAAGTTTAATCGCTTCTTTTCCTTCTTTCTCCTTCCAAAATTGGAAAGATAAAAATAGAGCCATTAAAGGAATAATTCCGGATGCTGCCTGATAAGTAGTACACATCACAAGTGTTCCTAAAAATGTGACGAATGAGAATGTTAATTTCTTCTTATTTTCTTTTCCATAAAATAAGAAAGGAAATACACTCGCGAATATGGAAAGAGCCATATAGGGAGAGTCGAATTTATAAGATAAACATTCTAAGAAATAAGGCGATAGTGCTAAAGGAATCACGGAAATGATATTTATAAGGGTTATTTTTTTACCATTTTTAAATAAATGTAAAATAATAAGACTTGATAAAACTAGTAAAAATATTGCAATTAATTGTGGTAAAGGGGAAATGTCTGTTAAATATCTACTAGAATGAATAAAAACAGATAAATATTCTGAAACAAATCGACTAAAATTACTCCAACCTCTTGCACCAGTATTTACTCTAGCTAAATCGTCAATGTAGTTGAAGTTTGCTCTAGCAATAGGATAGAAGGCTAAACAGTAAATAACCGTTAAAATAAAAAAAGGTTTTTTCAAATATGAATATTTTTCTTGAATTTTTTGAAGCCATTTTACTAATTTTTCGTTTAAATTTAAAAAATATATTTTTAGTTTGTTATAAATTTCCATTTTAAATCCTTTCATAAAAAAATAATGATATATTTTTATGAACAAAAATATAACATTATTTTAGTAATTTGTAAATAACTTAATTTTATATATTTACATTTTAAGTACATATCTTAGTACAAACCAATAATGACTCGCACTTCCAAGCATTACGAAGATATGAAAAATCTCATGAAATCCAAAATCTTTCCACTTCGTTTTTGGGATTTTAAGCCAATAAATAATTCCACCAATTGTATAGAATACACCACACAAAACAAGCCACCAAAGTCCTTGCAACATATTGGCTTGTTGAAAAGATTGATAAAGTGGATAAATTGCGATAATTCCCATCCAGCCCATGATTAAATAAATGGTTGTTGTTAAAGCGCGAGGGGCCTTGATCCAAATGGAGGAAAAAATTGTTCCTAAAATAGCAAATCCCCACAAAATTCCGAAAATACTCCAACCCCAAGGACCTCGCAAAGGTCCAAGACAAATCGGTGTATAACTTGAAGCAATTAAAATATAGATCATAATATGGTCAAATTTTCGAAATACGTTGATTCCTTTTTGACTAATATTTAACCAATGATAGAGTGTGCTAAATAAATATAATAAAAATAAGCCAATCCCAAAAACCGTGAAAGATACGACATCATAGCCGTCTCCCCAAATCGCAGCAAACACAATTAGAACTACCATTCCAGCTAATGCTAAAATAGCGCCAATGCAATGTGTTAAACCACTTGTAAAATCTCTAACTTTTGCCATAAACATTCCTTTCTAAATCAAACTTTCTTCTTATAATAATACATTATTTTAGACTTGTCAATACAAATCATATAAAAAATGACGTAAAATAGTTTTTAAAACTAGATTCGACAAAATGCATCAAAAAATTGTTTAGCATAAAATGGACTGACTACGAATATTATCTAGCAAGAAAGGAAGGACTTAGGATATGAAAAAGTGGATTGTGATTATATTAGTTATTTTAGGAGTGCTAATATGCGGAATTTTGTTGTTTAATACAAATGTTGAAGTGGAATATGTTCCAGAAGTAGAAATTGAAGAAGCGGATTTAAGAAAAACAATGATAACATTGTATTTTCAAAATGCGGAAAATAAAGAATTGCAAAAAGAGAGTCGATTAATTGATTCCAAAGATTTACTTTTAGAACCATATAAAGAATTGTTAGATATGTTAATTGCAGGTCCAGAAAGCGGATTTCTTCAAAAAACAATTCCAGAAGGAACGAAGTTATTAAGTGTAGAGTTAGTTGGAGAATGCTTGCAGATTAATTTTTCAAAAGAATTTATTGACAATAGTCCAAATGATGAGAAAGAGAAAAGGAATTGCGTTGATTCGATTGTGAAAACTATGACAGAATTAAATGAAATAAATGTGGTTAAGGTTTTGATTGAAGGAGAAGAAATTTCGGGAATTGAATAAAAAATGAGAAAAAATGGGGACGGGGACAGTCTTCGAAAAAAGATCAGAAAAAATTCGAAATCCTTAATATAAGAGAGTTTCGGATTTTTTCTCTATTTTTTAAGACTGTCCCCGTCCCCAAAATTATTTTCCAAATATCCTTGCAATTTTCCAAAAATTTATATATAATAACACTATAAATTAAAAAGAAAAGAGGAAAAATATGGATAGACAAGAGGAAAATATTGTTGAGAGAAATATTGAAGCAGAGATGAAAACAGCGTATATTGATTATGCCATGAGTGTTATTGTTGCTCGTGCTTTGCCAGATGTTCGAGATGGCTTAAAACCAGTACATAGAAGAATTTTGTATTCCATGCATGAAGATGGCATTACGTCAGACAAGCCATATAGAAAATGTGCCAACACCGTAGGTTCTGTTTTAGGAAGATATCACCCACATGGAGATGCTTCGGTTTATGATGCCATGGTAAGATTGGCACAAGATTTTTCAATGCGTTATATGTTGGTTGATGGTCATGGAAATTTTGGTTCAATTGATGGCGATAGTGCTGCCGCAATGAGGTATACAGAGGCAAGAATGGCGAAAATTTCAGAGCAAATGTTAGCAGATATCGAGAAAAACACTGTTAATTTTATGCCAAACTATGACGATCGTTTGCAAGAACCAAGCGTTTTACCAACTAGAGTTCCAACTTTACTGATTAACGGTTCTTCTGGAATTGCTGTTGGAATGGCAACGAATATTCCACCACATAATTTAAGAGAAATCATTGATGGATTAGTTAAAATTATTGATGAAGATGATGTAACAGATGAACAATTAATGAGTGTTATCAAAGGCCCAGATTTCCCAACAGGAGCGACTATTTTGGGAAGAGATGGAATTAAGGAAGCATATACAACAGGTAGAGGCAAAATTATGATGAGAGCCGAAACGGAAATTGAGGAAATGTCCGGAAATCGTCAGAGAATTATTGTAACTTCTTTGCCATATCAAGTCAACAAGGCCAAATTGATTGAGAATATCGCAGCTTTGGTTCGAGATAAGAAAATTGATGGAATTTCTGAAATTCGTGATGAATCTGACCGTGAGGAAAGAGTAAGAATTGTGATTGAATTGAAACGTGATGCTAGACCACAAGTAACATTAAATCAATTGTATAAACATACTGCAATGCAAGAGTCTTTTGGTGTGATTATGCTAGCATTGGTGGATGGAGAACCTAAAATTTTGACATTGAGACAATGTTTGGATGAGTTCATCAAACATAGAAAAGAAGTTGTTTTACGTAGAACCAAATTTGAACTAGATAAGGCAGAAGCAAGAGCACATATTTTGGAAGGATTGCGCATCGCGATTGACAATATTGATGAAGTAATTAACACGATTCGTTCTTCTTATGATGATGCTAAAGAAAAGTTGATGGAGCGTTTTGGACTTTCGGATATTCAAGCGCAAGCGATTTTGGATATGCAACTTAAAAGATTATCTGGTTTGCAACGTGAAAAAATCGAGGAAGAATATGCGGAACTTATGAAATTAATTGCTTATTATAAAGATGTTTTAGCGAGTGAAACTCTGGTATTTAAAATTATCAAAGATGAGTTATTAGAAATCAGAGAGAAATTTGGAGATGATCGATTAACCAAAATTATTGCAGCAGAAGATGATTTTGAAGTGGAAGATTTGATTCCAGAAGCGCAAACGGTTGTTACTTTAACGCAATTTGGTTATATCAAGAGAATGCCAGTGGATACTTACAAAAGCCAAGGTAGAGGTGGAAGAGGTATTATGGGAATGACGACAAGGGAAGAAGATTTTGTCAAAGAAATCTTTACGACATCAACACATGAGACGGTATTATTCTTTAGTAATAAAGGAAAAATGTATCGTTTACGTGGTTATGAGATTCCAGAAGCTGGTAGAAATGCAAAAGGAACAGCGATTGTAAATTTATTAAATTTGGAAGCAGGAGAAAGAATATCGGCTACAATTCCAGTTCAAAATTTTGCAGAAGGCAAATACATTTTAATGGCAACTAAAAATGGAACCATCAAGAAAACAGCCCTAAAAGAATATGATACCAATAGAAAAAATGGATTAATGGGAATTACATTAAAAGAGGATGATGCTTTGATTGATGTGCGATTGACAGATGGACAAGATAATGTGGTTTTGGTAACCAAAAAAGGTCAATGCATTACATTTGATGAAAAAGATGTTAGACCACTTAGTAGAAGTGCCCAAGGTGTTATAGGAATGCGTTTGAATGAAGATGATGAAGTAATTGGAATGGAGCCAATCATTCAAGGCGGAAAGGCTACTTTGCTTGCAATTACGGAAAATGGATTTGGAAAGAGAACCGATTTAGATGAATATCGAGTTCAAGCTAGAGGCGGAAAAGGAGTAACTACGTATAAAATAACACCAAAAACGGGAGATATTGTAGGTATTAAGATTGTAAATGGAAATGAGGACGTGATGTTAGTGACAGATACAGGAACGATTATTCGTTTGAAGGTTTCCGATATTAGCATTTTAGGAAGGTCGACACAAGGTGTTACTTTGATGAGAACCCATGATGGAAAAGTGGTAAGTATTGAAACTGTGGAACCAGAAGAGGAAGGAAAAGAATAGAATAGAATTTAGAGAAAAACCGCTGTAAACATAGGAAAACTATGCTTACAGCGGTTTTTAACAGTAATAGGTGCTTGACATTTTACATAAAATGTGGTATAATACATCCGTTTTATAAAAAGCATATAGAAAGCGAGGTAGTATTATGGCAAAAAAGTATAATTACAGGCCTGGAACGAAAGCTAAAGTTACCACAGATAATCAAAAAAAATATATGCGGACAACCCAGCAGATAATTAGGAAAGTTGAGTGGCTGGAGGTTGAAAACAGAATTCCTAAATTAAAGATTACCACGACGAACGGTACAAAAGTTGAAATTTCGTCAGCAGATTATGGCGATAGACAATGGAGTGTGATGTGGGAATTTTTATCCGAAGGCGATGTTGTCAAAATTGAGCATTGTGGAGGAAGAATTCAGAAGGTTTATGTAGAAGTTGATCAGCAATATTTTTCAGTATTAAAAAATATCGTTGAGCAGCCAGAAGAGTTGCTGCTAACACTTGAGAACGCAACAGGTAATAGAAGAACTGCTAAAATTAGACAATCGGATATCGAAAATGGAAAAACGCTCAGTCAAAACGAATATGGAACTGTTTATGATTACGACCAAACTTGTAAACGCTGGGCAGAGGCAGTTGAACGGTCTGAAGATGTGTATGTTACAATTTTTGGAGAAAGAGTTGCTATGATTGCGTTTGAGGCACCTTGGTGGGATGATTGATTAACGAAAAACCGATGGGAATAATTTCTAGTCGGTTTTTCGCTTTTTAAATCTCAAATCTTCCCCAAAAAATCTCAAAATTCGGTAATATCCAACGATTCTCGAAGAAATTCTTGTGGTATAAATTCTTTCGATTTCGTCGGGGCGTAGGTTGGTTGAAATGATGGTTTTGGTAATTTTGTTGTTTTGATTTAGTAATCTCGTATTAATAATGGTAAATAATTCGGTTAAATATAATTCATTTGTGCGTTCGGTGCCAAGGTCGTCGATGATTAATAAATCGGTGGTTAGGATATTTTGCATTAAATCAAATTTGGAATTTTCTTTGCCAAATTTCGCGTCGATGATTTCGTCAAACATGACTGGCGCGGTTTGGTATAAAACGGTTTTGCCAGAAGATAGGATTTCGCTTGCAATGCAGTTTGTCATGAAGGTTTTTCCAAGTCCTGTATTTCCAGTAAATAAGAGATTTTTTTCATCAGGATTTTCAAAATTTTCAATAAAATTTTGAGCTTTTTCTTTGATAATTTCAATATTTTCTCGTGGAGAAATCTTGGATTTATTGACTTCTGTGTTGACTTCTGCCGAAAAAAGATTGCTATTAAATTTCTTGAAATTTTCTTTTTCTAAGTTTCCAATATTGGATTTATTATAATAAGTGTTAAAAATTTGCTGTTTTAGACAATGACACATGGTGGACTGGCCATCTTTTTCTACATAGCCAGTATCTTTACAGGATTTGCATTCAAAGTGTGGCTTTAGGCAATTACTATCTCCGCATAAATCCTTTAGAAATTTATTTTTTTCTTTGATTAATTCAGCAGATTGTTTTTTTAAGTCTGCTAACAATTTTTTTTGCTCTATACTTTGGGATTGCAAAATTAACTTTGACGTTTGAATAGAAAGATTAGCAATTGAGGTTTCTAGTTCAGATAATCTAGGATTAACAGACAAAAGTTCGCGTTTTTTATTTTCGGCTTCTTGAATGGCATTATTACGTTTGATTTCATATTCATTTAAAATAAGTTTTAGTACGTGATTGTCCATCTTTTCTCCTTTCAATTAGTTATCGTAAAGTGCATCCCAGTTGTCAAAAGTACTTTGCGTATATTCAAGAGCAACTTGCTTAATCTGTTTTACTTTTTTATCTTTTGTTTTAGAGGCTTCTAAATAGGAATTTACATCAGAAACAGTAGTAAGCTCCTTAGAGTGCCAATCGGATAAAAGAGCATCGATATATTCAAAACTAATAGTATTTTTGGTAGCGGCTTTTTTCAAAGCAATTTCAATAATATCCATTGAATATTTATAATTTTCAGTCCATTTGATGATATATTCTTCATCATAGGCTGTGAGATTTCTTGATAAATTTAATTTTTTTGCAATATTTTTCTTTAAAATATTTGTTTTTTCACGACGCTCAAAATATAAATCTAAATCGTTATAAGTTTTAATATTTTCTTTGCTCCAACCTTCTGCGACAGTTTGAATATAATTACGATGCAATGCATGATTTTCGTAAGCATAACTGAACAAAGCAAGCATTACTTGTTCATCGAAACCATACTTTTGGAACCATAATTCAATATCTGCATACCAAGAAGGAGACATCGTTCCTGCGAAAAATTGCGAATTAATACTGTCCATAACTTTGGCACGATATTGATTTTCAGCATTTTTTTCAATGTCTTCTGGCGCAAGACTTACTTTTGGATTGTACAATTTATTTAGTTCGATTTCTTGGATATTAGCCAAAGAATAACCATTTGGATTTTTTATGAAAAGACCGCGCGTTTCCCAATATTTGATGGCATCTTGGACAGTTGGAAAATCTAAATCAAGCGTTTTGGATAAATCATTAATTTTGATTTCACTGTCGTGCTTCGATAGAAAAAGAATATAGAAATAAACCTTAACAAATTCACTTTTTGCTTCAGGTAAATATTCTGTGAAAAACACATCAGGTATTTCTGTACTGGAAAATAAAAAAGATTTATCACTTTGCATTAATTTCATAAAAAAGCCCCCAATTTTTAATTTATCAATCGTATTTTAATCATTCTATAAAATCCCCTTTTTACAGAATCATTAAATCTTTTCTTTATTTCTTTTGTACAGTATTCATATTATATCATTAAGTTTTCGAAAAAACAATACAGAAAATATTTTTGCTAATAAAACCTTTATGGCAGTAAGAAAAAAGCGATCAGAAGAATCTAATCGCTTTTTGGTCTGCTTATTTTTTAAATAAATACAAATTTTGATTTTGGTAATATTTAAAAACATAAATTAGAATTGATACAACATTTTCGTTGTGAACTCCAACAATACTAAACAGCAAAAATGGGACAAACAGAGCAATAAAAACATAAATTTTTGTTGCAATGGATGAGAAAAATATATTGATAAATACATATAATATTCCAGCCCAAATGCTGTCTAGTATGGCGGTTTGATAATCAATTAAGCCAAATAATTTTGGCTTAAATTTGTAATTTTTTGGTATCATAAAATGCATGGAAACCTCCTTAAATAAAATCTTTTAATTTATTTTGGCTAGATTGATACATATGAGAAAGCATTGCTTTTATATGATAATTGCATTTTGCAATTGTCACAATAATAGCAACATAAATTAATTTTGATAGTGTATTTCCTGTGTGAAATTCCAGTGTTAAACCTAGAACTAGAATAAGACTAACCTCAAGTTGCATAAATAATAAAGTGAGAAATTGTTTCAGCCAACCTTTAAAGAATCCATCAAAATGGTTATTAATAAGTGAAAGAAAGGCAAATGGAGAAAGCAAAATCAAGACTTTACAGAAAATGTAACGCACACCCCATATAAGTAAAATGTAAAGAATTCCGATGGATGAAATAATTTTTAAGATCCCATCAAAAGAAAAAATGTCAAATGCTTCTAAGCTAGGATATAATGCAGAATTCATTTGGTTTATTAAATTTGAAAAGTTAATAGTATGTCCTGTTATGAAAGTTCCTAGTTGGCAAATAGAATCAGATAATAGAGAAATTAAATCAATTATTTTTTCGCAAATCCAGAGGGATGAATTCATGCAGGCGATGAAAATAATACATTTGAAAATAAATTGGTAAGGAGAATCAATTTTGGAATAAGTTAAATGGGAAAGGCAAAATCGGAATACATAAAAGAGAAGAATTCCCAAAATAAGACTGTTAGCGATTAATAATAAACCATTGCTTATATCTGTGCCAAAAAGTTGCTTAAAATTGCTATCTTGCATAATATCAGAACGGATAAACAAAACATCATCTAAAGTAGAATAAATGGTATTGTCTATGGATGAGAAAATTTTCAAAAAGATATTATTGAGAGAATCGCAAATAAGGGTGGTTAAATTGAAGGTTTGATTTTCCAAAGTATACTCCGTTTAAGCCAATACGGTATTAATTAGAGAAAGTACTAAATCAATGCATAAAATTAACACATAAGAAGTAATGCTTCCTTTAATTAAATTATTGGCTCTGTAAATTTTTTTCTCATCACCTAGACTAAATTTTCGCATTAGCAAACCTGTTGCAACGGCTACTGCTGCAAAAGAAGTTGCTATTTTTACAATATAACCTTCGATTTTTGTAAAGGCTCCTGTAAGAGTGGTTACCAATTTTGGATCTGCGGCAAAAGCCACGTTGCTGAATAAGCAAAAAAATACGATAGTCATAACACTCGTATAAAGAAATAAAAATTTTTTTCGTTTCATCGTAAAACTCCTTTCTAAAATTAAAATGAAATGAAAAACTAAGTTAGAGTTATCACCTACTTTCTTATTAAATTTTAAAGATTTGAAAATTTGCAAGAAACTGCAATATAGAAAAAATGTAATAAACTGATGAGAAATCAGTTCTGACAAAAAATTTTTCTTTTCAAATTTCGTATATCATACAATAAATTTTTGAAAATGTCTATACTTTTTTTAAAATTTGTGGTAAAATTTTAAAAGAATAACTTTTTAAAGATGTAAAAAAATAAAGTAGGGAGGTAAATTATGATTGAAAAAACAACAAAAATAGGCGATTTATTAGAGCAATTTCCAGATAAAGCAGATATTTTATTGGAAGCAGGAATGCATTGTTTAGGTTGTCCAGCTTCGCAAGCGGAGACATTAGAAGAGGCGTGCGAGGTTCATGGAATTGATGTGGAAGAACTTGTTGAGAAGTTAAATGCCTAAAATAAAAATGGCACAAATGTTGTGCCATGAAATGCATTCATAGCTCAGTAGGATAGAGCGTCCGCCTCCTAAGCGGAAGGTCGCTGGTTCGATTCCAGTTGGGTGCACCAACCCAACATTACACGAACATTGCATATTTCTTTGGTGGATTTGCAATAAAAGTAATGTTATAGAAAAAAGAAAAAGCGTGTCTCATATAAAATGAGAACGCTTTTTTCTTTTTTCCTATTTAATTCATTACTTTTTATATTCAATAATATCAGAAATTTCACAATTCAAGACATTACAAAAGATTTTCAAATATTCTACATTAATTAAAGTTACCTTTCCTTTGCAATAATTGCAAATTGTATCATAACGTATATTTGTAATTCTTGAAAGTTTATATTTGGAAATTTTTCTATTATTCAAAACATCCTGTAATTTAAAAATCATGTTACCATTTACTTTTATTAAATTATTTCCTAAACTGTCAATATCAAATTTACTCATTTTATTACCCCAATAAATTAAATTTCAATTATAGAATAACAAATATATAGCGATTTGACATTATACGTTCGAAACAGTATATCTAAGTTACTTTTTATATTCAATAATATCATCTATAGTGCAATCCAAAACATTACAAAAAATTTTTAAATACTCTACATTAATTAAAGTTACTTTCCCATTGCAATAATTACAGATAGTGTCATAGCGTATATTAGTAACTTTTGAAAGTCGGTATTTTGTAATTTTCCTACTATTCAAAACATCTTGCAATTTAAAAATCATATTACCATTTACTTTTATTAAATTATTTCCTAAACTGTCAATATCAAATTTACTCATTAATTACTCCAATAAATCAATTTTCAATTATAGAATAACAAAAATATTACGTCTTGACATTATGCGTTCGAAACGGTATAATGTTATAGATATTATGACCTAAAAAGGAGGTTTTATGAAAAATATATCAGAAGCAGAATTTGAAGTAATGAATGTAATATGGCAAAAAGAAGAAATCACATCTGCTGAAATTATAAAAGCATTACATTGGAAAAAATGGAACAGCAATACAATACGAACATTAATAAGACGTTTATATGCCAAAGAGGCGATTGAGATTGTCAAAAAAGAAGGAAAAACGTACACATATAAGGCTGTTTTAAAGAAACAAGAATATGAATTTATTACATTTCATAAACTACTGAAAACTTTATATCATAATTCAATCAAAGAACTTGTAAATGAGTTTTGTGAAAATAAGCTTTTATCAAATGATGATTTGGAACATCTTTGTAAACAACTTAATGATATATTTGGAAAGAAAAAACAAAAAGCATAATTAATGATTTATAAATTAACTATGCTTTTGCAGTTCATTTTTCTCAAATTCCTCATATTCTTTTTGATGTGATTTAATATAATCTGCTATATCTGATAGTAGAATGCCTCTACAGAAAAAATTAATTTGTTCGTCTGATAAATTCATAAATTAATCAATTTCTTTCCATTCAAAAGGGTTAAAGTCAATTCTACTATCTGTCATATCAATATCTAGTTTTTGAGAAAAATCAATGTTTGCTTTTTTCAAATCAGCAATGTTTTTATAGAACATACTTTTTTTCGTTGTTTGTCTAATTTCTTGGATACCTTGCATTAATAAGAGCAAATAAAAATTAAATAAGTTTTTAGCTCTAATCGGCTTATATAGTGAGTTTAATCTGCTTCTTACGTCTTCTTTGTTTTTGACAATTGTTAAATCATTATCAATTGCCTTGAAAAACTTTTGAAAATCTTGTAACCAAATTTCTTTTAGAAATTCATAAGAAATACTTTCTAATCGAACATAGTTTGTATCGAAATATTGTTTCAACTTTCTTTTTTTAATTTCACATTCAAACCTTATAAAACCTTGAATTTCATTCAAATATTTACCAATGTTGAAATCTGTTTCAAGAAGTCTTGCTTTGTCATTTTTTAGAAATTCTCTCTGTTTATTATATATTTTTAGTGTGGTAGTATAACCTGTAATATAAATGCTTTCGCCTTCAAAATGTTTCAAATTTCTTCTGGGATAATTGCAACAATTTAAATTATTGATGTATGACTTTACTCTGTCTTGATTTTTTAGGTCATAGCAAATGGCAATATCAACTCGTTGCAAAAACCAGTGTTTCAAAGAAGGCAATTGAATATTGTAATTCTTTTCTACCATTTTTATTAACTCATTACAAACAAACTGTAAATGACAAAAACCATTATGGCTATTATAGCCTTTTGCCAATTTATGGTAAGAACCTTCAATTTCTATAAAATAATAATTAATAAATCCATATTTTTTTCCTTCTCCAATGCGAATGCATAAATTTGAATTGAAGTTTCCTTGTAAATGACTATTGATAATTTTATAGTGTGTTTGACCAGTTTTATTATTGTAAGATGTTTTGATATCGCTTATTTCTTTGATAAGTTCAAAAGTCTTTAAATTTATCATTGAAAATATCTTAATTGTGTCTATCATGTTTTATTCTCCTTTTATAAATTTTCCGTAATATCGGACATTTGTAGGGTGTTACTAAGAACCCTACCACATTTTCGCTTTGCAAATTTTCATTCTATGGCATTCTAGGTTTTGAGTAAAGGTTTTCCTCACTACGTTCGGCGCTAGCGCGACCTTGACACAAAACCAATAATGCCAAATCTCTCCGATAAGCAAAGCAAGAAATAGACTGAAAATGTTTAAATGAAAAATTGAACATTACAATCAATTTGGTTGCATTATAGCATCAACAAAATGTAAGGTCAATATATTTTTGACGTAAAATCAATATAGTTGTATTTACAAATCAAAATCAATATGTTATAATTTGCAAGAGGTGATGAAAAAATGTCATATGGTAAATTACTGCGAAAAACAATTGCAGAAAGCGGATTAAATTCTACAGATGTTATAAGGGCTTGCAATACAAGAGGAAGGAAAATCGATAAAGCGTATTTAAGTCGATTATTAAACGATAAAGCAATGCCACCGTCAGAAGAATTATCCAGAATGTTTGCTGAAATATGTGGCGTAGACGAAAGAAAATTAGTGTTAGAAGGATACATTGAAAAAGCACCCATAGAAATAAAGGAAGCCTTTCTTTCTATAAAATTTATGGCTTCTATGATGGGATTGTCAGTATTTGAAAACGAAATGACTGAAGAACTTCTTGAACAATTGCAAAAAAAACTAAAAGAAGAACCATTGTCAGATTTTATTATATCTTTAATTGACGAAAAGGCTGATAAAATAGAATTTTTGAAAAATGGTGTAAAATTATGGGATTCACAAAGTGACTTTAAATTTATGCTTGAAGAACCGCTAGCATTGACAGTAAGTGATAATGGTATGTTTCCTAAAATAATGGAAAAATCAAAAGTAAATCTAAAAATACAAAGCAAGTATGATGATTGGGACATATTAGCGGTCAAAATAAAAAGAACCGAAGAAATTATTGTTCGATTTGCATTAATAAATAAAGATACAATTGTATTAAAAGCATTAAATAACAATTTTGAAACACAAGAATTAAATGTAAATGATTTGACAATTTTAGGAAAAGTAACACAAACTATAACGAATATTTAGGGGGAAAATATGAATGTTGTAGTATATGCAAGATATAGTTCTCACAGCCAAACAGAGCAATCCATTGAAGGACAAATTGCAGTATGTGAAGAATATGCTCAAAGAAATGATTTTACGATTGTTGGAACTTATATCGACAGAGCATTAACTGGTACAAATGACAAGCGACCACAATTTAGAAAGATGATAGAAGATAGCAATAAAAAAATTTTTGAGGGTGTTTTAGTTTATCAATTGGACCGTTTTTCCAGAAGTAGATACGATAGTATTGTTAATAAGAAGAAGTTAAAAGATAATGGCGTTAGAGTATTTTCAGCAAAAGAAGAAATTTCAGACGATGCATCAGGAATACTGGTAGAGGGTTTTTATGAAAGTGCAGCAGAATATTTTTCGGCAGAACTTTCTCAGAAAGTCAAAAGGGGTAGGAAATTAAATACAGAAAAATGCAAATCAAATGGCGGAATTCCTTCACTTGGTTATAAAGTAGGTAGCGACCAAAGATACATCATTGACGAAGAAAAAGCCCCAATTGTCAAAATAATTTTTGATATGTATGTAAATGGCTATACAATGGCAGATATTATTCGACATTTAAATGATAATCATTATACTACTGCACTTGGAAAGCCATTTAATAAAAATAGCATTAGGACCATTTTATTAAATAAAAGATATACAGGAGTATATATTTCGAGTGGAATAGAAGTACCCGGTGGTATGCCTAGAATAATTAGTGATGAAACATTTAACAAAGCTTCCGAAATCATGCAGAAAAACAAAAAAGCACCGGCTAGGGCAAGAGCAAAAACAGAGTATTTATTGACAACCAAATTATTTTGCGGAAAATGCAAAGAAATGATGACGGGAACAAGTGGAACTTCAAGAAATGGACAACTACATAATTATTATTCTTGCAATGGTATCAAAAAGAAAAAGTGTGATAAAAAGAATGTTAAAAAGGATTATATAGAAGATTTAGTAATTGAACAAGCCAGAAATCAATTAACCGAAGAAAATATAAATAAAATGGCAAATGTTCTTGCTCAATTTGCAGAAAAGGAAAAAAATAGTTCAAACTTAAAGAATTTAGAAAAGAGTTTAAAAGAAAATGAAAAACAAAAATTAAATCTAATAAATAGTTTAAAAATGTGTGACATAGATAGTGTAAGAAAGACAATATTTGAAGAAATTGAAAAAATGGAAAATGAACATAAACAGATTGAAAATGAAATCTTGTTTGAAAAATCCCAACATTATTTAAATATTAGCGAAACAAAAATAAAATATTTTTTGATGCAAATGAAAGAAGGAGATGTAAACGACATCAGATACAGAAAATTGATAATCAATGTATTCGTAAATAAAGTATACGTCTATGATGACCATTTAATTATTGTTTTTAATGCAGTAGATAATGAAAACAATACAGTAAAAGTACCGACAACAGAGAGTTTGGAAGGTTCGCTTTTGGGTGCGTCAGGTGCACCATTAAAAAAGTCATTATGCTAGAAAGAAGGCTAGTATGATGATTTTTTGTATTTTTTAGTTAGAGATCTGACAACTTTATGTAAATGTGGTATAATATAAGTATAAATGCTCTTTAGTTGTTCCTTGCTATTACAGGAGGACACTATCACGAAAAATATAATTATAAGGAGGAACGCATATGAGAACAGATGGAGAATATAGTCTGATTTTGGATTATATTGAATTTGCAGTAGAAAGGTCTCTTGAAGAAAAAGAACGGAATTCGTTCTATATTTTAAGAAATCAGCAAGGAGAGGTTGCTTTCCTTGAGCAACAGCCTATTACCATGGAAAACTTAGCGAGTCGGAATAGGTGGAATCCACCATTTTGGCTGATTCCAGAGTTGTCCAAATACAGTTTTGAGGACATTTTGGTTGCGTTAATGAATGCTCCAAAAATAAAGAATTACAGTATGACGGTAAAACCTATTTTGGGATTCGAATGCATGGTCGGCAGAGAGCTCATGAACTTTCCTGAGCAAACCGCATTTTTATTTAACAGATAAGAGAAACCTCAGATACAACGTATCTGAGGTTTTTTATTGAAATATTATCAATATCTCTAATATTATGCAAGATTTATAACAAGAATTTTTATATATTTAAAAAAACTATTGACTTAGGGTATAGGATAAGTGATATATATTAGATAGAATTGAAAAAAGAAAGGAAGGTCTTTATGGAAAAATCAAAAGTTTATTTTTGCAGAGAAATTTCGCCAGAAAATATTGTGAAAATGTATGAGACAGTCGGTAAAAAGTTGATGGGAAAAGTGGCTGTGAAGTTACATTCTGGGGAAAAGGGAAATCAGAATTATATCAGACCAGAAATGGTGAAAAGGATTGTAGAATATGTAAATGGAACTGTTGTAGAATGCAATACTGCCTATGATGGCGCAAGAAACACCACAGATAGACACAAAAAACTAATGGAAGAACATAGTTGGATGAAATATTTTGATGTGGATATTTTAGACAGTGAGCCAGAAGACAAAGTATTGGAAATTCCAAAAGGAAAAGTGATTCAAGAAAACTATGTTGGAAAAAATATTGACAATTACGATTCGATGTTGGTACTATCCCATTTTAAAGGACATCCTATGGGGGGATATGGTGGAGCATTAAAGCAATTATCGATTGGTGTTGCATCTTCTGAGGGAAAATCTTGGATCCATACGGCAGGAAAAGAGAAAGATCAAAATAAATGTTGGGATTGTATAGCAGAGCAAGATAAGTTTTTAGAAGCAATGGCGGATAGTGCATCTTCTGTGGTTGAGTATTTTAAAGGAAATATGGTATTTATCAATGTGATGTGCAATATGAGTGTGGATTGTGATTGCTGTGCAGTTGCAGAAGATCCATGCATGAAGGATATTGGGATTTTGGCATCTTTAGACCCAGTAGCAATTGACCAAGCGTGTATTGATTTAGTAAAAAGTTCAGATGATCTAGGAAAAGAGCATTTATTAGAAAGAATCAATTCTAAACATGGAACTCATACGATTGATAGTGCAGAGGAATTAGGAATTGGTTCAAAGAATTATGAATTAATTGAATTATCAATTTAGGAGGATTTTTAAGATGGAAAAAGTAGAAAATAGGAAAGAACAAAAAAGTTTGGTAGAAACATTATCTAGCACAAAAGCAAAACATATCACAGGAACAATTTTGCTAAGTGGTATTGGAATTGCTTTGCCAAGAATATTTCATATGTTAACAGGAAGTAGCGCAGGAACAACATTTTTGCCAATGCATATTGCAGTTTTCATTTCTGCCCTTGTTTTTGGGGCTTTAAGTGCAAGTGTTGTTGCGGGAAGTTCGATTGTGTTTAGTTATTTATTAACAGGAATGCCAAATTTGGCAAGATTGCCGTATATGTTGATAGAACTTATGATTTATGCAGTTTTGTTGAATGGATTCAATAAAAAATGTAATGTTTATGTTTCATTAATTGTAACTATCATTTTGGGTAGAATTTTTTATGGCGGAGTATTGTTTGTAGCAATTAATATTTTGGGATTGCCTACTTATGGAATATCTGTGATACAAAGTATCCAAGCAGGATTGCCTGGAATTGTGCTTCAGTTAGTTTGTGTGCCTTTTATTGCGAAAGTAATGAAGAAAGGAATTCACTTAGATGGCTAAATTGGAAGAAATAAAAGAAATTTTGCATCAAAAAAAAGCTTCTTTGGTTGTGGCTTATGAAAATGGGGAAATTAAGGAATATTATCAAAATCGAATGAAAGATATTAAAGAGATTTTGCAGGAAAATCCAAATGCATTAAAAAATGCGATAATTGCAGACAAAGTGATTGGAAAAGTTGCGGGTTCCATTTTGACTGTGGCAGGGGTGAAAGAAATTTATTCGGATGTTATGAGTCAATATGCGATTTCGGTGTTTGAAGAAAATCACGTTAAATATGAATATGAAAATTTGGTCGAATATATTCAAAATAATGATAAAACAGGAATGTGCCCAATGGAAAATAAGTATAAAGATGAAAAGGATATTACGGTTATTTACGACGATATGATATAAGTGTAAAAATGCATTTTAATCCACTTAAAAAAAAAATAGACCAAAATGACTAAAAATTCCAGAAAACGGCTTAAAAGTGCTTTTCTGGAATTTTTAAACATATAAAAACGCATAACATCAGAAAAAACACTTTTTGGAGAAGCGTTTTAAAGCCCAAAAAGAAGACTTTTTTCAAAAAAGTAGACATAATATTCAGCAAAAAACAAAAAACTTCTTAAAATTGATTTTAGGGCTATTTAGGGGAAATAGTTAAAATGTTTTCCAATTTTTTTGCGAATATTGTCAAAAACAAGAAAATGTGATATAACTATTAAATAATTTGAAAAAAGGAAAAAATCATGGAAGAAAAATTTATGAAAGAGGCACTAAAAGAGGCACAAAAGGCTTTTGAAAAAGACGAAGTACCTGTTGGTGCAGTAATTGTAAAAGATGATAAAGTGATAGCACGTGCACACAATATCAAAGAATCAAAACACGATGCGACAAGTCATGCAGAGATTTTAGCGATTCAAAAAGCGTGCAAAAAATTGGGCGCTTGGAGACTTTCGGATTGTGATATGTATGTAACGTTAGAGCCATGTTCGATGTGTGCAGGAGCGCTGATTAATGCACGAATTCGAAAATTATATATTGGTACACAAGACGAAAAAACGGGGGCGTGCGGTTCGGTGTTAAATTTGTTGGAATATAAATTTAATCATAAAATTGAAATCGAAAAATATATATTAAAAGACGAATGTGAGACAATCTTAAAAACGTTTTTCAAGAATCTGCGCAAACGTAAAAAGTGATTGTCTAAAAAGGAGAAATCAATGAAGAAAAAACAGATATTAAAAAGATGTGCCTTTCTATTTTGTTTTATTATGGTATTAATGGTGGTTATTTCTGTCATGGTAAAATACGAAGTTGAAGGCGAAAAAACACTACCTTACAATATCTCTAAGATTTTTGTCATTAGCACTGTGGAAGGAAAACAAGCAGACGATGGACAAAATATATGGAATGTCAACGTAAAACAAGCGAATGACTTATATTTTTATATCGATAAAACCAATGAGACTGATGAAACGATAAAACAAATTACACTCGAAAACTTCACGATTACAAAATCACCAACCAAAGGAGAAGTCGCAATTTATCGACCAACTGGCGATTTGGAGAATCTGTATACTTATAGTGAACAAAATTATTTAACTGAAAATATCACATACACAGGTGCATTAGTAGATGATTTAAAGACACTAGAAATTTCAAATACAGGTGGCGTAATTAGTTGCAGAGTTGCTTTAGATAATTTGGGAACTTACATTTCCAATGAATCTACCGAAATAACGTATGACGGAACTTTGCTACAAAATATTGGTGTCAATTTGGAAGATATAAAGCTAGAACTTCGTTTTGATATTTTGATTGAAACGAATGAAAATATAACGTATAAAGGTACGATAACTGTAGAGTTACCGGGAGAAGATCTGATTGAGAAAGGAGCTTCAAATTTTGAAATTAAGAATTTTGAAAACGTTATTTTTAAGAGAATATAACAAAAATGAGTGCTTTTAATTGCACTCATTTTTGATGTATTTTCAAAATACCAAAAAATTCTATAGACAGAAAAAAGAATATATTATATAATAATAAAAAATAGTGAGATAGGATACATAGATGAGAATAAAAGATTTTGAAGATATGCAACGAAATCTTAAACAGATGAAGAATAACTTAGAAGATATTCAACGTGTGGAAATGGCTGATTTAAATGGAAGACATAAGGGAAGGCGAGTTGCAAATAAGAAAGTGAATAGCGTTGCTAGAGAAGAACAGATTATTGTTATGGTAACCATTGCAATTGTGGCGTTTACTTGTATTTTTTCAACCAGTATTTTTGCGAAAACGATGTCCGAAAATAGTGTTGAAAATCAAGTGGTTTCGAAAATGCAAGAAGAAATGGCTGTTCAAAATAGCGAGGAGGGACAAGTCCAGAACGAAGTTATTTTGGAGAAAAACGAAAATGCTATTGAATTGGAAGAAATTTTGTTGGAGAATGTAAGCGTTCTAAAATCGAAAGAATATGCGGAAGAAGAACGTCCGATTGAATTTGAAGTAATTTACAACGAAAATTCCAATTTGCCAGAAGGTGAAGAAGTTGTAACAAGAGAAGGATTGAATGGAAAAGAACGTGTGAAGGTTATTAAATCATATGAAAATAATGTGTTGGTTTCAGAAGAAATTTTGGAATCTGTAATGTTGGAAGAATATGTTCCACAGATTGTTGATAAAGGAACATCTAAATTCTTGAGCAATAATAAAGCACATTTAGGAGATACGATGTATGTTACGAAAGAAGTCGCTTTGCTAGATCATTCAAGTGATTCAGCAAACGAAATCTGTAGGATATTGAAAAGTTTAGATGTGACCTTGCTAGAATTAGATGGAGAAAATTGGTGCAAAATAGAATATGATGGTTTAGAAGGTTATGTTTCATCAAATAGTTTGACTACTAGTCAGGTTACACCGGGGATTATAGAAGCAAATAGGGTACAGAGAATTAAAATGACGTTGGAAGAAGGTATGCCATTAAATCAATCAACGGATTTGAGTTTGGAAGATTACAAAAAAATATTGTCAGGAAATTCGGCAGATAGAAATCATGTGATTGAAGAAAATGCAGAAGCATTTTATAATGCGGACAAGACATATCATATGAATGGCGTATTTTTGGCAGCGATGGCAATTCACGAAAGTGGTTGGGGAATGTCAACTATTGCAAATGATAAGAAAAATTTATTTGGCTATGGTGCCTATGACCGTTCTCCTTATGAAAGTTCGTTTTCTTTTGAAACATATGCAGAAGGAATTGACCTTGTGGCAAAGGTTTTGGTAAAATACTACATAAACGAAGAGGGAACGCCGATTTATGGCGAAGAAGTTGCTAAAGGATCTTATTACAATGAGCCAACCGTGGTTGGTGTGAATGTTCGTTATGCGAGCGATGGAGAGTGGCATCATAAAATTTATAAATATATGGAATATTTATATGGAAGATTGTAAAATGGAGAAACTATGAAACCGAAATTAAAACAGTTTACGTTGCCAATATTATGTATAATAATATTGGCAATCTTGTCTATCGATTATCAATTTATTTTTAGTAAAATGATAAGTAGAAATGAATTTGTAAAGGAAATGGTGCAATTGGCTGAGAAAAATCGCGAGCCAATATTTTGCGTATCTAAAATTATCAAATACAGTAGTGCAGATGCAATTGATAATACAGCCGAACAGAATTTACAAGATTTGAATATTCAGCAATATTCGGATATTGCGTTATATATTGATAATGGAAATGGTGAATTAACAGAAGAAAATACTATAAAAGAGTTGTATATTGACAATTTTAATATCGAAGTAAAGGATACGAATGGAACGCAGAATTTGTATTATAAAAATCCACTTGAAATCTCGAAATTCAGAATGTTAGAAGAGAATAAAATTGAAGATTCTTTGCATTATAAAATTGTTTATACCAATGAAGAAAATGAAAATAGTGATTATGAGACACCAATATTTTTTGCGGACTGTTCTAATCCAATTACAATTGGATATATTAATAAAGATATTGTAGAACATTATCAAGTAACAAAAGAAAATGGTTTAGTGGCTTTTGATGGAAGAATTTTTAATAATGTGGATATGAATTTGAAAGATTTATCGCCTAAAATAAGCTTTACAATTCATTTGAAAAATAATTTGAATCAGAGTTTTATTTGTAATATGAGCGCCAATTTGCAGTTGGAAACAGAAGAAGGAAGTGTGAAGAGTGGGTATATTATTCAGATTATGGATAAAGTTAAATATTATCGATTTTTTAGAGAGTAGGAAAATCCAATAAAAAATAAAAAATCTCTTGCCAAATTCCAAATTTCATTATATAATATTATAAGATTGAACAAGACTTCTTTTCAGGAAGGTATGTTTCAATAAAAAGCTATGAATCTCGTCAGGTTCGAGAGAAAGCAGCGATAAGTAGTGTATTTATGTGATGACATATCTTCCTTAAGGGAAGTCTTAAAATTTTGAAAAGAGGTGTTTTAAATATGTCTTATATAGCATTATACAGAAAATTTAGACCATTAAAGTTCGAAGATATGGTTGGGCAAGAACATATTACAAAAACACTGAAAAATCAAATTATGGCAGGAAGAGTTGGCCATGCTTATTTAATGAGTGGTGGGCGTGGAACAGGAAAGACTACGTCAGCCAAGATTTTAGCGCGTGCAGTCAATTGTTTAAATCCTCAAGATGGAGAACCTTGCAATGAATGTGAAATCTGTAAGGAGATTTTAGAAGGTTCTTTAACTGACGTAGTGGAAATGGATGCGGCGTCTAACAACAGTGTAGAAGATATTCGTGCCATTCGTGATGAAGTCAATTTTTTGCCAACAAAAGCAAAATACAGAGTCTATATTATCGACGAAGTTCATATGCTTTCTGTGGGGGCATTTAACGCTTTGCTAAAAACTTTGGAAGAACCACCAGAACACGTCAAATTCATTTTAGCCACAACGGAACCTCAAAAATTACCTGCCACGATTCTTTCACGTTGCCAAAGATTTGATTATAAAAAAATAAAAAATGAAGATGTTATCAGACGATTAAAAATTATTTGTACACAATCCAATATTAAGATAACCGAGGACGCTTTGAAAACAATTGCGGTTTTATCAGAAGGCGCTATGAGAGATGCTATTAGTATTTTGGAAAGATGTAGTCAGGAAAGTAGCGAAGAAATTACGATTGAGCTAGTCAAAGATTTGGTTGGTTTGCCAAGTTTAGAGATAATTCACAAATTGACAAAAGCTATAGTAGAAAACGATGAAACGGTTGCTTTGCAAGCAATTGACGATGTTGTAAATGACGGAAAAGATTTATATAATTTCATATGGGAAGTTATTAAATATTGCAAAGATATTTTAGTTTACAAAACAACGAAAAAATTAGATTTGTATTCTCAGGAAGAAATGGTGCGGAATTCAAGAATTAGCCAATAAAGCCGAAAAGGAAAGATGGCTGAACATGATTTATAATCTTTCCGATTTAGAAAGCAACATTAAAACATCAGCCCAAAAAACAATTTTATTGCAAGCAGGAATCATAAAAATCTGCATGAATCAAGTTGCAGGAGATATGACGGAATTAGAAAACAAAATTATGCAACTAGAACAAAAATTAAATAACATGAACGTAAATGCAGCTACAAGGCCAATAGCACAAACTTCAAGGCAATCTTCACCAAGACCAACTCAAAATACAGCAACTTCACGACTATCAGTACAACAAACGAAGCAAACCGAAGATTGGAAAGAAATTGTTGATAGCCTTAAAAAAACAGGAAAAATTAGGTTATATACTTGTTTAGTGAATACAGTAGTCAATAAATTAAATGACCAAACATGGGAGATTGAATTTCCCAATGGCTTGACAGATTTTAACAGAAAGATTTTGGAAGATATTACGAACCGAAATGATTTAATTAAAGTAATTGCGATGTCTACAGGCCATGAAATCAATATCAAATTAAAAGACACAAAAAATGCAAAACCTGCAGAAACTAGTGAGGCATCTGGGTTTGCTGATTTAGGAATTGATATCAATATTATAGATTAATTTTATCAAAATATATTATCAAAGAGAAAGGAGAAAAAATGGCAAAAAGAGGTGGATTCCCAGGAGGAATGGGAGGATTTGGCGGAATGAATATGAGTCAATTAATGAAACAAGCAAAAAAAATGCAAGAAGATATGGAAAAAACGCGGAGAGGAATTGCGAGAAAAAACATTTGAAGCAACTGCTGGAGGAAATGCAGTATCAGTAACGGTTACAGGAGCCAAAACAATAAAAGAAATCAAAATTCAAAAAGATGTTGTTGATCCAGATGATGTAGAAATGTTAGAAGACTTGATTTTAACTTGTGTAAACGAAGCACTAAGAAAAGTAGATGATGCGCAAAACCAAAGTTTTGGCAAATACAATATTCCAGGATTAATGTAGGCGTAGAGGCACGAGGTATCGTGCCCTAATAACAATATGAAAAACTTGAACCAGCGAACCAGATTTAGGTTCGTTTTTTGGGTTAAAAATATTAAAAAATCTATTGCAAACAAAGAAAACATAAGATATAATTTAAAAGAAATGATATGATTTCCGAAAGAAAAAGGAGATTTTCAATGGATATATTGAGTAACTCAATTAATGAAAAAATGAATGAAATAGAAGAGAAAATTCAGAAAATTAAGTATATACAGGAGTTTGACATAGCCAGAGGTTTTGAGAAAATATTTTTGCAAACGAAAGAAAATATAAAAAAGATGAAAGAAGCGGAAAGTCAGACACATTTATATTATCACGAAGCAATGGATGCGCTAGATGCTATCAATTTTGAAATTGATGATTATATGGAAAAAGAAGGAAAATCGAAAGAGCAGGAATTAAATCGTACGATATTTTTAGAAAAATTAAAGCGATTTATCGATGACACCAAAGGAAAAAGTTCGGAGCAAATGTTAGCAGATTTAAAAGATACAGTGCAGGAAATAAAGGAATTAGAGATAGAAGAAGATTTGTTTTCTGAAATGTATAGTTTAACGGCAAAAGCAGCCTTAAGCACATTTTTGCAACAGGCGAAAAATAGTGAAGTTATTGATTTAGAGGTGGTAGAAGAAGTAACAACAAAAGAAGCGTTTGCCAAAGAAATTCAGAATCAATTAGCCACAATGGCGGAAGAACAAAAAGAAGATAAAGTTGCGACATATGATATTTTGAAAGTATGTCAAAAAGTAAATGAGCAAACCATAGGTGATTTGAAGGTATGGCAGACTTTGAGTGGTGATAAAGGAGTACAAATAAAACAGCTGGAGCCGAAAAAAGAATTGCCAGCCGAAGTGTCTCAAGAAACGGAGTTGATATCTCTAGAACCTAGCAAAAGGACGATAGTTGATTGGTTTAGAGATAGGTTTGGTAGAAAAGATGGAACATCGATTTATACGTTTGGGAAATTTAATGAAAAGACAGGGCAGTATGAGAATATCCGAGTAGAAGAACATAGTTTTCCGCCAGTAGGTAAACGTTTTATTAAAAGATGTCAGAGAGAATGCATTGAGTTGGAGATAAATGATGTGCATGAGGTGGTAATGGATGCTATTGATGCCAATATGCCTAAATTGCAAAGTTTGAGTTTTGGGAAAAATGTATGTAAGACAGCACGTATTTATCCGCTAAAAAATCCAGATGAATTCTTGCAAAATTTAAAAAGAGTTGATTTTTCAGATGATGTAGAAATGTTAGATGACTATTCGTTTTATAAATGTAAGAGTCTGACTGATGTGAAGTTTGGGGAAAATATAAGAGAAATAAAAAGTAATTGTTTTAGTGGGTGTAAATTAGAAACTATAAAATTACCAAGTAAATTGGAAAGAATAAGTGAAAAAGCGTTTTCGGATTGTAGAGATTTAAAAATTGTAAAGGTTGGAGAAAATGTACGAGAAATTGGAAATGCCTGCTTTGAAGGATGCAGAAATTTACAAGATATAAATTTTCCAAACAAATTATCTGAAATAGGGGAATTTGCTTTTGCTGGATGTTTGAAATTGCAAAATATAAATTTTCCAAACAAATTATCTGAAATAGGGGAATTTGCTTTTGATGGATGTTTGAAATTGCAAAATATAAATTTTCCAAGTAACTTATCTAAAATAGGATATTATGCTTTTAAGAATTGTAAAAATTTGCGAATAGTAAATGTTCCAGACAATTTAATAAATGCTTTATATACAAGAAGCTATGAGCTCATGTTTATGAGAGGGTTGTGTAGCGATTACATTTCTAAAGCGTTTGACGAACGGAGTATATTTGGAATGTGCTGGAAGTGTTTTTAAAAATGAAGGTTTAGGATTGGAAAGAGTAAGACATAAGTATGATTTAAAAATTTATGAAAATATTAAAAAATCAGATAAAAATGAAGGCAACAAAGAAGACATTGACCCAAGAATGGATTAAAATTTTTCTTGAAAAATTCCTCAATCTGTCATATAATACCGTAGGGGTCGGTCTTGACCGACCCTTTAATATACAATATCGATTATTAGTATAAATAAATATCAACAACATATCAATACAACATCAGAATTTTATCAATATTATATCAACAAAATATCAAAATTATATCAAATTAAAAAATGGTAAGTTATCAATCAAAAAAACCGAACCAACTAATCAGATTCGGTTTTTGATTAAAAATATTGAATAAAATATATTGCAATTAAAGAAAACATAAGATATAATTTAAAAGAAATAGTATGATTCGCAAAGGAAAAAGGAGATTTTGAATGGACATTTTAAGTAACTCAATCAATGAGAAAATAAAAGAAATAGAAACCAAAATCCAGAAAACAACGTATTTACAAGAGTTTGATAAAGCAGAGGAATTTGAAGAAAAATTTAGGAACGCGAAAGAAAAAATAGAAGCCATGATGCAAGCAGAAAGCCAGACGCATTTATACTATCATCAAGCAATGGATGCGTTGGAAATTGTCGATTTTGAGATTGATGATTATCTACAAAATGAAGGAAAAGTCAAAGAGCAGGAACTAAATCGAAGTGTGTTTTTGGGAAAATTAGAGCAATTTGTTAGTGATACCAAAGGAAAAAGCACGGAAACCATGTTATCTGGTTTAAGGGAAATGGTGCAGGAAATAAAGGGGTTAGAAGTAGAGGAAAGTTTGTTTTCGAAATTCTACAGTTTAACAGCAGGAGCCTTGCTTAGCACTTTTGTGAAACAAGCCCAAAAACGGAGAGGAAATTGATTTAGGGCTAGTGGAAGAAATCACAACAAAAGAGGCATTTGTCAAAGAAATGCAGGATCAGTTGGTAGAAATGGCGAAGGAGCAAAAAGAGGATAAGGTTGCGGCGTATGATATTTTGAAAGTATGTCAAACGATAAATGAAGAGAATATTGGAGAGTCAAAAGTTTGGGAGACATTAAGTGGGAAAAAGGAAATAAGAGTCAAACAATCAGAGCCAAAAAAAGAATTGCCTGCAGAAGTGCCCGAAGAAACACAATTGATATCTTTGGAGCCTGCTAAAAGGACAATTTTTGATCGATTGAGAGATCGATTTGGGAAAAAAGATGGAACGTCGGTTTATACGTTTGGAAAATTTAATGAAAAAACGGGGCAGTATGAGAATATTCGAGTGGAGCAGCATTGTTTTCCGCCCAGAGGAATATTTTTTAAGAAAAGATGCCAAAAAGATTGTATTGGATTGAAAATAAATAATCCAATTGATAGACCAGTATTATTGATGGAAGAAATTGCAGAAAATATGCCTAATTTACAGAGTTTGATTTTTGGAAAGAATGTGGAAATGATTGCAAAAAGAATAGAATATACAGCAACAAATTTAAAGAGCTTAAACGAAGTAGAATTTTTGGATGATGTAGAGGTGTTAGATACAGGCTTATTTATAGGATGTGAGAACTTAACAAATGTAAAATTTGGAAAAAACATAAAAGAAATCGGAGATGCCGTTTTTGCTAGATGTTCAAAATTAGAAAATGTGAAATTGCCAGAAGGTTTATCTAAAATAGGAAAGGGTGCTTTTAATTCATTAGAAAATAATATTGATTCTGCTATTCACATTCCTCTAAATATAATTAGTCAATGTGGTAAAGCATTTTGCAAGCGGTGTGTATTTGGAAATTGATGGAGATATTTTTGAGATAAGAAACTCGTCTTTAAGGCCAATAAAAAGTAGGTATCATAAGAATAAAGATTTGAAACCTTCTAAAAGCAATAAAAAATCAGATAGAAAGAAAAGCAACAAGGAAGACATTGACCCAAGAATGGATTAAAAGATTTTTCTTGAAAAATTTCTCAACCTATCATATAATACTATAGGGGTCGGTCTTGACTGACTCTTTTGATAACGACATAAAAATAAAATATGGGATAGGCAAATATTGATATGCATATATTAATAGAATATCGAAAAAATATCATTATTTTATCAATATATTAACAAAGTGTGTAATATCAACCCAAATGGAGATTATTGTTTTATAAACTGTATTGAAAAACATATCAATATTCTATCAATAAAATATCAAATAAAAGGAAAAGAAAATGGCAAATTATTCACCGTCAATTGAAAAATTAATTGAAAGTTTTGAAAAATTACCAAGCATTGGGCACAAGACTGCTCAGCGTTTGGCGTTTTATATGTTGGATGTTAACAACGAAGAAGCAAAGGAGTTCACGGATGCGATTTTGAATGCCAAACAAAATCTGAAGTTTTGCTCAAAATGTTTTAATATTTCTGATACGGATCCATGCAATATTTGTGCAGATAGTAAAAGAGACCAAAGCACCATTTGCGTCGTCGAAGATGTTCGTGATGTTTTTGCCATGGAGAGAACCCATGAATATAAAGGCGTTTACCATATTTTGCATGGTTCGATTTCTCCGATGAACGGAATTGGTCCAGATGATATTAAAATCAAAGAATTACTTGCAAGGCTGATGGACGGAAACATAAAAGAATTGATTTTAGCCACGAATCCACGCGTAGAAGGCGAGGCAACTTCAATGTATATTTCAAAATTGGTTAAGCCGATGGGAATTAAGGTCACCAGAATTGCAAGAGGAATTCCGATTGGTGGAGATTTGGAGTATACAGATGAGGTGACGTTGATGAAGGCGCTTGAAGGAAGAAGTGAGATGTAAAAAATCCAGTGTTAAACTGGATTTTTTTTAGTATTTTCTAATAAAATTTTACAGATATCCTCCGTCGAATTTGGCTTTGCCAAAACAATTGCATTTTCTTTCATCAAAGGTAATTTTTGTGTATCGCGATACAACATTTTCAAGGCTCTTGCGACATTATCTTTTTTCTTAATCCAAACGGCAACTCCCTTTTCCACTAAAAATTCGGCATTTTCTTCCTCTTGACCTGGAATTGGATTGATGATGACCATGGGCAAATGAGAAGTCAAACTTTCGGTGGAAGTAAGTCCGCCAGGTTTTGTGATAACAAAGGAGGAAATTGACATTAATTCAGGTACTTTATTAGTATATTCTAATACTTTGATTCTTTCTTGCGAGTCGGTGTTTTTGACAAGTTCTTCAAATTTTACTTTCATTTTTGGATTTTTTCCGGAAATAGCAATAACTTGAAGTTTGGAAAATAGTCGTATTAGTGATTTTAAAACCATAATAGTTGTTTTATTTCCTAAGCCGAATTCTCCGTCCTGCAAAAAATAGCACGACTTGCTCATTGGGATTTAAATCAAATTCTTTGCAGATTTCTTCTTTGTTAAAATTCTGCTGAAATTTGTCTGATACAGGAATTCCAGAAACATAAATTTTATTCTGGTCAACTCCATTTTCAATCATATCACTTTTCATTTGGTTGTTGGAGACGAAAAAATAATCACAATATTCATGGAAAACGAGCCATTGACCATGAATATGAAAATCGGTTAAAATGGTGGCTAATTTGCAATTAATTTTACCTTTTTTCTTTAAAACACCACACATTTGGGTTCCAAAGGGATGGGTGGAAATGATTAAATCAGGTTCGAAATCTTGAAGCAATTTATTTAATTTGATCGAAAAAATTTTATTGGAAGTCGTAACTGCCTTTGAGGTTAAACCAACATTGGATAAATGATAGGCGGTTTTCCAAGCCAGAGGAGCCTTTTTGGCGGCTTCGTTGTAGCTGTCGGCTAATAATTTATTTAAATGTTTGTTGATATATTCAATGCAATCAACTAATTTGATTTCGATGTCTGGATAGTTATTTTTAATATGATTTTCAATTGATTTGGCAGCAGATAAGTGGCCACCACCGTAGGAACCATAGAAAACTAGTATTTTTTTCATAAAAACCTCGTAAATTTATTGTATTTTGTTATTGGATAATATTATATCAAATAGGATAAAAAAAGTCTAGTCAGTTTTTGAGATACTTAAAAATATTATTACAAGATTGTAACAAATCGGGAACTTTAGATATAATGGTTGACTGTAAAGTTAGTATTATGTTAAAATTAATAATAAGAGGATGAATAGAAAGAGCAAGGGAAAAATGGAAGTAGAGATAAAAAATGAATATTTAAAGAAATTAATAGGGTATGAATTAAATCGATATGAGAATCCAAAGATTAATCAAGAAGATTTGAAAAGAGTAAAAAATATTGCGATTAATCGATATGACTTATTGGGGAAAGAAACGGATATTGAACTTTCAGATTTATCTCTTTTGACTGGTTTGGAGTCGTGCATTATCTCTAATTATCGAATAACGGAAAAGGATATGGCTCGTTTAAATGATTTGACAAATTTAGAAACGATACAATTTAGTTATTGTGATTTTTCTAATATTGTGACAAAGTTGAGTTTGAATTTGAATCATGTTATTTTAGAGGTATGTAAAAATGTAAAGTTAGATATATTTTCAGAAAATAGAATGTTGGAAAAATTGAGTATTATTGGAGACTACGTGGATATAAGAGAAGTAGAAAAGTTTAGTCAGATGAAGGAGTTGTATTTACAGAGGTGTGAAATTACGAATATGGATAGAATTGCCAATTTAAAACAATTACAATATATTAATTTGGAAAAAAGTACAATGGATGATGAGAGAAATTTAAACAAAATCACGGGAATAGAATGTGAAAGGTAGAAAATACAAGGGGAAAAGAAAAAATGATAAATTTATCAGAGGTTGCAAGACAGAGTTTGGGTATAGAACCAGATCAAGAAATAACGGAGGAACTATTAAAATCTATTTGTAATGAATTAATGGATTTACCGACGGATTCTAAAATTGATATTACAGAACAAGATGAGGATATTTTATCAAATTATATTAATTCGAGAAAAGTTATGACTTGGATAAATGGAAATTATAAAATGTTTGATAAGGACTATGTAACTTGGATGAATAGTATGCTAGATCTAGATTTGCCTGAAAGACCACCGATAATGTTATCTAGATTTACAAAATTATATCCACAATTAAATTTAAAAGGGAGAGAATTTGAATTAAGCATAAGAAAAGAAGATTTAGAAAATCTTTCTGATTTTGAGTTAGAAGAAATAAAAGAACGATTGAGTTCTTATCAAGTAAAAAAAATCTCTTTTTATATGGAAGATATAACAGATATAAAAAACGCAGATAAATTAAAAAACTTTTCAAATGTAATACCATATTTTAAAGATTCTTATGATCCAGAAGAAAGTTTAGAAGCCGTTAAAGCAATTGCTGAGAAAATAAAAGAATTAACTTCTGATATAAAAGATACAGATAGTGAGTTTGACAAGTTTTCAAAAATATATACTAAATTAGCCAAAAGTATTGCTTATGATTATGAAGTCAAGGAGATAGCAGAAAAAAGTTGTAAAGGTATAGAGTTATTGCCAGAAGAAAAAAAGAAAGCGAGAGATTCTCAAAATCTAATGGGATTACTTACTCGGAAAAACAGTCTGTGCAGGATATTCAAGAATCCTTCAAGCAAGTTTAAATAGTGTAGGAGTAGAATGTAAATATATTAGAGGTGATAATAAAGATACTAGTCATTCATGGAATCAAGTTAGAATTGATGGAAAGTGGTATAATACAGATTTGACTTGGGATGCAAAGGATATTATGCAAGGAAAGGTCCCCAGCTATTGCTTAAAAAGTGATATTGAATTTGCAAATCATGAAGAATATAGTGAAAATAAAAGTGATTCTGAAATATGTGAAGAAAGTTATGATTTCAAAAAAATACAAAGAGCATTTGCTCCAAATAGGTTGGATAAGATTAAGCAATCAGTAAAAACAGCAATAGAGAATCAAAATCTTAAAGAGAGAGGAAAACAAGCTGTTGAGAAGATAAAAAATAAATTTTCTAAAAATGAACTAGAATTTAGAACAGATACAACTAAGGCATTAGTTGTATCTCAGCCGTCTAGATTGTCAAGAATATTGAACGCTATTGCAAATAAAATGCACTCATTTTTCAATCGATTCTCAAATAAAAAAGAGAAAAATCCTGAAATAGAAGAAGTGGTAGAATCGAATTCAGAAAAAATGCCATCTTGGGATTTGCGAAATTGGTCGCCAGAAGAATTACAGATTTTTGCTGATACACCACCGTCACAAGACCATATAGAAGGTAAAAGTGTAGAACTGAAAGAAGAAAAAGAATAATCTTTTGTTAGATGATTAAAAAGTATCATGCTTTTTAATCATTTTTTTGGAAATTACAATATTTGGAATATAAAAAACAATTATGGAAAAAATAATTAAAAATAAATTTAGGAGGAAAACTAGAAAATGAATTGTAGTTCAAAAAATAAATATCTTACAATTGCAATTATTTTGCTAGTGGTAATTGCGGTTGCCATTGGATATTATGCTTATGACATAAACAAAAACTATTCGACATTTCAAACAAATCGTTATAATGAATCATTTAGTAATTTGGTAAATTATATGAATAGCGTGGAAAGTTTGCTTGCGAAATCAACTATTTCGAAAAGTCCAGAATATGCGGCTGAGGCGCTAACAGAAGTGTGGCGAGATTCTAATTTGGCGTTAGTGCATTTGAGTGGAATACCAATGGATTCTGAAAAATTGTCGCAAACAGCAAAGTTTTTAAATCAAGTGAGTGATTATTCGTATTCACTGTCTCGAAAAAATATAAAAAATGAAGAATTGTCGGATGAAGATTTCGAGAACTTAAAAACATTGCATCAATATAGTGTACAACTGGAAGGCACGCTGAATCAATTATCAGATGAATTGTACAATGGCACAATTAATTGGAAGGAACTAACGAAAAATAATTCTTTGGAATATGCACAAGCGGTTGATAATATTTCTGTTTTTTCGAATATTGATTCTAATTTGAAACAGTATGAAGGCTTAATTTATGATGGGGCGTATTCTGATCATGTGAATAAAGCGGAGAAAGTGGGTTTGGTAGGAGATGAAGTTTCTGAAGAAGATGCTTATGGAAAAGTAAAAGATTTTTTTGGGGAAGATAGAATTGAAAATATAGATTTTAACCAGTTTTTAGAAAATGCAGATATTCCATCTTATGATTTTTCTGTAAAATTGAAAAATCAAGAAAATAAAGCGAATATAGAAATTTCAAAAAAAGGTGGATTCGTAGTGGAAATGCAAAATAACCGCGAAGTCACAGAAGAGAAAATGTCTCAGGAAGAAGCTAATGAAAAAGGGAAAGATTTTTTGACGGAAAAGGGATTTCAAAATATGGAAGCAACGTATTTCACGAAATTATCAAATGTTGTAACTGTGAATTATGCTTATGAATATGGAGGAATTATTGCGTATCCTGATTTAATCAAAGTAAAAATTGCATTAGATAATGGTGAAATTTTGGGAATCGAAACAGATGGTTATCTAAATTCTCATACAAACAGAAATTTTGATAGCGTTAGTTTAACAATTGACGAGGCTCGAGATAAGTTAAATACTGACCTGGAAATATTAGATGAAGGAATGGCAATTATTCCAACAGAATGGAAAACAGAGATTTTGTGTTACGAATTTAAGGGAAAAGTAAATAACAGAGAATTCTTGGTGTATATCAATGTAGAAACTGGAGAAGAAGAGGACATTTTAGTTATTTTAGATACACCAGGCGGAACTTTGACAGTATAAAGTAAAAAATGGAAAATCGTGGAAGGCTTATTTCCACGATTTTTTTGTATTTTACCAGAAAAAATGTAACACAAAAGATATATTTTAGGAAAAAAGCCCGCAAAATATGTGAATCCGTAAGAAAAGTAATTGATAGAATCCTTGTGTTTTAAGAGATTTACCAGAATTTGACTATTGACTTTGAATTAAAAAAATTGTTTAATTAGTATAGATAAATTTATTAAAACGAAAGAACTTTATGAATAGGTATGAAGTTTAGGAGGAAACATATGAAAAAGGCAAGATTGAGAAAAGTATTAATAATCCTAATAGTAGCTATTGCTATATTGCTTAGTTTGTCCATTAGAGGCTATGCGGCAACTAAGATGATGGATGAAGCAGTTGTAAGTACTTATAATGCTTTGGGAACAGATGCGGGTATTTACCAGACTGCAATTAATTGCTATATGGATACAAATAAGACGATAGATACTGCTATAGCCAATACAAGGACATATTATGGAGCTGGAGAAACATTAAAAGTAAGATTCTCGTTTTCTAGAGAAGTTGCTAGTGGTTCAAATTTGAGATTAGGATTAAGATTTGGTGATGGAATTGAAAGAGTTGCTACTAATCCGGAAATAAGAGGCAGTTATGTGATATTTTCATATAATATTCAGAATAGTGATTATTTTGGCGGATTAACATTGACTTTTATTGAAGGAACTATTACTGACACTTCTGGTAATACAATTTCGCTTGGTATACAGGGAAGTGAAAATACTTGGACTAATACAATTATAGCAAAAGGACAATGGACAGGTGTAATGATTTCAAATAGACAAATAATATTTCCTGAAAATGTAATTAACGGGGATAACATTGCAAATGAACTTCAAGGTGGAGCCTATATATTAGAAGATAGCGGAAGAATACGTAAAATGGTTGAAAGCGATGTGCTTATCCTAAATACAACAGACGGTTCATATACAGCAGGAAATTCTGATAATATAGAAATAACATATGCAACTACTGGAGATACAAATGCAGTAGCAAAAGTAAGACCAAAAGATGATTCATCCATTATACTTGTTGATAAAGTTTGTGATATAGCAGGAAATGTAAAAGGTGTGTGTAATGGTTGGAATGAAGTTTGCATAATACCATGTGAAGGAAATCTTGTTAATGGAAAATATTATTATAAAGAAGGAAAAACAATTAAATTTTTAAGTGTTGGAAGCTTACCATTAACCCAATTTGAAATAGGTGGTGTTATTAAAACGGCTACTGTGGAGAAGAAATTATTAAGTTCAGGTGAAGATAATAATAATATTTATATCAGCACTTATATTATTCAAAATGGAGATAATGGAAGTATATATTATAGAAATGGAAATTACATAGCAGATACAACTGCACCAATAATAAATTTCGATGGTATTTCTTTACAATCAGGAACGGCTTATTATTCATCAACAGATAGATCAGGGAATAATACAAATGGAGCATCTTTGGCAGTGAATGAAAATAAAGCATCTGGAACAATATGGTTACGCAAGGGAGCTAAGATTAGTTTTTCATATAGTGCTAGTGATGAAATAGGAATAGATTCGACTGCATCTGCAGAAGCGAGAATAGATTTAATATCTGAAGAAGGTTTATACAATCCTACCAGAAATATAAGTGATTATGCAGGAAATATAGTTTGTTTTTCATTAAGTAATTATGTAACAGTACTTTGTGATGAAACAGGACCAAATATCAATATTAATCCTACAACAGGTTCTCAAAAACAGGATGCGATAGATTTTACAATTACACCAAGCGATTCTAACATTAAAAATGCTACTCAATATAAAGGTTCTGGTGTACAATCAGGAGATAACTATAAGGTAGTTGATATTTCAAATGTCATGGTTTCAAATGGTACGATTATTGCAAACTCAACTTCTGGAAATAATTTAAACATTAGAGTTATGCCAAATGGAGATGGTTATGTTAGTGTATATGTACCAGCGGAGGTTACAACAGATAATCTTGGAAATCTAAGCCAAGCATCTGAGATTGCAAAAGTATATGTGGATAGAAAGGCTCCAGTTATCAACGATGTAGTGGGTGTTCCAACCAATTGGACAAGAGAAGCAACTTTATCAGTAGTAGCAAGCGATGAGGGTATTGGGGGAATACAATATAGCTTTAATGGAGGAGCTTATTCAACCAATAATACTTATAAGGTAACAGCAAATGGAAATGTTAGAATAAAGGTAAAAGATGGTCTTGGAAATGAAAGCGAAGAAAAAATAGTTCATATAACCAAGATAGATAATATTGCTCCAACGATAGTAGCGGTGGATCAAAAACAAATATCACAATATTCTACAGAACTTACCATTAAAGCAAATGACGCAGAATCAGGACTAGCAGAATATAGTTTTGATGGTGGAGCAAGTTGGCAAACATCTCCTACAAAAATATATACAGAGGCAATAACCATAGGAGCAAACCAATTAAAAGTAAAAGATAAAGTAGGAAATATAGGCTCATATGGTAGCGCAGTATCAGTTGTAATAAGTGGAACGGCACCAATCATAAAAATAGAAAATAATGGTGGAGATTATATAATACCAACAGGAGAAAATGTAGCAAAAGTACATCCTACAATAGAAGTGGATACAGAAAATAATTGTACAATTTATTATGCGGTATCGGAAAGTAATACAACAGAACCGACTAATTATGCTAATGTTGTAGCAAATAAAGTACAATTAAATATAGATATGACACAAGGCACATGGTATTTATGGATTTATGCAGTTGATAATATTTCAAATATAGCTTCAACCAAATATGTATCAGAAGCATTTACTGTTAGACCAGCAATTATTTTTGATACAACAGAAGAAAGTTGCATTACTAAGGTAGAAACAATTAATGGAGTAAATTACGTTATTGTTCCAGTAAATACAACAGTAAATGATTTGTTAAAATGTATTACATCTCCCTACAAGGTAACAATTAAGATGTCAGATTCTAACAAAGAAGTGGCAGGAGACTCGAAATTGGCTACGAACGAAATGATTGTAATTAATTCGATTAATGAAGAACACAGAGTTGTTGTAAAAGGAGATGTAACAGGAAACGGAAAAATTGGTTTAGGTGATTTGACTAAACTAAATCAATACAGACTAAATAAAATAGCATTAGATAGGGCAGAATTTTTAGCAGGGGATGTAACAGAAGATGGAAAGATTAGTTTAGGAGATATTACAAAATTAAATCAATATAGACTTAACAAAATAAATGAATTATAATATTTAAAAAATCCAGAATTAATTCTGGATTTTTTTGTCAAAGATAAAAGAAGATTGTAAATTTATGGTTTAAAAAGTATTGACTTTGGAAATAGATATATATATAATAGTTATAATAATGATATACGTTATAAAAAGATATCGGAGGTAACAGATGAAAAAGAGTTTAAAAATAGTTTTGGTTGTAATGCTCTTAATAATTTTAATGCTTTCTATGAATTCTTTAGCTACAACAAGCGCAATAAAATTAACTGCATCAAAAACAGAAGTAGCAGTTGGCGAAGAATTTACAATTCTGGTTTCACTAGAAAGCGAAGAGGAAATTTTAGCGATAGAATCACTATTAGAATATGATACCAATGTATTTGAACTAAAAAGTAAAAAAATTGAGCAAGGCGGAACAAATTTAGATGCAGGAGATAATCAAAGACTAGATTTATCTATGAATGAAGCAATAAAGTCTGGGAATCTTTTTACATTAGTATTGGCTGTGAAAGAAGATGTATCATCTCAAACAAGTGAAATTAAGTTAAAAGACATTAGAATAACCAATACAGACTATAATGATTTACCAGTAGAAGACCAAGTTGTTTCGATGAATATAACGGGAAAACAGACCGAGCCTGAAGCTCCAGCAGTTACATTATCAAAAATCGAAATAGAAAAAGCTCCAGATAAAGTGGATTACACAGAAGGAGAAAAATTCAGTTCAACAGGGTTAGTAATAAAAGCAGTGTATAGTGATGGAACCAAAAAAGAAGTAACAAACTATACGTATTCTCCAAACGCCGAATTACGAACAGAAAATAAATTAATAACATTTTCATATGAAGAGAATGGAGTAACAAAATCAACTACTCAAGCTATTACGGTAAAAGCAAAACAGTCAAACAATAATAACAACATAAATACAAACAATAATGTAAATACTTCAACAAATCAAAACAATAATAAAGTAGCGAATAATACAACCAAAAACACAACCAATAATACTACCGATAATACCACCAAAAATACAACGAACAACACAACGAATACAGATGCTTCATTAACCAATTCAAATCTACCAAAAACAGGAACTGAAACAAAATACATTTTATTAATCGTAGCAGGTTTAATTGGTGTAGGCTTTGTATCTTATATTGGCTATAGAAAATATAAAGAAATATAACAAAAAAATAAGTGCTAAATCGGCACTTATTTTTTATGCATTTTTTCGATATTTGGCAATATAATAGCGAATATCCAAATAACTGACTTGACTTGGCAGATTTTCTTTCAAAAGTTTTAATTTCTGAATACCAAATTCGTCAATTGCCTTTAAAATGGACGTTTCGTATTCGGTTTGAATATCTTTGGTAATATCAAAATTTAGATCCATTTCATAACATTTGATAAGATGACTTTCAATCGTTTGCCTCGTAAAACCACGAATTTTACTAATTTCATTGATACTTTTTCCCTGTTTATAGAGTTCCAAAGAAATCATGGCTGTATCTTCTTTAGAAGGCTTCGTCTTTGTTTCAGAAATTTTTTCTATTTTTTCAGGAATGATAATGTTATTTTCTGTTACATATCTTTGAATCGTTTCCAGAAAAATATTGCCATATTTCTCCAATTTATTTACGCCAACACCACTTATTTTTAACATACAATCCACAGTAATTGGGTAATAGGTGGACATCTCTTTCAAAGAAACGTCTGTAAATACAACAAATGGGGGCAAATTGTGGATACTTGCAATATCGTGTCTAAAAGATTTTAAAATTTCAAACAAAGCTTCATCGTAATCCAGATTTTTTTCAGGCGAAATTTCTTTCTCAATTTTTCGTTTCATAAAAATTTCTTTTTTGCCAAATAAAATATCATCTGACATTTTATTTAGCATTAAAGTTGGATATTGATTGCCAACGGTTTTTATGTATCCTTCTGTAATCAGAAAATAAATTAAATCAGAAATCGTATTTTTGGAATATTCTTTCATGATTCCATAAGTGGATAATTCATCAAAGTGTAAATTCCTAATTTTTGCTGTTTTCGCACCTTTTAAAACTTCTGAAACTAGCCCTATTCCGAATCGCTCATGCATTTTTTTCATACAGGAAAAAATTTTTTGTGCATCTAACGTAATATTAGTAGTTTCTGTTTCGGACAAACAATTACTGCAATTATTACAATTTTCAAAAGTTGGTGTTTCACCAAAATATTCTAAAATATATTTTCGCAAGCATTTATCAGTATTGCAATAATCAATCATATCATTTAATTTGTCATATTCGACTTTGTGGTTTGACTCAGAAGATTGCTCAATCAAAAATTTGTTAGTAATAATATCACTTCGGCTAAAAAGCAAAATGCATTTAGCATTGCCACCATCGCGTCCGCCACGACCTGCTTCTTGGTAGTAACTTTCTAAATCTTTTGGCATATTAAAATGAATCACATAACGAATGTTTGATTTGTCAATTCCCATGCCAAATGCGTTAGTTGCTACCATAATGGAAGTTTTATCGTAAGTAAAATCGTCTTGCGATTTCGTTCGTGCTTTTTCATTCATTCCGCCATGATATTTGGAAACAGCATATTTTGCATGAGAAAGTTCCGCAAACAAACTGTCGACTTGTTTGCGGGTCGAGCAATAAATAATACCAGAGTCTTCTTTATTATTTTTCAAAAAATTCAAAATAAATTCTTTTTTACTTTTGGGAAATTCAACGGAAAAACTCAAATTTTCTCGATTAAAACCAGTAGTCAAAATAAAAGGATTTTCCAAATGCAACAAATCAATGATATCATGCTTGACAATTTCTGTTGCTGTTGCCGTAAAAGCAGATAAAATAGGACGTTTTTTCAAATTCGAGATGACACCTGCAATTTCTCGATAACTTGGTCTAAAATCATGTCCCCACCCGAGAAACACAGTGAGCTTCGTCAATCGTAATCATAGAAATATTTAATTGATTGAGAAAATGAAGAAAAGAATTTGAATTTAACCTTTCTGGAGCCACATAAACGATTTTATAAAGATTATAAGAAATATTTTGCATGGTTGCTTGGAATTCTAATTCAGTAAGAGAACTATTGATAAAAGCAGACGGAATTCCGATTTCGTTTAGGGTATTGACTTGGTCTTTCATTAAAGAAATAAGTGGGGAAATCACAAGCGTTATTCCGGGCAAAATCATAGCTGGAATTTGATAACAAATTGATTTTCCTGCGCCAGTTGGCATGATAGCTAAAGAATCTTTGCCATTTAATATTTGTTCAATGATTTCGTTTTGACCACTTCTGAAATGATCATAGCCAAAGTATTTTTTAAGTAAATTTTGTGGACTATGCATAGTTTGCCTTCTTTCTTTTAGGGGATTAGATTTTGGATTTCTTCTAATTCTTTCTTGGCTTTTTTAATGCTTCATTTTTTATTAACTCCATTAATTTTGGTAACTCAATTATATGGATTTCACAAGTATCTGTCAAGATAATTTCGGGAAAATCTTTTTCTCTTAATTGCCATACAGTTGAATTTCAATATTGCATATAACATTATCGTTTAAAAATAGAATCGTTTATTGGGGAAAAAATATTTATTTTTTTGATAATATTAACATCTCCTTTTCTATTTTTAAATAAAAATTGATTTTTTTGGCAGAAGTGCCTGAATTTTTAGAGATAGAATTTATCCATAGAATAGATAGTGTATATCATGATTATCTACGAATGTCAATATGTTTTGCAAAAAAATTCTAATTTGATAACGAAATAATTTTTAGGACTTTTGCAAAAAATAAATTTAACTTAAGGATTTTATTTTATATTATAAAAATACAGAAGAAAATTTGAAATTTTAAGGAGGTTTTATGGAAAGAAAATTAAAAGTATTCCAATATGGAACAGGAAAGATGTCAGTGTATACGATGCGTTACGTTTACGAAAAAGGAGCAGAAATTGTAGGTGCAGTAGATGTGAATCCTGCAGTTATCGGAAAAGACATTGGAGAAATTATGGGGTCAGAAAAGAAAGGAATTCTGGTTAAGGACGCTAAAGACGCAAAAAGTGTTTTGCAGGAAACAAAGCCTGATATTGTGATTGTAACAACCATGAGTCTACTAAATGATGTAGAAGAACCACTTATGCTATGCGCAGAACTTGGAATTAATGCGATAACAACTTGTGAAGAGGCGTTTTTTCCAATGAATTCGAATCCTAATTTAACCAAAAAAATTGATGAATTAGCCAAGAAAAATAATTGTACGATTACAGGAAGTGGCTATCAAGATATTTATTGGGGACAATTAATTACGTCTATTGCAGGTTCGACGCAGAAAATTGTGAAAATTAAGGGAAGTTCAAGTTATAATGTAGAAGATTATGGAATTGCGTTGGCAAAAGCACATGGTGCAGGTTTGCCACTTACTGATTTTGAAAAGGAAATTGCATCTGCTGATAAAATTAGTAATGAAGCAAGGCAGGAAATCATTGAAAAAGGAGAATATTTACCATCATATATGTGGAATGTTAATGGCTGGTTGGCGGAAAAATTGGGTTTAACTGTCACATCGCAAACACAAAAATGTGTGCCTCAAACACATGATAAAGATATCTTTTCAACGACTTTGAATATGACTGTAAAAGCTGGAGATGCAACTGGAATGAGTGCAGTGGTAACCACCGAGACGAAAGAAGGAATTACCATTGAATCCGAATGCATCGGAAAAGTATATGCGCCAGAAGAATTTGATAAAAATATCTGGACAGTCGAGGGAGAGCCAAATACAACCATTGTAGTAGAAAAACCAGCTACAGTAGAATTAACCTGCGCGACAATTGTCAATCGTTTGCCAGATGTCGTAAATGCTGAGGCAGGATATGTTCCAACGGAAAAGATGGGAGATTTGCAGTTTAAACTGAAATCTTTAAATGAATATGTAAAATAGAAAAAATAAAATATGACATGAAAATGTCATATTTTATTTTTTGGTGATAATGAAATTTAATTCGGAGAAATTAGTAAAATAAAGATGTTTATAATATATTAATAATTTGTTTTTTTAAATATGACATTAATGTGTCATATTTAAAAATTTAGATATTTTAGAGAAAATTAAAAATTCGGGGACGGGGACAGTCTTGAAAAATAGAGAAAAATTCCAAAACTCTCTAATACCAAGGATTTTGAATTTTCTCTTATTTTCTTCGAAGAGTGTCCCCGTCCCCAAAATACTTGACAATTTTATGTAAATGTGATACAATAAAATTAGGAAAATAGTTGTGTAAAATCATTTTTAGTTCAAGATGAAAGGAAGAATAATATGATTAATTTGTTAAAACCAGTACGGGAGATTATTGTTGAATTAAATCAGATGGAATCCAAATGGACATCAATCGTGATTCATGGCGTAGGAAAGATTCAAAATGTAACTTACGATGGACATTATTGGAGATTTACTATGAGATTGAATGATGGAATACATCTTAATTGCTCTATGATTGCTAATACTAGTGAAAATTATCTTTATTTTGAAGAAGGAGATAAGATTGAATTTTTTGGAAGAATTCATACTTATTGGCAGGGATTATCTCCTAGATACAATGTTTCTGATATCTGTCTAGATGAAGTAAAATTGAGTAACGAAGAAAGATTTTTTTCGGATGTACTTATGTGGAATATTAAAACACATAAAGGAAATTTTGGAGAAAATGTGGCATATACCAGAAACGAAAGAATTGGTTGTAAAGAGTCAGAAATTGCATATATAGGAGAGATAGAAGAAACTGAGAGCAAGTGGGTGTATGGTACATTGGTGGAAACGAAGGCTGGTATCATATTGGAGTTGATTAAATTTTTTTGATGAAATAATTTTCATTTGTCAGAAAAGTGATGGTGTAGCAACCATCACTTTTTTTACTTTAAATATGACATTTTTATGTCATATTTAAAATTGATAATATTTTCCTTGCCACAAATCTTCTTCGCGCATTAGTTTATCCAATCCGTTCAAAATCCATTTTTTGTGAGAATTCCATTCTGGGGCGATGAGCAAGTCCTTTGGTGCATCACCAGATACTCTGTGAATGATAATATTGGGCGAAATGTGGGTTAAAATGTAGGCTACGCTTTTTAAGTAGGTTTCTAATGAAATCGGTTGGTATTGCCCATTTTTATACATTTCGGCTAAAACGGTATTTTTTACGACGTAAGTAGAATGAATTTTTAAGCCTTGAAGATTGTGGTTGTTGATGAAATTTACTGTGTTTACTAAATCGTTAAATGTTTCGTTTGGAAGCCCAACCATGATGTGTGCGACAACGTCAATATTGTATTGATTTAGAAGTTTTACTGCTTTTGTGAATTGGACGCTGTTGTATCCACGATTGATTCGTTTTCCGGTTTCGTCATTGGAAGTCTGCAAGCCAAGTTCGACCCAGACGGAATGTTTTTCGGTATAACTTTTTAAGAGTTTAACGATATTTTCGTCAATGCAATCTGGGCGAGTTGCAATGGCTAAAGCTACAATTCTGTCATCTGTTAGAGCAGTGTTGTATTTAGCTTTTAAGTTTTCCACAGTATCATAAGTGTTGGTAAAGTTTTGGAAATAAGCGATAAATTTGCTAGCTCGAGTGGCTTTGTAACTTGAAAAGTAGTTTTTTATTTGTTTTGTAATATTTTCACAAGAAGGAATGTGCTCGCCAGAGCCTTTTTCACTACAGAATATACAGCCGTGTGAGCTGACGGTGCCGTCACGGTTTGGACAAGTAAAACCGCCATCGATGCAGATTTTTAGAGTTCGTTCACCAAATTTAGTTTTTAGATATTGATTTAAGTGTTGGTATCGTTTTTCATTTTTCATAGAAAAAGTATAACAGAAATTTTTGTAAAAGTAAATAAAAAATGGGGACGGGGACACTCTTCAAATAATATTAGAAAATCTATTAAAATTGTAAAAACTTACTTAAGAGAGCAAAAAGAAAACAATAATGAAAATTCAAGACTGTCCCCGTCCCCATTTTTTTTCGAATGTTATTGAAAATAATAATGAAAAATAATATAATTAACCTAAAGGAGAAAAAATGTATCAATCATATTACAAAAGTCCAATTGGAGAAATTAAAATTGAGGCAAATGAGAAACAAATAGTTGCAATAGAATTTACAGATTGTAAGCCAATTGTAGATAAACCAAATGAAATTACGAAAAGCTGTGAAAAACAATTGGAGGAATATTTTTTGGGGAAAAGAAAGATATTTGATGTATTTTTAAATTTAGTAGGAACAGAATTTCAGAAAAAGGTGTGGAATGAGGTGTATAAAATTCCATATGGAAAAACGGTTTCATATAAAGAAATAGCAAAAAATATAGAAAATGAGAAAGCAATTCGTGCAGTTGGAACGGCAATTGCTAAAAATCCGGTTGCAATTATTGTACCATGTCATCGAGTTATTGGTTCGAATGGCTCGATGACGGGATATGCTTATGGAATCGATAAAAAAGTGGCATTATTGAAACTGGAAAAATCGCATTTCGAAGTATAATTTAATAAAATTATGAAAAAATAGTATGGAATAGCAAGAAAAATTGTAGAAAATTAAAAAAAAGTATTGACAAACTGAAAAAAAAAGTTTATACTATTAAATGTCTTGACTAATGAAGTCAAAGACGCATTGCAAAGTTTGGGCTATTAGCTCAGGTGGTAGAGCACTTGACTTTTAATCAAGTTGTCCCGCGTTCGAGTCGCGGATAGCTCACCAAACGAATATATTGAAAGATATATTCGTTTTTATATGGCCCCTTGGTCAAGCGGTTAAGACATCGCCCTTTCACGGCGGAGACATGGGTTCGATTCCCGTAGGGGTCACCAACTTTTGCAATTGCCATTTTAGCTCAGTTGGTAGAGCAACTGATTTGTAATCAGTAGGTCGTCCGTTCAAGTCGGACAAGTGGCTCCAGTAGGAATATAGAGAAAAACAGCGATTCCAATAGGGTTGGCTGTTTTTCTTTTTGTAAAAAATGCATTCAATATTTTACATATTTTATAAGTTTTATATGTCTTTTGTTGTCAAAGTGTTGTCAGAACTTTTGTTTGATATAAAGTCGTTTAATTGATTAAATGCTTGGCTGTTATCTTCATTATCAAGATGTGTATATATGTCTAAAAGAACCCTAATACTTTTGTGTCCTGTCCATGCTTGAGCCTGTTTTGGTTGAATGCCTGCTTTATATAATATACAAGCATAAGTATGTCGTAATTGATGATAACTGAACTTAAATTCTAATTGTTTTTCCATGACTTCTTTTAATCGTTTTAAAGATGTATCAGAGCGGATTCCATTTTTCGAATCTGGAAATATTAAGTCTGTTTTCTTATGAGTAGAATCCATTTCGGTTAATTTAGGTAAAATATTATTAAGTAAAGGTATGTATCGAATTGTTTTATTTTTTGTGGAATTAATCTGTTTATGTTTAAAATCATAGGCTTTATTTACTCGCAATGTATTATTATTAAAATCTATATCATTATATTTTAATAAAACAATTTCTTCTTTTCGGAGTCCGAGTATATATCATAAATAGCAATAAAAATGCTCTAGGGTCTGTTTCAGACAAGTTTTTAATAGAATTAATGTTCTCGTCATTCAAGGGATTTTTTTCTTTAGCAATATGTTTATTTAATTTTATATTTTTGACAACATTTTTGACAACGTAATTGTTGTCAACTGCCTTTTCTAGTATTTGTTTTATTGTTAGCAATGTTATTTCTTTTGCTCGTCCATGTTCAGACATATCATTAAGTAATTTCATGACGTGATGTTCTTTAATATATTTCAACAATATATCTCCAATTTGTGGATAAACATATAAGCGCAAATTATCTTTGTACATATCAAGTGTGGATAAACTAACATCAGTTTTGTATAATTTAATCCAACGTTCTGCCCATTGTTTGAAAGTTAGATTTTCGTCATTAATTTCAATACCATTATTTTTTTGATGTTTCAAGTCAACTATTTTTTCGTCTACTTCTTCAGATGTATTGCCATAAACATATTTTCTTTTTCCATTTAAAGTGATAGTTGTCATATATCGTCCGTCTGCTCGTTTTGTATATTTAGATTTTGGCATAATAATCTCCTTCAAATATTTGTTCGTTTTATAGTTTAAAAATATAAGTAGCTTTTTATGCTACTTTTCTTTAGTAAACAAATCCGTATTTTGATTTATAGAAATCTATAGCATTTTTCATATATTGCACCGTAACTTCAAAATAATCTGCTAATTGATATATTTCACTAATTCCGTTTTAAAGTGGCTGATTTTAAATCTGAAAAAGTGTATGACTATATATGTTTCCAAGTTTCTCTATGAATAATACGTGATATTGTATCTTTATGTACTCCATATTGTTGAGCTAATTGTTTTTGAGTCATTTTTCTTTCTGAATATATTTTTCTAATTTCTAAAACTTCTTTTTCTCTTAGAACAGATTTGCAGTTGGTTTCGCCAACATTTTGCAAATGACTGATTTCTTGTGCTTTTTTAATATTTTTTTGTCTAGCTTTTTTTATTTTATTTGCATCTATTAAACCATTAGAAAGTGCGTGTTTGGTGTTATAACTATGAGTACACCATTCTAAATTATCAATTCTATTATTATTCTTATCGCCATCTTTGTGATTTACACAAGGCAAATTATTAGGATTAGGAAGAAAAGCCTTTGCTGCGAGTCTATGTATTCTTTTATACTTCCTAGTACCATTTTTACATAAAGTAACTTGAACATAACCAAGATTATCTAATTTGTTACTTAAAATTCTATTTTCTGGTTTGGATATAATATTATTGATAAAAAGTATTCTTTTTACTCTGCCTAAATTACTAATCTGATACAGTCCTTCATATTCTTCAATATCTTTCCATATTTCTTTCATAAGCTAGTTTATACCTCCTAACTTATTTAATTTTTCGAGTCCTTGATTTAAAGTAAATCTGTTATTTGTTACACCCCTATATAATGAACCCATAATTTTAAATATTGATTTTGTCCAACTTCTATTGTTTCCTAAATATTTTTCTAATTTTTTTGTTAATTCTTCCATAATAAAATACCACCTTTCAAATATTCTTTCTTAACTACTTGAAAAATAGTATTCTATATGTTATAATTATTTATAGAATTACTTCAAGTAGTTCATGTGTGATATAGTGTTTTAGTTTAGCGACAGGACACTATATCCTTTTTATTTTTTTACATCTTGTTCAATTTTTTCTTCTAGCCATTGTTTTTTAGTCTTGTTATCTTTCTGTAACTTATGTTCTAATTTATCAAATTTTTCTTTATCTATTAGGACATTAAAGCTTTTCTTGTTTTCTCTACGTTGTTTCATATATTCAGCTCTACTTTTAGCAATAATAACCACCTCCTTGTTACGTGTTACATTTATTATACTATGTAACGTGTTACTTGTCAAGAGGTTTTTGAAAAATTTTTATTATATAGAAAATGCAGTATTTTATTATTTTTTCAATGTGCTATTTTAAATTAGGTTGCAAGATTTCCATATTTGTCAATATAGAAATTAATACAATCAATCATATATTTTGTACTTACATCAAAATAGTCGGATAATTCGTATAAATTCATACCTTTTGAAATTTTTTGTTTAAGTATTTTAAGAGGAACTAAAACAGAATATGCCCATTTACAAGCTTTATGTTCAGCTTTATTTTTTATTATTTTATTGTCATTTAAAGAATATACTTGTCCAGTAAAATAGTGCCCAAGCTCATGTGCCAACGTACATTTTTCTTCGATGTATGTGCCTAACTCATCATAATTTAAGACAATAGCATTTATTTTGTCATAATTAAGATAAATGCCATTACAATTTTCTATATGCCAGTCGTATATTTGAATATGTTCATTCTCTGCTATATTATACAATCTATCTAAATTCATTTTTAATCTCCATTTATATATATCATTTGTGTAACATTTGTAAAAAAACTTGCATATTTTTTATAAATGTTGTATACTACTATTGAATAGAGTTAACTTGTGATGGATAAGGCTGGGTTCCTGAATGGGAGTAGGTATACATTTGTATATTTAGAATCCTTTGCCCCTGGGGTTAACTCATTTTTTTTGCTCTGATTTAATTTCTTCAATTAAATTAGGATTTTCAATCAATATATTTGTAACAAAATCAATTAATTTTTGAGAACACCCATATCGATTTGCTATTGTATGATGGTAAAAATAGTCTTCATTTTCTTTTAAGTTATATTTTTTACAAAGTATATCAAAATTTTTTTGATGTAAGTTTATCAATATTTCTCTTCTTTTTAGATTGTTCATGATCAATTCTCTAGCCTTTTTTTGAGAATATGGATAAGTTGTATTAATATCTTTTGTTTTTGTTATAAAATATGCTGCCTTATCCGCATCATTAGTTACAGCAAATGTTAATTGTGCATCTTTTTTATTTTTTACAACTTTAAGGTTTAAATTTATATTGATTGCAAGTTTGTTACTACTATCATTTTCTAATAGAGCAGTTGTTTCTTGCTCCACTTTCTTATAATTATTGAATATTTCTGTACCATAAGTACTTAATATTTCAGCATCATTCAGATCAGAAGTATTAGTCGCTAAAGACAAAAAGGATGTGTCAATGTGTTTTGTAATATCAAGATTAAAAAAATCGAACAATTTTTGAGAATAGTTTAATGCATTAGCTTGCAGAAAAGGATAATAGATGTTCTCCATCGCTTTTATGATAAAGTGGGTTGAAGTGTTTCTCAAACTAATTATAATTTCGAGGTTTATTCGCGTAGGGTCTTTTTCATTAGTAAAAACCTTTTTGACACAATCAGTTAGAGATATAGTTCGGTCAGGCTTATCTTTGTAATATATGCTTGATATTTCAGATTTGTCAATTATATGTGCTTTTAGTAATAGTTCCCAAGCATTACAAATAAAAAATGCAAATCCCTCTAATCTATATTTAATCGTTGGCTTATTATAAATTTCAATAGCTAATAGAAAAGCTTCTTGAGATTTTTCTAACATTGAATCTATTAATTCTTTTTTATCTTCTGCCATTTATTTCTCCTTCTATACAACATTTCCTACATCTGTAAAGATATAAGGTATAACTATACACTTTCCACATAGATCATTTTTTGTCTTTATCTTTCAAATTATCTTTCAAAATTACTTTTGCTAATTCTTCAATTTGTTTTATTTGTGTATCTGTAATATTTTCATAATCTTTAGTAGATAAGCCAATACGAAGTTTGTCAGCATCAAAATCTACTTTATTTTCTGAATTACGGACGTCAGATTTACACAAAAGATAGTCAAGCGAGCAATTAAAGAGATTACACATTTGCACTTTTATATCGTCGCCAGGTAACGTATCGCCTTTTTCATACTGTGAGACACTGCTTTTGTTATTTAATCCAAGCTTAATAGCTAGTTCTTCTTGAGTTAATCCTATATTTTTACGTTCAATATTTATTCTGTTCCCAATAGCCTTTTTATCTAATTCCATAACAATCCTCTTTTATTTAAAATTTATAAATATTATAACACAATGTTTATTAAAAGTAAACACTTTATAAAAATTTTTCTTAGAGACTGTAACAATATTTAATTTAAATAAACTTTTTTCAAAAAAGTACTTGACAGTTTATTGGAAATAAACTATAATGAGTTTATTAAAAATAAACGACGGAGGTGTGAGATGGAAAAAATAGTTGATACAGAATATTTAAAAAAGGTTAGGGAAGAAAGGGGATATTCTCATAGAGATATGGCGAAATTCCTTGGAGCAAAGAGTTCTGCGACATATTATAATATTGAGACAGGAAAAACAGAACCTAAAGCTAGACAACTTTTAATAATTTCTAAAATATTAAAAATACCAATCAAAAAAATTTTACCCCAAAAGTTTAATTAAAATAAACCAAAATATAAGAAAGAAGGGAAGATATGGCAACAAATATGTGTAGTAGAAAAAGAACAAGGTATTTATCGGTAAAACAATTTGCAGAAGAATATAATATTTCACTACAACAAGTTTATAACTTAGTAAATCAAGGTTTACCCACTTTAAGATTGGGAAGTGCTTGCATAAGAATACCACACGATGAAGCAATGGATTTTATAAGTCAAAGATTTAATAATTGAAAGGAGTAAGAAATGAAAAACAAAAGAAGATTAAAGAAAATAATAACAGACATACTAGCATTTATAGCAGGTTGTACAATGTTTAGATGGTATGCAATTATATTTTTAGAAAAACTGCTTGATTGAAAGGAGATAATATGTTCAAAAAATCAAGAAGGAAAGCAAAAGAATCTAATATCAGAGAAATAGAAAGACATTTTGAGATTGAAGATATGTTAAAAGAAATGTTAGCAGATGAAAAGTATTACAGCGTAATAGATGTGGTGCAAGAATTGCTGGAAGAAAATGTAAGACAAAGAGAAGAATTGTATATTTATTTTGAGAAAACAAGAAAGGAGAACAAAATATGAGTTGGATATTTACAGTAATTATTTGGAGTTTATTGCCGATAATTCTTTTTACAAATGAATTTAAGACCAAAATAGCACTTACAATGGTACAAATTATTGTGCTATTAATTCAAATAATTTACATATTTTTAAAAAGTTAAATACGAAGGAGAATAAAATGAAAATAATTTTTATAATAATGTTTTAAGTATTTTGGGAATAGCAATGTATTTTAAGTATAAGTTGAATGAAGCGTATGACTGTATTTGCTATCTTGATAGTAAATCAAGAAAAAGAAATCAAAAGAATCGAGCATTGCTTATAAAATTAAAAGATTTAGTTGATGATTACAAACATGGTGGAAATATCTTTGAAGTAATGAGAGATGTTTCAGACGTAATAATAAAAATAGAATTAGACAGCGACCAAACTAACTAATTCTATACACAATAAAAAAATAAATCTTATGTATTTTTATTATACAACGAAATACATAAAAAGTCAAGGAGGAAATTATGAATAATTTAAGTTTATATGAAATAACAAGCGCATTTCCAGCGTTAATGGAAAATGAAGAAATAACAGACGAAGTAAAGAGACAGATAAATGAGGAACTAACGATATTATTACAGCAAAAAAGTGAAAATACAATTGGTTACATAAGAAATATGGAATTAACAGTTGAAGCAATGAAAAACGAAGAAAAGCGAATTTCAGAACAAAGAAAGGTATTAGAGAATAGAATTACAAAATTTAAAGAATATGTAAAAGATTGCATGGAACAAAATGGAATTATTAAAGTTGAAACTGGAATAGGAACAATGACAATAGCAAAGAATCCAGTATCGGTAGAAATAGTAAATGAAGATGAAATACCTTCTGAATTTAAACAAGAGGTCGTAACTACAAAGATTGATAAAACTGCAATAAAAAATCATTTTAAGGAAACTGGAGAAGTTGTTAATGGTGTTAATATGCAGACTAATAATACAAGTTTGAGAATTAAATAGAAGGAGGCAGAATAATGGATTATTTAGATTTAATGGAGATAGATGTTGAATATGGAGTATATGTTTAGAGATTTAAAAGAAAATGAAATTGATTGTAGGGTTTCAACAATAAATGATGAATTTTTAACACTGTTATTATACAAGGATGCAAGAGTAGATATGGATATACTAGACGAAACAGTTGGAGCCAAAAATTGGCAAAGAAAACATATTAGAGATAATGCAAATTGTATAATAGAAATTTGGGACGAAGACAAAAAACAATGGATATGTAAAGAAGATACTGGAAAAGAGAGTTTTTCAGAAGCAGAAAAAGGATTAGCAAGTGACAGTTTCAAAAGAGCAGGCTTTAATTGGGGAATAGGCAGAGAACTTTATACAGCACCATTTATATGCATACCATTAAAAGATAAAGAACAGCAAGATAATTTTGTACTAAAAGAAAAAAATGGTAAGTATAGTACAAATACTAAATTTATAGTTGAAAAAATACAAATTGTAGACAAAAGAATAACAGGACTATCAATAAAAAATAACAAAGGTAAAAGAGTATTTGTTTATAAAGTAGGTGAATAGTATGCAAAGTACAGGAATAATAACAGATTTATCATTAGATATAGCAACTAAAAAAGCAAAAATAAGCCTTGTTTTAGATACAAAGGAGATAGATACTATCAATCAACTAAAAAGCGAAAATAAGCTAAATGTAGACTTAAAGAAGTACAGACAAAAAAGAAGTTTAGATGCTAATAATTACTTTTGGAAACTGTTACAGGAATTATGCGAAGAACAAGATTTAAACACGATTGAAGAATATAAAAAAAGAGTTAAAGAATTAGGAATATTTAGAAGATTCAGAATAGAAACAAAAGATGTAAAAACTTTTATGATTATGTGGCAAGATAAAGGAATAGCTTGGTTTTGTGAGACATCAGACACAGAATATGTTGGAGATATAGAATTTAAAATAATAAATGCTTATTATGGTTCCAGTTCATTTAATAGTAAGCAGATGAGTAGATTGATAGACGGATTAGTACAAGACTGTCAAGCAGTAGGAATAGAAACAAAATCAAAAGAAGAAATAGATTCATTGTTAAGGAGTTGGAAATGAAATCGATATTACAGAATAAGAAAAGATGTTACATATGCGGTTTGTACAATCCAGTAGAGGAACATCATATATTTTTTGGTACTGCAAATCGAAAAGTATCAGAACAACAAGGATTTAAAGTATTTTTATGTCAAGAGCATCATAGAGGAACGTTAGGAGTACATGGAAAGCTAGGACATAACTTGGATTTGAGATTAAAAATGGATGCTGAAAAGAAATTTATTGCAAAAGGAAATACGAAGGAAGAATTTATAAGTTTAATTGGAAAAAATTATTTGTAGAAATACAAGAGAAAGGAGAAAAACAATGTGGCAAGGGATAGTTTTATATTTTATAGAAGTTTCTACGATGCAATAAAAGAGATATCTGAAGAAAATCAATTAAAGGTATATAAAGCAATATCTAATTATGCTCTGAATCAAGAAGAAATTGAATTGGATGGAGTTTCGAAAGCAATATTTTCTTTGATAAAGCCACAGTTAGATGCTAATTATAAAAAATACGAAAATGGAAAACAAAAGAAAAGCAAAAAAGAAGCAAACGATAAGCAAACAAAAAGCAAGGACGAAACTAATGTAAATGTTAATGAAAATGTAAATGTAAATGATAATGTTAATCGTAATAATGTAAGCGACAGTTGTGTTGACGGCTTACAAGAGATTGTAGATTTTTATCATGACAATATTGGGGCTATGAGTCCATATGTGTTTCAGATGCTTGAAGATTATGTGAAAGAAATGGGCAAAGATGTTGTTATGTATGCAATGAAAATCAGCGTAGAGGCTGATAAAAGAACGATGCAGTACATTAAAGCTATTCTGAATAATTGGTCCAAAAAGGGCATTAAAACATTAGTTGAAGCACAAAAAGAAAGCAGATTAAAGCCTAAAAAGGAAGATAAAATGGAATTTAATAAGACTGATAGAACAGATTGGGACGAATTATACGATAACTAAGAAAGGAGAAAAAAACATATGAAAATGACACAAGGAGAAAGAATAATCGAGTATATGCGAGAATTTGGAAGCATAACAAGTTGGGATGCTTATAGCGATTTAGGAATTACTCAATTTGCAACTAGAGTGAAAGAACTAAAAGAACAAGGATATGAATTTAAAACTGAATGGGAAAGCAAGAAGAATCGTTACGGAGAGATAGTAAATTATAAAAGATACTATCTAAATGACATTGTTAGTAAAAATATAGAACACATACCAACATTGGAGGGAATGAGTTATGAAAGGTAATTGTGAAGTATTTAGCAATGAGAAATGTACAGGCTGTGAAGGGCTGTTGTATGACATTGATAGTTTGAAGTTGTTGTGTGAGACATATAGGAGAGAGGTTGCTTGGATAAAAGGAGAACAGATGAATGTTTTTAATAACACAAAAGGATAAGAAAGAGATATTGCAGATATTACTAGAGCATGATTGTAGGTGTAAGATGAATGATTTGGTAAAACAGTATAGCTATTTGAATGATAAGAGGACGAAGAGGGCGAAGATAAGAGAAGTGGTAAAAGTGTTGAATAAGGAGTTGAAACAAATTAAAACAGAAATTGTTGAGAAACAAGGTTTGGTGGAGATTATATATTATTAGAAAGGAAGAAAAGAGGGAATGTTTTGAAAAAGAAGATGGAAATGTAGGCGAAGGAGAATAGCAAATGAAATGTCCAGAAAGATTTATGATAGTACAACAGAATCTACGAGGCTATCTATATAACGAAAATATGCAATTGGCAGGAGATAGTCATATTTTAATAGAAAAGCAAGATTTTTGCGATTGTTATGAAGAAAACTGCGTGGCGTGGGACAAGGAAAAGAAAATATGTAGAAAGGTAGGAAACGAATGAAAATTGACGATATAAAAGAAATTGAAGAATATTTACAAGAAACAAAAGAATTTTTTAGTTACATAGATGTTGAAAGAAATCGTTTAGAAAAGGAACTAAACGATAAAGAACTAGAAACAATTGATTTGCTACACGAAATAGAATTAGCGTCGTTAAATGCGATAGAGAGAAGCAGAGTGTATTCTAAATTAGAAAAAGTTAGAAAAGATAGACGTATCATTAAAAATAAATTAGAATTAGTAAATACTTTAAAAGGATTTACATCAAAGTATATAACAAAAGGAATTTGTGGAGACGTGAATCAGCTTATTGAGAATGTGAATACGTTAAAAAATAATCAGACTAATAGAAAATATGTACCGCGTATTTTGAAAGATTTGAAATGTGCGAAGAAGGAGGAAAAATGATTGATTTAATAAGTATACTGATTCGGCATTTTAATCGGACAAGCGAGTGGAATACTAATATCAACAATAACTCTAGAAAGCACAGAAAACAGAGTTGATGAAAATTATAGAATTTATTTAGAAAAGAGGGATAAAGAATGGAAATAAAAGTAGGGGAGTATGTGAGAACTAGAAGTCAAGGAATAAAAAAAGTAAAGAAAATAGAGTATGACATAGATGCAAAAGAAAATTACTATTATCTTGATAGTTGTTTTGGAGAATGGGAACATCAAGTAGTCAAACACAGTAAAAACATAATAGATTCAATAGAAATAGGAGACTATGTGAATGGATTTTTAATAGAATACATTGAAAGGTTTAAAGATGGAAGTACATATTTGTATTATAAAGGAAATGCAACTTTTGTGGATTATCAAATAAAAACAATAGTGACGAAAGAACAATTTGAATTAGTAGAATATAAAATCGAGGAGGGAAAATAAAGATGAGCAAAGCAGATGAGATGTTTAAAGAATTAGGATACAAGAAAAGTGATTATGGATATAAGATTACATATACAAAAAGTGTTGAAGATGAAGATTTTGTTATAGAAATTATGATTGAATCAAAATTGATATTTACTGAAATAAATGATGGATGCGATGTGCTAGATAGAAGAAGTTTTGGATTGCAAATACAAGAACTACAAGCAATAAACGAAAAAGTAAAGGAATTGGGGTGGTTAGAATGAAAGATAACGAAGAATTAAGAAAGTTAATAGCTGAAAACCCAGAACTGCCGTTAGTATTTAATATTTATACTGATAATATAAATACAGATTATTGTAGTATAGTATTTGAAGAAAGTGTAGATTGTAAAGTGTCAATAGTATATTTTACAGATGATAGAAGTTATGACGATTTTGACGAGATATTAGATGACTTTAGATGTGATTTAGCAGATGAAGATGAATTTAAAGATTTGTCAGATGACGATTATGACAAAGCAGTAGAAAAATACATAGAAGAAAATGTAAGACACTATAAAGCAATAGTCATTAGTGTGGGGTAATAATTGTGATAATAGAAACAAATTTAGTAGATTTAAACAAAGTTACATTGGATAATCCTAAAAGTTGGAATGAATGTTTAAAATACGAAGTTCCAAGACAATGGGAAGTAAGGCATATAAAAGTTAAAAGAAAACCAAAGACACTAGAAGAAAGAAAAGAAGCATTAAAGATATATCAACAAAATTATTATTTAGAAGTTACTAAATCAAAAAGAAAACAGAAAAGAGGTGTTTTAAATGAGTAAAGAAAAATCAGATGAATATTGGGAAGGATACATACAAAAGCAGAATGAATCAATGGAGATATGTAAAATATGCAGATATAGAACAAAGTTTAGAGAATTAGAAAAACAATTAGCAGACAGCACACCAAATTCAGCACTAAGGGAATTAATAACTACTAAATTCAAGGCGGTTTTTGAGGGAGATGTGAAATTTACAGACAATGTACCAGAAATGTATATTGTTAAATATGTAAAAGTAGAAGATATAGAAGAAATATTAAAAGAAGGAGAGAAGTAAAATGAAAAAAGAAACAAAGGATTTTATATTTTATTTAGCAATAGTAATTTTTATTATAATTGAGAGTGGAAAACAGTTTAAAGAATATGAATATCAAATAATACAACTACAGCAAAATCAAATAGAGCAAGCAGAAGAAAAAGAAGTATATGTAAATAAGTGTAAGATGTATGAAGATATACTTGAAGCGAATGGATTGCTTGATGAATGCGAGTGTAATTGATGGTAACGACACAGATGTCGAGAGGAAGGAGAAAAATGAAAAATAAGATAATTTTAGATTTATGCGGTGGGACAGGTTCCTGGAGCAAGTATTATAAAGAAAATGGTTACGATGTGAGAGTAATAACGTTACCAGACCATGATGTACTTACCTATGAGCCACCACAAAATGTGTATGGAATCTTAGCAGCACCGCCTTGTACAATGTTTTCAATTGCCAGAAACGACAAGACGGCGAAAACACCACGAGACCTAAGGGGCGGTATGGAAATTGTAAATGCTTGTTTAAGAATAATACATACTTGCTTATATGATAATTACAAGGTTGGAGAGGGATTAAGATTTTGGGCGTTAGAAAATCCTTACACTGGATATTTAAAAAGATTTTTAGGAAAGCCATGGATGGTGTTTGAACCATACGAGTTTGGTGACCCATATACGAAAAAGACAGCATTATGGGGAGAATTTAAAGAACCAAAAAAACATATAGTAGAACCGCGAAAATTTGAACATAGTTGTGGTGCAAGAGATTTTGTGAGTTGTGTAGAACATTATGCAGATTTAAAACGAATACCAGAAGGTTATTTAGAAAAAACAGGTTTAACTAAAAGAACAGTATTAAGAAGTATGACACCATTGCGGATTTGCAAAAGCGTTTTATGAAGCGAATAAGTAGAAAAAATATAGGAGGAAGAAGATGTGTAAATATTGCAAAGAAGATGCAACGACTAAAAAAGCATATGATGGAACAGTGTATTTTTTAGAGTTACCAGCGCAAAGAGAATTTAACGGAAGTATATATTATAAAAGGTCGTTTATATATAAAACAAATAATATGTACTTTTTAAGAACACATTATGCGATTACTAAGATAAATTATTGTCCGATGTGTCGGAAGAAAGTTGGGTGAATAAAATGGAAGAAATTATAAATAAATTAAGAAAATGTGAAGATATACAGTTGCATAATTTTAGAGTGGAAAGAGAAAAAATAAATGGTATGCAAGAGGGGTATCAATTAGCAATGGAAAAGGCAAGAGATATTGTACGCCAATACATGAAGGAGGACAAGCAATGAGTAAATATTGTTTAATAGTAAGTCAATATAGACATAGTTATCATACATTTATAGTTAAACAAATTGAAGATATAAGTAATCACAAATATGCATTAATGAAATTAGTAGAAGAGCTAGAGAAATATAAAAGAGATACCGAAGATACAAGAGAAACACATTTTGGCGATTTAGAATATTTACTAGATGACAGTAAAGGAATATTTTATAGATATAATGTAAATGATACAGGAGATATATATGTAATACATCATGAGTCAATCAATAGACTTAAAGAAGAAGCAATACATTATGAATTGAATGGATATAAAGATGGTCGAAGATATATTTCTCAAAAAGTAATACAAGATGTAAGTCAACATCATTATTATGAGACTATAAAAAGAATAGTAACAAAATATTTTGAAATAGCATAAAAGGAGGACAAGTCATGACAGAGGAAGAAGCAATAAAAAGAATAAAATTTTTACTTAAAGATAAATGCGATTGTGAAGAATGTAGAAAAAATAAAGAAGCATACAAAGTATTATTAGAAGCAATGGAGAAAAAAGACAAGACAATAAATAAAATGGCAAAATGGATATTTGATAGAGATTATGTTGAAAATAGTTTATTGATACATAGAGATGATTATTATAGTAATTGTATAAAACAAGTAATAGAATATTTTAAAAAGAAAGAAGGATAGAAAAAGCACCCCGAAGGGTGCATCTCACTTAAAAGATTATTACTATGAAATAAGTGCAAGTGTGATTATGCAAGCAATTACATCTACTACAATAGCCCATCCACCGTAACCATAATCTTTTAATGCTTCTGAAATGATACCAGAAACAATATACAAAACAAAAAGAAGAACTATAATCATAAAATTATCCTCCGTAGTAGGTGTAGTTAATCAACTACTTTGTTAATAAGGTTTCATAAGAAAATTATAACATAATTAACATAAAATGTCAATATTAAATAAATACAAACTTTATTATTGCAAATACTAATAACATGAAAGACGAACAGATAATAAAATTATGGAAAAGTGGTTTAAATAAATATCAAGTATCAACGTATTACATGAGAGAATACAATCAAAGAATAAAAGTAATACGATATGATAGAAGACATAGATATGAAAGATTTATGACGAAGTATGAAGCGTTGAGATACGTGGAGAGAGTAATTTTAGAATATACAAGGAGGTACGAATGAGCAAAGATGAATTAATTGAATTATTAAAAACACATAAACAAACAACAGCCAAGAAAGACTTAAACTTAAATGAAATCAGTAAGTTAAATAGAGACATTGAAAAGATAGAAACTGATTATAGTACAAATATAACACCGACATATCAAGAAGGCAGTAAAAGTAATCAAGTGTCTAGCAAAGTTGAAAATGCGGTTGTGAAAAAAGATACAAGAATTATTGAAATAGAAGAGAGAATAAGGCAATTAGAAGAGGAAAATAAAGAGTTGGATTATGTTTTAAATCAGGTTAATATACGATTAGGTGCTTTGACTTATACGGAGAAAACAGTATTGACATCGAGATACATAGACGAAATGGAATATGATGTTATAGGAAATGAGGTATTTTATAGAATAAAACATCAAACAAGAAGTGTGGATGCAATAAAGAAAATATGCAAGAAAGCACTAAGTAAAATGTTGAGATTGTAAAATTACCCATTTTTTACCCAAAAATTACCCGTTTTTTCACTTGTTTTGTCAAAAACCATTGTGCTATAATTATAATAGCGAAAGAAAGCAAGACATCATATAGTTATTTAAATACGAAATAAAAAAAGAAAGGTGTTTTGTTTTTCTTACAACGATGCAGTCGCTTAGAAATAAGCAATCCCAAGACTGCAATATAAATTTTTGCAAGAAAATTTGACAAAAGGAACATAATGTGGTATAATATAAGTAGATACTAGGAGAATGTCGAAAAATGTCGACGTGAAAATGTTGACTTTTATAAACAACTCTAGTATAATATATTTAAAGTAGTAAGAGAATAAATATATTCATTATTCTTTCTTATTACTCCTTATACTATTCTTGTATAGATAATGCGTTTAAAACTGAAGAGGACAAAAAAAGACTAGAGGGCGAACTCTAGTCTTTTTGCTATTAATCATTAAATAACTTAAGAATTAAGTAAATCATGATTAAAGCGATAATGCGCGAAAAACTTTTCATAAAAACCTCCTTTCTAAGAGTAAAAAAGGAAGAATATGTAGAAGACAAATAAATTATACTGTAAGAACGAATGACAATCAATATATTTCGTACGACAAAAAAAGTATAAAATTCGACAAAAATTGACAAAAAGATAGTGAAAAGTAGAGTTTATCTAAAGCAGATAGACTCTTTTTATTTAGGAGTGATTACAAATGAACGACAAAGAGAAAAGAGAAAACAAGTACGAGGCTTACAGTAAAGAAGATGAAATTATGATTAAGATGATGTGTAAAGACTGTAAGTTTTATAAAGACAGATGCACAAAGAACAGAATATTAAGAGAATGTTCTGTTAAGTTTTTGAAGAATAAAGATTAAAAATATGAAAGTGAGAATAGAGATGATTAATTTTATTTTAGTATCAATAGCGATTCTTTTGAGTCCAGCAATAATTATTTGTGCTTTTATTAGTGCAGTATTAATTGCTTGTATTTTATACACTATTGCCGTAAATATAGCTGAATGCGTTAGAAGATTAGTAGATAATATAGATGAGAAATAAATACGAATCAAACAAAAGTAGGTGAAAGAGGTGGCAAAATATGATTGGAAGCAGCTAGAAAAAGAATACATACTAGGTGATTATAAATCGGTAAATAGTTTTTTAAAAGATAAAGGAATATCAAGAAATAAAACATCAAACACACAAACAAAAGATTGGAATACAAAAAAACATCAAAAAGACATCAATAAGACACTAAAAACAATTGAAAAAGTTACAGAAAAAGAATCTGAAAAAGAAGCAAAAAAAATAGTACAAGTAAAAGATGTTGCAAATGATTTACTGCAAAAAATAGTACAAGCTAATGATGAACTTAATATGCACTTAACGAGAAATAAAAAGAAAACCAAAATAGTAGAATATGATTACAATTGCAATAAGCCTAAAAAAGAAATAATAGATGAACAAGAAGAAATAAAATCATATATAGATATTATAGATAAAAAAGGTTTAAAAGAACTCACATCAGCACTGAAAGATTTGAATGATATTATAAACAACAAACAGAATGACAACATCACAACTCAATCGCTTGCAGAAACAATACAAAAGGCTTACGAAAGCAAGGAAGGTGATAAAGAATGCTAACGACAGAAGCCATTTTATATTATAAAGATAGACCGGTTGAATTTGTACAAGATATCATAAAAGCAATACCAGATGAAAATCAGTCAGATATTTTAAATAGAGTTGCAAAAAATAGAATGACATCAATAAGGTCTGGACATGGAATTGGAAAATCTACGGCTTTAAGTTGGCTTATTATTTGGTTTATGTGTACAAGACCATTTCCTAAAATACCTTGCACAGCACCTACGAAACATCAACTATATGACATTTTATGGGCAGAAATTGCAAAATGGCTTAATCCAACATTAAGAACAGAAATAGAGTGGACACAAGAAAAACTATATATGAAGGCATATCCAGAAAATTGGTTTGCAGTACCACGAACAGCGACCCTACCAGATGCCTTACAAGGATTTCATGCAGACCATTTATTGTATATTATAGATGAAGCATCACGGAGTAAAAGATGCAGTATTTGAACCAGTATTAGGATCTTTATCAACTCAAGATTCAAGATTAGTTATGATGGGAAATCCTACTCAATTAAGCGGTTTCTTTTTTGATAGTCATAACAAAAATAGAAGTAAATATAGCACATCAAAAGTATCTGGAGAGAACTCAAGAAGAGTTTCAAAAGATTTTATCAAAGATATTACTGATATGTATGGGTTGGATAGTGACGTATATAGGGTTCGTGTTGCTGGAGAATTTCCAAAGGCAATGCCAGATAGTTTTATACAATTGGATTGGGCAGAAAATTGCAGTAGAAGAGTAATAAGTAAAAATTATCCAACAAGTAGAATAGACTTAGGAGTGGATGTTGCGAGATATGGAGATGACGAAACTGTTATAAATACTATGTTTGATAAAACATATCAGCAACCACTTAATGTATTACATCATAATGATACAATGCAAGTTACTGGTAGAATAATACAAATAGTAAACCAGTTAAAACTTAAATATATAGGAATACCAATACATATTAAGATAGATTGTGATGGCTTAGGAGTTGGAGTATATGATAGATTAAAAGAAATAAAGAAAGAAAAGAATTGGACAACAGTCAAATTGTACGAATGCCATTTTGGTGGAGCAGGAGGAAAAAACAAGCAAGAAGAGCCTGTTGAATTTAGTAATTCAACAGGGTTAATGTGGGGATTATTAAGAGAAAAGTTAAAACGTAATGAAATAGAACTTATATATGACGATAAGCAAATTACGCAGTTAAGTAATAGAAAATACAGAATAAATAGTGATGGAAAAATAGAATTGGAACGAAAAGAAGAAATGAAAAAACGAGGACTAACTTCTCCAGATAGACGGAGATGCTTTGGTTCTTTCTTTATATGAGCCAAAAAATAAAGGTGTTTATTTTTCAAATCAAAGGGGAGAATGAAAATGATAACTGAGACGGAACGAATAAAATTAATAATTGCAGAAGGTGCAAAAAAAGGTTTGGTATTATCAAAATTTATTGATTTACAAATTAATGATTTTAAACAATCGAATGAATATAAGGAAATGATAGAAGGTGGAAAATATTTCAAAAATGAAGGAGATATTGAACAGAAACAAAGAACGTTTATAAATGAATTGGGGATAGAGGAAATTGCACCACATATGAAAAATTATATTTTAAAACATCCGATTTTATATAAAATGATAAATCAAAAAGCGGGGTATTTGCTAAGAAAAAAACCGACAATAAAACAGGTTGTAGAAAAAGACGAAGAGGAAGACGAAGATTATAAAAAAATTTTAAAAGACTTATTTAATAATAAAATGCACAAAAGACTGAAATATACGTTAATAGAAACGGTAAAACGAGGAATTGCTTGGTGGCAGATATATATTGATAACGAGGGAAATTTGAAGGCAAGATTGAGGTATGCAACAAGAATAGTTCCACTATGGCAGGATGAAGAACATGAAATATTAGATGCAATTATTATGTTTTATGATGTTGAAGTATATACGAGTGAAACAGAGAAGGAAAAGAAAACAAAAGTTGAATATTGGGACTTAGAAGGCGTTAGATATCTAATTTATGATGGTTCGTCGCTAATTGAAGATGTTGAAGAGGTTGAAAGAAGAAAAGACTTAGTATTTGGAAAAGACAAGCAGGGAATAAGCATTTTGGCACATTTTAAAATTGGCAATCAATTGCATAGATGGAAAAAGATACCATTTGCTTACTTTAAATATAATAGCGATGAAATGCCGTTAATTCACTTATTAAAATCGCTGATTGATTGTTATGATGAATTGTGCTCAAGAACAGGAGATTCGATTTATGAAGCACCAGACGGGGTAAATGTTGTTAAAAAATATCAAGCAGAGGCAGGGACTTTTCAAAAAAATCTTAAAACATTTAATACGGTATTTTTAGATGAAGACGGCAATTATGATAGAAAAGATATCAACTTAAATATAGAAGCATTTAAAAGTTTCATAGAGCAATTGCGAAAAGATATTTATGAAGGTGGATCTGGGGTTGATACACAAAGCGAGAAGTTTGGAACACAGGAATCAGGGGTAGCATTAAAACAATTGTATGCTGATTTGGATTTGGATTGTAGCAATATAGAAACAGAATTTAAAAGTAGTTTAGAATATTTTATGTATTTTTATAACAACTGGCTAGAGATGATATCAGGAAAAGACTATACAGACAAAGAAGTGGAATATGTATTTAATAAAACGATGACAGTAAATGAAAAAGAATTGATTGAAAATTGTGTAAATAGTCTGGAAATATTGAGCAAAGACACGATTCTTTCAAGACATCCGTTTGTTAATAACGTGGAAGATGAAAAAGAGAAAATTCAAAAAGAAGAAGAGAAAGAAGCGAAAAAACAGGAAACAGAATACAACAAGATGCTGGATGAATTAAACAATAACAAGACAACTGATGATGAAAAAGTTGGTGGTAAGTAGTGAATAATGCAGAATATTGGACGAAAAGATTTGAAAAACTGGAAGAAGCACGATTGCTAAATGATGCAAAGTATGTTACTGAATTACAAGAAACTTACGAAAAAGCATTGAGTGTAATAAAAAAAGAAATGAATAATTGGTTGGTTAGATTTGCAGTTAATAATCAAATAAGTTTGAAAGAAGCAAAGAAATGGTTAAATGTTCAAGAATTAAAAGAATTACAATGGGATATTGATGATTATATAAAATATGGACAAGAAAATGGAATGGATTTAATTTGGAGAAAAGAATTAGAAAATGCAAGTGCAAAAGTACATATTTCTAGATTAGAGGCATTAGAAGTGCAGATTCAAGAACAAATTGAACAATTGTATTATAATGAAGAAAAGACAACTACTGAATTTATAATAGATTCTTATAAAGATACGTATTATAAAACTGCTTATGAAATACAAAAAGGGACGAATGTTGCTTTTAAGGTTGCAGCATTGGATTTAGGTATAATTCAAAAAGTAATATCGAAACCGTGGACAACTGATGAGCAAACATTTTCTGATAGAATTTGGAAAAATAAAAAGTCACTAATTAATACTTTGCAAACAGATTTAACACAATCAATTATATTAGGTGAAGTACCAGATAAGATAATAGAAAAAATTTCAAAAGATTTTAAAGTCAGTAAAAATAAGGCGGGAACTTTGGTAATGACAGAATCGGCTTTTTTTTCAAGTACATCTAGAAAAGAATGTTTTACCAATTTGGGAGTACAGCAATATATAAATATAGCAACATTAGATTTAAAAACATCAGAAATATGTAGAACAATAGATGGGACTATACATGACGTGAAGGATTTTGAAATTGGAGTAAACGCACCACCCTTTCACGTTAGATGTAGAACAACAACTGCTCCATATTTTGAAGATGAATATGAGTTTGGAGAAAGAGCAGCAAGAGATCCGTTGACTAAGAAAACATATTATATTCCGAAAAATATTACATACAATGAATGGCTAGAAAAATATGTATATTCTGACCCAGAAACTAAGAAAGCATTTGAAAATGATATAAAAATAAATAAAAATAAGTCATCTGATTACAAACAGTATGAAAAATATAGAGATGTATTGGCTGATGAAGCGCCAAAAACGTTTGCAAATTTTCAAGAAATGAAGTATAATGATGTAGAGCGTTGGAAACAACTGAAAGTTGATTATGCTGATAAAATAGGTATTTATTCAGAAGAACAAGCAAAGCAATATATCAATAACGTAGATAAGACAATCAGTGAAGGAAAACAAGGAAAACATATAATAGGACATAATAACTATATTGAGGGTAGAAGTTATATAACAATATCGATAGAAGATGCACAAAAATTAGTTGATAAATATGCTGGAACAGGAGAAATAAGAATTGCAGAAGATAAAAAATGGAGCAAACAAGAAATAATTCATACAGAACAAGTGATTGGTGTGTCTGTAAGTTCAAAAAGAGGAGAGCATAAAACAAATGACTTTAAGATACATTACAGTAAAAATGGTACGCACATAGTACCATTTTGGAAGGAGTAAAGTAAATGGAATTAGAAGATTATGTAGGTAAACGAGTAAAAATAACTTCTGTAAATAATAATACATATATTGGAAAAGTAATAGGATTTACACAAGCATTAGACAATGAGCCAGAAATTGATTCAATCGATATAGATAATGAAATAGATAATAGAGGGTATTTTTTATTAGAAAACGAAATAAAAAGCATTGAAGTTTTAGAGTAAAAAATGTAGTGGCGGAATAGACAATATTGCTAAATGGTAATAGTAGGCGCTTAAAGGCGAGAAGGTTGTTATAATATATAATAAAAATATATTATACTAATAGTAAGAAAATAGACACTTTTATGAGTGTCTATTTTTTGTGGGAAAGGAGAAAAAATAATGAACTTGATAATAGAAAATAAATTGATAAATCCGGGCGTTATAAATTTAACTCAATTTTCAAGTGGTACAGATACATTAATATTTGAATTAGAAAATACGATTTATGAAAATTTGGATTTTAAAGATGACGAATATGTGGCTTATGCAATAGCAGTTCTACCAACTGGAAAAATGATGGATAAGATAGAGTTGGAAAAGAATATTATAGATAAAAAATTAACATTAACATGGAAAGTTACGAATTATACAACAAAAGTAAATGGAACTTTAACATATCAAATTGTTTTTGAAAATACGAACAAAGAAGTTGTTTGGTATTCAAATAATGCTTTGATGTTTGTTAATAGTTCAATAAATGCAGACGATTTTTTGACATCACATTTTCCAACATTACTTCAACAATGGATGTTGAAAATGGAGCAATTAAAAATATTAATTCAAGAATGTACAGGAGTTCCTGTTGAAGGACTACAAGGACAGTATTTAAGAAAGAAAACAGATGAAGATTTTGATTGTGAATGGGCTGATGTGATTGATGATAGCAAAAATTCTGACAATCAAACATTTTCAAGCAAAAAAATAAATAATCTATTAGCCAATAAAGCGGGAACAGGGATTGTTTCTGCTTTAAAGAATGGGTTAATGAGTAAAGAAGATAAGGCAAAGTTGGACGGAATTGAGAGTGAAGCACAAAAAAATGTGATTACTGGTATTAAGGGAGATAAAGAAGAAGAATATCGAGTAGGAAATGTGAATATAACGCCAGCTAATATTGGAGCTTCTCCAACAGGACATACACATGATTATTTACCAACAGCAGGTGGAGCCTTAGAAGGGGGAATAGAAACTAGACATATTTTTCCTGCTGAAAATAATGCGTATGATTTAGGAAGTGCAGGGGCGTTATGGAAAAGAGGATTTCTGTCAGAATTATTATCGACTAATTTTCATTTATATAATTCAGAATCAGCAGCTGTTATGGCAGTTGGGGAACATTTAACAATTAGAAGTATGTTTGATATAAATACTTATAAGCCAATTACAGCGAGTGCATTTACTCAGGCATCTTCGAGAAGATATAAGAAGAATATTAGAGAAATGACAGAGGATGAAGCGAATAAAATTGATGAATTGGAAGCCAAAATTTTTGATTATAAAAAAGAAAGTAATGGCGTGAATCAGACAGGACTTATTGCTGAAGATGTTTATAAAATATTTCCAAACGTTGTTACTTTAGCGGAAGTGAATGGAAAAATGGTGCCAGATTCGATTGATTATTCAAAGCTTGTTACTCCATTGTTGAAAAAAGTTCAGATGTTAGAAAAAAGAGTAACAGAATTAGAGAGTAAATAATATGAAAATAGAATAATTTTTATTTATTAAAAAAGTTTGAGTTAAAATACACTTAACAAAAGTGTTAAGTGTATTTTAATAATAAAATTAGTCAAGAGGTAGACTTGAATAATTGCCTCATAACAATTTGAATAGCGGAAGATGGAGAACTGCCTAAAAAAGCCTACTACGATAGTTGTTATAAGAAAAGGAGCATATATGAAAACAGAAGATTTAAAAGCACAAGGGTTAACGGATGAGCAAATTAATTTTGTAATGGGAGAAAATGGAAAAGATTTGAAAACATTACAAGATGAAAATGCAACGTTAAAAACTGAAAAAGCGCAATTGGAGAATGACAAAACAGTATTAACAAAAGAAAAAAGCGAAAAAGAAAAAGCACTAGAGGATTTACAAAAAAATAGTATTTCAAGTGAGGAATACCAAAACAAAATCAAAGAAATAGAAGAAAATGCCAAAAAAGAACATAAAGATTATATTTATCAAGATTTACTTGAAAAAGGTTTAGATGATTTAAAAATACTAAAATCTGAAAATACAAGAAAGGCATTTAAAAGTTTATTAGATTTTGAGAAAATAACAATGTCTAAAGACCAGAAGTCATTGGTAGGATTGAAAGAACAAGTTGAGGAAATAAAGAAAACAGATGCCTATTTCTTTGAAAGGAAAAAAGCAGTTGGTTATGAACCAGTTGACCCAGAAGGAAACAGAGGGGATGAAGATGACGAAATTAGTATGGCATCTAATTTCGCAAAAGAAGCTAACAAAAGTGAAAGTCAAGAAACCAAAAGCCAATTTTTTAATTAAATTTTTAGGAGGTAACAAATATGTACGTTGAAAAACAAAGTGTTCAAGAAGTTAATTTTTTAGCGTCAGCTAAATTTCAAAACTATACTAGACAAATTAGTGATGAAGGTATAGAGGCTGACGAAAAAGGTAAAAAAATAGTTCCAGCTGGAACTGTATACAAAAATGAAAATGGAGTTGCAATTGGATTAGTATTTGCTGATGTAGATGTAACTCATGGACCACAACCAGGAGCAGTAATGTATCAAGGAATAGTTTATGGTTCAAAATTACCAACAACTGTTGCAGAAGAAGATAAGGCAACAATGAAAGGTATATTATTTAAAGATGATTATGAAAGTCAATCAAAATAATAAAAATATGAAAAATTAGAAAAATAAATAAAGGAGAGTGTATATTATGCAAAAAAGTATAGCAGAGTTATTTCCACAACAGGAAATATTAAATTATTTAAAAGAAAGAAAATTCAAACCTATGATGGGAGAGGAATTATATCCAGAAGTGAAAAAACAATCACTTAAATTTGATATATTAACTAACAAAAGCAAAACACCAGTAACAGCAAGTGTTCATGCTTTCAATACTGAATCTGAAATCGGTACAAGAGAAGCTGAAAAACTTGCAATTGAAGCAGCTTTAATTAAGAGAAAAATGCAATTAAAAGAAGAAGATATAATAGCATTACAAGCACCAAGAAATGAAGCAGAAAAAACATACTTAATGAAAGAAGTATATAATGACATTGAAAATCTTGTTCAAAGTATTAGAGCAAGAGTAGAAAGAATGAGAATGGAAGTAACAGCAACAGGAAAAGTAACATTAAATGAAAATGGACTAAATGCTACAATTGATTATGGTGTACCAGATGAAAACAAAATATCTAATGTTAATTGGGATTTAGAAACAGCAAATCCAATTCAAGATATGATTAAATGGAGAAATCAATTAGATAGTGCTCCAGGAAGAATATTAACTTCTACAACTATTCTTTCAAAAATACTATCAAACAAAGCTGTTGTAAATGCATTATTTGGAAAAGATACATCAAGAATCGCTAGTGTAGGAGAATTAAACAACTACTTAAATCAATTAAAACTTCCAAGCATTTATACATATGATGAAAAATATAGAAAAGAAAAAGCTAATGGTCAAGGTTATGACAAATTAAGATATTTCCCAGAAAATGCATTTGTTATGATGCCAAGTGAACAATTAGGAGAAACTCTATATGGACCAACAGCAGAAGAAATAAGATTAAGTGGAAATCCAGCAGTTGATATTAGAACTGTAGGAAAAATCCTTGCAATGGTTTATGATGAGTCATTAGATCCAGTAAGCACATGGGAAAAAGCAGTTGCTACAGCTATTCCATCATTAAATTGTGCAGATGAGTTATTTCAAGCAAGTATAGTAATTAACTAATAAGTAGAGCTTAAAAGCTCTACTTATTAAATTATAAAATGGAGGTAGAAAATGAAGACTGTAAAAGTGAAAGGTATAGGAGTACAAGTAAATGGTATTTCTTATTTTAAAAATGATGTGTTCGAAGTAACAGACGAAGATTATGAGTCGATAAAAGAAATGGTAAATGCACTAAAAGAAAATAATGAAAATGGAAATAAAAGAGTTGTACAAATAAAAGTAGAAAATGAGGATCTTGACTTAAAAGAAGTAGAAAAATATTTGTATAATTGTTTAGAAAATTTCGGAAAGGTTCCGACAGGAGAAAACTCAAATCCAGAAGAAAATGAAGATGTAAATAATAACGTTAACGACACAAATGTCGGAGACAGTAACGAAGACGAAGAATTAGAAGCGTTAAGGGAAAGAGCAAAAGAATTGGGAATGAAAAATATTCACAACATGAAAAAAGAAACATTGATTGCTAAAATTCAAGAGATAAAAGAAAAAACAGGAGAAAACTTGAATCCAGAAGGAGAATAAACTTATGGATATGTTAGAAGAAATAAAAAGTAGAACGAGTATTGATATAGACAGAATGATTAAAAGACTAGAATTAGAGTTAAAGACAAAAGAATGTGTAAGAACTGAAACAGATGAATGTATAAGGACAGAAAAGGACGAGTGTATTGAATTTGAAAGTGCTGATGTTCAAGAATTAATGCAATATTGTATATTTGATACAATGCTTATTATTTTAGATGTTACTCATTTGAGAAGAATTGATGGACATTTGTATAGTACATGGGTTGCAATGGCTAAAGATTATTGGTTTTTAAATAAATATGATGTATTGCTTTTATCGGAAGAAGAAAGACAAAAAAGAGAAGAAATGAAAGTAAAAAGCATTGTAATAGGAGATACGACAACAACATTTGCTGATACGTCTTCACAAGTTGAAATAAACGGGATAACGTATAACATGGGAACAATTGATTTTTCAAAAAACTTTTTGCTAGAGAAATATAAAAAAGATTTATATAGACATCGAAAGTTGAGGTGGTAATATGAATCAATATATATTATTTGCAAGACAAGCGCTTGAAAGTCAATACGATTGGAAATGCGATGTCATTGAATTAAAATCGAAAGTAGAAAAGAATATCACAAAAAAATCAGAAGAAACAGTATTGACAGCACAAAAATGTAGAGTTTCTTTTGAAGATATTGGCGTGAATACACAGACGGATACAGAAAGCAAAAAGACACAGAAAATTAAACTATTTATTGCGCCAGAACTAAAAATAAAATCAGGTAGTAAAATAATTGTAACTGGCAGAGGTAGAACAACAGAATATAAGAATAGCGGAGAACCAGCGGTTTATGATACACATCAAGAAATAATGCTAGAATTGTGGAAAGGATGGGCATAAATGGCAAAATGGGGAAAATGTGATTTTAGCGAATTAGAAGAACTAGAAAAACAGTTTGAAAAATTGGCGAAAACAGATATTGAGAGATTTTGTCAAGAAGTAGCCAAAGAACTTGCTGCTAGATTATTAGCAAAAGTAATTCCAAGAACACCAATAGGAGAGGGCAGTTTTGAAACAATAAAGGGCAAAAGATTTACGATAAAAAGTGGTGGAACATTAAGAAGAGGTTGGACAGCAAATACAGAATCGGAAGCAGAGAGTGGGAACGTTCCAGATGCTATGGCATATGCTGATTCACTAAAAGTTCTTAAATTTGGCAATAATTATATTGTAGTTGTTGAAAATCCAATAAAATATGCTTCTTATGTGGAGTATGGACATAGACAGGAAGTGGGAAGATATGTTTCGGCAATCGGAAAACGATTAAAGAAAAGTTGGGTAGAAGGCAAATATATGCTAACAGTATCAGAAAAAGAACTAGAAGCAGAACTTCCGTCTATATTGGAAAGAAAAATGAAACAATATATTGAGAGGTGTTTTAATAATGGTTAAAAATGTAGTAAATGAAATAGTGCTTGGCATTGCTGCTAAAATTAAACAAATATATAAGGACTATCCGATTTATACAGATAATCAAGAGCAAGGTTTAGAAAAGCCTTGTTTTTTTATCAAAGTATTAAATGGAGAAGAAATCAGAGAAATTGGATTACAAGACAAGTATTATAAAGACTTGCTAAATATTGTGGTTATTGGTTTTACACTTGATGGAGAGACTGAAATATTGAATGATATGATAGACAATTTGTATAAATTAGAATGCATAGAATTGTCAGACAAAAGTTTGGTTAGAGCAATGAAATTACATCCGAAAATTGAGGATGATGTTTTGCATTTTTTTATTGATTATAATTTGTCAATAAAAAAAGGTAATGACGAAACGACTAAAATGAATGATTATAATTTAAATGAGGGGGTAAAAAAAGATGAAAGCAGTTAAAAAAGTGGAAAATGACAATATAGAAAAATACACGAAGAAGCAAATTGTTGATTCTAAGATGTTTGCAAAGAATAGAGATTTGTTAATTGTATTATTAAGTGAAAATGAAAAATATAGTAAACAAGAGATAGATGAAAAAATTAAGAATTACAAGAAAGGATTGGTGAAATAGTATGGCATTAGGTGGTGGAACTTTTACAAGTCAAAATAAGAAATTACCCGGTACATACATTAATTTTGTGCCTGCACAAAAGGCATCTTCTGCAATTGGAGAAAGAGGTATTGCTGCAATGGCTCTTGAAATGGACTGGGGAAAAGATGGAGAATTGATTGAAACTTCATCGGAGAATTTTAATAAAAATTCGTTAGAAATTTTAGGATATGATTATTCGAATGAAAAATTAAAAGGACTAAGAGATTTGTTTAAAAATATTAAGAAAGCGTATTTATATAGATTAAATTCTGGAGAAAAAGCTACAAATGATTTTGCTACGGCTAAGTGTAGTGGAGTAAGAGGAAACGACATAACGATTGTAATTGCTAAAAATATTGATGATGAAAGCAAATATGATGTAAGTACGTATTTAGATTCAAAAGAAGTTGATATACAAACAGTAAAAAAAGCAGATGAATTAATCTCAAATAGTTATGTAGTTTTTAAAACAGGCGCGACACTTGAAGTGACTGCAGGAACAAAATTGACAGGTGGAACAAATGGACAAGCAAATGGAGAAGCACATCAAAATTTCTTGGATAAGTTGGAATCTTATCAAGTAAACGCTATTGGATGTACAGTAAAAGAGAAGAATACATCGAATTTATATGTTGAATATGCAAAAAGATTAAGAGAAAAACAAGGTGTTAAATTTCAAGTAGTGTTGTTTGATAATGCGGCAGATTACGAAGGGGTTGTAAATGTAAAAAATACAACAGTTGAAGGAGATACTTCGCTTGTTTATTGGGTAACAGGTATAATTGCAGGTTGTGAAATTAATAAATCGAACACAAACAGAGTGTATGATGGGGAATATAATGTTAATGCAGATTATACACAAGCGCAATTAGAAGCGTCAATTGATAATGGAGAATTTGTACTTCATAAGGTTGGTAGTGAAATTAGAGTATTAGTAGATATTAATAGTTTACTGACTATGGCGGATGAAAAGAATGAAGATTTTAAATCAAATCAAACAATAAGAGTATTAGATGAAATTGCTTTAGATGTTGCTAGTGTATTTAATTCCAAATATGTTGGTAAAATAGCAAATAATGAAGCAGGAAGAATTTCTCTTTGGAGTGATGTTGTTGCATTATTTAAAAACTATCAGACCTTGCAAGCAATTGAGGACTTTAAAGATGAAGATATAAGCATTGAAATAGGAAATGATAAAAAATCAGTGGCTGTTGGCACAGGGGTTAAAGTGATTAGTGCAATGGAAAAATTGTATATGACGGTAGATGTAAGTTAAGGAAAGGGAACGAAAAGTTCTCTTTATTTTTTTATAAGGGAGGAATTTGTAAATGGCTAATATAACAATGAATGCAAAAGATGCAATAAGTGCAAAGTTAGCAGAATGCTATGTAACAATTGAGAACAGAAGATTTTTGTTGATGCAAGCAAAAGATTTTGAAGCAAAATTTGAAAAAACTAAAAAAGAAATTAATATTTTGGGACAAACTGGTGCAGGAAATAAGTCGACTGGATGGAAAGGCACTGGAAAAATGACAATCTATAAGAATACTTCTATATTTGATGAAATCATGGAAAGATATAAAAACACAGGGGAAGATGTATATTTTGAAACACAAATAACAAATGAAGATCCTACCTCTGCAGCAGGAATTTGTACAATGGTATTTATAGGTTGCAATATCGATGGTGGAGTATTGGCTGCTTTTGATGTAGATGGTGATTTTTTAGAACAAGAAATCAATTTTACATTTGAAGATTTTTCTAATCCAACAAAATTTTTGCAATTAGCAGGTATGCAATAAGAAATAATTAAAAAGAAAAAGGAGAATAAAGTTATGAGTTTAGAAAGTTTTATGTTGAAAGACGAAAAAAAGGTAGAAGAATATGTTGCTTCTAAAAGAATTAAAGATAAAAATGGAAATCCTGAAAAATGGAAAATACAAACAATAACAGCAGATGAAAATGATGCGTTAAGAAAAGAATGCTATAAACAAGTTCAAGTAGGAAAAAGAATGAAACAAGAATTTGATACTGTTAAATACTTAGAATTATTAGCGGAAAAATGTATTTTATATCCTGACTTACATAATGTTGAATTGCAAAATTTTTATAATGAAATGAACCCAATTAAAGTGCTAAAAAAACATTTGTTAAATCCGGGAGAATATGACGACCTTATGGAATTTATTCAATCTGCGAATGGTTATAGTTTAGAGGATGCGGTTGAAGAAGCAAAAAACTAATTGAAGAAGGCGATACGGAAGCAGTAAATGCTCATTATTGCCTTCAAAAACTTCATAGATTTCCACATGAATTTCTTGATTTACCATTCAAGGAAAGGGCTTTTGTTATTGCATCAATACAAAAAAGAGCGGAAGACGAAAAAGAAAGAGAAGCGAAATTAAAGAAATAAACTATATTTTATTTTTTCGAAAAGGAGAAGGAAATGGCTACAATAAAAAGTTCGATAGTGGTTGAAGATAGAGCCTCTAGTGTATTTGCAAGGATACATTCTGGCTTATCAAGAACAACAAGTGGATTTAAAAGTTTAAATAATGAAATGTCAGTTGCTCCAACAAAAGCGATTACTAATGCAGAAAAACTAAAGGATTCAGCTTTACAAACAGAATTGGCTTATCAGGCAGAATTACAAGTATTGAAACAAGTAGAATCAGAAACAAAAAAAATCATCGCAGCAGAAGGAACAAAAACAGCAAGAGCGCAAGATATGATAGCAAGTGTGAGAGAACAAAGGTCTTTGGTTGGTGGCTTGAAAAGTGATTATGACAAAGTTTCAAATGGCATAAGAAACGCGAATGATAATCAAGAAAGATTGAATAACAAAATTAAAAAAGGGGACACGAATGCTGCTAGTTTGGTAAAAACAATTATGGGATTAAGTGTTATACAAAAAGTTGTTGGTATGGTTAATAGTTCTATAGATTCTGCTATAAGTAGAATAGACACAATCAATAATTTTCCGAAAGTAATGTCTAATCTTAGAATTGACAAACAACAATCACAAGCCGCTATTCAAATTTTGAGCGATGGCTTAAAAGGGCTACCAACAACTTTGAATGATGCAGCATCAGCGGTTCAAAGATTTACATCTTCGAATAACAGTATTGGATATAGTACAAAAATGTTTTTGGCGGTAAATAATGCGATATTAGCAGGTAGACAAAGTATGGATATTCAAAGAACAGCATTAGAACAATTGTCACAAGCATATTCAAAAGGAAAACCAGATATGATGGAGTGGAAAGCATTACAGTCAGCAATGCCAGCACAATTACAACAGATTGCAAGAGAAATGAAGATGACAGAAACGCAACTTGGCGAAGGTTTAAGAAATGGAAAAGTGTCAATGAGTTCTTTTATGGATACAATTATTAGACTAAATGAAACGGGTAAAAATGGTTTTCAAAGTTTTGCAGAGCAAGCCAAGAATGCGACTGGTGGATTTGCGACATCAATTGCTAATATGAAAACGTCTGTGACAAGAGGTGTTGCAAATATGATTACAACTATTAATACTGCTTTGGAAAATTCTAAATTACCAACAATTCAGATTATGCTAAATAATTTTGGTGGCGCAATGGAAAACATACTAAGCAATATTGGAAATTTTGTCGGAAATGTAATTACTTTACTGAGTCCAATATTAAATATAATATTGCAGATAGGAAATTTTGTAAAAAGCCATTGGAGTATAATTCAACCAATTTTACAGGCAATAATTATTGTTTTAGGAGTTTATTATACATATACATTATTAGCAAGAGCAGGTACATGGTTGTTGACAAATGCTATGAATGCGTTAAGGAATCCAACGACTTGGATAATGATAGTTATAATTGCAATAATTGCTGTATTAATTTATTTTTGGAATACAAGCGATGAAGTTGCTTACTGGATATTATATGCATGGGATGCATTAGTTTTAGGGGCTATGGCTTTAAAGTTGGGCGTTGAAGCGGCATTTTATGCAATTGTTATCGCAGGACTATATATGTATCAAGGCATTTTAGGAGTAAAAATGGGACTGCAAACAGCATTTTATATGATACAACTAGGTGCCTTGAGTATGAAATTGGGATTTCAAGGTGTATGTCAAGGAATAGTTAACGCTGTTATTTGGATGTACAATAAAGTTGCTGAAACGCTTAATAAACTTGGTGCTCATTTTGAAAAAATGGATTATGCAGACTTTACAAGTAAAACTGTTAATGAAATTTCTGATAAAATGGCAGAATATGTAGATGCTATATCTGAAACATATGGAGAAATGGAAGATGTTAATCTAAAAATTGGAGATTATCAACAAAAATTAATTGATATAGCCAACAATGGTGCAACTGAAATTCAGAAAAAGGCAGCAGAACAAGCAGCAACTAGAGAAGACAGAGTGGCAAATAGGAAAAAATTAGATGGTTCTTCAATAGCAAAAGATGTTGCGGCTGCTAGTAAAGATATTTTGAATTTTAGCACTCCAGTAATGCCAAATAACGTTGCAGGAGATACAGGAAAAATAGCCGATAACACTGCTAAAATAGCCGATAGCCTAGATACAACAACAGAAGATTTGAAATATATCATGGATTTAGCAGAACGAGATACCATTAATCGTTTTACAACAGCAGAAATTAAAATCGATATGACAAACAATAATAATATTAATAGCGATATGGATATTGACGGTGTGGTTAGCACACTAACAGAAGCATTGCAAGAACAATTAATGACAACAGCAGAAGGATGTCATGCATAAAAGGAGAATGCAAAAATGTATATATTTTATTTGGGTGAAATACAATTGCCAATTGCGCCAAGCAAAATGGAGATGAAAATTAAAAATCAAAATAAAACAATTAATTTAATAAATGATGGAGAAATTAACTTATTGAAGTCGCCACGGATTGACGGAAATATCCTTTGATGTGTTAATTCCACAAAATAGTTATCCTTTTGCGAATTATCCTTACAACGGATTTGTAAAAGCCGAATATTTTTTAGAAGAATTTGAGAATATGAAGACAAGTTTAGAGCCGTTTCGATTTGTTGTTTGGAGACATAGACCAAATCCCATCACGACTAGAAATGGGGCGTATTCTGAATATAATGAGTTATTTGATACGAATATGATGGTAACATTAGAAGATTATACGATAAAGGATGATACGGCAGAGGGATTTGACATTATTGTATCGATAAAATTAAAACAATATAGATCGTATAGCACAAAAACTATTTCATTACAGGAATTAAAAAATGGAAAATTTAATGCAACTGTTAATTCTGTACGCGATGATTATTCAAAAGTGAGCTTGCCAGCTTATTACGAAGCGCAAAAGGGCGATACCTTTTGGGGGATTGCTAAAAAATTTTATGGAAATGGAGCATATTATCGAAAAATTTATGATGCTAATGCAGATAGGCTAAAATTGGTTACAACAGCCTATGTGCCACACAATACGCAAATCAATTTCGATGCGATGTTTTATGCAAGAAATAATCCAGATGTGGTGGCTGTTTATGGAACGGATCCAGACACTTTATATGCACATTATTTAGAACATGGCAAAAAAGAAGGAAGACAAGGAGCATCTCCATACGAAGACAAAATTGATTATACTTATTATATTCCAGCATTGTAGGAGGAGATTATGAATCATACGAATATATTAATTCAGAATGGCGAAAACATTTATGTTCCTGTTATAGAGGAAGGAATTGAATGGGAACTAGAGAGAAAAGGAAGTCCACGGGAAATTAACATTTAAAGTATTAGATGACGGAAAGATTAACTTTGAAGAAGGCAATGCAACGAGAATGAGTGTGGATAAAAATAATGTTTTTTATGGATTTGCTTTTTCTAAGAAAAATAGTAAGGATAGACTTGTATCAGTTACTTGTTATGACCAATTACGTTATTTCAAAAATAAAGATACTTATATTTATGCAAATAAGAAAGCAAGCGATGTTACAAAAATGATTGCTAATGATTTTAATCTAAATATTGGTGATGTTGAAGATACTGGATATATAATTCCGAGTAGAGTTGAAGATAATACAACTTTATTTGACATTACACAAAATGCTTTGGATTTAACATTGACAGCAACAAAGCAACTATTTGTTTTATATGATAATTTTGGAAAGTTAAATTTAAAAAATATCAATAATATGCGTGTTATGGATGGCTCAGGAAATATATTGATGATTGATGTTGAAACAGCAGGTGATTTTGGCTATTCGTCTAGTATTGATTCAAATACATACAATAAGATTAAATTGATATATGAAAATGATGAAACTGGAACAAGAGATGTCTTTATAGCGAAAGATACGTCAAATATTAACAAGTGGGGTGTATTGCAGTATTTTGACACAATTGATAAGAATGTGAATGGAGCAGCAAAAGCAAACGCGCTCCTTTCTTTATATAATCAGAAAACAAGGAATTTACAAATTAAAGATTGTTTGGGAGATATACGAGTAAGAGCAGGAAGTATGGTGATTGTTTGTTTGAATTTGGGTGATGTAAAATTAAAAAACTGGATGATTGTTGAAAAAGTAAAACATAAATTCAAGAATAAAGAACATTTAATGGATTTGACCCTAATTGGAAATAATTTTACTGCTTGACAGATGTCGAAAAATGTCGACCGAAATAAATTGCAATATTCGACAAAATCCTTTATACTGAGTTCGTAAGATATATTAAGAATTAGTAAGAAATGGAGATATTGTAATGGGCAAAAAAACATTACTTATAATAGGACTTATTGTTTGTATATTGATATTTTGCATATCACTAAGCATGGAGGGGAATAACTCTGCACCGCTTATAGGAATGCCTGCTTTAGGTGGAATTATCTATTTTGCAAGTAGAATTGATAAAATTAAGAAGCAAGTTTTGAATCAAGATTTGAAAAACAAAGACACAGTAGAAACAATAAGTAATTATCATAATACTCAAACAAAGAAAATAAAAAAAGCAGAAGTTGAACAAGGAATTGGTTTAATTATTTTTATTATCATTATATTAAGTATAGTGATTGGTGTAAATAGTACGCTAGAAAAAGAAGAACAAGAGCAAGCAGAAAAGCGTCAAATGATTGAACAATACGTATCATCTTATGATGATTTAGATAATATCGTAAAATCTTGTGGTTTTGATGATTATAATTTAGAATATGTTGGAGAAGAAAAGGGAATTTACTATTTTATAATTAGGCAAGAAAATAGTAATGTATCTGGTGGTCTTAATATACAAAATGGACAAGTTATATCTGTAGATTATGCTAATAATATTTTATATGAAAATGGGCAAATTATAAATACGCTTTCTGACTTTTTCATGACTCCAGACGAAAAATATGATTTTATAGATAATACAAAAAATACAATTAATACTATACTAAAATCACCATCTACTGCTAAATATCCATGGTATGACGAATGGTATGTTGGAAAAGATAAAGATACAGGAGTAATTACTGTACAAGGATATGTAGATTCCCAAAATAGTTTTGGGGCAATGCTAAGAAGTCAATTTCAAGTTAAATATCAAAATAATCAAATTATTTCTTTAATATTTGACGGGCAAGAATATATAAAATAATAGTTCAAAACACTTACTTAGGTAGGTGTTTTTATTTTGTAAAAAATGTTGAAAAAAGTGTAAAAATAGTATATAATACATTATAAATAGAAAAAATGGGAGCAAAAACAAAATGTACAAAGAATCTAAACCAATGTTGAATGCAGGAGAACTGGTTAAACATTTGATGGAAAAAGGAGTAAAATTTGAATTATTTTCTAAAGATGATGCTGAAAAATATTTAGAAAAGAATAATAACTATTTTAAATTAGTTTCTTATAGAAAGAATTTTTCTAAATATGAAGATGGCGAAAAACAAGGTAAATATATAGATTTGGATTTTAAAATGTTGATAGATCTTTCTATTATTGACATGAGATTAAGAAAAACAATGTTAAGTATTGTGCTTGACTTAGAACATTATACTAAAGTCAGATTGTTATCAAAAGTGGAAAAAGCCAGCAAAGATGCTTATGGTATAGTAGAAGATTATGTTCAAAATTTAAAAAATAATAGAGAATATGATTATTTAAAAAACGAATTAAATAAAAATATAAGAAGTACTTATTGTGGTGATTTAGTAGCAAAGTATGGAGATGAATATCCAATTTGGGCTTTTGTAGAAATTATTCCGTTTGGAAGATTAATCAAATTTTATATGTTTGTTGCAAATAGATTACAAGATAAAGCAATGTTAGATGAGGCATATTTATTGAAAAATGTTAGAGAATTAAGAAATGCCTGCGCTCATAATAATTGCATTATTAATGATTTAAAATCTTCTACATCAGAACATAGAGCAAATTATAAAATACTTAGTGAAATAGCATCTATCGGAGTGTCAAAGAAAACAAGAGATAATAAAATGTCTAACGTAAGAATCCAACAGATAGTAACTCTGCTATACTTAAATAAAAGAATGATAACGAGTGAGGGAGTATTAAATAATCAAATAAAAATTTTAAATGAATTAAAAGATAGAATAGAGCATCATATAGACTATTATGAAACAAATGATTTAGTACAAACAAATTTAAAATTTTTGACTAAAATTATTGACACATGGTATACTAATAGTATATAATATATATTATAGAGAAAAAGAAAAATCTTTTGCGGGGCTATGTTGACAAGGCGTGGCTCTATTTTTCTGTTAAAAATGAAGAACATCAGAGAAATCTGGTGTTTTTATTATATTACCAAAAAGTTTTATAAAAAATGCTAAGCGTTTGCTTAGCATTTTTTCATAGATTCATGTCTTTTGTTTTAGTCAATTGCTTTTCTATGTAAGAAATACCTTGAAGTCGTATCATAATGCGATTATCGCTAAGGAATCTTACCATTCCTTTAGAAGATAATTCTGCAATGCTAGATATGATTTGACTATTATCTGAACTAGAAAATAAAAAATGACTGGGAACAGTTCTAGAAGTATAAGAATCTGGTACTTTATTGTCTTTGTGAAATTGGTATTCTTGATAGATACGATATAAAAGTTTTTTTGCCTGTTCAGATAAATTGATGCGCATCAAGTGAATCACCACCTTTCATCTTTTGTGTAACTAGGAAATTATATCACAAAAAAGAAGAGAATAGTATTTAATCGTCGACATAAATTGACAATTAATGACAGAAGAGTGTTTTTAAAGGAGATTTTTTATGGATGATTTATTTAATATCATAAAAAAGACTGCTGTAAATGCAGTGACAGCATCACAGCTGTGTAATGTACTTTTTGGAAAAGTTGTAAGTATTAATCCACTTCAAATTAATATTAATTCAAAATTATTTTTAACATCAGAATTTCTGGTTTTGACAAAGGCTGTTCAAGATTATGAAGTAGATGTTGAAGTTTCACATTATGTAGAAGATGAGACTTTTAAAGAAAGTCATGTGCACACTTTTTCTAAAAATAATTCCGAAGGAAATACATTTGAAGGAACAACTTCAAGCGGCAATTTAAATGGAAAGCATAAACATAAATATACAGGCAAAAAGAAGATTAAAATTTATAATGGATTAAAAGTGGGAGAAGAAGTAATTGTGATAAAAGCACAAGGTGGACAAAAATACGTTGTATTGGATAGACTAACAGACCATTCTACAGAAGGGGAATGGGTTAAATAAGGGGTGATTGATAATGTTACCAAAAACAAATGATAATTTGATTGCAGATTTTGAATATGAGACTTTAGCAAGTAAGACATATAAATTAGATATTGATAAAAATTGTATAAAAGGTTATTGTGATAAGTTAGTGGCTATAAAACAAGCGATTTATAAAATATTAAATACAGAGCGATATGAAAATATTATATATTCGTGGAATTATGGCATTGAGTTAAATAGTTTGTATGGACGCGAGATTTCTTATGTTATATCAGAATTAAAAAGAAGAATTAAAGAGGCATTGACACAAGATGACAGAATTGATAGTGTAGATAATTTTAACTTTAATAGTGAAAAAGGAAAAATTATAACAACATTTACAGTTCATACAAATATTGGAGATATTGAAGAACAATTGGAGGTGTTAATCTAAATGTATGAAAATATGACTTACGAAGTAATTTTGAAACGAATGTTGGATAGGATTCCAAATTCGATTGATAAAAGAGAAGGTTCGATAATCTATGATGCATTAGCACCAGCAGCGGTAGAATTGGCAAATTTGTATATGGAGTGTGATAATGTTTTGAATGAAACATTTGCGGATACGGCTTCAAGGTATTATTTAATTAAAAGGGCAGAAGAAAGAGGATTGACACCCGAAAAAGCGACATATGCAATATTGAAAGCAGAATGCACTCCAACGAATTTAGAAATTCCAAATAAAACTAGATTTAGTGGTGATGAATTAAATTATGAAGTAATTGAAAAAATGGAGAATGGAATTTATAAATTGAGATGTGAAACGGCTGGAAGAATTGGAAATGAATATTTTGGTAGGATAATTCCAATTGAGTATATACAAGGTTTGGAAACAGCGCAGATTACAGAAGTTTTAATTCCACGGAGAAGATGAAGAAAGTACAGAGAGTTTGAGGGCAAGATATTTGGCAAGTTTAAGTTCACAAGCGTTTGGCGGAAATGTAGCAGATTATAAGCAGAAAATAAATGCAATGGATGGGGTTGGTGGTTGTAAAGTTTATAGGGCTTCTGAGTGGAATGGTGGAGGCTCTGTAAAAATTGTTGTAATTAATTCGGAATTTGAAAAGCCGTCAGACGAAATGATAGAAAATATACAAACATTAATAGATCCAGAGACAAATCATGGAGAGGGACTTGGAATTGCACCTATACGGACATATTGTATCAGTTGCAGGAGTAAATGTGGATGAAATTGAAATTTCTACTGATTTGGAATATGAAACAGGTTATTCATGGGATAAAGTGAAAAAGAAATATGAAGAAATAATAGATAATTATTTACATGAATTAAACCAAAATTGGGCAAATGAAGACAAAATCATTGTTAGAATCTCACAAATTGAAACTAGAATTTTAAATATAAAAGGTGTTTTAGATGTTAGCAATACAACAATTCAAGGAGTTGCTACTAATTATATGTTAGATAGAGATTCGATTGTGGTAAGGAAGGAGAATACTAAAGCATGAAGAAAACGTTATGCAGGGAAATTGATTTAATGAATCATATCCCTTTTTTTATGAAAGAGATTAAAGAATTTCAAAATATTATGAATGCTGAAAATCCTGAATTTGATTTGTTACAAGATGGTAGTATTGATATGATGAATAATCAGTTTATTCAAGATAGCACGGAATATGGTGTTGAAAGATGGGAAAAACTTTTAAACATAACTCTTTCTAAAAACGAAACTCTGGACGAAAGAAAAAAAATGATTTTGACTTTGACAAATAATACTACACCATACACAATTAGAAATTTAAAAAAGATACTTTCTAATATATGCGAAGAAGATTTAATTGTTTACTATGAAAACAAAACGTTTACTTTAACGATTCGTTTTTTTTCGGATTTACATGGAAAACTTGAAAAGATACAAAATTTATTAAACGAAATAGTACCAGCGAATTTAATAATTAATGTTATTTTAGGGAATGAAAGTTATTTATTAACTGAAACAGGGGAGTTTTTGAAAACAGAAAAAAATGAAAATATATTAAGTTAGGAGGATTCTATGAGTAAAAAAATTTCAGAATTAGAAAAATGCGAAAAAATTAATGAACAAAGTAGTTTACCGATTCTTCATAATGGTGAGACAATGCAATTATTATACGAGACACTAGTTGAAGATTTAAAAAAGAATTTAAATTTTAGCGATTTTAGTGGTAATTATGAAGATTTAGAGAATAAACCACAAAATTTGGTAAATGCAACAGATTTGGAAGGGTTGGCAACTGAAGAATATGTAGACAGAAAAATAGTGATTTCAGATACAGAGCCAGAGCGGAGAAGATTGGGGCATATGGATTGATGAATCGGAAGAAGATGAAGAATATGTGACAATGACACAATTTAATGAAACGATTGGTAATATAGAAACTTTGTTGGCGGAGGTGTAGCGTATGGCAATAGTAAGATATAAAAATTCAAATGGAGAAGTAAAGACACTTAAGGCTATTAAAGTAAAAAATAAAAGCACAGATTGGCAACCGCAGGCAGACTGGTGGGATATAGATACTATATTAGAGAATGATACAGAAGATTATCCAGCTAAGATAATTTGTTTATTAAGTGATAGTGATGTCGCATCAAATATCAGAAGATTGGGTGCTACTAAAATAAAAACAAGCGACGGAGCAGAATATACGGATACAACCCAAAATTCTTTTTTACACACTTGGAATATAGAACTAGATAAAAAATGTCATTTGGGGTATAAAACTAGATATATTATTTATTATTATTCAAGTCAAAACATTAACTTTACTAACGATTTTGGCTATAAAACAGCGTTATATTGCATTATAAAAAGTGCATTATTTTCTATAAGTGGAAAACAAGCATATGGAGATAGTAGTTGTCTTGAGTGTTTAAAAATGATAGATTGCACTCAAAAAGGTGATTGGGTGAATTTTGCAGATATGTATTCGTTAAAAAATATAATTGGATTTAATAACTTAAATGTAAGTAGAGTAATATACTTATTTCAAAACTGTAATATCTTAGAAAAGACCATGCAGGAAATAATTCACTCTTTGGATTGGAGCAAAATCACAACAGCTAATTCCGCTTTTAGAGCTAATCGTACTATTACTTATTTTCCTCGTGTAAATACTTCAAATATAACAGACGCAAATCTGATGTTTAATCAAGCAATGGCATTAAAAGTAATTGAAAATTTAGATTTGATAAGTCTAAAGAGTTGTAGTGGTATGTTTAGTCAAACAATGAACTTAGTATCAATAAATAATATTTCAAATATAAGAATAAGTGGATTGGATTTTAGTAGTTGTATATTATTAAATCACGATACATTAATAAGAATCTTAAATGCACTACATGATCATTCTACTGATACAGAAAATGTACATACAATTATATTTGGAGCAACAAATCTGACAAAGTTAACAGACGAAGAAATGGCAATTGGGCAAAACAAAGGCTGGACGATAAGTTAAGGAAAGGAGAATAAAAAGTGAGTATAACAGCAGAAATAACAAGAATTAAATCCAATATAGCGAATGCTTATACAAAAGCAGAACAGAGAGGAGCAACGTTACCTACTGTGCAAAATAGCGAGAATTTAGCAGAGACAATAAGAAATATCCCGCAAACGTCAGATTGGCAACCAGAACCAGATTGGTGGGATATAGATACTATATTAGAGAATGATACAGAAGATTATCCAGCAAAGATGATAGTATTGCTAAGTAATGGACTTGATACAATGAATTTTACTATGAACACAACAAATAAAATAGCAAAAATAAAAACAAGTGATGGAATGGAATATACCAAAACATCAACACATACTTGGGATAAAATAAAAGATAAAGAATGCAGTTTAGGATATAAAACTAGATATTATATTATTTATTTTAGTAGTGAAGTATCAACTTTTGAGTATGATATGACTTCTATACCTACAAATTTTTCAAATTTATATATTATAATTAAAAATTTAGAAGTACAGGCTCAGGCGGGAAGTGCTAGGACTTGGTTTTCTCATCATCATTTATTAGAAAGTGTCAAACTAATAAATTCAAAAATTATAGATAGAAATAGTTATTTATTTTATCAAGATTGTTCCTTGAAAGAGATAGATTTTAATAGAGTTTATATTAATGGAAGTTATGCTTTTTCTTATTGTTTTTCTATAACCAATTTTGATGGATTAAATTTTATAGATTTTACAAGTTTAGAAAATAGTTTTAGTAATTTAGGGCCATATGTAAAAATTCCCATATTTGATTCATCGAATATTAAAAATTTTATACAAGCATTTAGTGGTAGTATGGGTATAAGAGAAATTGAAAGTATAGATTTTAATAGTGCAACAAATGTGGTTAATTGTTTTTATAATTGTAAAAGTTTGCAAAATATAAATCAAATTTCAAATATAAAAATAAGTGGTTTAAGTTTTAGCTCATGTATATTATTGAACCATGATACATTAATAAGAATCTTAAATGCACTACATGATCATTCTACTGATACAGAAAATGTACATACAATTATATTTGGAGCAACAAATCTGACAAAGTTAACAGACGAAGAAATGGCAATTGGGCAAAACAAAGGCTGGACGATAAGTTAAGAAAGGAGAGAAATTATGCAAGTAATAAAATTAGAGAATAAGAATATCAAATTAGTAGCTAATAAAGGCAAAATAATACAATCTAAAGCAAAACATTATGATGAAGAATTAAAACAAGAAGTAGTAGATGTAAGCGGAAAAACGATTTATTTGGGCAAAAATGATAGGGAAGAAAATTACGAAGAAGTTGAGAACTTGGAAGGAGAAACAGAAAATGTTTGATTTTATAGTGCAATATTGGCTACAAATTTTATTTGGATTAGTATGTAGCGGAATGCTTTACATATTAAAAAAGATTTATGCATTACGAAAAAGACAAAAAGCAGTTGAACAAGGTGTACAAGCATTGCTTAGAAATGAATTAATAAGACGTTATCGAGAGTATGAAGAAAAAGGCGAAATTAGCATTATTGACATGGAGAATATTGAGCATATGTTTAAAGAATACAGAAATTTGGGTGGCAATGGGACTGTTGCGAAAATGTATGAAGATTTGCTAGAGTTGCCGACAAAAATTATTAAAAAATAAAAATGGAGGGATAAAATTATGAAAATATCAAAAGGAACAATAGTAAGAACAATTTTATTAGTAATAACATTATTGAATATGGCATTACAGCATTTTAATATAGACATAATCAAAGTAGACGAATCAGAAGTTGCTAGTGTAGTTGAGTACATAATTCAAATTGCCATTATTGTGGTAGGATTTTGGAAGAATAACAGTTATACAGAAAAGGCAATAAAAGCTGATGAGCTTTTGAAAAAATTAAAAGAAAGTGAGGAAAAATAGTTATGAAAGTAATGATAAGTCAGCCGATGAAAGGCAAATCAGAAGAACAGATACGAAACGAAAGAGAAGAATTAGTGAGAAAATTACAAGAAAAAGGTTATGAAATAGTTGATACTATTTTTGCAGAAGAAACACCGAAAAATTGCGATGAGGCACTATTTTACTTGTCAAAGTCAATTGAAGCAATAGGTAAAGTTGACGGTGTTGTATTTATGGCAGGCTGGGAATATGCAAGAGGTTGTACGATAGAACATGAAGTGGCAATGAAATATGGAAAATTTGTGATGGAGGTATAAGAATATGAAAGAAGAAAATATCATAATTGAAGAATTAGAGTTCGATCAAGAACTATATGAAAAGAATATTCAAAAGAATGAATTTAATCCAGAATATGAAGGAGGGGAAGAAAATGCAAATAACTAGAATAAATTGCCCATCGAGTAAATATTCGATAAAATGTCCAGATGTGACGACGAAAGAGGGAATTTCAGTACACAACACAGCAAATGATGCAAGCGCAATGGCAGAAGCATCTTATATGCTTGGAAATAATAACAAATGTTCTTTTCATGCGGTTGTAGATAATTGCAGAGCAGTGGAGTGTTTACCGTTTGACCGTTCTTGTTTCGCGTCAGGAGATGGGAGATATGGAAAAGGAAATGCACGTATGATTAATATTGAGATTTGCTATTCTAAATCTGGTGGACAAAGGTTTAATGATGCTGAGAAGTTGACAGCTCAATATATTGCTTATTTGTTGAAAAAATATAATTGGGGAATTGATAGAGTGACAAAACATCAAGATTATAGCAGAAAGTATTGTCCACACAGGACGCTTGATTTGGGTTGGCAGAGATTTTTGGATATGGTTAAGATGTATTTGAATGAGAGAAAATATGTTGAACTTAAACAGGGACAAGCGGTTGAAATTAGTGTACCTTTCTATCACACTGGAGCAGTTGAGGGAAATAGATTTCAATATGATAATAGGACAGAGATTTGCTGGATTCATAGTAATACAAAGAGTTTGATTAAAAATGATAATTTGACGGCTAGGGCGATTGTGTGTTGGGCAGAAGCAGAAAGGGTTTTGGTGCAGGTGTTTGATGACCAGTTTTGGATTAAAACGAGCGATATTGCAAAAGTGTTGTAAAATTTGACTTTTTTATAAAAAAGTGGTATAATTAAAGTAGAAAGTGAATAAAATTGCAAAAAAGCATTGACATTATTGTGTTTTTTTGTTAAAACACCATTCGCTGTAACATAAATGTAATAAAAAAACTATTGACAGAAGAAAAAATAATTGTTAATATAATAAAAAAGAGTAAGGGGGTTACCCTCACTCATTAGTTGTTTTTGGGTTGAGTGTTGTCTTTTGGGGCAACCTCAACTTTTTCTCTGTCACAAAATAGTTTGTATCCAAAGATACCGACTACTCCGACTAAAACAGCCAGACAAAGAAATATGAAACCTATGCCAACATAGATATTCATCTTATGTACCTCCAATCTTTAGTATTTATACACCAGCTGATAGCGGGTGCATAAATTAGTAATTGAGATACCATAAGTTTAGTACACAAATACTAATCTATGCACCCAACTAAAGAGATACAAAAACAACTTGCTCATACTATATCAAAAATAAGAAAACTTGTCAATAATTTTGTCGAATTATGAAAAATAGTTGACAAATGTAATAAAATGTTTTACAATATTATTGTATAAATTTTATACGATTAAAAAATGTGAAACGGTAAGAGAGGTATAGTTTGCTATACTTCTTTTGCTTAATAGGTATAGTAGAATGTAAATATTATCTCTTGTCATATTTCATTAGGATATCGACTGTTTTAATCTAAATATAGTAGAATGTGAATGATGGATTTGTAAAAGCAAGTAATATTCGTTTTAATTTAAGTATATTAGAAAAGAGATATAGAAAAAACTATATCTCTTTGTTCATTAAATTTATGAGTAAATCTATAAGTTGACTAATTTCAAACGTTTCTTTTGAGTTTAATCCGTATTCGTCGACAGATTCGTTTAATTTCTTTTTTAAATCTTCTATGTCAAACGTAGTGTAGAATAAATCTTTAATATTAACTTCGAGAGCATTAGCGATTTTTTCTAATGTTTTAGTACTACAATTGTCAAGTTTGTTGTTCTCAATATCAGACAAGTAAGTAGTTGATAAATCAGTTTTTGTGCTTAGCTCAACTAATGTTAAATTCTTGCTTTTTCTTAAATTCTTTATTGTAAAAATAAGCATTATTTTTTCCCTTTCGTCCTTAGTATTTCCAAAAAATTTAAAAAAATTTGAAAAAAATTTTCAAGCAAAATTCCGCTCCCAGCGGAAATTTTATAAAAAAACGCTATCATTTTCAAGGATATTTGTCGAAAAAGATAAAAAAATATACAATATTGTCGAACAATGTCGAATAAAAATACTTTACAAACTTAGTGCATCGCATTATAATCAAGACACGAAAAGAGAGAATAGACTGTTAAATCTACAAAAGCAAAGAAATTATTGAGCAAAAGGAAGTAGGTATTTTATTATGGAGGAATATACGGATTTTTTAAGAAAATGTTTGGGAGAACGTAGAGATATTACAAAGAAAGTGTTTAAAATTGTAGGAAGAATTTATAAGGCAGTCAAAAATGGAGCAACTGAGGAACAAATAAATTTATATGTTACTACATTGAAAAAATTAATGGAAAAATGAGTATTTAGTTTTAGGTCAAATATAGTAGGAAATTTAGATAATAATTTATTTATGCTGTCAAAATGTGTTGTCAAAAAGAATAATAAAATGACACACACGTGAAAAATAAACAACTATAAAGGTTTGATGCTTAAGATTTGTAATCAGTAGGTCGTCCGTTCAAGTCGGACAAGTGGCTCCAGTAATACCAAGCCTTTAAGGGTTTGGTATTTTTTGTAAAATAAAAAAGACTAATTAAAAAAATGCTAAGCAATTGCTTAGCATTTTTTATAGATTCCTGCTATCTGGTTTTGCTAATTGTTTTTCTATGTAGGAAATTGCCTGAAGTTTTATCATAATGCGATTATCACTAAAAAATTTTATCATTCCCATAGAAGATAATTCTACAATGCTAGATATGATTTGACTATTATCTGAACTAGAAAATAAAAAATGACTGGGAACAGTTCTAGAAGTATAAGAATCTGGTACTTTATTGTCTTTGTGAAATTGGTATTCTTGATAGATACGATATAAAAGTTTTTTTGCGTGTTCAGATAAACTGATGCGTCTCAAGTAAATCACCACCTTTCTCTTTTGTAACTAGAAAATTATATCACAATACTAGACAAATGTAAAATATTGATTATCGACATAATTTGATAATAAATGACAACAAATACAAATGTAAAGAAATAATAATATTTAAAATGTAAAATGGGGACAGGGACACTCTTTAAATTATTCTTTTAATATATACCTCAAAAAAGTGTCTTCATCTCCAAATACATCCTCTCTAAATTGAGATAATAGTATGGACTTTTTGGAAAATAGTGTTATAATTGATTTGTTGGAATAGAATGAATGGGAGGGAAAATCAATGGAAAGAAAATTAAAGGTAATTGTAGAGAATTGCCCACAAAATCATAAATGTCCAGCTGTGAAAGTTTGCCCAGTAGGGGCGCTTACACAAAAAGATTTTGAGGCACCAGTAGTTGATCATGAAAAGTGCATTAAATGCGGAAAATGTTCAAATTTTTGTCCGAAATATGCGTTGGTTTTGGAATAAAAATAGGAAGAGACACTCTTCTTGAATGAATGAAGTGTCTCTTTTTAAAATTAAAATTCACAATTATTTGGTGTTCGTGGAAATGGAATCACGTCACGAATATTTTGCATCCCGGTTAAATACATCATGGCTCTTTCAAAACCAAGTCCAAATCCGGAATGAACAACGCTTCCATATTTTCTCAAATCTAAATACCACCAATAATCGTCCATATTCATATTTAATTCTTTCATTTTAGCAGTTAATTTTTCTAAATTTTCTTCTCTTTGACTACCACCAATAATTTCACCAATTCCAGGCACTAATAAATCTGTTGCAGCAACCGTTTTTCCATCTGGGTTTTGTTTCATGTAAAAGGCTTTGATTTCGGCTGGATAATCAGTTACAAATACTGGTTTTTTGAAGATTTGCTCACATAAAAATCGTTCATGTTCTGTTTGCAAATCTGTTCCCCAATTTACTTTGTATTCGAATTTATCGTTGTTTTTTTCCAATTCTTTTACGGCATCCGTATAAGAAATTCTTGCAAAATCTGAGTTTATGACATTTTGCAATCTTTCTAGCAAACCTTTATCAATAAAATTGTTGAAAAACTCCATTTCTTCTGGACAATGTTCGATTACATAAGAAAAAATGTATTTTAGCATATCTTCTGCCAAATTCATATCGTCATTTAAATCGGCAAAACTAATTTCTGGTTCTACCATCCAAAATTCAGCGGCGTGTTTTACAGTGTTGGAATTTTCGGCGCGGAAAGTTGGACCGAAAGTATAAGTATTTCGAAAGGCTGTTGCGTAACTTTCGATGTTTAATTGTCCGCTAACAGTAAGATGAGCTGGTTTTCCAAAGAAATCTTTGGAGAAATCGACGTTTCCATCATCGGCTGTTGGAAGATTTTTAAAGTCAAATGAATTGACATTGAACATTTCTCCAGCTCCTTCGGCGTCACTTGAAGTTAAAATTGGTGTGTGAACATAGACAAAATCGCGTTCTTGGAAAAATTTGTGTATGGCATAGGAAAGTACGCTACGTACACGGAAAACAGCGCTAAAAGTATTGGTGCGAGGGCGCAAATGAGCGGTGGTTCTTAAATATTCGAAAGTATGTCTTTTCTTTTGAAGAGGATAATCACTATTGGCTAAATTTTGAATTTCAATTTTTTCAGCACGTAATTCAAAAGGTTGTTTTGCGCCTTCGGTGATCACAAGTTTTCCTGTAATGCTAATTGATGAAATAATCGTTAATTTGCAGATTTCTTCGAAATTATTTAATGTATTGTCGAAAACAATTTGTACATTTTTAAAAAATGAACCATCGTTTAATTCAATGAAACCAAAGGTTTTCGAGTCACGGACGGTTTTCACCCAGCCTTCTAGAAAAATGGTTTGGTTTTCAAAATTTTTAGGAGATTTGTATAAATCTCGAATGGTTAATTTATTCATAAAATTTCCTCCGATTTGTAGTTTTTATTATTATACCGTAATTTGGAAGAAAATACAAGGTTTTTACATAAATTGAAAACTTTTCTTGTATAGATACTGTTCTAGCAAGAAATTTAAAACAGTCTAATGAGCAAAATTCATTAAATAGCCTTATTAAATATTCATAACCAATATACACAGAGTTTTGTTAGTATATAAAATGAAAAAGAAAATATAAGTTTTTTTGAAAAAAGCACGCTAGACTTGTGAGTCCAGTGTGCTTAAAAATTTTACATATAATATTATATCACATTTTTGAAATTTTGTCAACTTGACATAAATTAAATTTTATGCTACTATTTTCATATTGGAGGAAATAATATGCATAAAAAAGTAATTCTAATAACTGGCGCATCGCGCGGAATTGGGCGAGAAATTGCGAAAACGTTGGCAAAAGAAGGAAATAGAGTAATTGCAAATTATAATCAATCCGAAGAAAAGGCAATCCAACTTCAAAACGAATTAAAGGAATTCGGCTATGAAATCGATATTTTTAAGTGCGATGTTTCTAAACGAGAAGAAGTAAAAAAGATGATTGATTTTGTGATTAAAAAATATGGAAAAATTGATGTATTAGTGAATAATGCTGGAATTGACCAAGTTAAATTATTTACAGATATCTCAGATGATGACTGGAATAACATTATACAAAATAATTTATATTCGGTATTTTGTTGTACACAAGAGACGATAAAATATATGCTTTCTGAGAAATCTGGTTGTGTGATTAATATTTCATCAATATTTGGCAGAATTGGTGGAGCCTGTGAAGTGCATTATTCTGTAAGTAAAGCAGGAATTGATGGTATGACAAAGGCGCTGGCGAAAGAATTTGGTTTATCCAATATACGTATTAACTCAATTGCGCCAGGAATTATTGATACAGATATGAATCAAAATGTAAATTACGAGGAAATGAAAGCCGAAATTCCGCTTGGCAAAATGGGAAAAACAATGGATATTGCCAAATGTGTGAAATGGCTTATTGAGGACGAATATACGACTGGACAAGTTATCGAAATCAATGGTGGATGGAATATGTAAAAAAGGCCGATTAAAAATCGACCTTTTATATATTTGCATTTTTTTCTTTTCTTTTATAATTTCCAGAAATTAATTTTGGAATAGATATAATAATTTTATAAATCGTTAATCGAATTTTTTTTGAAATTAAATACGATTTGCGTAATCGATGAGGACGAGCAATAGGAGCCTCTTGGACGACTGCTAATGAAGCTTCTGGGTGTTCAATAGCAAAAATATAATTACCACCATTATTATTATCCCATTCATTATTTTCATTTTTTAAACAGAAATTAAACGTAGGACAATCTAGTAACTCAACTTCAATCTGAAATCCTAAATCAGTTTTTTGCATTGGCAATTCTGTTAAATTTTCCCAATCATTTCCAAATCCATAATGGATAATGACTTCTTCGGAATTATCTTGAAAAAATTTTCCGGTATATGAAATTTTGACTTTTGTATTTGATGTCAATTTATCTGTATTAAAAAATATATTTTTTACCAGTTCCATAAAAATCTCCTCATAAGTAGAAAGTTATTTTAAATAAATTATATAATTAACCTATTTTTTTTGCAAGACTCTATGACGAAAAAAGTAAAATGTAACAGAATTGTAATATTAAAGGTAAATTTTGCCAATAATTTGGAAGTGGTCAGATTCGGAAATGGTAATATCTTTGAATTTTTTGTCGTTTGCTTTTAGGATAAAATTTCCTTTTTTGTAAATTAATTTACGAATCAAATATTCGTTATTGACTTTAAAAAGACCGATTTCTTTATCATTAACAAGTCCATTTATTTCTACAAATACATAAGAAGTTGCATTAATAATGGGACTCATAGCATCATCAGGGACTTTGTAAGCAAAAGAAGCATTTGCATAATTTGGTGGACAATTAATATAACCATCAATTTTAGAAATAGCTGGAATTTTGTTATAAGAAATATAATGAATGTAATGATATTCTAATTGATTTTCTTTTAATTCTTTATCATAGGCAGAGAAAAGTGGCTGATAGGGAACCCCCAAAGCATGGGCAATGGTTCTTAATACCTTGTGGCTAGGATTTCTACCACCCTGTTCAATATGAGTCAAATGGCCAATATTGATACCTGTTTTTTTGGCTAATTCTGTTTTTATAATTCCTTTTTCTTTTCGAATTCTTGCGATTAAATTTCCTAACATATTTTTACCTCACTCGTTTTTTGTCGAAATTATTATATCGATAATTTTTTAGATTGTCTAGTGCAAAAAAAAATAAGTTAATTTTTTTCACATAAAAATCTATAAAAGCCTTGAAGGATATATATGTGTGGTTTTAGAAGATAAAAATAACGTAAGAGTATTGTGTTTATTTATGCTGATGAAAAAGAAAGTTTGAATTTAAAAATATTATTGCAAAAAAAAAATACTTATGATAATATAATAAAATATAGATTACTTTTGTAAAAAGGAGGAGCATCAAAATGTCTTCTAAAAGTGCGGATGAGACAAATGAAAAATCCGTAAAACAAGAAAAAAATAGAAACTTGTGGATATTAATTATTGTGTTATGTATATGTCTTGTTCTGTTAATATGTTCTACTATATTTGCTTTGCTAAATTTGGGAAAAGGAACAATTGCAAGGGGTGTTTCTATTAAAGGAATTGATGTTTCAAATTTAACAGTGGAGGAAGCAAAAAATAAGATAAATGAAGCGATTAATATTGAGTTAATGCTAGGAATTAAACTTGTTTATGGTGAAGAATATGCAACTGAATTTGATGTAAATCAAATTCAATATACCTATGATGTATCAGGTGCGGTCAAGGAAGCGTATCAGATTGGAAAGGGGCAAAATATTGTGCTGAATAATTATATGTTACTAACGTCAGTATTTTTTGGAAAAGATATTGAATTAAAAAGTACTTATAATGAAGAATCGCTAAATGGAATTATGGATGATATTGCTTCCAAAATACCTGGATTAGTTGTGCAAGCAAGTTATTATCGAGAAGGTGATCAATTAATGATTGATAAAGGACAACCTGGAGTAGAAGTAGAAAAAGAGAAATTGAAACAAAGCGTTCTGGAAAATATCAGTCAACGCGATGCTATGAAAATTATTCAAAATAGTCAAGAAGAAACGATTGTTATTCCAACTAAGGAGGCACAGCCGGAGAAAATAGATATTGACAAAATATATAATGAAATACATACTGAGCCAAAAGATGCTTATTATATTGCAGAACCATTTCAATTGTTTCCAGAGGAAGATGGTGTCGATTTTGCCATTTCGCTAGAAGAGGCAAGGCAAATTATTGGGGCAGAAAATGTGGAAGAATATACCATTCCTTTGAAAATTATGCCAGCGAGCAAAACAACAGATGATATTGGAATGGAAGCATTTCCATATGAAGTGTCTTCATTTCCAACGAAGTACGATGCAAGTAACACAAACAGAAGTGGAAATTTAAAAATTGCTGCAGATAAAATTAATGGAACGGTTTTGATGCCGGGTGAGGAATTTTCGTTTAATGAGATTGTTGGAAAAAGAACGATTGAGGATGGTTACAAAAATGCAAAAATATATGAAAATGGTCAAGTAGTAGATGGTTTGGCAGGAGGAATTTGTCAAATTTCTTCGACACTGTATAATGCTGTGCTGTTAGCCAATTTAGAAATTACGCAGAGACGAAATCACTCATTTACGACAAGTTATGTGCCTGCTGGAAGAGATGCCACAGTTGTATATGGTGTGCAAGATTTTAAGTTTAAAAATTCACGAAAATATCCAATCAAAATTGGAGCAAATGTAGCAAATGGAATTGTAGAATTTAAGATTCATGGAATTAAAGAAGAGGTAGAATATGATATCAAAATTATTCCAGTAACAACACAAGTGATACCTTATGAAACGGAATATGTACCAGATCCTACTCTGGCACTGGGACAACAAGTGGTCAAACAAGCGGGTCATACGGGTTGTAAAGTGACAAGTTATATTGAAAAAAGAGTAGGCGGAGCAGTTGTTTCAAAAGAAGTGCTGTCAAATGATACGTATAAGGCAATGAAAACAATTGTGCATATCGGACAATAGAATATGGAGGAGCGATGATTAATCGCTCCTTTTATTACATTTATATTACAAATGCAAAAAGTAGCAGAAAAATGTTGAAAAAAGATTTATTTTGCTGTATAATAATATTGGTATATTATAAAAAGCAAGATTAGGTAAATTTTTAGATTTACAGAAAGGAAACATTGTTTTTAAAAGCAATGAAGGAAATAAAATGAAACGATATCAAAAATTTTTGATAGTTGCAATTGCTATCAATTTATTAATAGGACTAGTTTATTTGAATACATTTGAAGTAAGTGCAACAAGCATAACGGAAATGGAGCAAAAGGCGAATGGTTTTATTGAAGCAGGAAAACAAGCAAAGGACAATGCAGGTGGATTTGACACCCAAAAAATTACTCAGAGTTTTACAGGATTAGGTTCACTTTTGACAATGGTTGGCGCAGGCGTTATGGTTGCAGTTGTATCGTATATGGGAATCAAATATCTTATGTCGCCACCAGACAAACAGGCGGCTTTGAAACAACAATTAATTGGTGTTGTTGTTGCAGGAATTGTTATTTTTGGAGCATATGGAATTTGGAGTGCGGTTTTAAGAGTGGTTTCCAATTTCTAGATAAACAAAGGAGGAATTATTATGGGTACCTATTATATACCACGTAATTATAAGGGAGAATCAAGAATATTATATATTTTCTCGATTAAGTCATTGATTACAACGGCAATTGGAGCCGGAATTGGTGCAATATTTTTGTGGCTGTTTTCTTTGATGTCGTTGAAAACAGTAGGAATCATTATTATGGCGGTTCTTGCGATATTAGGATACATTGTAGGCGCTGTAAAAATTCCGACTATTGCTACGATTCCGCTAACCAAAAAAATTGGCGGAGAACCAATTAGCGAAATTATTATTCGCTATATCAAGTTTAAGAAAAAACGCAAAATTTATACTTATTACCAGAGTAAGAAAAGTACAAAGGAGGAAAGATAGATGGATATTATTACTGTATTGCAAATTATGATAGGAATTATCATTTTTGTTATGTTTTTGCTTGTCTTGTTTTACTTGTATCTTATTCGACCAAGAAAGCAAAAAAGCGAAGAAAGTGTTGTTCAGACGGATTACAATAATGGAAATAAACAAGAAAAAAAGGTAGATAACTATGGCAGATTTCAAGGAGAATTAACACAAGAGTCAATTTTTGACTTTATGGAATTTGATGAAGTGATTGATAATATGATTGTTCGAAAGAATAAAACACAGTACATCATGGTTTTACAGTGCAATGGCGTGAATTATGATTTGATGTCGGAACAGGAAAAAATTTCGGTGGAAGAGGGGTTTGTACAATTTTTGAATACACTTCGATTTCCAATTCAATTATATGTTCAAAGCAGGACATTGAATTTAAAAGATATCGTTGCTGGATACCAAGAAAGAGTCAATGCTTTAAATAATGAAATTAATAAAATTGATGCGAAAATTCAGCAAGCCAAGAGAGCTGGAAATAATGCTTTGCAAGAAAAACTTTACTTCGAGAAAAGAAGAAAACAAAATGTCTTAGAATATGGAGTTGATATTACAAATTACGTAGCAAGATTGAATTCGAATCAAAATATTTTGCAACAGAGAACCTATGTTATTGTATCTTTTTTCGTCAGCGAACTTGGTGGAAACCTAGAAAATTATTCAAAAGACGAAATTGATAATATGTGTTTTTCGGAATTATATACAAGATGCCAGAACATATCAAGTTCTCTTATGAGTTCACAAGTATCTAGTAGGATTTTGGAATCAGAGGAATTAATGGAATTATTATATATTGCTTATAACAGGGATGAATCAGAAGTTTACCAGTTACAGAAGGCGTTGGATGCTCAGTATGATGCATTATATAGTACAGGAAAAGATGTATTACAAAAACGTCAAGAAAAATTAGATCAAGAAATTAATATTGCTGCTATCGATATGGCAACAGATAGTATTTTGAAGGCAGATAAGCAAAAACAGATTGAAGATTTAGAAAAAGAAAGAAGTAAAATGCAATCCATTAAAGATAAAGCCTCTCAGTTGCTAGACCAATACGAAGACCAGTTGAATCCAAGAGTATTTGAATTGGCAAAAGAGAATGTTGAGAATACGGCACAAATTCAAGAAGAAAAGAAAATACCAGAGAAAACGGAACCAAAAAAAGTTGCTTCAAGGGGAACGACCACAAGGAGAGTTAATAGAACGTCAAATCAAGTAACATCACAAGCCGAAACTCCACGAAGAAAAATCGTCAAAAGAAATAATGACATAGATAATGAAAACTAAAGAAAAAGGAGGAAATCATATGTTTGGAATAAAAAAGCAAGAACCTATTAATGAATTAGAAATAGATACTACAAAGATTCAGGAAACCAAAAGCATTTTTAAAACAGATGAGAAAGATATTAAACATCTCATTGCACCTGGAGGAATTGATGCAAGTTATACCAACCACTTAGAAATTGCTTCGAATCGAACCAGATACGCAAGAAGCATGGTTGTGGCGGCTTTGCCTAGAATGTGTACTTTCCCAGAATTTTTGAGAGGAATGTATACATTTGGAGATGTAAATGTATCTGTTTTTATCAACCCAGTCAGCGAATCCACTTCTCAAACGGATTTGAATCGAACGATTAACGAATTGGAATCAGAAAGGGTGGTTGCACAAGATAGAGGAGATATCAACAGAGAAAGAATTATTGCTCAAAAAAGAGCAGAAGCAGAAGAACTAAGAGACGCGATTGCAGCAGGTTTTAACAAATTATTTGATAGCACGATTATATCCACTGTATTTGCGTACAGCATGGATGAATTAGATAAATATACAGAATTATTAACCAACGAAATGTCCAAAAATTTAATTGATTTAAAACCAGCATGGGCAATGCAAGATGAAGCATTTCGTTCGAATATGCCATTTTGCGAAAATAAATTGAACAAATCACACACATTTGATAGAAGGGCGATGTCCACTGTATTTCCATTTTTTAATTCAGAAGTAGGGCACGAAGACGGAATTCCCTTAGGATTTAATAAACAGACAGGACTTCCTATTTTATATAACAATTTTAGTTCAAAACTTACCAATTATAATATGATTGTTTTTGGTAAATCTGGTGCTGGTAAATCTGTTACCATTAAAACCCTTTCAGCGCGTTCTTCGATTTTAATGGGAATTGAAAGTTTGGCGTTAGATGCAGAAGGCGAATATGGCGTTGTTGCAGAATCTTTGGGCGGTGTTAATGTAGTGATTAGCCCAACCTCTAAAACGATTATTAATGTTTTTGATATTGAACCAGAGGTTATCAAAGATGAAATTACAGGAAAAGAAAGAACGATTGTAAGTGTTGAAAATAAAGTAGAAGACGTAACGCAAGGTTTGCTTACGATGGCAAGACGGAAGTACAGGAAGTAAGGAAGTAAACGAGCTTACGAAACAAATTATTTCAGAATCTGTTTTGGAAGAATATGTAAGCCGTGGTATCAATAGTTCCGTGGAGAGTTTGTACCAAAGTTCAAATGGTGGTCCAATTAATATTTCTCAAAATTATTTGGGAAAAGTGAAAAAGGAAATGCCAACGATTGGGTCTTGGTATAAAAGAATTTGCAGAAAAGCACAGGAAAATGAGAATCCAGATTATCGTTTCCATTATAGTTATTTGGTAAAAGTTATGAAGCAATATGTCAGAGAATTGCATGGTCAAATGGCGTATTTTGATGGACAATCTACATTTGAATTGTTAGATGGCGTACCATTTATCAATTTGGATATTTCGCAATTGGAGGAAAGATTTGCAAGACCATTGGCACAACAAATTTTGCTTTCATGGGTTTGGGAAAAATACGTTAAGAAAAATAGCGAAGATAAAACAAAAGCAGCCAAAAAAAGAGTTCTCGTTGACGAAGCATGGATGATGTTGCCGCTTCCAGAAGCAGTTGATTTCTTAAATACAATGGCAAGACGTGCCAGAAAAAGAAATGTTTCGTTGGCCGTTATTTCACAAAAATTCCAAGATTTTTATGAAAAACCAGAAGCTCAAGCGATTTTGACATCTTCTGAAACAAAATTATTTTTGGCGCAGGATAAATCAGAAATCGAATACTTAAAAGAAGTATTTAAACTAAGCGAAGGCGAGGCTGGTTTCTTGATTACTTGTGGCAGAGGTGAAGGATTGTTGAAAGTAGGCGGAGATTCTGCTATTCTATCAATTCAACCAACGAATAAAGAATTTGAATTTGTAGAAACCAACTTGAATAAACAAATTCAAATGGAAAGAGCAAAACAACAGTAATATAAAAAATAAAGATGAGGGAATCAATGAAAAAAATAGTCAGTACACTGCTAGTGGTAGTGATTTTATTGAATTTCATATTTTGTGGTAGAGTACAGGCAACTAATACGACATTAACAGATGATATCACGTCTAATACAATTACAGGCAAAGATTTGGAAGGTTTGATTAGTGAATCAAAAGTTGATTATGCAGGTCAAGCAACTAAAGTTCTTACCTCAGCATTAGGCTTTAATATGTCTGGAACTTTTGCAGTAATTGGATCACTGCTTGTTAGGCTTATAAATTTGTTTCCTTATTTAATAAGAGGATTAATGTCAATTACAATTGGTGACTATTTTACGATTCAAAGAGCAGTTTTTAATGAAATTGGATTGTTTAATATTGATTATTTTAACCTTGAGGATTCTTATACAATTGGTTCACATTCTCATGCAAAAACAATTACAACAAATAGTATTGCAAAATCAATTCGAAATAGTGTTGCACAAAGTTATTATACGTTCCGCTTAATTGCAATAGCAATTAGTTTATTGGTTTTAATTTATGTTGGAATTAGAATGGCTTTATCTACTGTATCAGAAGATAAAGCCAAATATAAAAATATGTTAATTTCTTGGGCAGAGAGCATTTTATTATTGTTTTTTATGCATTATATCATTGCCATTATTTTAAATGTAGGAAATATATTTAGTAATTTTATGTACAATTTTAAAAGCATATTAGATGCTAATGGAGGAATTAGTTTTGAAGTAAAAACATTATATGAAATAGATTCTAAATTACTTACTCTTACAGGATGGTCATATGCTTGCTATTCTGTTGTATATTGGCTATTAATTTATATACAATCAAAATTTTATTTTATGTATTTAAAAAGAGTAATAGTAGTTGGATTTTTGATTTTCATTTCACCAATTATTACAATTACTTATCCTATCGATAAAGTTGGAGATAATAAAGCACAAGCTTTTTCTATATGGAGTCATGAACTGATGATAAATGTAGCAATACAACCAATTCATGCTTTGATTTATTTGATATTTATGTATACTGCTGGAGAAATTGCTGAAACCTCCATATGGGTTGCTTTGACATTTTTATTAATTTTAACAAAAGTTGAAAAAATCATTTTACAATTATTCAACTTAAAAAATGTTACAAGTTTAAGACCAGTTGGAGACCAAAAGAATAAATAGGAGGTATGAATGCAAAGTGATATCAATCAAAATCAATTAAAAAAAAGAATGATTATTTTGGCTACTGTAGTGTTTCTGATTTTTGCTATGTTGATTTTGGTGGCACTTTTAAATGATGTTCAAAATGGTCGCAATCAAAAGGAAAATTTGGAATTAATGGATGGCTTTCATTCCATTGAAGAAATTTTGAAATATTATGGTTGCCGATTGATAAAAACCAAAGATAGCAAAGAAGAAGGATTCTTGACTGATATTTATATCGATTTTAAATATAATTTATACGAAAATGAAAAAAGCAACGAAGAATTTTATCAAAATTTGATAAAGGATATGGCAAAATTCCTAAATTACAGTAATTTTCGACTGTTAGATGAAAGCAAAGACATCGAAATACGAGTGATAGGAAACAAAGACAAAATTAAGAAAATTCTCATCAATGGAATGGAAGATTATTTCATTTATATGGATTCTCAAATCAGTTTGAGAGATTATAAAGAGATTACGCTAACGGAGTTTACTGTAGAATCTCCGGAATTGGTAAGTTGCCTTCAAAATCATTGGAGTACGGTAGTTGACTTCGGAACCCGAGAAACTATTTTTCAAGATTATTATGTCTATTTTGACGAAGGAATTGAAGTAAGAAAAATTAGTGGAAAAATTTACAATGTCGTTTTTACAAAAAATTATGTAAAATCTATTATAAATGGCTTTACTGTTGGCGAAAATCATGATATAATAATAAGAGAACTTGGAAAACCGACATTTCAAAATGAAGAAAAAAACATCATTGGCTACAAAGGAAAAGAGATGTATGTATTTTTCGAAGAAGACCAAATCTCTGTTTATCGAAATATGGAGGAAAAAGGATTTGATGAATTTTTTACATTAGTTGATCAGTTTTTAGCAGAAAAAACGACACTATTAGAATTCATGAATGAACTGACTTATTTGTGGCCTGATTATGAGGAATATACTTACAATGCAGAAACGGTATTTTTATCCTATCCGAATAAGGGAATTGACATTAAAATGAATTATGAAAACACGAATGGAATTGTTCTATATAACAATATTGGAGTCAGTCAAGAAAGAATCAATCCGTATTTGAAATACACGGAATTTGTGGCGATTTTGCAATTGGATAATGTGTACAATGCCGAAGTAAGAAGAGTCAGTCAGCAGTTACAATTTTCGGAGAAGTGCGAAGAATACAAGCAAAAATACGAAGCGCAAGATACGAGAAATCGTGGAAATAATTATGATTACTATATGAAAATGTCAGGAAATGATAACATTATATGCACGTATTTTATTTCACAAAATTCAGCTTACCCAAACTGCGAATTGAGTGAAAACATTGAATCCTATATTTGGAGCAATGAAGATTGTTTTATTTATAGTGTTGCGAATAAAGGAATTTATTATTACGATTTAAAAAATCAGAAAAAAGGCGTTGTCATAACTGGCCAAGAAGAATTTGAAATAAAATCATGTGAGAATCAGATTTTGAGATATAATGATACTGAAATCGAATTGAAAATTTAGGAGGTGAGCATATTGAGGTCATTTGTCACAAGAATTTCATACAAAATGTTAGTTACGACTATGATAACAATTTTGTTGTCTTTCTTTGTTGCGACTTCATGTGCTCATGCGAATAAATTTAGTGATTTAGTAAATGAAGATGGAATTTATTATACTGGAACACAAGATGCAAAAGTTACAATTAAAGCTGGAATATTTGATAAAGTTATTAATGCTTTATCAACAATTGCCAATTATCTGTTAGGTTTGATGACCTTAGGAATAAGAGCGGTTTTTATTGGTTGGATAGAAGTGGCAGAAATGATTCTGACTTGGATTTTAGATATGAATCGAGGTCCAATTGATATTTTAATAGATTCTGCAGGTGTATATTCACAAAATATTGTCAATGTGGAAAGCATATTATTTAACAAAGTTCCAATTTTAAATGCTAATATTTTCGAAACAACTACAGAACAATATGATGTGTCTGAAGATAATGAAAAATCATCAGAAGAAATTCAAAAAGGACAAGAAAAAGTTGAGACTAGTAACCAAGTAGTTTCGCTTATCAGAAATGCAGTAGCAAAATGGTATTATGTTTTAAGATTAATTGCAATTGCGTTTATGTTACTTGTGTTGATATTTGTTGGTATTAAAATGGCACTTTCAACGGTTGCTTCTGAGAAAGCGGTTTATAAACAAATGCTAATTGATTGGATTGCTGGAATGATTATTCTATTTACGATTCACTATATGATGATTACGATTTTTGCCATTAATGATTCTATTGTTACTGGATTACAACCTTTGCTTAGTGAAAATGATGAAATAAAATTAGAGGAATATCAATATGGCCTTGATGAAAATGGAGTGCAAACTAAAACATACAACGAACTAGAAACTACATTATATGAATCAGCTAGAACAAGGGCGTATAGTTTAAATTTAACAGATGGATTTACGGGTTTGGTTATTTATGGTGTACTAGTTTATTATGCTTGGAGGTTTGCAATTAAGTATTTTATTAGGGTGTTTAACATTATGATTTTAACTTTAGTAGCACCTGCCATTGCTGCATCTTATGCATTAAATAAAGTTATGACAGGAAAATCAAAAATATTTTCTGGTTGGTTTACAGAATATATTATTAATGTGATTATACAGATGTTTCATGTTATTATTTATGTTTCGTTTGTATCGATTGCTTTGAAATTATCGGCAGAGTCATTACCTGGTGCAATTTTGGCATTTGTATTGTTGCATTTTATGCTAGAAGGCGAAAAATTTCTTCGAACCTTGTTTAAAATGTCTGGTGGTAAAGGCAGTTTGTCAGGAGAAATGGATCGAGTTGGATTTCAAGAAATTAAAAGTGGTATCAAAGGTTTACAAACAGCAATGGTTGGTGGATCAGCAGGCAAATTTTTAATGAAAGGAACTTATCGACTTGCAACGAAACCAATAAGAGCAGTAGCGGAGACAGCTTTTGGAAATTATATGGTAGAGAAAGCAAATCAAAAGGAAGAGGAAGCAAGAAAAGAAGAAGAGGCAAGAAAAAGATTAGAAGAGGAAATTAAGAATTTACAAGAAAATAAAGAGGGCGTAGAAGCAAGAAAACAACATTTTGATGAAGAATATGAAAATGTAATGAGGAGAAAAAGAACTCAAAAAAATCAAAAACAAATTTCAGGGATTTTGGAGAAGCAAAAACGTGCTAATGCAGATTTAGAATTAATTAATTCACAATTAGAAGAAAGAAAAGAAGAACAAGAATATTTAAAAGAATTAAAGAAGATAGAAAATTTAGAAAAAACATTTGCGGAAGGAACACTAGGAGGAACAATAGCTAATCTATTTGATTCAAAACAATATGTAATCAAAGGTGCAGATGGAAAATATCATCGTATGAAAACAGTACGAAGAGGTGGCGTAAGTGGAGCATTTTGGCGTAAAAAAGTGGACAGCATTGGTATGAGATTTATGGAAAATGCTAGATTACAGAATCTATTGAATTTGTCAAGTGAAGAGGTTAAGGAATTAAAGAATTATTATAAATTTACAAAATCAAATGTTGTGGGGTTTGCTGCCGGTATAGTTGGATTTCCAGCATTAGTGGTAAATCCAACTTTAGGAATTGCTTTGTTAGGCCAAGCAGGTATTTCTGGAATGAGAATGGCAACCAAAATAAGACAAATTAAAAACAGACCAAGTTATAAGAAGAGTAAAAATTACAATTTTATTGCCTTCAATAAAAATGCGAAATATACAATGCAAGTAGAAGCAGCTAGACAAATCCAAGAAATCGAGCAAAATCATACAGAAGAAATCAAAGGAAAACACAAAAATTTTGTTAGAAAATTATTACATAATTCAGTTCATGCTATTACGCTTCCAAATCTTGATCCAATTGAATCAGAAACTTTAGCAGAATTAGGATATACGAAATATACAAAACAATTTAAAACAGCTTTAAAACAATTGAATGAATTAGAAACTTCAATAAATACGGATGATTTTAAAAATAAATTTGCTGAAGAAGAGCAAAATCAGAAAAATATGGCAGAACAAATGTCAGAAGAAGAATTGTTATTCAACGAATATGCCAATGATGATAGTGTTGTAGCGATTGGAAATACTTTTTTTGGAATTGATATGGATAATCCGGAAAATCAAGCGGAAAAGAACTTTATCAATCAAGCGGAGAAAAAAATGACAGAAAAATCCGATGCATCAAGAGCCCAAAGATTAAGAGCAATTAAATTTGACATGAAAAATAATCAGCAAAAGTTAATCCAAAGTCAAATTCAAAAATACTATGCTAGAAGAGGTATTATCGATATTAATCAAACGCAAATGTCAGCAAATGATGTTATGCAGATTAAGAAAAATATTTTAGGAATACTTGAAGAAAAGGGAATTATTAAAAAAGGTGAAATAAAATTGTATGATGATTTTATCGATACAGAAAATGTTCAAAATGCATATGAAAACTTGCAAAATAATCAAGATAAGACCAATCAAGCGTTGGAACAAATTTTAGCAACGGATACAGTTCTAGAATATATGAGGCAAACTGGAATTACAAATAAAAAAGAATTAGCAGAAAGATTGGATGAAGTTTATGATTTAATGAAAGAGAAAATGATGTCAGAAGATTCTAAAAGAACAGCAGACGTTATTAGACAACTTTCTGGTCAGGACAAGAAAAAAGAAGAGATTGACATTTCAGATTATATGAAACAAGTTGTTGATGATGACATTAAGAAAGTTAAGAAAATAAACAGAACAAAGGAAAAAGAAAGATTAGTGGAACATGAAACTAATCGAAGAATGAATGCAGTAAAAAATCAATTAGAAGAAGCATTATATGCTGATACAACTGAAAATATTGACAGTCAAAATGTATTAGATATGTTATTTTCATTATCGAAAATAGGTGAAAATAATCGTATGGCGATAGAGGTAAACGGTAAGGAAAAAGGTGAAACACGAAAAGAACAATTGGAAAAGTTGGAATTCTATCAAGACGGAACCAGAGCGTTAGATAAAAATAGAGATGGAAGTAGAAGACTTGATCAAAGTCGAGATGGAAGCCAAAGAGTAGTAGAAGAATTGTTTATGGAAACAAAGAAGCAAGCATTAGAAAAAAGGCTTTTTGGTCCACAACAAAATGTAATCGATTTACTCAATAATGTATAAAGAAATGGTGGTGTAAGAAGAAAAATGAAAATTCGTAAAAAAACACTGAAAAGATTATTATTTCTGGTAATGTTGACGATTGTACTAAGCAATTGTTGCTGGATTATTTTTGGAGGGAATGGAGTATATGCAGCAGGTGGAATTGAAGAAGCTATGGCTAATTCGGCAACTGATGGAATTGGTGCTTTAATTCAAGGATTAATAAGCGGGATAGTTGGAATAATTACAATTCTTCCAAGGATATTTTTACTACTAATGGGATTTTTGATGAAAATAATAATGAATGCTTGTGTTACTATTGGAACGAATCAATGGACGAGTGTTACTTTTGAACATATATTTTTCTCTGGCTATGAGGGAAATGGTTTTTTTGGATTGGATTTTACAGACGTAAACTTTTTTGATTTGGAATCTGATAGTGAGGCAATAGTTTCATTTAGAACAGCAATTGCACAATGGTATTATATTATGAGATTAATTTCAGCAGCAATTTTGTTAGTCATTTTAATTTATGTTGGAATTAGAATGGCAATTTCTACCATTGCTTCTGAGCAAGCAAAATACAAACAAATGTTAGTAGACTGGGTAACGAGTTTAGCATTACTATTCTTATTGCATTATATTATTATGTTTGTTATTTCTATTAATAGTTCTCTAGTTTCTGCATTAGGTGGACTTATAAAAACAGCTGGACGGTACAGTAGGTAAACGATTAGACGATTTACTTGTGGGGGAGATTTGGCTAGATAATATAGGTGGCATATTTGCAGCAATTATGTATTTTATGATACAAGGTCAAGCTTTTGGATTTTTCTTATTTTATTTAAAACGTATGATAACAGTAGGATTTCTGATTATTATTGCACCATTAATTACGATTACTTATTCAATTGACAAAATAGGAGATGGAAAGGCTCAAGCGTTAAATGCTTGGTTAAAAGAAATATCGTATAATGTTTTAATTCAGCCGTTTCACTGTGTGATTTATTTAGCATTTTTTGGTGCCATTTATGAAATTTTAATAAAGGGCTTTGGAAATATAACAGCTTATATTTTAGCATTTGTTGTTCTAAAATTTATGAGAGAAGCAGAAGGAATCTTAAGAAAAATATTCCACTTCGAAGCAAATTCTATGCCATCGATTACAGAACCTGCCAAAGGTTTTGCAGCAGCAACTGGAAAATTTGCACAGGTTGGTATGAAAGCTGGATCAGCATTTTCTAACTTTAGAGCTGCTGGTGGCATGAAAGGAATTACGAATGGTTTTAAAGATATAGCGGCAAAAAGGGAAGTTAAAAAAGAATTTGATAGCAAAAAAGAAGGCGGTATGTCATTTAAAGAATTTAAGAAGACTGAAGAATACCAGAAAAGAGTTGAAGAAAAGAAAAAAACAGCAAGAGAGATTAGTTCTGAGAAGCATAATAAAAGAACTGAAAAAGCAAGAAGAATTTATGATAAGAAGGAAAATAGAGATGGCGCATATGATGAAATGATTGAGGAAAAGGCAAGAAAAGCATATGATGCAAAACATGGTGATGGCGAATATGATAAACTAGATGAGACAGAAAAGAATAAGCAAAAAAGTCAAATACAACAAGCAGAAAATACAAGAATTTTAGCTAATTCAAATTCAGTAAAAAAGACAATTAATGGTGCTAAAACAATGGCAAATACATTTAGACAAAGTGATGCAGGAAAGGCAATTATTGCTTATGGAAAAGATAGTATAAAAGTTGCTTCTGCTTTAGCGCTAGGTTCATTTGCTTATGGTATGACAGGAAACTTAACAGATGGTATCTCTTTTGGACAAGTGGGATATGGTATCGCTTATGGAGCACTAGAAGGCACGACCAAAACTGCAACAGACGATACGTGTGCTTTGACTAGACAATTTGCTCACAATAATAATATAAGTCCAGAAGAAATGCAAAAGAAAATTCAAGACTTTATCAACGAATGCCACTCAATGGATTTTGCTGGAATGTTTAAGAAAATTCATGATGATCAAGTCAAAGCCATCGAAAAATTAAAAGAAATTGTTGGAGATAATGCAAAAGAAATTATGACTCAAATGATTGGTCGCACTAAAACCGGTCAAGAATATGATATTTCAGAATTAATTGCTGAGTATGGTCCCAAAGATTTAGACGATTCTAAGAAATTTGATGCAATTAATGTTGTAAAAGAATTTAGTGATTTATTGATTAAATCACAAGTTGCTGGACAATACAATGTTGTAAAATCAGGTGGAATGGATGTGGATTCGTTTGGCAGAAAAGTAACAAATAATTATCATACAACAGAAAATAACACAACAAACTATATTTATAATCATGAAGAGAATAAATATGAAAACCGTTATCAAAGCAATCATTAAAACTTAAGGAGAAAGCAATGGTAAACCAAAAAAAGGATAATAATAAAAAATTATATATAGCAACCATTCTCATTATTCTACTAACCATTCTAGCAGGAGTTCTGCTAGGAAAAAAGAAGGAACCTTTGGCTCCTAATGCAGAAGATAAAGAAGCAGTAGATGCATACATCAACAACAATATTACACTAAGTCTACAATCCATGGAAGAACGCGATCGAATGGAATACTATGTTGCAATATTTTTGGGATATGTAGAAGGTGGAGAATACGAAAAAGCTTACAATTTATTATATGAAGATTTTAAGCAGAATTATTTTCCAACGCTAGAATCTTTTGAGCAATATTTACCAACTATATTTTCCGAGATGAGCAATATCGAGCATGAAAACATTGAAAGAAATGGTGACATATATGTTTTATGGTTATCTATTACAGATGCTGTAAACGGTAAGCCGGGAGAGCAAAAGAAAATGAATATCGTCATTCAAGAAGAAAATTATAATGATTTTGCAATATCGTTTAGTGTGATATAAAAAGGAGAAAGCTATGTGGACTGATTTTAGATTAAAATTACGTCATTTTTTCAGAAAAAATGCTAAAATAATTTTTATAGCCGTCTGCATTTGGTCAGTGGTGTTTTTCATTAATTTATTTTTGAAAAATTACCAAGCACCTGTGGAATTACAGACAACTTATGAGCCACATACTTCTGTTATGGATTCAGGTAGTTCTGTGCCCAAAAAGGTAGGTAACAGCGTAGAGGAAATGCTTGAGCAATATATTGGCTATTGTCTAGAAGGAAATGTGGAATCTGCGTATGAAATGCTGTCAGATATATGCAAAGAATGCAGTTTTGAAAATAATATTGACAATTTTACAACCTACATGATTAATAAAATTGGTTCAGCCAAACGTTATGCTATTCAAGATTACTCAAATAATGGAAATACTTATATTTATCAAATCAAATATTCTGAAGATATGCTAGCAACAGGACTTACTAATTCAACCTATCGTTATACAGAAGAGAAAATTATATTTAAAAGGCAGAAAAATGGCAAAATTGAAATGTCAGTTGGAAATTTTGTGGATTATGAAGATATTAAAAATGTGTCAGAAAATGAATATTTGAAAGTAGATGTAAGGAAAGTAGAAAAGTATTATAGTGTAGAAAGATATACAGTGGTACTTACAAACCGTTCTGATTACACAATCGTTATTTCTGATCAACAAGAAGATAGTGAAATATTTTTGGAATTGGCTTCCAAAGATGTAAGAATGCCGACGGTGGTAAGCAATATTGTGTTAGAACCAAATCAAAGTCAAACGGTAAAATTAGAGTTTGCTAAATTTTTTGATAACGAAAATGATGCCTCTAGTCTAACATTTGGTTCGGTTAGAGTAATGGAACAATATTCTGGAACAGAAGTTGATGAGAATATCATTCAATCAGAAATTCAGAATGCTATTGCAAAGTTTAGCGTAAATGTACCAGTTACTTAAGAAAAAATAAACGAAGCCATAAAGGAGGTGACAATTATGATAGATGATGAAGAACAATCAACCAATCAAGAAGAGTCAAATGGAAAAAAATTAAATGTTGTAGGGAATAATTTTGCTTCTAATGCAGCAAGAGATTTGAATAATTTTTCTAAAAAAGCAACAGATGTTGGAAACAATTTAGGAAATAAAGCTGCAGAAAAAGCAAAAATTGCAACGAAAAATACAGGAACAAAAGCTGTTAAAGCAGCAAAGCAAGCTGAAAAACTTCAAAAAGCTTCTGGAAAGGCCTTAAAAATGGCAGCTAAAGCACAAAAATTTGCAAAAGTTGCGGCATTTTTAGGTAAAATTATTGCTTTTGCAGGTTTAATCATATTAGCTTTAATAATTATTATCGGCATATTGGTTTTCGTAATTTCTGGATGGGGAATGATTTTGAGTGGATTTAAAGCGATTGGACAAAAATTTTGGGATCGTTGTTATAATCAAATAAATGGTCAAGAAACAAATCTTAAAGATGATGAAATCATAAACTTGATGGATAATATTGAAACAATGGGATATGATTTGTATGGCTATGGCTTTGTATCTTCAATAACGGAAGATGAGAAATATCATGAAAACGGAGAACTAATTGAGATTTTAGAAGATAGAGATGCTTATCGTTATTTAACAACTTATTTAATTTCTGATAATTATGCTTATTACATAAAAAACCATAATCTTAATTTTAGGACGATGGTAACAGATAAAAAGCATTTTTTTGGAGGAATATTTGATGCTACTAACTGGGGTTCTGGATTAATTAGTATTTATGAACAAGCTGGAGAAGACGATCAAATTACAGGTATACGAGGAGAAGTTTATGGTAGCTTAAAAGACAAAGAATTACACGCGAGAAATTTAAAAATTGCTGCAGGAAATGTCGTTCCAGGAATCCGGAGGGCCAATTGCTGGATTATTAGCAGATTTGTCTGTAATTGGTTCTCTTATAACGGATTGGGATCAAGTTACAAGTACAATCGAAATAAATCGTTCATCACGTACTCTAGATATTACAGCCAGTGGATTACTTCATGATGAAGTGTTTCATTATAATTTAGATGGATGGACAGGTCGTTACTCAATGCCATTAGAATTTTTATTGTCTACTCATATTGCAACAATGGCACCGGACTTAAGCTACAAATTGGCGACTGAATTTAATACGGATGTTGAAATTTTATTGTGGAAATCGAAAGATAATAGTTTAGAAGGTGGCGTACAACAGAATAGTGGAGACATTGTAACTTATGCACAATTATACGAAATATATAATCAAAATAAAAATGTTTCGTTCTTATATGGTCCATTAATTGGCGAGATTGATAAAAACAAAGCTGCTGCGGAAATATTTAGAGCCTATCCACAACTTCATAGTTTAAAAGCAGATGGCGATGAAAATAGCCCTTATTATTGTACAAACGATATCAGCTGTTCTGATCAAATACAGACAGAAGGTAGTCAAGTTAATACAACTTGCCAAGCTTGTGCTGATTTTGTAGAATTACTAACGAGAGCACTAAAAGAAATTCATGACAAGAATTTTGATGTATTTGTTCCATATGTTAATAGTGTAACAGATCACTGGTTTAGAAATGTATATTTTACATATGGTGGAATGAAACAATATGCAGAAGATAATGGAATAGAAATACCAAATACAATTGTAACAGATGAGGAATACTATTTAACAACAGGTGAAATGTGGACACAATATGAGAAAAATGCAGAAGGTTCTGACTATGAATTATATGTATATTTACCAAATAGTAAAGGAGATTATAGTGGAAAGTTTGCCAAAAGTGGAACGTTAGTTTGCAGGCCAGGTGGACCTTATAGCATATCAGAAAAAGCAGGAAACTTGTATGACAAAAAGGGAAATGGCGGATATGGACTTTATACAGTAAGCGGTTCAGGTCAAAATAAGACATATTCAGAGTATGATAGTAGTGATGTAGAAGAATTTAGAGTAGGCAAAAAAGCAATGACAAAATCCCAAAAAGAAGATTGGAATGCGTATAATCTTGATGCAGAAAGGACAGGAGAAGATGAATGGATTCCGTATGAAGGTGGTGCAGAAGATGAAGATGAGTATATAAAAGAGGCAAAAGCACTTAAAGGAATTCAGTTAATGTATAATTTAGTTACTATAAATGGTAATATTACTCAAAAAGAAGATGGTGTCAGAGGCGAAACAAATGTAGAAACAAAAAAAATATTTTTAGATGACTATTACTTATACGATGGTTCAGGACCAAGAGCGGCCTTAATTGAAGCAGCGAAAACTCAGGCAAATTCAAATGATCCAGATTCTTTTAGAAAGGATTTTGGTACTGCAGAAATAGTTGCAACCTACAAAGGTAAAGACTATACAGCAACCATAGACGACATTTCTGGACCAATTAACATTCTTCAAAATTCACTAACAGCGTTTAGCATCTTAAGAAATATGCATACATTGGATTCGGAATATATTTACCATGATTTCAAAGAATTAATGGTAGAATTAGACTATTTTGATAAAGAAGATTTAATCGAATCCGAGCGAGAAGTTATGATGTTCCCAATTTCTGGAATATCTTCAGCAGGTTGGCCAGCAGCAAGGTATGACAAAAGCGAAGAGTTTTATGGAACTTTGATTCATTCAGCACAGGATTATGAGACAAAAAGGCAAGAAACAATAGAAGAATTGGCAGAATTATTTGGCGAAGAGATTGAAGACGAGGAACAAGAAGAAGCTCCTGCAGAACCAAATCCAGATGCTGTAACAACGGATAATTTATTAGTTAAAGCAGCAGCTGATATTATGTCATATATGCAACAAAATGATTATGCGTATTGTCAAGGAGGTTCTTATCATTCAGATCCAAGTAGCGCGCATCCTGGACGTAGTTGTTATAGAGCTCCATCATTTGAAGATTCTCAGCAATCTGGACATAATTTAATAGACTGCTCTGGGTTTGTAAGTTGGTGTTTGCAAGAGGTAGGGATTTTGTCAAAAGGAACTTTGTTAAGTTCTAGTACAATTGCTTCTGCTACTACGTTATCTGAGTATTATACATCAGGATTTAAATCATCTTATTCAGAATATAATCCAGGTACCATTTTAATTTATGATGGTCATGTTAATATATATGCGGGAAATGGAATGATTTATGATGCTGGTTCTACAAGCAGTATGAAAAACTCTCCAAGAAATGTAAGTAGCGGAAGACCAGCTAGTTCAGTAAGGGGATATATTGAAATACCAAATAATAAAATGACGTATAATGGCGTAACAGGAATTGGTGGTTCGGTAACAATGGCAACATTTGATGGCTACGAAGGCGGAGAAGCTGTGCTTGCTCCTGTGACTGGTGAAGTAATAAAATACGGAACTGTTAAAAGAAAAAATCTTGAAACAGGAGTTGAAGATGAAGAAGTTGGATTTATCAAAATCAGAGTTTTAGGAAATGAAGAGGCATTGCCAGGCTCTACTTGCAATTATTTTGGTCAGGATGATAAGAAAAAAGGATATAATTATTTCTGGGAAGAATATGTAGAAGCAGGAATTACCAACCATGTATTATATATAGAAGGATTTGATGTTTCTCAAGTATTAGGCGACAATGGAGATAGGAATTGTAGTGTAAGTGGACCAAACATTGGAAAATTAAGAGACTATATTAATGCTAGTGATAGTGAAAATAATTATTCTACGAAGTATCAAGTGCCTAGATTAGTAGATGAAAAGAAAATGGAAAGACTAGAAAAACAAGAAAAGGCAAAAAAAGATGCGGTATACACAATCGAGCAGGGCGATAAAATATATGTCAAAGAAGGCGCTGTTATTGGCCATACTTATACACAAGATAAAGTTAATATGGTAGATGGCGTTGGAAACTATATGAGAGTAATCTTCAGAGATGTTGATGACCAAGTTGTTGAAAATGTTGAGAATTATATGGAAATTGATGAAGCAACAGTCGGCACAGGAGTGTATGCAGAAGGTTCAGAAATTGAATTTATGGCAGGAGTATTGACAGCAGAATGTGGTGGTGCATCAGAAGAAGGAATGACAGCAGCATCATGGGTTATCAGAAATCGAGTTGAAAGCGGTAGATTTGGTGATTCTTTGGCAGAAGTTTTAGTTGCGAAAAACCAATTTGAAGTTGTTAGTACAAGTCCAACAGGAATTAAAGGATATAATACGGGAGATGTAATATCAATAGATGTTAATGGTACAACATATTATGTGACAGCGCCAACGGATAAAGCATTAGAAATTGCACAAAAAGTAATGAATGGTCAACTAGCTAATCCAATAGCTGATAGATTATTTTGGAAATCAGCTAGTACAAACGTAGACCAAAGTAAAGACCCAATTCAAATTCCTGCTGGAACAGGAAATAAGTATCATTATTAAAAGAGAGGTAATCGTTTTGGAAGAACAAAAACTTAGGAAAATAAAAGTATGGCTTATTGTTTGCATTGTAATCTTAATATTGCTAGTAATATTAGCAAGTATTATGAAAAAAAGAGAACCAGACGAAATAAGAAATATAGGAAGTATTGAAATTGCAATAACTGAAAAGTCAATAAACATAGAAAATTTTGATGAGATTCTTAATGAATTACCAATGAAAAGTGTGACTATGTATAATAAAGTACAGGATTTTGCATTAAGTTATTTGAAAAGGGTATATAATTCTTTAATGCAGGCTTCGGACAATAAAATAAAAGAATATTATGAAGTAAATCAACAAGATGCAGAGAAATTTTTGTATCATAGTAATTTAGATAATTTTGAAAAGTTTATCTCACAACTTAATCAAATGAAAAGTAGTACACTAACTTATGTAGAAAATATATTTGATGTAGATACGTTAAAGAAATCAAACGATGAGTATTCATTTCAAATGAGAATAAAATATCAAAATGAGGATTATTTAACATATATTGTTCATATGACAGAAGGAGAAGATAAAATTATAGAAGAAAACGAAGTATGGTTTGAGCCAATTTTAGATTAAAGATGTTTGAATTTTAAGAGTTCAAGTATGAAAATTACTTGAACTCTTACTTTTTTGAAAGAAAATATCAAAAACAAAAATAGGAACTATTTGCAATTATTTTATAAAATACAATAAAATAAGTATAAAATATAAATAAAGTCAAAAAATGTAACAAAAATGTAATATAAGAAATTTGCAAAATCGTAGCAACTTAGAAAATAAATCGTTTTAGCATTTTTAAACAAAATTCTAAAAAATCAGACCACAAAAATAGATTTTTGAAAAACTTTCAAAATACTGCAATTGCAGGGATAGAGAACATAAAAGGTATTCACTTGACATTACTTTTTTTAATGGTAAAATGGATTCATACAAAACAAATCAAGGGGGTACGTTCGATGAAAGTAATAAAAAGAGACGGACGAAAAGTAGAATATGATAGTGACAAAATCGTTATTGCTATCAGTCAAGCTAATAAAGAGGTTGGTGGAAAAGATAAAATTTCGAGGGAATCCATTGAATTTATCACAAAATATATTGAGAGTTTAAATAAAGCAACGATGTCAGTGGAGGACATTCAAGATATCATTGAACGTAAATTAATGGAATTTGGAAAATTTACTTTAGCTAAAAAGTATATTTTATATAGAGAAAAACATACCTTAATTCGTAAAGCGAATTCAACAGATGAGAGCATTTTGTCTTTGGTGCGTAATGCAAACAAAGAAACGATGGAAGAAAATAGCAACAAAAATGCAGTTTTAGTATCAACTCAAAGAGATTTGATTGCAGGAGAATGCTCAAAAGACTTAGCAGACAGAGTCATGCTTCCAGAAAGAATTGTCAAAGCGCACAATGATGGAGTATTACATTTTCATGATAAAGACTATTTTGTTCAACCAATGCACAATTGTATGCTAGTTAACATTAAGGATATGCTAGATAATGGAACTGTGATGAATGGAAAAATGATTGAAAGTCCAAAAAGTTTCCAAGTAGCTTGCACGATTGTTACTCAAATTATTGCAGCAGTAGCAAGTAGTCAATATGGTGGACAATCTGTGGACATTCGTCATTTAGGAAAATATTTAAGAAAAACGTATGACAAAGCCTACAAAAAAAGTTTTCTAAGATATGTTGAAAAAGGATTCAGCAAAGAAGAATCAGATGAAAGAGCCAAAGAAGATGCTGAAATCAGAAGAGAAGAAGAATTAAGGTCAGGAGTACAAACCATTCAATACCAAATCAATACATTGATGACAACGAATGGACAAAGTCCATTTGTAACAATTTTCATGTTCTTAGACGAAAAAGACGAATACATCGAAGAAAATGCGATGATTATTGAAGAAATTCTAAAACAAAGATTACAAGGAATTAAAAATGAAAAGGGTATTTATGTAACTCCCGCTTTTCCTAAATTAATCTATGTTTTAGACGAAAACAATTGTTTACAAGGCGGAAAATATGACTACTTGACAAAACTAGCCGTAGAATGTTCTTCTAAGAGATTATATCCAGATTACATCTCAGCAAAAATTATGAGACAAAACTATGAAGGAAATGTCTTCAGCCCAATGGGATGCCGTTCTTTCTTATCACCTTGGAAAAATGAAAAAGGAGAATATGTTTTTGAATCTCGTTTCAATCAAGGTGTGGTAAGCATCAATTTACCACAAGTTGGAATTATTGCCAATGGCGATGAGAAAAAATTCTGGAAATTATTAGACGAACGATTAGACTTATGTTTTGATGCCTTAATGTGCAGACATAATGCGTTATTGGGAACCATGTCAGATGCTTCTCCAATTCATTGGCAATATGGTGGAATTGCAAGATTACAAAAAGGTGAAACGATTGATAAATTATTAAATAGTTGTTTTTCAACCATTTCTTTAGGATATATTGGTTTATACGAAGTAACCAAATTAATGAAAGGTGTTAGCCACACAGATCCAAGCGGAGAAGAATTCTCAGTTCGCGTTATGGAACATTTAAGACAAACAACCGATAAATGGAAACAAGAAACTGGTTTAGGATTTGCACTATATGGCACACCAGCAGAAAGTTTATGTTACCGATTTGCACGAATTGACAAAGAGCGTTTTGGAGATATTCAAGATATTACAGACAAAGGATATTACACCAATTCTTACCACGTGGACGTTCGTGAAAAAATCAATGCATTTGACAAATTAAAATTTGAAAGCAAATATCAACCAATTTCTTCTGGTGGAGCAATTTCCTATGTTGAAATACCAAATATGAAGAACAATTTAAAAGCCATGGAGGAAGTTGTAAAATTTATATACGATAATATTCAATACGCAGAATTTAATACGAAATCCGATTATTGTCATTGTTGCGGATTTGATGGAGAAATTACAATCAACGAGCAATACGAATGGGAATGCCCACAATGCGGTAATAAAGACCACAGCAAAATGAATGTTACAAGAAGAACCTGTGGATATTTGGGCGAAAATTTTTGGAACGTTGGTAAAACCAAAGAAATAAAATCTAGGGTATTACACTTATAAGATAAAGGTCGGCTTTGACCGACCTTTATCATGTAAATAAAAACAGATAACAAATTATTGGGGGAAAATATGAACTACGCAGATATAAAATTTCCAGATATACAAGATGGAGAGGGAATTAGAGTGGCACTTTATGTAAGTGGATGCCATTTTCACTGTAAAGAATGTCACAACAAAGAAGCTTGGGATTTTTCATTTGGAAAGAAATTTACGAGTGACACAATTGATGAAATTATGAATTTACTGAAGAAACCATATGTTCAAGGCTTATCTTTACTTGGCGGAGAACCATTGGAGCCAGCCAATCAAGAAGGACTTTTGCCATTGGTTAAAAGAGTCAAAGAAGAATTGCCGAAGAAAGATATTTGGTGTTGGACAGGATATAATTTTGATACTGATATTTTACCAAAAATGTATGTTCAAAATAAAGTAACAAAAGAATTATTAAAAAACATTGATATTATGGTAGATGGGCAATTTGAAATTGAAAACAAAATAGCTGATTTAGCATTTCGAGGTTCGACCAATCAACGAAAAATTGATGTGCAAAAAAGTTTAGTCAAAGGTGAATTAGTTCGATTGAAATTTGGAGATGAAGCAAGATACGAAACGAAGAAGCCTAAAATTATGTATTTTGAAGAATTTAAAAAATCAAATAAAGACTTGACAAATCAAGAATCCAATAATACAATACCAGTAAACTTTGATATTTTTGAAAAAAGTGTTCAAAAACAAGAACCAATCAGAGAAAAAACAATCCAAGAAACAATTGCAGCAAAAGGAATCGAATAAAATAGAAAATAGGGGGAAATTATGGACGATATCAAAATTTTTGCCTGTAGTGAATCGGCAGAAAAATTCACAAATGAAATATGCGATTGCTTGAAAGTCGAGCCTGGAAAAATTCATCGCCAAAAGTTTAAAAATGATAATAATTTTGTACAGATTTTAGAATCTGTAAGAGAAAAAGATGTATATTTAATTCAAACAACGGAGCCACCAGTAAACGAAAGAATCATGGAATTATTAATTGCAGTGGATACTGCCAAAAGAGCAACTGCCAGAAGAATTACGGTAGTTTTGCCATATTTTATTTATTCAAGATCAGATAAAAAAGATCAACCACGTATCCCAGTAACTGCCAAATTATTTGCACAATTGATCGAAGCGGCAGGTGCGGATAGAGTTTTAACTTGTGATTTACACAATCCAGCTATACAAGCGTATTTTAACATCAATTGTGATGTGTTAACAGGAAGATATATTTTGGAAAAATATTTTGATTTAAAAGAAATCGATAACAAAGTAATTGTGGCAACTGATGCAGGAAGTTCGAAAAAAGCGTATAAATATGCAGAACATTTCAATTGTCCGATTTGTTTAGTGGACAAGCGAAGAAATGGAAATGATGACAAAGCCATTGCCACGAGCGTAATCGGAGAAATCGAAGGAAAGAATGCTTTGGTTTTTGACGATGAAGTCGATACAGCAGGTTCTATTATTGAAACAGTAGAAGTCATTAAAAAATTTGGCGCAAAAGACGTTTATGTTGGCTGTACCCACGGAGTTCTTTCGGGACCTGCGATAGAGCGTATTCGAAATTCTGAAATTAAAGAATTGGTTATGACGAATACGATTCCATTAACCAAAGAAAAACAAATTGATAAAATCGTTGTAGTTTCTGTGTCAGAGCTATTTGCGGAGGCAATCAGGAGAATTAATGAAGCCACTTCGATTGGAGAATTATTTGAAGCAAATTAAGTATTGACAAGTTGGCAAATGTGGAGTATAATAAAATAAGTTAAGCGAGGAATTAAAAGGATTGATACATAAATCCCAGACAATTTTTTTAGCTTCGGAAGGAGGGGAAGAATAAATGTCAGAGGTTAGAGTAAATGGTAACTTAGAAGATGCACTAAAAAAATTTAAAAGACAATGCGCAAGAAACGGCGTACTTCAAGAAGTTAGAAAAAGAGAGCATTATGAAAAACCAAGCGTAAAGAGAAAGAAAAAATCAGAGGCTGCAAGAAAAAGAAAATTTTAAAAAATTGAAAAAGATAGCATAAAAGGCTATCTTTTTTTGTGCGGATTTTATTTGACAAATTATGTAAAATATGATATTATATAAATGTAATCTGCAATAGGGCAGAGAAGATTTTATTTTAATTTATGGAGGGAAAAGATATGAAGAAACGGATAGCAGTTTTGATGGTACTCGTAGTTGAACTTTTGACAGGTTGTGGTGTTAGTGTCAGTCAAACTGAGTTTCAGAATCTGGCAGGGCGGGTTGAAGTGCTCGAGATGGAAAAGGAAACGCAAACTGAACCTGAAACAACCATTAGTGTTGCTGAATTTCAAGAGTTGATGGCACGCGTTCAAACATTGGAAGAAATGAACCAAGTCAAGGAGACAGAAGTTCAAGAGGCAGAGGCAGAAGAATTGACTTCAATTGTCTGTAACACTTGGCAAGCAGGATTTATCAAAATAGAACTTTTTGATAAAATGGAAGATGCTGTACAAAATTCTGTCGAAATTGAAGTCACCACACTTCAAGAAAAATATAAGGGGATACTTGCTGATTTTTATATTCCAGAAGAAGTAGATGCTGTGATAAAACGGTACTCTACGCCATCATCTGGTGGAAAAGTTTTGCAAGGAGAAATAACAAATAGGAAAATCAGTGAGAACATACTTGTGCAACTGGATGAAGACGCTTCTTTTAGAATTTTTCATGATGAGTACTCTACTTCAATGAAAGATTCTATCTTTTACGAAGTACAATATAACGGCAAAACTCAATATTTTGCTGTTGAATTAAAATAAAGTAAAATAAAATTTCATATAGGGTTAGGTACCAAACGAAATGTTTGGTACCTTTTCATAGCAAAAAATATTTTATTTATTAAAAAAATGTGATACAATATCCAAAAAGGAGAAAAACAATGAATACAATTTTAGAAAACGAAAAATTAAAACTAGAAATCAGTTCTTTTGGAGCAGAGTTGCAAGAAATTAATTCTAAAGAAAATGGCAGAAATTATTTATGGAATGGAGATAGTGCATTTTGGGGCAGAAAATCGCCAGTGCTTTTTCCATTTGTGGGTGCTCTAAAAGATAAAGAATATCGCTACAATGGCGAAAAATATTCAATGGGACAACACGGTTTTGCGCGCGATATGGAATTTGAATTGATAGAAAATAACGAAAAAAGTGCCTGGTATGAACTAAAAAGTAACGAAGAAACCAAAAAGAAATATCCGTTTGAATTTTCTTTGAAAATTGGCTATGAATTACTGAAAAATACAATAAAGGTGAAATGGAGAGTCGAAAATCAAGACAAAAAAACAATGTATTTTTCCATAGGAGCACATCCTGCATTTGTTGTGCCAGTTGACAAACGAGAAGAATGCTTCCTAAAATTTGATAACAAAAACGACTTGACAAATACAGGGTTAGAAAACGGCTTGGCAAATGAGAAAAATTTAAAAAATGGAAAAATTGTGACAGAAAATGGCTATCTAAAAATTCAAAAAGATTTATTCCAATATGATGCCTTGATTTTAGAAAATGCTCAAGTGCGAGAAATATCGCTTTGCACGCCAGATAAAAAGGAGTTTATTACAGTAAAATTTGACAGTCCATTGGTCGGAATTTGGTCACCCTATAAAGAAAAGTGTCCGTTTGTGTGCATTGAGCCTTGGTATGGAAGATGTGATAGTGTGGAATTTGACGGAGAATTGCAAGATAGGAAGTGGCAACAAAGTTTGGCTGAGGGTGAGATTTTTCAAAGGGAATATGAAATCATAGTCAATTAAAGGAGAAAAAATCATGGAAATTAGTAAAATGAAATCGGCTTGTGATGAACTAATGCTAGAGGTTTTAACGATTGTTCCAGATGGAAAAATAAAAGGAATTGTTCAAATTTCGCATGGAATGGCAGAACATAAGCAGCGCTATATTCCATTCATGAAGTTTTTAGCTGAAAATGGCTATGTGACTATCATTCATGACCATCGAGGCCATGGAAAAAGTGTGAAATCCAAAGAAGATTTGGGCTATTTTTATGAGGAAAAGGCGAAATATATTGTAGAAGATTTGCACCAAATAACGATGTTTATTAAAAACAAATATCCCAATCAAAAATTGATTTTGTTGGGGCATAGCATGGGTTCTATGATTGTTCGAAAATACATGAAAAAGTATGATGCTGATATTGACAAATTGATTGTTTGTGGCTCGCCAAGTAAAAATCCTTTTGTCAATGTTGCTTTGGGGTTGGTTGGAATGCTGAAAGTGCTGAAGGGTGACCGTTTTCGAAGTAATTTGATTCAAAATTTGACGTTTGGAAAATATCCCAAAAAATATCAAGAGCCAAAAAGTGAAAATGTCTGGATTTGCAGTGATGACAAGGTAGTGGGCAAATACGATGATGACGAATTATGTGGTTTTACTTTTACACTAAATGGATTTTCTAATTTGTTTCATCTGATGAAAGATATTTACAGCCCAAATGATTGGGAGCTGGAGCACAAAAATTTACCAATTTTGTTTATTGCAGGAGCAGACGACCAAGTAATTGTGAGTGAGAAAAAGTGGCTAGAAAGTCAAGAATTTTTGAGAAATTTGGGATATCAAAATATTGAAAAAATTTTGTATCCTAATATGAGACATGAAATATTGAATGAGAGAAATAAAGATGTGGTTTGGAAAGATGTTTATGAGTGGATAGAAGGTGTTTAGAATTTTCTAAACACCTTTTATCTTTATGCATTCGCATATTTTGTCTTAGCGCTATCGATTTTTGTTTGCTCCGCGACATCGGTTTTATACCAACCTTTTTCAGCCATTAAATTGTAAAGTTTATTTTGAATATCTAAAGAAATGTTCAAAGCTTCTTTAAATGCACAATGAACTTCTGCAGTTGTCGACTCAAGTGTTCCGTGTAAATATAAATCACAAACACCTTTGATGACTAATAATTCGTTTTCCATTAAATCTCTGTCTTCCATGATTTCCTCCTATAATAAATTTTTAAATTTGTTTAATAAATCTGTATGCGTTTTTTCTAATTCTGCGATATAAGCACAAAGTGCTGGGTCAGTTAATTTGGCAGATGTTTTCTTAGCACAACATTTCATGAATTTTTCGTGTCCTAAAGCATCTTCCACGTATAAAAGTTCTTTGCTTGTCATGATTATCACCTTTCCTTTCTTGAATTAAAAATAGTATTTCCAAAACAAAAATGGATATACGAAATGGAACGTAAATTTAGTAAAGTTGATATGATATAAAAGGAGGAAAAGTTTTTATGGAATGTTGTAGAAAAAATTTAAGAAAATATTTATGCAAGTTTAACCAAATTGTAAACGAAATGCAAACCAAAATGTTATGCAGAAATAGTGTAAGTGATATTACACTTGATTTCATCGAATGCATGACGTCACATCACCAAGCAGCCATTGCTATGTGCGAAAATTTACTTCAATTCACACAATGTGAATCACTAAAAAAGATAGCGTGTGATATGATTGAAGCACAAACGCAAGGAATTAAGCAAATGCAAGAAATTGCCAAAACAACTTGTGGGTTTGTCAATTCGCAAAATGATGTAAATTGTTATATTGCAAGATATTTATCAATTACAAGAAACATGATTTGCAAAATGAGAAATCGTGCAGAATGCTCAAATATTAACCTAAATTTTATCAATGAAATGATTCCACATCATGAGGGAGCTATTTTAATGTGTGAGAATTTGTTAAAATATTGTATTGACCCACGATTGAAAAAAATGGCAGAAGATATTATCAAAGAGCAAAGTCAAGGCATAAAAGACTTGAAAGAAGTACATTGTATGATTTGCCATAATTAATTATTTTGAAGGCATAAATCTATTGCTTTTTTAATAGAATATGGTATAATACAATATAATTTTAATATAGGATGTAGTTGAATAATAATTTAATCAATGAAAGGAAAGAACAAATGAAACTGACGTTAATAGATATAATTGAAGAGATATCTAAAAAATTAGACAAGAAACGGGAGGAACTTGAAAATGAAGGCGAAAAAGTTTCAGACGAAAATTGGCAGTGTCTTAAAAATATATGTAATGACAGAGCTATTTCGGAAGAAATTTATATTTCATTTGAAAAATGTTCTTCTGATTGGAAAAAATTGGTTTCTAGACTGATTAAAGAAATTAGTTATATAAGAGACCACAGAAACAATCAAACTTATCAGTATTTAATTCAAGGTGGAAAAATATCCGTTCTAAAGAAAATTGATATTTCTAAGGAAGCTGTACTTTTATTTGGAGATGGTATAGAAAAGATTTATCAATATCAGCCGAATAAGGAAATAAAGCAAATGTCCAAAGTTAATCAAAATTGCTTAGCACAATTGCTAAGGGAAAAAGGTATTAGTATGGGAGCTGCAATTGCAAATTGTTCGTTTGAACAAGGTGAACTAATTGCCCAACTGGCCAAAGAGTTACAAGAAATGAAGCAAGGATATCAAGATGAAATTAGTTTGTTTTATTGTGTGATTCAAAACGGAAAAGTGTCAAATTTGAGTGATTTTGACAAAAAACATCAAGCCTTGTTTTTAATTAGTGAAAAATTTCAAGAAGAAATTTACGTGTATCAGCCATAAATTTGTTCAGAAAGCAGATTTTTAAGGTGTCAAAAAGACACTTAAAGATTTGCTTTTATTTTTTAAAAAATAATGTATTTTTTATTCTAGAGAATCTCTGGAAACTATTGACACAGTCTAATTTTTCATGCTATAATAATATACAGAGGTTTAAAAATATAGAAAAGGAGAGTTAAATTATGAAGTTAAAAAAACTGACAGTTATTTTATTACTAACTGCACTTTTATTAGCACAATTTAGCTGGCTTTCACTTGGCAATTTTGCCTATGGAGTAGAAAGCCAAATGAGTGGAAAATTCCACTATGAACAACTTGGAGAAGAAGCAAAAAAAATATACCAAGCTATGTACAATATGTACGAAAATGGTATATTCAAAACAGGTTCACAAGGTTATGACCTTGTACAAAATGGCATTTTTACAGAAAATGAAATTAAAGAATATGAAAAAGGAAGTAGCACATTAACTTCAGCGATGGAGGCAGCAAGATATGCATTTTATGCAGATTATCCTGAAATTTTTTATGTGAATTTCCAAAAAGTTTCAATCAGAATCACCAAAGGTCAAAACGATGATTATCATGCTTACATTGGTTCTGGAAGATTTGCAGATTACTACACAGAAGGCTTTACTAACGAAGAACAAGTAGAGCAAGCAATTGGTGAATTCAACAACTGTGTTAATGAAATTGCTCAAAAAGCTGAAAATGTAGAAGTAGAAGCAAACAAAAATAAAATGGTAGAACAAGTTAAATTTGTTCATAATGAAATTATTTATAATACAGGTTATAGACTAGAAAGCGACTGTAAGGCAGGAAATGAAGGATTTATTTCTACACCTTATGGTGCCCTTGTAAAAAAAGAAGCTGTATGTGAAGGATATGCAAGAGCATTCAAAACAGTTCTAGATAAAATAGGAATCAACAGCATTCTTGTACAAGGAACTCATCAAAGTGAAGGTTCAGCAGCGGTTCCTCATATGTGGAATTATGTTGAAATCGAAAAAGAAACACTTGCAAGAAGTAGTGAAAAAGCTTGGTATGCGGTAGATGCTACTTTAGATGATCCTTTTTTAAGAAACCCACATATTGATACAACCCAACCAGAATATAATCCAGGAGACGATATTACAGAAGGATTTGAAAACACAAGATATTGTTTAGTGGGAACAGAAACCATGAACAAAGAACATATTGCTTTAGAATCAGTTGAAGCGGCAGGATTTTACGTATTTCGTTATCCAGAATTATATTCCGAAGACTATGGAATTGATAATGTAACAAATGTTAATGGATTATTAGTAAAATTCAAACAAGAAGGAACAGAAACAGAAGAATATAAAGCAGGAGATTTTTATATCAGTTATAACAATAAAGGATATGCTGAAGCGGTAAAAGAAGGAAAATATATCTTGATGAAATATCATGAATATAAACCAGGTGATGAACAATGGATTGAAGGTAAGTGGGGGTATATGAATCCAGAATTATATGCACCAGGAGCCTTTAAAGACAATGGAAATTATATTTATATTACAGTTCCAAATTCAGAATATGTTGAATTTGCTGTAACGACATTAGCACCAAGTGAAGGGTTAGCAGGTTATACGTATCAAGGTGACGAATCTGACTTCGTAGCACAATCAGGAAAATTATACAATCCAAATGGAACTTATAAAGCTAAGCCATACATTAAGAAACAATCACCAGCACCAACAGCAACACTTGCAGTTGGACCAACCTATCATGTAGATGTTACTTATGATGATGATTTAATATTAGCAGAAGGAGCAACAGAAGTAGGTTATACATTAGACTCAACAGGACCAACAGGTGCAGATGAAGCAGAAATAACCAATTTTGTTTTTGACGGAAAAAATCGAGTAACATTCGATTTGAAATTCAGTAAAATGTGGGCTGACGATGGAGCAACGTACCATATTTATTTAACAGGTCTAGTTGGAAAAAATAGTGGAAAAGCACCAATGGAAATAAGTTATGGTGCAGTTAATATAATAGCATGTTCATTCAGTATGAATAAAGCAAAAAAATGGGATGTATTTGCTAGACCAACTTTACTAGAAAATCAAGACCTTTCTATGAATGGCTGGCAAACAAGTGACGGAGAATCGGTAGCAGATAAGTTGAAAAGCAGAATCGCTCTAGTAACAACAAGAACAACAAAAGCAGAGAAAGAAACAATGAATAACCTAATGGAAAATGAATTAGGTAGTCAAGATCTAGTGACAAGTGAAACATACAATATCTCACTAAATGTATGTAAAAAATATGTTGTAAAAACAGGACATAAACTAAGATTATCTCTTGGATTCCCAGCAGGATATGGTCCAGAAGATGCAGGAGTTACTTTTAAAGCATATCACTTTAAAAGAGATGATGCAGGAAATGTTACAGGAGTAGAAGAAATTCCTTGTGTTGTAACACCATACGGATTAATCGTAACTTGTGATTCCTTTAGTCCATTTGCTGTTGCAGTAGTTGAAAATGACGGAACAGTAGCAGTGGATAGAGCAGTTGTTGTGTCAAGCACAGAAGGTGGTAACATTGAAGGCGCAAATCGTGAAGAAGGAAATATTGTTACACTAAAAGAAAATGAATCAGTAACATTAAATGTAAGACCTGATGAAGGATATGAAATCGAAACTTTAACAGTTTGTGGAAACAAAATAGAAATAACAAACAAAGATGCAATGGATGTAACGGTAAATTATAGTGATGTAACCGAAAATTGCATCGTAGATGCAACATTTGTTGCAAAAGCAGTTGTAGAGCAAGAAGAAGCAAGAGGAGAGGTTCCTGTTATAGCAACACCTGTACCTGCGCAAGTAGAAATATTAGAAACAAAGGCAATAAAAGTTGGAGAGAAACTAACCATTACTCCAACCATTACAGAAACCCAAGGAATTCAAACGTATCAATGGTATAAAAATGATGAGAAATTAGATGGAAAAGTGAATAAAATATTAGAAATTGAAAATGCTACTATAGAAGATAGTGGAAATTATGCATTGGAAGTTACAACTACAGTAGATGCAATAAGTACAGAAACGACAAGTAATGTATGTAAAGTTACAGTTTCTAATATACCAACTTTTGGAACAACAATCAGAAAAACATCTTCAGAGGAAGCAATATATCCAGGAACTGAATTTGAAGTGAGTGTTGGAATTCATGATTTAGCAACAATTGAAGATGGTGTAGTTATTTTAAGAGGACAATTAGATTATGACAAAGATGTTTTAGAAAAAGTAAGTATTGAAGAACAAAACGATTGGGATGTTTCTTTCAATGAAGAGAATTTGAAATTTATAGCAGATAATAGAGAAAATGCCTATGTAACAGAAGATGGAGATGTTTTCAAAGTCAAATTTAGAGTAAAAGATTCAGTTACAGAGTCTACGAAAACCGCAGTTTCTGTTAAAAATATGGAAGCAAGTAATGCTATTATAGAAATTACTTCAAATGATTCACAAGTAGAAGTTGACATTGTTGTAAGACCAGATGGAATTACCTCCGACAAATATGTAATTGACGAAACAACTATTTCAAGAATTACACCAAATACAACAGTAAGTATTTTTAAAGATAATGTTGAAACATATCAAACATTAACATTCACAGATAAAGATGGTAATGTTTTAGGTGATGATGATATAATCGGAACAGGTATGAAATTGCAAGTGGGAACAACTTTGAACTTCACTTTGGTTGTAACAGGTGATATTGACGGAAATGGTGAAATTACGATAACTGATTTTGCACAATTAAAATTGCATGAAATTGAACAAACATTATTGACAGGAGTTAGCTTAAAAGCTGCTGACATTGATGCAAATGGTGAAATTACAATAACTGATTTAGCACAACTAAAATTAGTGTTAATTGGATTGAGTGAAATAAAATAAAAAACAAAGGGAGAAATTATGAAAAAGATAGTAAAGATAAGTTTGATTTTATTAAGTATAATGTGTGTTACATTAAGTGCATATGCATTTTCATGTAGTATGAGTTTAGATAGCACAAAAAATGAGTATAAACCAGGTGATGATGTAACTGTAGATGTTAAGCTAACTAATATTGATGCAGCAGATGGAATTATTGCTTTGATAGCAACATTAGAATATGATACAAACAGTTTAACTTATGTAAGTATGCAAGGTCAAAATGGTTGGGAAACACCAGCTTATAGCGAAACAAGTAAAAAATTAATTATGTCAAGAAATGCATTAGTGACAACACCAGAAACAGTTCTTACAATTAATTTTAAAGTAAAAGAACAAAGTGCTAAAAACCCTACGATTACTTTAAAGAACATTACAGCTTCAGGTGGAATTGCAACAGGCGATATTCCTGTAGCTGATATGACAAAAACAATTACAGTTAAAACGCCAGTAACTCCAGCCAATAATACAGTTAACACAAATACGAATACCAATACCAATACAAACACGAATCCAGGAACAGTTATTAAGCCAACCAATAATACAAATACTAACACCAATACAAATGCTGGAGCAACAAATCAAAATAAAGCTCCAACCAATCCAAGCACAAATTCAACAATTGTAGCAACAACGAGCAATAGTTCAACTCAACCAGATTCTGTAAAAACAGGAATTTTACCTAAAACAGGAGCAACTAGAGTTCTTTTAGTAGTATTAGGAATAACAGCAGTTGTATCAGTGGTTTTCTATATTAAAATGAAAAAGTTAGATATTAACATGAAATAGAATAATGTATAACACGAAACCGATTTGGTTTCGTGTTATTTTTTGTCATCTATTTAGAAAAAAATCAAAATAGCTATTGACAGACAAAAATAAAGATGGTATAATCTATTTAGAGATGTTTCTAAATAGATAAGAAAGGAGAGATTCATATGGGAATGTCAGAAACGCTAAAAGCAATATCAGATCCGGTAAGAAGAGACATATTGGAAATGCTAAAACAAGAAAAAAAGTCCGCTGGTGAAATTGCAGAAAAGTTTAATCTAACCAATGCAACTGTTTCCTATCATTTATCACAACTCAAAAAAGCGGATTTAATTTCAGAAACTAAATACAAGAATTTTATTTACTATGAGTTAAATACATCAGTATTCGAAGATGTACTTACTTGGATTTATGGATTAGGAGGTAAAAAAAATGAAAAAGATTGATTGGAAAACATTAATTATTACTTGCATAGTATGCTTACTACCAATTTTATTTGGTGTTATTTTTTATGAAAGGTTGCCAGAAATTATGCCAATTCATTTTAATATGAATAATGAGCCAAATGGATTTGCATCGAAAAATTTTGCTTTGTTTGGTTTACCAGCATTAATGGCAGTTTTACAAGCTTTTTGCTGTATCATTAGTGATATAAATGGAGACAAAAAAGGAAAAAAACCGAAATTTGTTGTGATTATTCAGTGGATTATTCCTATTTTAAGTGTTGTTATTTCGGTGATTACAATTGAAATTCCATTAGGAAGTACAGTTGATGTACGAAAAAGCATTCTTTTAGTTTTAGGAATTTTGTATATGATAATTGGAAATTATATGCCGAAAATGAGTTATGAAGATATGAAAGGAAAAATGCATCCTATGCCCAAAAACGAAAAGTTATATCGAAAAACAAGAAGATTAATGGGGTATACTTTTGTTATGTTTGGATTTATCCTGCTAGTAAGTATTGCGTTTAAGCCAATTATTTCGTGGATTGTGATCATAATGTTAGTTGTCGTATTGCTAATGGAATGTACTTGGATACACGTAAAAAATAAGTAAAATAAGTAAAAAAATCAAATGAAAGACGAATTTTTGACAAAAAATACAAAAAAATTGTAAAAAATTTACATAAAGTCTTGCAATTTGATTTTTTTTGTGTTATAATAAATATAATAAGATGATACAATAGGATAAATTGCGTAAATCGAAAGGAGATATTTTTTATGAGTAGAGAGGAACTAATGAAATTAAGTGCGGAAGAAATGAAAGCAAGATTAGAGGAATTAAAGGTGCAATTGAAAGAAAGTGATCCCAAAAAGCTAAAAGAGGTAAATGACCAAATAAAAGAATTGCTTAGTGTAATGGAGGAAAGGGCAGATAATGAAAGACTTGATTTATTAAAATCGGAAAAAAATCACATATTAGAAAAACCTAAAGGAGAACGAACTGACGCGGAGAAAGCAAGATTAGATGAAATAAAAAAATTGATGAGGAAAATATACAGTAAGAAAAATCAAGAACAATCCAAAACGAAACCTGATAAAAAGACAGAAAAAGAGGAAACTGGCGAAAAAAGCGAGAAGCCGAAAACAGAAAAGCCATCTGATAAGTCCAAAACAGATTCAAATCCTAAAAATGAAAAATCTCAAGGTCAATCGAAAAATGAAAAAAAGGATAAGAAATCAGATAACAAAAATCAACAATCTAAAAAAGATAGAAAAGTGGTAGTTGATACGGAGGAAATAGCAAAATTAAAAGAGGAATTAAAAAAGTCTGCAGAGAAGAGAAAAATATATAAAGCTGAAGGTTCTTATGAATTAGAAGCAATTGAAGCATCAAAATACAGTAAGTTGGTTGAAAAAATAAGTGACTTGCAAGAGCTACAAAGATTGCCTAAAATAAAAGAAAAAATAGCAAAACTACAAGAAGAATTAAAAGAATGTGCAGAGAAGAGAAGAATGTATAAAGATGAGGGCTCTTACGAATTGGAAGCAATCGAAGCATCAAAATATAGCGAAATTGTTGCAAAAATAAGTGAATTGCAAAAACCAATAAGAGCAAGAGAAGAAAGAGAACAAAAAGCAAGACGTGAAGAAGAAAAAAGACAAAAAATAGCAAAACTACAAGAAGAATTAAAAGAATGTGCAGAGAAGAGAAGAATGTATAAAGATGAGGGCTCTTACGAATTGGAAGCAATCGAAGCATCAAAATATAGCGAAATTGTTGCAAAAATAAGTGAATTAGAAAATGAAGGAAAAGAAAATTCAAAGCAAAATACAGATTCATCAAAAAGTGAGTCAACAAAAGACCAATCACAAAAAGACGACCAATCAAGAAATGAGTCATCTAAAGCTGAAGAATCAAAAGAAGAGTCCAAAATAGATGAATCACAAGCAGGAACTTCTACTTCATTAGTAGCTGGACCAAAAGAAAATCGTTTGAAAAAAATGGCTAAAGGAGTCTTTGGTGCAATAGGAAGAAAACTAGCGCAAATATGGAATGCAATAAAAAATGGTCCTATTGGAAAACCATTTAAATATGTATTTAGTAGAATTGGAAATAAAGGAGTGTCAACAGAGCAATTGCCTTGGAGAGAAAAAATGTTGAGATTTTTGCAAATTTCAGAAGAATTAGACTATGAAGAAGAAATTGATGAACAAAAGGAAAATGATTCTGAAAAAGACAATGTAGAAAATAAAGAAAAAGATGTTCAAAGAGTTGGAGATGCTAAAAATCCAGAAGGTACACACAAAACAATTTCAAGCATAATTGAGGCTATGAAATCAGCAAAATCGCAAGAAAATAGTGATTATACAGAAATGACATTTGAAGAAGATACTGGTAAATCAGTTGAAACTGAATCTACAAATGCTCAAAGCCAAGAAAAATCAGATGTAGAAGAAACTAAGAAAAAAGTTGAAGAAGGCATGAAAAGCGAATCAATTAGTTATGGTGGATGTGAATTTACAGGTATGAGCAAAGCAATTGTAAGCAAAGTGATGGATGGTAAAGTTTTACTACATTCTCAACTTCTAACGACAAAAGACGGAAAACAAGTTTTTATCAACCCAGACAAAACTTTGACTGCAGAGCCAAAAGTTAAAAGTGATGGACCAAAACCTAGAAGTAATGGAGAACAAAAAACAATCAATGCAACTGTTGATGAAAATGGTAGAGTTGTAGAAGACGACGAAATGGAAGTATAATTTAATACATAAAAGGAGTGAAACAGAGTTTCACTCCTTTTTAAATCAAAATATATGTTATAATTACCGCTAGAAAACCTTGCAAAATCTTTCCATATAGGTATGGTTTAATCGAAATTTTTGATTTTGCAATAATCGAAAATACTTGCAATAGCACAGAAAATCCACCAAATCCCAATAAAAAACTACAAGTCAAAATACAAGGAACTGGTAAACTGTTATAGCATACACTTGCTGTCTGAAGTCCGTTTGTCATTTCAATCATTCCAGTTAAAATACTTAATACAATATCGTATGGAAGTCCGAAGTTTGCAAGGAAGTGAGCAACTCCTGTCAAAATTTCCAGACTTGACAAAATCGATATAATAACCGAAAACAAAACCACGAATCCACCAATCGATAAAATGGTTGCAATGGATTTTTTTATGGCATCTCCCAAAATTTCGCCTAAATTTGAAACACGAATTAATTCTTTGCTTTCAGAATGGTAGTTGCGAAATGTAAGGTCAAGTTGGTCTTTTTTCCAGAAGCGAAAAATAAGCCCCACAAGCAAAGATGCTATAATGTGCGAAATCAGAAGAATTTTTCCCAATTCTGCATTTCCCAAAAGTGCCACACCAACTGAACCCAAAATAAAAATTGGACCAGAATTGTTCGTAAAAGCAATCAGTCTTTCTGCTTCGGATTTTGAGCAAATTTTATTATCATACAAATTACAAACGACTTTGGCGCCAACGGGATAACCGCTAATAATTCCCATAATAACGGCAATGGCACTTTCTCCGGGAACATTGAAAACTGGTTTCATAAATTTGTTTAGGAATTTTCCTAAAATTTGAATGAAATTTGTTTTGCATAATAATTCAGTTGCTATGAAAAAAGGAAAAAGTGTTGGAAGTACAGAATTTGCCCAAAGTTTGAGCCCATTTTGAGCGGCTTGTAGATTGGACGCAGAAAAGAGAATCAGGCTTAATGTAAAAGTTAGGAATAAGACCGTAAAAAAATATTTTTTAATTGAAATGACAATAAATCGCATAATTTCCTCCATTCTATAGAATATATATGCGAGGGAGTGAAAAATAGAACAAAAATGTGATTTTATTGTGAAAAATTTCAAAAAAGTATGGAAAAATTTAAGATTTGTGATACAATAACATAGAATAAAATATAATAAAAGGAGAATGGAATATGTTAGCCTATAAAAGAGTATTACTAAAGTTAAGTGGAGAAGCTATGTCTGGTGAGTTGGGACATGGAATTGACCCAGATGTTGTGAACAATATTTGTGACCAAATTAAAATTGCTTTAGAAATGGGAGTTCAAATGTCTATCGTTGTTGGTGGTGGAAATTTCTGGCGAGGTGCTCGAAATGGACACCAAATGATTCGAACTACAGCAGATTATATGGGAATGCTTGCTACAGCAATGAATGGTTTAGCTTTGCAAGATGCCTTGGAAGCAAGAGATATTCATACACGTTTGCAAACAGCCATTGAAATGCGCCAAATTGCAGAACCATACATCAAAAGAAAAGCAGCAAAACATTTATCAAAAGGAAGAGTGGTCATTTTTGCCTGTGGAACGGGAAATCCATTTTTCTCAACCGATACAGCAGCAGCACTTCGAGCAGCTGAAACTGATTCAGAAGTAATTTTGCTTGCCAAAACTATTGATGGAATTTATTCCGCTGATCCAAAAACAGATCCAACAGCCAAAAAATACGATGAAATATCTTATATGGACATTTTAAATCAAGATTTGAGAATTATGGATACAACGGCGACAGCACTTTGTAGAGACAACAAAATTCCATTACAAGTATTTGCCATCAGTCAACCAGAAAACATCGTAAAAATATTGCAAGGTGAAAAAATTGGAACCATTGTAAAATAAATAATGTAAGGGCGCGGTCTACACAGCATATTGATTCGCCCAAACATACATACAATCATGGAAAATACATGAAGAAAATGTGAAAAATAGGTAAATTTTTAAATAGGAAAGGAAAATAATCATGAAAGAGTTAGAAGAAAAAATGCAAAAAACAGTAGATAAATTACAAGAAAGTTTTTCAGAAGTACGCGCTGGACGTGCGAATCCAGCTATATTAAATAAAGTAAGTGTAGAATATTACGGAGTAGCCACTCCGATAGCCCAAGTTGCTGGAATTTCTGTTCCAGAGGCAAGAATGATTGTCATTCAACCTTGGGATATGAATATTTTAAAAGATATCGAAAAGGCAATTCTTGCTTCTGATATTGGTTTAAATCCAAACAATGATGGAAAAGTAATTCGTTTGAATTTTCCAGAGTTGACAGAGGAAAGAAGAAAAGAATTGGTAAAAGACATAAAAAAAGTGGCAGAAGAATCAAAAGTTAGTGTTCGAAATATTCGTAGAGATGGAATGGAGAAAATTAAAGCTGATTTGAAAAATGGCGATATTACCGAGGACGAAAAATCAAAGTCTGAAGAAAATGTTCAAAAGTTGACAGACAAATATATTGCTGAAATTGATAAAATGTTGGAAAACAAAGAAAAAGAAATCATGAATATTTAGCTTGTAGGGGCACGGGGCACTGTGCCTAACAGAAAGGAAAACAAAAAATGGATGATAATCATTTCCCTGAGCATATTGGTTTCATCATGGATGGAAATCGAAGATGGGCAAAATCCAAAATGTTGCCAGTTAAATTGGGGCATAAGCAAGGTGCTGAGACATTAAAAAAAATCGTTCGATATGCCAATCGAATTGGTGTCAAATATATGACTGTGTATGCTTTTTCAACCGAAAACTGGAAAAGAAGTGAGGAAGAAGTAAATGCCTTAATGAAATTACTACAAGATTATTTGAACGATTTTACCAAAGAAGCAGATACCGAAAATATTGTGATTCGAGTGTTAGGAGATGTAAGTGTTTTATCAGAAGGATTGCAAGAGGGAATTTCATCTGCGATTGAAAGAACGAAAAATAATACGGGAATTATTTTTAATATTGCCTTAAATTATGGTGGTAGAGCTGAAATGATAAAAGCGATAAAGGAAATTTCGGAAGAAGTAAAAAATGGAAATTTAAAATCAGAGCAAATAACGGAAGAAACAATTTCAACCCATTTGTATACGATACGGTCAACCAGATCCAGATTTAATTGTCAGAACAAGTGGTGAAATGCGCCTTAGCGGTTTTTTGATGTGGCAGTCGACCTATTCGGAAATTTTATTTATGGATAAATATTGGCCAGATTTTTCCGAAAAAGATTTGGACGAAGTCATTGCTACATACCAAAAACGAAAAAGAAATTTTGGAAAATAGAATCCAAAAAGAAAAGGAAAATAAATTATGAATTTAAAAAGAATCATAACTGCATTGGTAGGTTTGCCATTTGTTATATTATTAATTGTATTGGGAAATAAATACGTTGTGGATATTGTGATTGCGATGATTGCGATGATTGCGATGTATGAGTATGCTAATTGTGCAAAAAAAGAAGTGAAATTCATTTCTTGGGTTCGGCTATTTGACAGCGATTTTGATAGCATTTATGCATATGGTTCCTGAGATGGTTTTAAATACAGTTATTACTTTGGGTGTGCCAATGTTGCTGTTTGTTTTATTTTTAAGTGTTATTGTTAGTGATATGAGAATCACATTGAAAGATGCGGCGTTTACGTTTATTGGGATTTTGTATGTGGTTCGGATTTTTAGGATTTTTGTCACTTTTGTATGGTGTAACTGGGAAATTGTCTGGTAAATTTCTAATTTGGTTTGTTTTGATTGCAGCGTGGGGAACTGATGTGTTTGCTTATTGGGTTGGCAGAAATTTTGGAACACACAAATTTAGTAAAGTCAGTCCCAATAAAACGGTAGAAGGTTGTATTGGTGGAATGTTTGGAGCGATTTGTTTTTCTTTGATTTGTGCTTTTGTGATGAACTACTATTTTGAGACAGAGATTGATTATTGGACGATTGGAATTTTAAGTGGATTCCTAAGTTTGATTGGTCAAATTGGCGATTTTTCGGCGTCTGTGATTAAGCGATATTTTGGTGTAAAAGATTTTAGTGAATTGTTTCCAGGTCATGGTGGAATGATAGACAGAATTGATAGTGTCATGTTTATTGCTCCATTTGCTTATTTTTTATTGACAATGTTTTTATAGGAGGTCAAATTGGGTTTTATTGTTGGGGCATTAAAAGTTATATTTTTGTTGGGATTTTTAGTTTTTATTCATGAGGGTGGACATTTTTTAGTAGCAAAACTTTGCAAAGTAAAGGTAAGGGAATTTTCGTTAGGTTTTGGACCTAACCTTTTTTCAAAACAAGGAGTTGAAACGAAATATTCGATTCGAGCCATTCCATTTGGTGGTTATGTGGATATGGTAGGCGAAACCGAGCAAGTAGAGGAAAAAGGGTCGTTTAGTGAAGCGAAAGTATCTCACAGAATTGCGATTGTAGTTGCTGGAGCAGTTGTAAATATTGTTTTTGGCTTGGTGGCGTATTTTTTATTGATGAGTTTGGCTGGGACGAATAGTTCTACAATGGTTAGACAAATTATTCCAGAATATGCATCGAGAGAGATGAATTTGCAAGCAGGCGATAAAATTATTCAAATAAATGACAAAAAGACAAGAATCAAATCGGATATTGATACGGTTTTGTTTCACTCAAAAGGCGAAACTTTGCAGGTGTGGATTGAGAGAAATGGAGAAAATATGCAATTTTCAATCACTCCAACAGCGGTTAAAGTGCGGAGAAATAACGCGATATGTTTTGGGAGTAGAAGTAGAGCAGGCGCAGCGAAATTTTAAAAATAATGTATATTATGGATTTTGGGAAACGGTAGAATTTTTGAATTCTACGAAAGATGGCTTAATCATGCTATTAACGGGAAATGTGTCAATTGACCAAATGACAGGACCAGTTGGAATCTCAGAAATGGTGGTTCAAACAAGTGGTATACATGATTTTGTTTATTTGCTAGCGGTGGTTTCACTATCACTTGGAGTTACGAATTTGTTGCCTATTCCAGCTTTAGATGGTGGAAAAATTGTGATATTAATCATTGAGGCAATTCGCAAGAAAAAAATGAGTGAAGAAATGGAGTTAAAGATACAATCGATTGGGTTTACGTTTTTGATTTTGCTATCTTTGTATGTGTCGTTTAATGATATAACGAGGTTGTTTTAACAAAGCGTGAAAATTTTTGTGTAAGCAAAAATTTACTCGCTTCAAATAAGAAAAGTTGGAAAACTTTTCTTATTTGAAGACAAAGGAGGAATAAAGTATGAGATGTAAAATATGTGGAGCGGAATTGAAAAAAGAGGGAAATATTTGCAAGAATTGTTATGAAAAACAAAAGGAGCAAGAAAAGTTAAAAGCAGATAATGAGCAAGAAGTTTTCCGTATTAATCGCAAATATTCTCCTAAATTTAATTTGTTGAAAAATGGCGAATTGATAGTATTATTAATGATTATTGCCCTTGCGGGCTTTAGTTCGTATGGTACTTTTTTAGGAATTTTGATTACGATTTTGTGTCTGGTGGCTTTGGGAGCATGGTTGTTTTTTAATAAAAAAAGAGCAATGGGAACGAGAACTTATTTTTATGAAACGAAATTGAGACACAAAGCCAAATATCTATTTGTGGACAAGGATGAAGTTGTGCCTTATAACGATATAAAAGATATGGCTTACTTTCAGACTCGTTCACAAAAAATGTGTAAAATAGGGGATATTCGTTTTTACACGAAAGGCTTTTTAAGTGGAATTACGATAAATGATATTCCAGAAATTGAAGAAAGTTTTAATAAGATGAGAGATATTATTAATAGCACAAGAGAGGGCTAAGTATAAGTGTGGCGAAAAATGTCGAAAGAAAAACGCAAATAGTACTTGAAAAATAAGGGGTTGTGTGTTAAAATATTCGACAAAAGAAGGAGGTGAGAAGATGGATAAAAAAGATTTAGAAGCAATATCACAAATTGTTAATTCTGCAATGGAGGGGGTAAAAAGGGATTTAAGAAATGAGATTTTTGATAGGATGAATGCGTTTGAAGAGAAGATGTCAGATAGAATAAATGTGTTCGAAGAAAAGATGACAGACAGAACGAATGCATTTGAAGAGAAAATGTTAGATAGAATGTTTTTATTTGAACAAGACTATGGTAAAAAGATTGACGCTATATTTGATGTGGCTGTCATGCAAAAAGATAAAGCACAAGAAATGTATAAAAATCAAGAAAAGTTTGGAATTCAAGTTGATAATTTAGATACGAAAGTTTTCGATTTAGATCAGAGAGTATTTAAACTAGAGCATTGTTAAGATCATAATGGTTGTATCTCTAAAATATCCAATAAGATAGAGAGTATATCTATTATTTTTCAGTAGAAGTAATAGATATGCTCTCTATTTTTATATTTTTTATTGAAAAAAAATGATTTATATGATATAGTTATATTAGAAAATGTATTTAAAGAGGCTTATTTGCCACAAGGTAAATAGATATTTTAAAGGAGATAAATTAATTGATGGAAAATTATTTTTTAATTCATGGTTCCTATGGAAACCCATACAAAAACTGGTTTCCATGGCTTAAAATGAGCTTAAGTAAACGAAAACGAAATTGCATTGTACCCAATTTTCCGTCTCCTGATAAACAAGACTATGAAAGTTGGAGTAAAGTTTTAAAAGCTTATGTAGAAATTGGTTATATAACAGAAGATACAACGTTTATAACCCATAGTCTCGGTGGAATTTTTATAGTAAAATTTTTGGTTGAAAATAATATAAAAATTAAAAAATTAATAACTGTGGCAGGATTTAATCAAATCAAATTTGATGAAGATAACACTTTGTATGATTCGTTTTATAGCGAAAATGGAAAACTTCAGAATATCAAAGATGTTTGCTTTGAAAGAATCTGCCTTTATTCGGATAATGACCCATATGTTCCTCAAAATGAAGCCGAAGAATTTGCCCAATATTTGGAAGCAAAGAAAGTATTAATAAATAACGCAGGACATTTTAATGAGAAATTTGGATATAAAGAATTTAGGGAAATATTAGAATATATTTAACAAAAGTACAAGAAAGGATATTAGAAACACAAAATGCCAAAATACATAAAAGATGTTTTTTCAGATTATACCGTAGAAAATAATTTAATCGATTGCGAAATTGAAAATATCAATTTATATAAAAAAACAAATAAATTACAAATTAGCGTAATTTCTTCAAAGCCAATTGAGTTAGCCGATATGGAAAGTTTCGAGAATTATGCAATTAGACGTTTTAAAGTGGCAAAAGTTGCCATTGATATTGGGTATCGTGATGTAGAAATTGAGCAAACGATTGAAACAAAATGGAATGAAATTGTGAATTATATTGCCAAAAAAGAACCTTTTAGCAAAGCTGTTTTGAGCGGAAGTTGCATTGAAATAAATAGTAATGAAATAACCGTAAAATTAGCAATGAAAGGGGCTTCCTTTTTGCTATCTAAAAAATTTGATAAAGGCTTAGAACATCTTTTACTAAACCTTTATAATCAGAATTACAAGGTTAGTTTTACAGAAGAGTTAGACCAAAATTATAAACAAAAATTTGAAGAAAGTGTCAAAAAGCAAGAACAAGAATTTGTCAAACAATTACAAGAAGAAGCTGACAGACAAATGCTAGAGAAAGAACACGAAGAAGCTCTAAAAGCACAAGAAAAAGAAATTGAAGCCGCGATTTCAGGCGAAGAACCAGAAGAGGAAACACCACTCATTTATGGAAGAAATATGAATATCAAAAGCGACCCTACCAAAATTGCCGATATATCCGTTGATTCCGACAAAGTTTGCCTAGATGGGGAAGTCGTAAGACTTGACTCTCGTGAAATCAAAAATGACAAAACCATTCTCATGTTTGATTTATACGACGGAAGTAGCACCATGACTTGCAAAGCATTTGTCAAAAATGAAGAATTCAAAAAAATCGAGAAAAGAATCAAAAGTGCCAAAGGCTTGAAAGTTGACGGAGTTGCTAAATATGATCCATTTGCCAAAGAAATTGGAATTATGGCAAATACGATTATCGAAACTTCTGGTCGCAAAAAACAAAAACGAATGGATACTTCTACTGAAAAAAGAGTGGAACTACATATGCATACCAAAATGAGTCAAATGGATGGCGTTACTTCATGTACCGATTTGCTAAAACGTGCGGTTGAATGGGGCTGGAAATCCATTGCTATTACTGATCATGGTGTTGTGCAATCTTTTCCAGATGCTCACCATTTTATCGAAGCAGGAAATGATTTAAAAGTTATTTATGGTGTAGAAGCCTATTTTGTAAGAGACAAAGAACGCACGATTTTTAAAAGCAAAGGTCAGCTAATCGATACCGAATATTGTGTTCTCGACCTAGAAACAACTGGAATTTCTCCAGTTACCGAAAAAATTACAGAAGTAGGAATTATCAAAATGCGTGGAGGGGAAATCATTGACGAATTTGAATGTTTTGTCAATCCGCAAAAGCCAATTCCACCAAAGGTTGTAGAAATTACACATATCACAGATGACATGGTAAAAGATGCCGAGACAATTGACAAAGTCATTCCCAAAATCATTGATTTTATCGGAGACTCTGTTTTGGTTGCCCACAATGCGAAATTCGATATGGGATTTCTAAAACACAATTTCGAAAAACATGGCTACGAATTCGAATATACCTATATTGACACATTACCACTTGCAAGAGCTATGTTTCCAGACTTCAAGAAATTCAAATTAGGAATTTTGGCAGATAAACTTGGCATCAAAGTCGAAGTGGCTCATCGTGCGTTAGATGATGTTAAAACCCTAGTTGGTGTGTTTGGTAAAATGTTAGAAATCGCCAAAGGCAAAAATGTGGCTACAGTTGATGATTTTGATAAAAAGTTCCAAGCAGATTATAAATCACTAATGACATATCACATGATTATTTTGGCAAAAAATTATGTGGGACTTAAAAATTTATATAAACTAATTTCGTATTCGCATTTGGATTATTTTTATAAAAAGCCAAGAATTCTAAAAAGTGTACTAGATAAGCATCGTGAAGGATTAATCATTGGCAGTGCGTGTGAGGCAGGCGAACTTTATCGAGCTGTTTTGGAAGGAAAATCCGATGAAGAAATCGAAGAAATTGCGGAATATTACGACTATTTGGAAATTCAGCCAATTGAAAATGACGAATATTTAATTCGAAATGAAACCGTTACAGGTAAAGAAACGCTAAAAGATATTAACCGAAAAATTGTGGAACTTGGCGAAAAATTGGAAAAACCAGTTGTCGCTACTTGTGATGTGCATTTTATGGATCCGCAAGACGAAATCTATCGCCGCATTTTGCAAGCTGGACAAGGTTATGATGATGCCGATATGCAAGCGCCACTATATTTAAGAACGACCGAAGAAATGATTCGAGAATTTGATTATTTAGGAAACGATAAAGCCTACGAAGTTGTTGTGCGAAATACCAATTTGATTGCTGATATGTGCGAAAAAATTGCACCAATTTCGGCTGAAAAATGTCCACCACATATTCCAGGTTGCGAAGAGGAAATCCGAAATATTGCTTACAACAAAGCCCACGAATTATATGGTAATCCACTTCCTGAAATTGTGCAAACCAGACTTGACAAGGAACTGGATTCTATTATCAAAAATGGATTTTCCGTGATGTATATTATTGCGCAGAAACTTGTTTGGAAATCTAACGAAGATGGCTATATTGTCGGTTCTAGAGGTTCGGTTGGTTCCTCTTTTGTGGCAAATATGACAGGAATTACAGAAGTAAATTCGTTAAAAGCGCATTATCGATGTCCGAATTGCAAATATTCTGATTTTTCCGATTATGGTGTCAAAAATGGATTTGATTTGCCAGATAAAGATTGCCCAACCTGTGGACACAAATTGGATAAAGATGGTATGGATATTCCATTTGAGACGTTCCTTGGTTTTAATGGAGACAAAGAACCAGATATTGACCTTAATTTCTCAGGAGAATATCAAGCCAAAGCACATAAATATACCGAAGTCATTTTTGGAAAAGGAACGACATTTAAGGCAGGAACAATCGGTACAGTGGCTGATAAAACAGCATTTGGCTATGTGCGAAATTATTATGAAGAGCGTCATGTGCCACTTCCTAGTGCAGAGGTTTTGCGTATTTCAGGTGGTTGTACAGGAATTAAAAGAACAACAGGACAGCACCCAGGAGGAATTATCGTTGTGCCAAAAGGGCGCGAAATCTATGAATTTTGCCCAGTACAACATCCAGCAGACGACCCAAATTCGGATATTGTTACCACTCATTTTGATTATCACTCGATTGACCAAAACTTGCTAAAACTTGATATTCTAGGTCACGACGATCCGACGATGATTCGTATGCTTCAAGATATTACAGAAACAGACCCAACCAAAGTGCCTTTGGATGATAAAGAAACGATGTCGATTTTTAGTTCGACCAGAGCGCTTGGTGTTTCGCCAGAGCAAATTCGCTCGGAGGTTGGAAGCTATGGAATTCCTGAGTTTGGAACAAAGTTTTCACGAGGAATGCTTTTGGAAACGAAACCAACGACTTTTGAGGAACTCATTCGTTTGTCAGGACTTTCTCATGGCACAGATGTATGGCTTGGCAATGCGCAAGAGTTGATACAAACAGGAACGGCTACTTTGAGTGAAGCGATTTGTACTAGAGATGATATTATGATTTATTTAATGGATAAAGGGTTGCCACCTAATACGGCGTTTAAGATTATGGAAGTTGTGCGTAAAGGAAAGGCGACGAAGGACCCTGAAAAATGGAAGGAATACGAAGGAATTATGCGTGAACATGATGTGCCAGAATGGTATATCAATTCGTGTAAGAAAATAAAGTATATGTTTCCAAAGGCTCATGCGGCAGCGTATGTAACAAATGCATTTCGTATTGCTTGGTATAAGGTGCATATGCCACTTGCGTATTATGCGGCATATTTTACGATTCGTGCGAAGGCTTTTGATAGCGAAGTGATGATTTATGGCAAGGAAAAAGTGAAGAATAAGATGCGTGAGATTGAGATGATGGGAAATCAGGCAACTCCGAAGGATAAAGATATGTATGATGATTTGGAAATTGTTTTGGAGATGTATGAAAGAGGTTTTGAGTTTTTAGATGTGGATTTGTATAAGTCGCATAGTACGAGATTTCAGGTGGAAGATGGTAAGATAAGACCACCGCTCAATAGTATTGCTGGACTTGGAAATATTGCGGCTGAGAGTATTTATCAGGCGGCGCAGGAAGAACCATTTGAGTGTATTGATGATATGCAGGTTCGCTCGAAGATTGGAAAGGCGATGACGGAGCTTTTGAAGAAGTTTGGTTGTTTGAAAGGAATGACGCAGAGTAATCAGATGTCGTTGTTTGTATAGGCGTTGCTACTGGGGATTTTATGAAATATTGTAGGGGGCGCGGTGTTGACCCGCCCTGTGATTTATGATATGTTTAATTTTAGGAAAGGAGAATGTAAAAAATGGGGATACCAATTAAATATGTTTTATTGTATTTATTAGGAATTAATATAATAGGCTTTTTTGTGATGTGGTGGGATAAACGTCAGGCCAAAATGGGAAATTGGAGAACGCCAGAGAAGACGCTTTTTATGATTACGTTTTTGGGTGGTGGTTTTGGAACGATTGCTGGAATGTATAAGTTTCGCCATAAAACAAAAAAGTTGAGATTTACAATTGGATTTCCGACGATTTTGATTACGGAGATTGGGTTGATGATTTATTGGATTGTTGCCGGAGAAGAAAAGGTTAGACAAATGCTTGGTATCTGACAAAAAAATGAGAAAAGTGGTAATATTTTGCATTTTTTTGCATATAATAAGCTTAGATTGACAAAAAATAATAAGAAAGGGACTTGACATAGTAAGGTGTTTGTGCTATAATATTTTTTGTAATTTAATTCATCGCGGAGTGGAGCAGTTGGCAGCTCGTTGGGCTCATAACCCAAAGGTCGCAGGTTCGAGTCCTGCCCCCGCAACCAGAAATACCAAGTCTTTTGTGGCTTGGTAATTTTTTATTTAAACTCAAAAAGCGGACTCTAGGCGGACTAATTGAAAATGATTATATATTGAAAATTCAAATATGATATTTTCTACAAAATTTTTCTATTACTTGTTCAATATCGGTATCTTTCCTAATAAATAATTGATTAAGTTTGTCTGATTCTTTCTCAATTTCATTTTGGCTTTTATGGGGTTTTAATATTTTTATAATTTCATCATATGGCATATATAGTATAGGTGATATATCAATATTGAATGAACTTAAATTTTCATTTAAGTAGTTTATAAAATTTTCATCTTCTCTGTTTTTGGTAATAGTATAGTTTAATAAAATCTTTATTAATTGTAATCGTTTATTGTTTTTCATTTTTACCTCCGTTCTCAAATAATATGTTTATAATTATGGATTACGACACTTAATTAACTTCTCGTAAAATATTATCCATTTCATCAGCACATTTTTTAAATTCACTATCGAAAAAATGTGAATATGTACTATCTGTTACCTGTACGCTTGAATGTCCAGCCTTTTTACTGATAATTTGAACTTGAATCCCTTTTGAAATCATTAAGGAAACGCTTGTATGTCTTAATGCGTGGAATGTTATTCTTTTCAAATTATATTTTTTAATAACCGATTCAAGAATTTGACTAGGTGTATCTGGGTGCATATCAAATCCATAATCAGTTGTAAATATTCTTTTACTATTTCCCCATTTATTACCTAGTTTTATTTTTCTTTCTATTTGTTCTTTTTTAAACTGTTTTAATATATTTAGTGTAGTATTAGAAATAAATATTTTTCTATCACTTGTTTGTGATTTTGTTTCTTTCTCAAAGACTCCTAGTTCTTTTGTGTATTGTGTTGCTTTATTTATTCTTATAGTTCCCATTTTAAAGTCAATATCTTCCCACGTTAGCCCAGTTAATTCGCCTCTTCTCATTCCACCATCTAAAGCCAGATAAATAATAGATTGATATTTTAATGGTTCATTTTTTAAAACTTCTAATAATTTATTGACCTCTTCTGGAGAGTAACATTCTATCTCTTTTTTTCTTACTTTTGGCTTCTCAATTTTTTCATTTACATTATAGTTAATATAACCCCAATGAATAGCCTTATTTAAAGCCCCGTTTATTAATACATAATGGTGTTGTATTGTTTTATCTGCATATCTTGGAACGCACTTTTTTTCTTTTGTTTCTTTATCTACAATTTCTTTAGTTAATTTCTTTAATTTACTATAAAAGCATTCTAATATTTTTACATTCAAGTCTTGTAAGTGTATATGTCCAATAGATTCATTAATATTGTCTATCCAATGAACATTTGAAACATAAGTTTTTGGCGACCACTTGTCTTTGTTATATTCCAAATACTCATTCATTAAATCATTAATAGTTTTATTGTTGTTTTTTACGAAAGTGTGATTTTTTATTTCTAACTTTATTTGGTTTTCTCTTAAAACTGCCTCTTTCTTTCCGCCATTTACAATCTCATAGTGCATTACTTTTTTACTTCCATTTCTACCAACAAAAAGTTCTATTTTATATTTCTTATTTTTTATAATTTCCCTAATAGCCATTTTTATTAACTCTCCTACTTTTAATTTTCTTTTTCTGCTTGTCCTCTTCATAAATTGAATCTATACTTTCTTTCATGGCCATTTGTGTATATTCTAAAGATTTTCTCAAAGTAGTTATGATCGATTTAAATTGACTATATAAATATTGTGAGGTTTCTATTTCTCCTTTTGTAAAATATTCCATTTCTATACAACGTAAAAAATTAATATCATCGCATATATTAGCCTTTGACATTTCTAAATTCCATAAAGGATCTAGTAATAATTTATCTTTCATTTATAACACCTACTTTCTTATTTAATTTTTGTAATGCCTCTTCAATTGTAAATCTATCGTTATTTACTCCTCTGTAAATTCTTCCTGCTATCTTAAATACTTCTTTGGAAACATCTCTTCTACTTCCTAAATATCCTTTTAATATTTCTGTATATTCTTTCATTATGCAACACCTTCTTTCCATTCTTGTTTCCATGCTTTGATACGTTCTTTTTCTGTTTCTTTAAAATACCTTTTAATTTCTTCTGCTCTGTCTAAATCTTTAACATTAATGCATACACCATATTTTTTGTTTACATGGTCTATATAAAAACAAGTTTCCATATATTCTGAAATATAATTTTCTTCCATAATAAAAATCTCCTTTTATTTTAAATAATCTATTTGAATTTTGAAGAGGCAATATATAAACTTCACGGGAAATATATCCCTCTTCTTTTATGTATTATTCATTGAATGCTTTTTATTGTATTTTCTTAATACTATTTTTCTAAATGATAAAATTACTTTGTTTTATTTACTAACTATTTAAAATCATAAACAGGTTATTGTTTTTAGACCTTAAAATTGATTTTAAAGTTGTCCTATAATAATTGACTTTGAAAAAATAATATTCGCAGATTTCTTATCCGAAAATGGGATTGTCCAACTAGCACCACTTATTTTTTTATCTATGTGATATATTTGTGTTGGTTCTCCTAATTTTTTAGTTAATTTCGTAATCTGTGTTTTTCTACTTGTATAACAATTAACTTCCTTAGTTCCATAATCAATATTTATTATTGTTTCTTGTTCTTCTGGAAGTGTATTATAAAATTTTTTCATATTTTCACCGCCTTTTTTATAACTTTTTTAAGTGTTTTTTCGTTTTTCTGATTATAGTATAACGCATTTTGATTATAATGTCAATAACTTTTTTGAATATTTTTTAATTATTTTTGATTATCATATGTTGACAATGATTATAAAATAGTGTAAAATGTTATTAGTAAAAGAAGAAGGAGGAAGATAAGATGTCAGCGAGTAAAACTATTAAAAAAATAATGTTAGATAAGGATATAACAGTAAAGGCTTTAGCTGAAAAGTTAGGAATAACTCCACAAGTTTTAAGTAATAAATTATATAGAGATACATTCACATATAACGATTATGTAAAAATAGCCGATGTGTTAGGCTGTGATGTAAAAACAATATCAAGAGATACTAATACAGAATATAAAAACGATTAGAAAGAGCAGTATTAAATAAACCTCTTCTGATGTCATTTATTGAGCCTTATTTGAAGAGGCTCTTTTTTATTCCAATACTTTTTCTGTTTTGTTTAGCATTGTTACTTCATAAATGAGCCTATCGTAAAACTTGTGTAAATCGGATATCCTTCCGATTGATAACTTAA